>JBGSNX010000059.1:0-113949 GCA_041739465.1 Salaquimonas sp.
GTGAAATCACCGGCGTGAAGCCGACGCAAAAAACCACGCCGGACAAGGTGACCAGCAACAGGTCGTTCGAAAGCGCCAGCGCAACAAAGCCTGCAGAGGCCAGCAGCATTCCCCCGGTCATCACGACAACCGGCGTGAACCTGTCAGCAAGGCTGGCGGTGAATGGCGAGGCCGCCGCAAAGGCGATCGCGGTGGGCAATGACCAAAGCCCTGCATCGAACGGCGAAAGCCCGACAACCAGTTGCAGATACTGCGCGAAGAAGATGAACACGCCGAACATGAAAAAGATCGCGATGGCGTTGATCGACAGCGACAGCGAAAATACCGGCGATGAAAACAGGCTGGGATCAATCATCGGATGGGCAATGGTAAACTGGCGACGCACGAACACAAAAACCAATGCAAGGCCAAGCGCAATCATCAACGCGGCATTGCCGCTTAAGCCGTGTTCAGCCCAGGATTTGATCCCGTAAATGCTCAAAAGCACCGCCGCAAGCGAAAGCAAAGCGCTGGCAAAATCGATGGGGCGCACTTCCTCATCCCTGAATTCGGGCAATAGGAAAGGTCCGGTGACCAGCAGCAACAGCATCGGCGGCACGGCTATCAGGAACACCGATCCCCACCAGAAATATTCGATGAGCAAGCCGCCCACGACCGGCCCGATGATGCCGCCGACCGAAAACCCCATGACCCAGATCGAGATAGCAAAAGTGCGCTCATTCTCGTCGCGAAACATGCTGGAGATCAGCGAAAGCGTTGAAGGGGCGAGCGTGGCTCCGGCAATGCCAAGCACCGCGCGCGCCACAATCAGCTGTTCTGGGGTCTGTGCGAAGGCCGCAATGACCGAGGCGGCACCAAAGGCAGTTGCCCCGATCAACAGAACCCGCCGACGGCCATAACGGTCGCCAAGCGCGCCCATCACCATCAGGAAGCCGGCGACCATGAAGCCATAGACATCGATGATCCAAAGCAACTGGCTGGCGGTGGGATTGAGATCGCGCGCCAGCGAAGGCACCGCCAGGTTCAAAACCGTCAGGTCCATCGAATAGATCATGCAAGGCACGGTGAGCACGCCAAGCCCGATCCATGCGGCATTGTCCGCCTTTTGCGCCGGCATTGTGATGGCGTCATTCATTTCCAAATACCTTCCTGAATTCGCTTCTGTTGCCGCTGACGTTGAGGGAATCCGACTTGATCGGGTTCCCGTCCGGGGCCTGGTTCAGCACCGCCAAGTCGGAGCCAGATACAGATGTCTTGGCCTGACCCGTTTTGGATATCAGACCTGAACTGCCTTTACGATGAAAGTCTGGCAATTAATCTTGCTCGTGCAAACGAAATGCGCCGCCAGTTTGTTGGTCTAGCGCAACTGCCCCTGGAATGCCGTGATTCCGCCATGCAGGCGCGGAAAGCCGCCCAAATGGGGTCGTAAACGCAATCCACAACCTCCGCGCACATTCACTCGGAGGGACAAAACTTGACTGACACAACCACAGTTGAACAGCCGGCCGCTCGCGGTCTCGGCCCGCTTTTCCGTGCCCATTCGCCGGGCTTCCGGTTCTTGCTTATGGGCATCATCTCAACACTGCTTCTGATACCCGCAATGATGGTGCTGCAACTCGTCGAAGAACGCTCAGAACGCGCGGGGACTGTTTCTTCATCCATCTCTGCGGGATGGGGCGGACCGCAGGAACTCAATGGTCCGTATCTCGTGATCCCGTACCGCTATCTGACCACCAATGCGTCCGGTCAGGTCAGCCCTGGATCACGGCGTTTCGCTATCCAGTCGGCCGAAAGCGCTAGAGTCGATGCTGATGTAGCCGTGGAAGAGCGCCGCAAATCGATCTACGCGCTGCCCGTCTATCACACGAAGGCAAGGCTGACCGGCCGGTTTGCGCCAGCTCGCCTCGATGCTCTTCGCGAGGCAGGTGCAACACCGGAAATCGGTGCTGCCTTCATCGTGATGAGCCTTTCCGACCTCGGTGGTTTTAGATCCGAAGTGTTGATGTCAATTGATGGCGAAACGGCAACTCCTTTCTTGCCGGGCCTCAAGGGCGTCAAGGGCTGGAACATCCATAAAAGTGATGGCGACGCAGGGGCCGAAAACGCCAGATTCGGCGGCATCCATGCTGCAATCGGGCAAGCCAAGGCTTTGGCCGGATTTGCCTATTCCATTGAACTTGGCTTCAACGGCTCGAAACTGCTCTCTGTTGTGCCCAATGCGGCGACAACACAGTTGAAAGTGGCTTCGGCCTGGCCGCATCCTGGATTTGATGGCCGCTATCTGCCCGACGCCCGCACGGTCGGCAAAGAGGGCTTCACCGCCGAGTGGACAATTCCCAGCCTTGCTCGCGGTCTTGATGCCATATCGCTCGATGCGGTGATGCCGACTTCGGCCGGCGCCATAGACATAGGCTTTGTCGAACCATTGCAGTTCTACCAGAAGGTATCGCGGACACTGAAATACTCGATTGCCTTTTTCTCGCTCGTGTTTCTCTCGGTGTTTGTGCTCGAGATGACCGGGCAGCGGCCAGTTCATTGGATACAATACATCCTGGTCGGGCTGGCGCTGGTGGTGTTTTTCATCCTGCTGCTGGCTCTGGCAGAACACATAGGCTTTGCCGCCGCCTATGGCATCTCCTCTGCGGCGACGACGCTGCTGATCGCATGGTATGTTGGTGATGCTCTGAGGGAGCGCAGCCGCGGCTTTACGATGGCAGCTGTGCTGGGTCTTTTGTACCTGGTCGTCTTCCTGGTGCTGAACGAGGAAGAATATGCATTGCTGGCCGGCGCAATCATCGCCTTTTCAGCTATCGCCGCCACCATGATCATGACACGGCGCATTGACTGGGAAAAGAACGCGCAGCCGATGTTGGCGTCTTGAACAAGGCAAGGGCGGACCTTCTGGTCCGCCCTTGCAAGTTCTCTGGTGGAACAATCGGAGCGCATCCCGCTGGCGCTTCGCGAGGGAACGTTGCACCCCGGTTGGCCGAAGTACTAGCCGTCAGCAAGTTTCAGCAGCAGATCGGTTTCCCATTTCGCCGCGTCGCCGGTTTGCGCGGGTGAAACCCGGTAGATTTCCGCTTGGCATTGCGGCGCGCCGGGGGCTCCTGCGACGCTCAGGCCGCGCGCTTCCACCCAGCCGTTCAGCATCGAAAACGCATCGTACAGCCGGTCATAGGGACCGGTGTAAGTGGCTGTTGCATAGCGCCCGGCTGGCAGTTCACCGGCAATCACCTCGCCGCCTCCTGTCTGCGCATGGTGCGTTTGGGTTGCGACATCGAGTTCAACGCTGCCATCGGCGCCAAAGCGTTTGTAGCGGAACACGCCGCTTTGTGGCTCGATGCCTTTGCCGTGCATCCAGGCATGCAGCGCGGCAAACCTTGGCGGGGCAAATTGCGGCAATTCGTGCATCATTCCCTTGGCCGCAATCGCCAGATACGGCGCGGCCTTTCGGGTAACGACCGCAGGGATGCTGATTGCGATGCCATGCGCTGCAGTTTTCGTCACATCCAACATGGTTCACTCCTTCCGGTCACGCGCGGCTTCAAGGGCCGAAATGTCGATCTTCGTCATTTCCATCATCGCTTCGAACACCCGCTTGGCAGTTGCAGTGTCTTGGTGGGTTGTCAGCTCCAGCAGCAGGCGCGGCGTGATCTGCCATGAAAAGCCCCAGCGGTCCTTGCACCAGCCGCAGGCACTTGGCACGCCGCCATTGCCGATGATGGCGTCCCAGTAGCGGTCGGTTTCTTCCTGGCTTTCGGTAATCACCATGAAGCTTACGGACTCATTGGGCTTGAAAATCGGCCCGCCGTTCAGGCCTACGAACTTGCGCCCAAGCACGGTAAATTCCACGGTCAGTTCGCTGCCGGCAGTCCCGCCGGGAAAATCACCCGGCGCGCGGTTCAGCCGGTCAACATGGCTGTCGGGAAACGTGGCAGCATAAAAAGCCGCCGCCTTGGCGGCCTCGCCATGGTCAAACCAGATGCAGGTTATGAGTTCGCTCATTGCTGGCCTCCCGCCGTCTTGTTGCCGGTGAAACCGAGCATCCAGGGCGTCCCGTATTTGTCGGTGAACATCGCGAACCGCTCGGCCCAAAAGGTCTCGGCTGGCTGCATCAACACTTCTTGTGCATCCTGTGAAAGTTGACCATGGACCCGGTCGAATTCCTCTATGGACGCCGCGTCAATCGCAACGGCAAATCCCTGCGGCTTTTCATGCCATCCATCCGCGGCATCAGACGCCATGAGATTGGATTTTCCAAGCCGCAGGTTCATGTTCATGACGAGGTCGTCAGCACCAGGCATGCGGCTCTCAGGGTTTGGGGCGTCGCCATTGCGCATCACGCCGGTGATTTCCCCACCGAGTACCTTGGCATAGTGGGTCATTGCTTCCAGGCAATTGCCGTTGAAAAACAGATAGATGGTCGGTTCCATGGTTTTTCCTCCGGTTCAAAGCGATTGAAGCAGCGCTTCCATCTGGTCGGTTGCCATCCCCCAGCCTTCGTGAAAACCCATCTTTTCGTGGGCGTCGCGATCTTCCTGTGTCCAGTGGTGCACAATTGCGGTGTAGCGCGTCTTGTCGCCTTCAGGATCGAAGGTGAGAACCATGGTAGTGAACGGTTTTTGCGAAGGCACCCAGGCGCGCACATATGCGTCGGTCATCACCAGTCGCCTGCCGGGAACGACTTCAAGGTAGACCCCGTGGTTCGGATGTTCCTCGCCGTTCGGCCCGCGCATCAGGATGTAGTTGGAGCCGCCGGGGCGAACATCGGTTTCGACAATTGGCGTCGTCCAGGGCCGTGGCGTGAACCATTGCTTCAACAGTTCAGGTTCAGTCCATGCGCGGTAGACCATCAACGGTGAAGCATTGATCAGCCGGGTCAAGGTGAGTTGGTATCCCTCGTTCTGCGTCATGCCTTTTCCTCCGATTCTTGATTAAACAGCAGTTCCAGATAGCGTGTCAGGTGGTCGAGGCTGTCGAGGGCGGGCGCAGCACTGCCAAGCGCCTTGGCGAGAATGAAGGCACCCTGAAGCACCACTTGTGTGTGCATCGCCAGGCTGCGCGCCGTGAAGCCGGTGAGGTTGCGATTGCGCATCGCTTCTTCGATGTCTGCCTCAAGCTTGGCGGCATGGCCGGTGATGCTGTTGGCACAGGCGTCGCGGATCGCAACGCTGCTGACATAGGTCTCTTGGACCATGGTGCCTGCAAGGCAGGTGAACTGCGCGATCTCGCCCTGCAGGATCGCCTTGCGGAACGCCACATATCCAATCACCCTCTGCGCCGCATCAGCATGCCGGTGGTAGGGAGCTGTCTCGAATAGCCCACCGGTAACCAGCGACCAATAATCGGCCGCAGCCACACCCAGCGCCTCCTTGGTGGCAAAATGATGGAAAAACGCGCCCTTGGTGACGCCTGCTGCCGCGCACAGATCATCGACGCTGGTGGCCGAAAAACCCTGTTCGCGGATCACGCTGAATGCCGCTTCCAGCAACTTTGTGCGGGCATTTTGTTTGGGTAGCTCTATGTTCATGTAAGAAACATACCAACTGGTCGGTATGTCGTCAAGCGATGTGCGCAGTGATTGCCGACTACAGGACGATGGGCATAAACTGCGGCTCGGGAGAATCGCATGACAAACCCCTCGTTACGCAGTGCCCTTCTGGCCCTTTCAATGCTGACAGGATTGTTGGGTGCTTCCGGCTGTATCAGCGCGCCCACACCGCTGTTTGATGGCGTGAAAACGAGCCTGCCGCTGCCGCAAAGCGCGGTGCTCTACGGCGTGCAGGATGGCGAAATCCACGCCTCCCTCATCACCCGCGAGGGCGCGCAGTACCGTTGGGAAAACGAAGGCAAGATCGCCCAATTGCGCTTTGTTTCTGTGAAGGCGAATGGCGCGCGCAACGGCTTTTTTGCCGCCGAAGTGTTGGAAGGCGACAAGCCAATGTATGGCCTGATCGAGCGCACAAATACCGGTTTGATGGTCTATCCTTTTGACGCAGACCCCTTCGCCCAAAAGCTCGGCATTGCCACCGACAATGAAAACTTCTCCACCAACTTTTCCAAGTCGAGCGATCTACTGACAGTCTTTGGCCATGTGGCTGCGAAGATCCCGGCGCAAAGCGCCGGTGAAATTGTGGTGGAGGGGGTCACGATTGCTGCAATTGCAATGCAAATTCTGGACAATTCCGACCCGCTGCAAAAGGCGCAGGGCGAGCAGTATCTGAAGCAGGCCGAGGCGCAGCGCGCCGCCAAACAGTGACGCAGCCTATCTCGTCGAACTAATTTGCAAGGCAAGCAGGGCGGCAATTGCATTGGGCGAATTCAGAAAGGTCTCGATGATCTGCGGGATCGCGACCGGCTCCTTGGGGCTGGCTGACAGCACAATGCTTCCCGGATTGGCTAGGAATGCGCCCAAGGCTTGCGAAACCTGGGTTGCAAATGACTCACCCAGCAATGGCGAAACGGATGCACCGGCCATCTCTGCAAACACCGGCGCCATTTCCTGTGGCGTGGCACCTGCTGCTTGCGATTGAACGGCCATGAACCTTGCAGCAAACGAGCGGTCTTCGAATTTCAAATTGAAAGCAGAAAGTTTGATTGACGAAAGCAAATCCGTAAGTTCTCGGCTTGCCGCCTGCTTGGCTTCGCCATTGGCTACACCAAGGTTTGCGTACCGCTGCCCAAATTGCCGAAATGCTGCGACGCTCGCAAGGGTGTATCCTTCCAGCACCAGCGAAGCGGACAATGCGCCCGTGCCTTGTTCCGCGATCCTGTAGTCTTCCAGCACCAGATGCCCGGTTGCAGGGTTCCAGTTCCCTTTCATGGAAAGGTCGATCCGCACTGCCTCAAACCCCAGCGCTTCCGCTTGTCCCTTCATGCGCGGCGATGCACCGGAGAGATCCAGGCCGATGCCCGGCGCGTCCATGCTGAAAACAATGGTCTGACCCGATGCATCAAGCGCGCTTTTGGTGCGAAAGGCCGCAAGGTTCACTGCTGGCGCACCATCAAGGGTGACGCTGATGGGCCCCGCCTCAAACAGCAACGGCATGGCCGGTGAAACCATCGGCTCTTGCGATGTTGGCGCGAGCAGTCTTATGCCGCTTGCCCTCGCGCCATCAATACGCATGGCGATTTTCTTGCCCTGCGGATCAAGGCTGTCGCGGGTGATTGGGCCAAACTGCGCCTTGCTCACGAGGACAATATCGGTACCGTCCGGCACGATCCCTTCCAGCGTCAGGCTCTCGATGCGCAGGCTGTCATCTTCCTTGCCAAGGCTCACGCCCTTGAACACAACACCGGTTTCGCCGGTTTTTTCTACGGAAACGTAAGTGGCCGCGCCCTTGGCCACGCCCCATTGCGTGAAAAACCGGTCAAAAATCTGATCGGGTTCAAGCGCAAGCGAAGGAAGGCAAAGAAAAAGCAGGGCAGCGATGGCTGCAAACAATCGAACAAGCATGGCGGGCTCCGCAAATCTGTTGCTTTTGCCTTACCGTGATTCATTGAAGAAATATGTGACACGCGCAGATTTCCATCCCGCAAGCGCTTTGGCTGGTCCCTTGCGCTGCAGTCAGAGCCGCTGCCAATGGAACGGCGTTTGCTCGGGCTGCGACGCCCATTTATCTGACTCTGATTGAAATGCCGATGAGTTGCGCAAGCAGGGTTTCAGAGTGTGTCGGAACCCATACCTGCCTATTTCAGCAGGCCCCTTTCGACGATCACCTTCCAGACCGCGTCGGCGAAGTGGGCTTGACCCTCGGCAGTGGGATGAGCCGGGCCACCCAACGTCAGCATGGCAATATCTACAGCGTTCAGCCGGCGATTTGGCCCGGTCGGATAATGTCCCTCACTCCAGGTATTGGAGCATAAGTATGCATCATCAAAAGTCCTCATCCACCGATCGCGGCTTGCATAACATGGCCAGTCGTAGCCTGACATGCCCCATTCCCATCGATTGGAGTCAGTAGTTCCGCTACTAACATAAATTGGCACTTGCATGAAATTACGGAGCAAGTGTTTAGATGCGAGTCCTTTAGGGCTTGGTAGGCCGGCGCAAATTCCATTAATTTTAAATAAATCTTCTGTAGACCGCGCAAATATGAATTTTTTAAGAAAACTGTAATTGTTATGAGCGGAGAATGCTTCATTCAAACTTGAAACAGCTTCCTTGGCTTTGCCAATTTTCATTTTATTTATAGTAAGAAATTCGTGTGTTGCGGTCATTCCGTGAAAACTCTCCCAATTGTTCGTTCCGCATATTTTCTTATCTCGATTGTTTGCGCCACCATTTGGATATGCAGGAATAATTACATTTGGTATGCCGGATTTTTCTTTGACTTTGATACCGGTTGCTTTCAGCACATTGAAAAATGTATTCAAGTTAGCTGGAATATCTGCCGCAGGGTTCTCACCGGGAACTACTGCCTTGACAACTTTGTAAATTCTGGCGAGTGCGTTGGCATTTTCCCTATTTTTATCAGGAAGCGTAGCATTCATTACAATACCCGCATAATTTATGTCGTTGATCCCAATTGAAAGCATTAGAAGATCAATTTCTCGGGCATATTTAATACATCCCGGCAATTTCACTGAATGAGGCTTTAATACAGGTGTTATTTTTTTGGTTTTTTCGTTCTTTTCGGTTTTTTGTAATTCTACAGGAATATTTTTTGGCGAATTTCTCTTTTCACAAAGCTCTTCGATCAGTCGTGCAATTTGCGGGGCTTTTCTGCGATTTTTTGAATTTTTATCCATTTTTGATGTGTCAATATTTTCTTTCCCATTATATTCAAGCAGGAGCCCTTCATCGATCTTCGCACCGGAGCAACCATATCCCAGATAGGTGACCGCGGCATGCTTCCCTGCTTCAAGTGATTTCTGCAATGCAATACGCAGCTGATAGCTGTAGAGTGAGCGGTGGCAATTTCGATCCAGCCAATGGGCCCCGTAATCTCGACCATCGACACTTCCACCCCTTCTGGAGGTCATGGAAACCGCGAAATTTCCCTTTTTACTCCTAAATCTTTCATCCTCGCTGGCTTTTTTGATTTCTTTCCCATCATCAGAAATAACGAATGGAACCAAATTGCCCGCAAAAACTTTTTTATATCCTTTCAATTCCATCAGCGCCGGGCTGTCCGGATTGCCTTCGCCAGCTGCGATTGAATCTCCCAAGCCGACTATAAGGTAATCGGTAACTTCTATATTTTTTTGTATTTCCTCATTGTTATTTAACTTCAAAAAAATATCGGCTGAGCCGTCTCCTTTCCGGTAGGGAACAGCAGCATATATTGATTTATCACAACCAAGCGAAATCACTTTTTTAGTAACAATATTTGCCCGATCAATGTTATTCTCATAAAGCATTGAATTTTCACTTCTCCATTCGCATTTGTCATTGGAATTTCCATTTGCAATAAAAACTCTAACATCGTGAAATTTAGGATTCACATAGTCTTCGCAATTAGAGTGAAGCTGCTTTAACGTATCCCAGCAATCCTGGCCCTCGGTCACGATGTACTTTGCCCAGCCCCGAATTGGGTCATTGGCCTTGGCGAGAGGGCCGGACTTCTGGGTTTTGTAAAATTTCCGCAGCCAACTGTCTTTAGGGTCGCCGTATTGAAGATTTTCTGCATTGTTGAGAAGCTTCTCAACTTCACTGATTGGCTTGGAAGCATTTCCTTCGGCTCGCGATCCATGACCATTCTTATTAACCGCATCATACGCCTGCTTGTGCATCTGATAGAACACCGACGGACCACCGTCCTTGTCCGGCAGGAAAAACCGGAACGGATTTCGCACTTCCCACTCTATTTGTGGCGGCGTCTGCCCCCAGGCTGGGATCAAACCAAGACCAAGCGCAAATAATAACGCTGCGAATATATACCAAACTCGCATGAATAGCCTCCCCGGGCCAGAACATGAGAGAACTATAGTTGCAAATTACAGAATTCGCAACATGGTGCTTGCAAGTCCGGGTTGTGCTTTCACCGATCGTCTGGTCCCTTGCGCTGCAGTGTGCCCCGCGTTAACCCCTGACCATGGGAAAAAGCCTGATTCCTGCGCCCGGCGGTGGCGATGGCGGCAATGGCAGTGGAATTGAGGGCATCGATCTCAAATCGGCGCTCGAAGAACGCTACCTTGCCTATGCATTGTCCACGATCATGGGACGGGCGCTGCCCGATGTCCGCGACGGCTTGAAGCCGGTTCAGCGGCGCATTCTGCATGCCATGCGCATCCTGCGGCTCGATCCGGACCAGGCCTTCAAGAAATGCGCCCGCATCGTTGGCGATGTCATCGGCAAGTTCCATCCGCATGGCGACCAGGCGGTCTATGACGCGCTGGTACGGCTCGCATAGGACTTTGCCGTCCGCTATCCGCTGATCGATGGACAGGGCAATTTCGGCAACATCGACGGCGACAATGCCGCGGCCTACCGCTACACCGAAGCGCGAATGACCGAGGTTTCGACCTTGTTGCTGGAAGGCATCAACGAGGACGCCGTCGATTTTCGCTCAACTTACAACGAGGAAGACAAGGAGCCGGTGGTCCTCCCCGGTGCCTTCCCGAACCTGTTGGCAAATGGCGCTACCGGCATTGCCGTTGGCATGGCAACTTCAATTCCGCCCCACAACGCCGCAGAATTGTGCGAAGCGGCAATTGTCCTGATCAAGGACCCTTCAACGCCGCTTGAAAAACTGGTGGAGATGGTGCCCGGTCCGGATTTTCCGACCGGCGGCATCATCGTTGATGATCGGGAATCAATCATCGAAGCCTACCGGACCGGACGCGGTGGCTTTCGGGTCCGTTCGCGCTGGAACCTTGAAGACGCCGGGCGCGGAACCTGGCGTATCGTCATCACCGAAATTCCCTATCAGGTCCAGAAATCGCGGCTGATCGAGAAAATCGCCGAGCTTTTGTTCGCCAAGCGCCTGCCGCTGGTGGAGGACGTGCGCGATGAATCCGCAGAAGACGTTCGCGTTGTCATCGAACCAAAAAACCGCACGGTCGATCCCGACCTCCTGATGGAATCGCTGTTCAAGCTGACAGAACTTGAATCGCGCATCCCGCTCAACATGAACGTGCTTTCCATGGGCAGGATACCGCGCGTCCTGTCGCTCAAGGAAGCGCTGCAGGAATGGCTCGACCATCGCCGTGAAGTGCTGCTGCGTCGCTCGCGCTTCCGCCTTGCTGAAATCGACCGGCGGTTGGAAATCCTTGGCGGTTTGCTGATCGCCTATCTCAACATCGATGAGGTCATCCGCATCATCCGGTTCGAGGACGAACCGAAGAAAACACTGATGGCGCGATTCACGCTGTCGGAAGTGCAGGTCGAAGCCATCTTGAACATGCGCTTGCGCGCACTTGCCAAGCTTGAGGAAATCGAGATCCGCAAGGAGCACGACACGCTCTCTGCGGAAAAGGCCCAGATCGAGGCGCTGCTTGCCTCGACCGCCTTGCAGTGGAAAGTGCTGGCCAAGGACATCGCGGACATCGGCAAGGCCTTTGGTCCCGACACGGCGCTGGGCAAGCGCCGGACCGGCTTTGCGCAAGCCCCGACCATCGACAGTTCGCATATCCAGCAGGCAATGATCGAGAAGGAGCCGGTGACCATCGTCCTTTCGCAAAAAGGATGGATCAGGGCGCTGAAGGGCCATGTTGCCGATCATGCCGGCCTCGTCTTCAAGGAAGGGGACAAGCTGAAAACCGCATTCCCCGCCGAAACCACTGACAAGATCGTGCTGTTCACCACCGCTGGCAAATTCTTCACGTTAGAAGCATCCAAGCTGCCCGGCGGAAGAGGCCACGGCGAACCGGTCCGGGTGATGGTCGACATGGACAATGACAGCGACATAATCGCAGCGTTCAAGCATGCACCCGGCCGCAAGCTGGTGCTGGCCTCCACCGTCGGCAATGGTTTCATCGTTCCGGAAACCGAAACCATCGCCAATACCCGCAAGGGCAAGCAGGTAATGAATGTAGACCTGCCGGTAGAAGCGCGCCTGTGCATCTTTGCAGGCGAGGGCGATGACCACATTGCGATTACCGGTGAAAACCGCAAGCTCCTCGTTTTCCTGATCTCGCAATTGCCGGAAATGACCCGTGGCAAGGGCGTGCGACTGCAAAAATACAAGGACGGCGGTGTTCTGGATTTGCGCACTTTCAAGCTCGCCGAGGGGCTTTCCTGGAACGACAGCGCCGGGCGCAATTTCGTCAAGTCGGCAGGCGAACTTGCCGAATGGATGGGCGAGCGCGCCACTGCCGGGCGTATGGTGCCCAAAGGCTTTCCGCGCAGCGGGAAGTTTGATGCCATCTCGTGATTTTGGTTCGAAATGACCGGGCGTGACGCGGGAACGTTGGCAGTGCTGGCGCGCTACCATGCTGCCATTGACCGGCGCGATTTTGGCGAACTTTCCGAAATGCTGGCGCAAGATGCCGTCTATATTTCAAACGGCATTGCATCGCTCAAAGGGCGCGATGCCATCATTTCTGCATTGCAGGCGCATTTGCGGGAGGTGGAACACCGCTCACCTGTCCAAACACGGGTGGAGTTTGCAACGCCGCGCGAGGCGCAAACCCGGTGGCATCTGGAGGGCGTGGACAGGGCTTCGAATGAAGCCTTCACCCAATCGGGAACGGAGAAATTCTGGATCGACGCCGAGGGGCTGATCATTCTTGTTTCAACCACCAATGATTGATGCGCCGGGAGCTTGACCGCTACGTGTTGGCGCACCAGTTTGGTGGTGGCGACCGGCAATCAGCACTTCGAGGAGAAGGCCCATGGACAAGACCGAAAATCCCCAAAACGTGCCCATTTCGCAGGAAATGATCAATGCCTATGATGAATACACCCATCTGACGCTCGACCGCCGTTCGCTGATGCGCAAGCTGACCGTGCTGGCGGGGTCAGGTGCGGCGGCTGCGGCCATCCTGCCGGTGCTCGCGGCCGACAAGGCTTCTGCTGCAATCATTGATCCGGCAGACCCGCGCGTCGCTTCGCAAGCGGTTACCTTCAAGGGCGCCACCGGCGACGTCTCTGCCTATCTGGCTATGCCGGCACAAGCTTCCGGCAAGCTTGGCGCAGTCATCGTGATCCATGAGAATCGTGGCCTCAATCCGCACATCGAGGATGTGGCACGCCGTGCGGCAGCTGACGGTTTTGCGGCGCTTGCGGTGGATTTTCTGTCGCCCGCGGGCGGCACGCCATCAGATGAGGACAAGGCGCGCGAAATGATCGGCCAGCTTGATCCGGCGCAAACTGTGGCCAATGCAGTGGCGGCGGTGGAATTTCTCAAGACCCATCCAGCGACCAATGGCAAGGTTGGTGCAATGGGCTTTTGCTGGGGCGGCGGCATGGTCAACCAACTGGCTGCAGCCTCGCCCGACCTTGCGGCCGGCATCGCCTATTACGGGCGGCAGCTTGAAGCCGAAAAGGTCCCGCAGATCAAGGCAGCCTTGATGCTGCACTATGCCGGATTGGACGAACGCATAAATGCAGGCATTGAAGCCTACAAAGCAGCGCTCGAAGCTGCCGGCAAGGAGTTCACCCTCCACATGTATGACGGCGTCAACCATGCCTTCAACAACGACACGTCGCAGGCCCGTTACGACAAGGCCGCTTCTGACCTTGCTTGGTCAAGAACTGTCGAATTGCTCAAGGCAAAGCTTGCGTAAAGGCTATTGCGGCAGCTGGTAAGACCGGCTGCCGCCCCCGCCTCACATCTCGACTATCGGTGCAACCTCGACATTGCCTTCGGGCAGGATTGGGCATTTGCGGGCATGTTTCACTGCCGTCGCCAGGTCCTTGGCTTCGATGATCGAGTAGCCTGAAACCGGATTTGCGCCACCGTGATCGGCAACGCCGCTGGCGCTGACCGTGGTGGATTTGCCCACCGGATTGCCGCCATCGATTACCGAAACCCCAAGGCCTTCAAACCATTGGTTCCACGCGTCCATGGCTTTCTGGCCTTCTTCTGGCGTCGCTGGTTGTTTGCCGCCATGGTATGCGAACAGGAACTTTGGCATGTTGATTTCTCCTTCTTGTTGAACTTTCAATTGTCCATCGCGGCAAGCTTGCGCAGTGCCGATTCCCAACCTTCGCGGTGCCCTTTGGCACTCTCATCATTTGCAAGGTTGAAATGGTGCAGGATCAGAAGCGAGCCGCCGGTATCGGTAGGATGGACCTGCAGCCGCACACGACTTTCATGGCCCCGCAAATCGCTGGCGTCATGCCACGCCCAGGTCAGCTCGATGCTGTTTGGCGGGTCCACCGCGACCACCTCGCCGGTCACTTTGTAGCGCTGGCCTTCGCCATTCATCATCACCGATGACCAAGGACCGGTCTGGGTGAAATTCATCTGCGCTTGCGGCACGCTCATGCCTTCGGGACCCCACCATTTCACGATGTTGGCAGGTTCGCTCAGAAACGCGAAAAGCCTCTGCGGCGGTGCCTTGAACTGGCGCTCGATTCTGACTTCACTCACTCAAATCTCCTCATCTTCGAGCACCTTTTCCAGGCGATCGAGGCTTGTTTCCCAGAATTTGCGGTGGTTGATCACCCATGTGCCGATGGCGCGCACCGCTGCGGGACGCACGGAGTAAAGCCGTCTCTGCGCGTCAATGCGCTGTTCCAAAAGCCCAGCCTGCCGCAACACCTTGAGATGGCGCGATATTGCCGGGGGAGAGATGTCGGCCTCTTCGCAAAGCATGCCGGCGCTAAGTTCACCCTGCTGGAGCAGGCGTTCAACAATAGCGAAGCGGACTGGGTCGCCCAGGGCGGCAAATGCGGTGCTGAGGGTTTGCATACATCATTCCTTTGTTAATTAACAAAAACAGAAAATAAAAAGATTGTCAACTGCGCGCGCGATTGCCTTGCATGCCTTGATCCCGTACGCAAAACCGCAATAGCCTCGGACGCAGTCGGGAGAGTAGTATGGGAACTATCGCACAACAGCGGGCAAGCCGGGTGGAGCGTGTTGCGCAGCGCCATTGCGAGGAGGGCAATTTCGCCTCAGTCGAATGGCTGGTGATGCGCGACGGGCGCGAGTGGCTGCGCGGCAAGACCGGGATGGCCGACCCGCTTGCTGGCGCCGAACTGCCAGAAGAACCCATCTACCGCATCTATTCGATGACAAAGCCCGTGGTTTCCGCATTGGCGATGATGCTGGTCGAGGAGGGCATTCTTCACCTTTATGATCCGGTGGCAAAATGGCTACCCGCCTTTTCACGGCCCGAAATCATCAACGAGGACGGCACCAAAAGCCCGGCAAGACGCACCATGCTGCTGGAACATCTGTTCTCGCACACATCCGGCCTGTCCTACGGGTTCCTGCAGAACTGCAAGGCTGGCGCGTATTACCGCCAGACCAATTTGCGCAAGACCGCCGGGCCGCTGGAGGCCATGGTCGACACCATCGCGACGCTGCCGCTTGCCTTCGAGCCGGGCAGCCAGTGGCGCTATTCAGTGGCAACCGACGTACTGGCGCGGGTAATAGAGGTCGCGCTTGGCATGCCTATACAGCAGGCGGTGCATGAGCGGATCCTTGCCCCGCTGATGCTGGAAGACACAGGGTTCATGGTGCGTCCTTCGGCAACCGAGCGGCTTTTGCCGATGTTTGGCAATGGCAATCTCGACGAGTTGATGGTTTATCCAGCTGGCAAGCAGCAATTGCGGCGCACCGACATTTCCACCACCTATCCGCACAATGATCCCTCATTTGGCCGTGGCGGTTATGGCTTGTTCTCCACCATCGACGATTACCGGGTCATCGCCGATTTTCTGGCCACCGGGCGTTCGCCCTCGGGCGAGCCGTTGCTCGGCCGCAAGACGGTGGAATTGATGTGGACCAATCGAACCCCGGACCACATGCTTCCGCTCAAGTATGACGAGTACTTGATGCCGGCCTACGGCTTCTCGCTGGCAGGCCGGGTAATGCTGGATCCGGGAAAGGCTTGGGGCCTCACCTCCATTGGCGAGCACGGCTGGTCTGGCGCGGCCAGCACTTGGTTCATGATCGATCCCAGGGAAAAACTGGTGGCGATCAGCATGACGCAATATCTGGGTTCAAAGGTGTCGCTAGCCGACGACATGCGCAACGCGATCTATTCGATGCTAGATTGAACATTGCAGCGCAGTGTCGCCCTCGTGCGTTTAACTGCGCTGTGGAAATGACCTCTGCCGGTCAGTATTCCTCTGTTGGGTCGAGCCTGCCTTCATACGCCAAGACAAGTCCAATGATCGGCAAGATTATCTCTACGTTGAAGCACAATTGGCGATCCTTCTCGCTCTCGGAAGTCCGCCCGGAGGGCAGTAGAAAACGCGGCATTGGAATGCTCCAAATCGACCAGCGCCTGGGGATATAGAGGAGGTTATTGCCCTCGATCACCAGCGCCAGCGCGAATGACGCGATTCCGAACCTTTCGACCAGCAGATACTCATTCCGCCCGGTACCTGCTGATTGGACTGAAGAGAACAGTCTGCCGCCAAAGTTAAGGGTCCAGCGCTCTGCGCCGCCGTCCGGTGAAAAGCTGACGGTAACTGTGACATTTGAAGCAGCGTTCGGAAATCCAAAGACTGCCGCCACGAGCGCAACAACTGGTCCACGCCCGCGCCGCACTTTGGCAACGCCGCTCCAACGCCGCACTGTTGTGCTGCCATGAAGCTCCTGCACACGTGGAGGAAGCCTATCGTAGGCCGATCCGAGAATTCTACGGTAAAGCGGGGCGTCAACCTCGTTTTCCCGAAACCCGGTGAAGATTTTCCTGGCTTGGAACAACGTGTCATAGTCCTGCAATTCCAGCGCCCGTACGCCCGACCTTGCACCAGGCAAAGGGGGTTCGCCGGCGATGAGCTTGCGCACGATCGCTTCGATTCCCATCGAAGGGATGTAAGGACCGTCGTCACCTTCGGCAATCAGATGCCAACTGCGCTCGACTTCGCCTGCGCGGGTCTTCCCGCGCACCCGCACGTACATGCCTCCCCGATGCTCGCCGAACCGCAAGGAATTGAGAACCTTGTAGAACAGCCATGAAAGCGGTTCCAGCGAGGGCAGTGAGAATGCGGCGCGCGCTTTCGCCAACACATTCAGCGCCTTGTGCAAAAGCTCCGGAACCGGCCCGGCACCCATCCAGATATCAGTCATTGACGGGTGTTCTAGTGGTAAAACCTGAAGGTCTGGCACATCAACGAGCGAGAAATGAATGTTGCGCAGCGGCAACTTGCCGGGAACTGCGATTGTGAAGCGCTTGCTCTCGGCAAGCCCGATGCCATGCGATTTCTTTCCCTGCCGCAAAAGTTTTACCGGCGCGCCAGCATATCCGGTTACCGCTCGCATCACGTTGAGGCCGATCCCGGCAAAGGGCGATGGCGCAATGCCACCCTCAACGGTGTTTATCTCCATTGTCTTGGCAATTTCCCGCAAAACTGCTGCAGACAAAACCGGGAAGTTGCTCACGCCGGAAAGGACGAAAACGCCAGCGGCTTTCGCGTCCGAATCAAACTGCGGCACGCCGAACACGAAGTCGGCGGCGTCGGAAAAATCGAGATAGTTGGTGCGGGCTTCAATACAGGCCGATATGACCCGATATCGATCCGTGCCGTAATCCTGGAATGGCCCGGATGCATCGACGACGAGATCAGGATGATGCTCGTCGAGACTTGCCGAAATGGCCGCCCGATCCAGTGCAAGCGGGCGAATCCTGGCTCTACCGCTGTATCGTCCGCAAAATGCTTCAGCCCGTGACAAATCACGACCGCAGATCAGTATTTCAATCTCTGGAAGATCGCACAGAAGTTCAGCGAGGCGGCCACCGAATACGCCGTAACCACCAAGGAGCAATATCCGGTAAATTTCCCCCCGCGCATTTTTCACAACAGCCTTTCCTGATATTGCGGGGGAGCAACCCAGCAATTCTCACGCTTGCCAAAGAGCTGATAACGGTTGCGTGCGATCCATCTGTAAACGGGGTCACGCAGGAATGGCGGCACGATGCGAAATGCGCCGAGCAGATTCCATGGTAGCCCCAAACGCTCGTAGATGCTCAGGACCGCGTCACTATCGACACGCACCCGGTTGCCCTCGACCACCAGTATGCTGATCGGGTTCAGGGGGTCCATGCCGTGCTTGCGGCACAATGCCCCGCCAAACTCACCCTGTGTCGAAGCCAGGCGAAACAAGCCCTTCTTGTCATGCGTCAGGATGAATTGGGCATTGGAGGAGCACAGCACACATTCGGCATCGAACAGGATTATCGGATATCCTGTGTCATCAACCAATGTTTGCCGTTTCATTTCATGCAAGTCCCGCAAAAAGGTCTCCAACCAGTGCGAGTATATTTGCGTTGCATTGAGCCGTCGATTGCTCGCGCACGGTCAAGGTGACGCAGTTCCGTTTCCTCATGATCGCCCGCGCGAAGGCCGACGACATGCGCAACGCGGTCTATTCGATGCTAGATTGAGCATTGCAGCGCAGGGTCGCCCTCGTGCAATGTCGCATGAACAGCGAATCGGAAACTCACCCATGCGGCTTTATATCGGCAACAAGAATTACTCATCCTGGTCGCTCCGGCCCTGGATTGCGATGAAGGCAAAGGGTGTCGCCTTTGAGGAGATTCTCATCCCGTTCAACGACGCTGGCGGCAATCCGAAGTTCAAGGAATTCTCGCCGACCGGCAAAGTTCCTGTCCTAGTGGATGGCGACCTTACAGTTCATGAATCGCTGGCGATCCTTGAATATCTGCACGATCGCTATCCGCGCTGGGGCTTTTGGCCGTCGGACGAAAAGTCGAGGGCGCTTGCCCGGTCGGTTGCCACGGAAATGCATGGCGGCTTTTCAGCCCTGCGCAGTGCATGCCCGATGAACATGCGCCGAAAAGTGCAGGCAATCGAGAAAAGCGAGGCGGTAGTGCGCGATGTTGCCCGTGTTGAAACCATTTGGGACGAGTGCCTTTCACGCTCGGGTGGGCCGTTTCTTTTCGGCGAATTTTGCTATGCAGACGCGATGTTGGCCCCGGTGGTCAACCGGCTGGAAAAATATGTGTTGTCCGACCATCCGGCGGTCAAGGCATATACACGTGCGATGAAGGGCAGTGCCGCATGGCAGGAATGGGAGACGGCGGCATTGGCCGAAACCTGGGTTGTTCCCGCGGACGAAGCGTAAGGGGAAACTTAAATGAACCGCCGGAAAATCCTCAAGGGCTCCGCCAGCCTGCTTGGTGCAACTATCGCCCCCGGAATTTTACCTCACCTTGCCATTGACCGTGCACAGGCAGCTTCAGGCATGCTTGGCGCTGGCGCGGCCAGCCGCGGCTTTCATATTCCTGGCGAGGAATTGCCGCATGAGCGCACCTTCATGCAATTGCCGGTATCTGTCGCCACCTATGGCTCTAAAGCTGAGCTTGAAGCCGTGCAGAACAACATTATCGCCATCGCCAACGCCATAGCTCCTTTCGAGCCTGTGGCTATGCTGGCTTCCGGCGATCTCCATGCCGGCCTGCGCGCCCGCCTGTCTTCGACGGTCGAACTTTGGGACATTCCCACCGATGATTTGTGGTGCCGCGACAGCGGACCTGCCTTTGTGGTCGATGCGCAAGGCATGCTGGCGATGACCGCTTTCAACTTCAATGGCTGGGGCGGCAAGCAGCCCCATGCCAATGATGCGAAGATCGCTGCAAGGATTGCCGAGCGGCTCGGGCTTCACCTTTTCAACAATGGGCTGGTTGGCGAACATGGCGGTGTTGAAACCGACGGGGCGGGTACCGCAGTTGCCCATGAAAGCAGCTGGGTCAATCCCAACCGCAATGCGGGTACCAAGGACGAAGTTGAAAAGCTCATTCTGGAGGCGACCGGCGCTACCTTGCTGCTGTGGGCGCCAGGTGTTGCCGGGGCGGACATCACCGACTACCACATAGACGCGCTTGCCCGCTTTGTCGGGCCAGGTTCAATGGTCGTGCAGCTGCCGGATGAAGCCGATCCGGAAGACCCGTGGTCGGTCGCCGCTTACGAAACCTACAAGGTGCTGGAAAGCCGCAATACTGCGGCCAAGCAGGGCATGGTCCTGTCGATCGTGCCCGAGCCGGTTGCGCCGCGAAACACCAGCGATGATTTCGTGGCTTCCTATGTGAATTTCTATGTCTGCAATGGCGCGGTCATCATGCCGGAATTTGGCGACAGCGCCACGGACACCGAGGCGAAGGCAACCATTTCCGCGCTGTATCCCGGCAGGGAAGTGGTAACGCTGAACACCGATGCTCTGGGCGCGGCGGGAGGCGGCATCCATTGCGCAACGCATGAGCAGCCTGCCTCCACCGGCATCTGGAAGGCCTGATTTTCAGGCCGCCGCCGTCCGGGTTTCCCTAAGGCTCCACCAACTGTGCGCCAGGATGGCCGCCAGTACGATGAACCCGCCCAGCAAGGTTGTCCGGCTCACCGTTTCGCCAAAGACGAAGAATACCCAAACGGGGGCGAGCACGGTTTCCAGCAGGTAAAACATGGCGGCCTGTGGCGCGGGAATATAGCGCGGTGCCAGCGCCAGGCAGAATGCAGCGATAGGAACCACGATCAGACCATTGGCCAGCAGCCATTGCGGTGCCTGTGGCATCGGTGAGTGCATCAGTGCCAATGGCAGCCCGATCGCCAACGTGACCACTCCGCCAAATCCGGGCGAAAGCGAAAGGTCTGCGCCAGTCTTGCGCGAGCGTACCAACAAAAGCGCGATGGAGGCTGCCGCGCCAAATGCGGCCAGATCGCCACCGGTGGTGCCTTTGCCCAGACCTTCTGCAACGATCAGCCCAACGCCGAATATGGTTGCGGCAATCGCCAGCCATGTTGCCATTCCCGGCCTCTCGCCGATCAGTACCCAGGCGATCAATGCG
Organism: Salaquimonas sp.; assembly: GCA_041739465.1. Lineage (GTDB taxonomy): Bacteria > Pseudomonadota > Alphaproteobacteria > Rhizobiales > Rhizobiaceae > BOKV01. The sequence continues at coordinate 20,869 of JBGSNX010000059.1, forward strand.
GCCAGCAGCGGATTGAGAGCCAGGATGAAAACGAGATTGGCGGTCGACGTGCTGAACACGGACCAGGTGAAGAAAATATTGGAAAGGCCGTAAAGTGCGCCGACTTCCAGCCAGTGCCGGTCAATGACGGCCCGCCCTTCGAGTTTTGCCCGCCGGTGGGCAGCAATTGCCAGCGGCATGAAAAGCAGTACCAGGCAGGCCGAACGGATGCTAAGGGAAGTCCAGGTGTCTGCCCCGGCAAGCCGGATCATTGGTACATCCAAGGAGATGACCAAGCCGCCGACAAAGCCGAGCAGCGCGCCTTTGCGCGGATCATGATGCATGGTGTCAGGCCTGACCCCGAGTTGTCGCCTGCCATCCGGTCATTGTGAGATGTTCCTGCGGCTGGAAGCGGGTCTTGTATTCCATCTTGCGCGAACCCTTGACCCAATATCCCAGATAAACATAAGGCAGGCCCATCTTGCGCGCGCGCACCACATGGTCGAGAATCATGAAAGTGCCAAGGCTGCGTGACGCCTCCGTCGTTTCATAAAAACTGTAGACCATCGAAAGACCGTTGGAGAGAATGTCTGTCAGCGCCACAGCCTTGAGCGGGCCCGCGCCGCGACCATTGATGGCAGTGTCAGGTCCCCGGCGGCGATACTCGATCAGCGCGGTGCTTACATGGGTGTCTTCCACCATCATCGCATAGTCGAATGCGGTCATGTCAGCCATGCCGCCACTGGTGTGGCGGTCATCGAGGTATTGGCGAAACAACGAAAACTGTTCCGATGTTGGAGTGGGCTGCAGTTGCGCACCTATAAGGTCGCGGTTTGCCTTGGCGATGCGGGACAGTGAATTGGTCCAGTCAAACCGGTCAACCACGATCCGAACCGAAACGCAGGCCCGGCATTCTTCGCAAGCAGGGCGGTAGGCAATGTTCTGGGAGCGCCTGAATCCGCCCTGGGTCAACATGTCGTTTATCTCGCCAGCCTTCTCGCCGACAAGATGCGTGAACACCTTTCGCTCCTTGCGACCCTCAAGATAGGGGCAAGGCGCGGGTGCTGTCAGGTAGAATTGCGGTGTGTCGAGTGAGTGACGCGTCATGAGCCATGGTACCGGGTCGTGGAAACAAGAGTATGTGACCCGACCGGTAGCTGCAAGCACTGCCTTGCGGTTGCACTCAGCTTTGCGAGCGCACAACCACCGTTCCAAGCAGCAAATCGTGCAAAAGTTGCTTTTTCGCTGTGAAAAGCGACACGGCGAGCAGCAGCGGCGTGAGCAAGACATGCGCCGCCCAGAACAGGATCACGTGAACGAGTGCAGTGAAGAAATCGATTGGCGCGCCGTCCAGCCGCTCAAGCCGGATCGAGAAAAACTGCATCCCCCAGGTTGCCTGCTTGTCGCCAGACATCGTCATGGCGAAATAGAGGAGCGCAATGATGCCACCCAGAGGCGGCAAAAACAGCAGGGCCAGACCCAGCGTTCCGACTGCCAGAACGATCCAAAGGATTGCCGAAACCAGCACAACCAGAACGTAATCCGCGACAAACGCCAACATGCGCCTGGTGCGAACGCCTTCCAATGGGAAAAACTGCTGTTGGTCCGACGTGCCTTGGCGCCCGTCGACTGTCACTGTGCGGGCGCTCATGTCCCAGCCGCGTTGTTCTGCCATGTCGTTCTCCTGTCGCCACCAGATATGGTGATGATGGGCACAAGGTTCAACGCATCAAACAAGAACTACATATTCCTTGGCGGTGGTTTCGATGACTTCCCATGTGCCTGTGAACCCGGGGCGCAGGATGAAACTGTCGCCTGCCTTTACATTGAGGACCGTGCCGTCATCGCCGCAAAGAACCGAAATGCCCGAAAGGATGTGGCAATACTCCCACTCGTCATACTGTACGCGCCACTTGCCTGGCGTTGACTGCCAAATGCCGGAGTAAAGCCTGCTTTCGCGCTCCTCCACATTCCAGGTAGTGAAAACCGGGTTGCCGGAAATTAGCCGGTCTGTGGCGGGTGCGCCGGCCTCTCCTTCACCCGACACCTTCAGGGGGAACAGCGTCTTTGCAGTTTCATCCATGGTTTTTGAGCCATTGCGCAATTTTGGGGGCGAAGTAGGTGAGCACGCCATCGCAGCCTGCCCGTTTGAAAGCGAGCATTGATTCCATCACTGCCCGTTCCTCATCAAGAAAACCCTTTTCGACACCGGCAAGGATCATCGAATATTCGCCAGACACCTGATAGGCGAAGGTCGGCATGTCAAAGGCGTCCTTCACCCGCGCGATGATGTCGAGATAGGGCATGCCCGGCTTGACCATCAGCATGTCCGCGCCCTCGTCAATGTCGAGTTGCGTCTCGCGCAAGGCTTCCGCGCTGTTGGCCGGATCAAGGTAATAGGTTTTCTTGTCGCCCTTGAGCAGGCCACCGGTGCCAACCGCTTCACGGTAGGGACCATAGAATGCAGAGGCAAACTTGGTCGAATAAGACATGATCGAGACATCTGGAAACCCGGCCGCATCCAACGCATCGCGGATGGCACCGATTCTCCCGTCCATCATGTCTGATGGGGCAATCACGTCCGAACCGGCCTGCGCCTGCAGCACCGCCGCCTTTGCAAGCTGCGCCACGGTCTCGTCGTTCATGATGATCCCGTCGCGCAGAATGCCGTCATGGCCATGGCTTGTAAACGGATCAAGTGCCACATCGGTGATGATACCGATTTGCGGTACCGCCGCCTTGATGGCGCGCGTTGCCTGATTGATGACATTGTCCGGGTTTAGGATTTCCGAACCGGTGATATCCCGCTTCTCCATGGGAACATAGGGAAAGGTGGCGATAGCGGGAATGCCGAGCGCAGCCGCCATTTGCGCAGCTTTCACCGCCCGATCCACCGTCAGCCTTTCGACTCCGGGCATCGCTGCGATCGGTTCGGAGCGGTCTGTGCCTTCAATGATGAAAACCGGCCAGACAAGATCATCGACAGTTACGGTGTTTTCACGAACCATGCGCCGCGACCAGTCAAAACGGCGATTTCGGCGCATGCGCTTGCCGCCGGTAATTTCATTCACATCGCGCTGCATTGGGCAGTTTTCCTTGTAGGTTCCTGAGCCGGGAATTCCCGGCTAGAACGCATGAAAGCTGGCCGATTTCAAGCCGGTGCAGGCCGTCGCCTTGCCAGAAGAACACAAAGCAACTATGGCCCTTTGGCAGAAAACCGGGAAGCGACCATGGTGATTTCGGCCAAACAGCGCCAAAAAGGCCGCGTGGATTTCATTTTCCTGGCTTGCCAGCGAATCGTGGCGCTGCTGCTCATTGGCCTCGCAATCCAGTACTGGATGCGCCTGATCGGAATATTCGAGGGTCCACAATTCCGGTTTGACACAATGCCGGAGCATTGGCGTTTTGCCGCATCCGCCTTGGCTGTCCTGCTGCCGGCAACGGCATTGGGTCTTTGGGGCGGAAGTACCTGGGGAACCGTGCTCTGGCTTGTGGTCATTGCACTGGAACTGGCGATGCACACCTGGTTTGCAGACCTGTTCGGGCGTGCCGATTTGCGCGTGATCTTTCACATTGCAAGTCTGGTAATGCTCCTCGGCTTTGCAGCAGCAATGCGCTTCTTGGCCAACAAGGAGTAAACAACTGCGCCGTTTTAGCATCTTTTTGTCTGTTTTCATCCCGCGCAAACGAGATGGCGCCCCTCGGTAAGGAGACATTAAGGCTCTGCTTTAAGTCGAATTTTATTTGAAACGGTTATGGTCTTCGAAGAGTGGGGGGAAACAACTCCACCGCAACAGGAAGGCCACAACAATGAAAAATAACATCGGATTGGTCGGCAAGGCCGCCGAACCCGCCGCGCAGGGTGACATCAAGGCATTGTACCTTGAATCCCTGACACTTGTGGAACGGCTGCATCGCCGCCTGCTGGACGTGATCAAGGACGAATTCGAGCGGCAGGGCCGCAATGACGTCAACGCAGTCCAGGCATTGCTCTTGTACAACATCGGCAATTCGGAACTGACAGCTGGCGAACTTCGCACCCGTGGATATTATCTGGGCTCGAACGTTTCCTACAATCTCAAGAAACTGGTCGAACAGGGCTTCATCCTGCACCAGCGCTCGCGTGTTGACCGCCGTTCGGTCCGCGTCAGCCTCACCGATGACGGCGCCCGCATCGCCGCCATCGTCGACAAGCTTTATCACCGCCACATTGGTTCGATCGAACAAGTTGGCGGCATCAATTGCGACGAGTTCCAACGCCTCAACAAGTCGCTCCAGCGCCTTGAGCGCTTCTGGACCGACCAGATCCTGTATCGCCTCTGACCTTTACCGGTCATTTCACTTCAAAGGGTCCGCCAAAAGCGGACCCTTTTTTGTTTTTGCCAGACGCACAACATCGTTATCGCAGCAGCCAACCGTGCCGTTTCATCGCACTTGACACGCTTTGGCCACAATGGAATGGGAGCGGAAGACCGTGCAAAAGCCTTGAAGTCAGGCCCCGCCTTTCCAAAGTATTAACCATGTTTGGGCGATGGTCGGGCGAAAAATTGTGGGCGAGTCTCCACACTTGTGTCCGGTACGGACCCATGAATTGCGTGCACAAGACCGCCACCGATGGAATGGACCCATGAAAAGACGCGATTTTTTGACAGGAATTGGTGCAGGACTTGCCGGAACAGCCTTGGGCGGCCGGGCATTTGCACAAAATCCGATCGACGCGTTGTTGCAGAGCCCCAAGCGCGGCCAGTGGAGCGACCAGTACGACGCGCGTCGCGGTGATGCAAAACCAGGCGTGTCACAGGTTCCCGTCTTCTCCGAACAGACCCCCGCTTATATTGAAGCTGCAATGGACGAATACCGCCGCATTGCCGGCAATGGTGGCTGGCCAGTGGTTCCGGCCAATGAGAAACTCGAGCTGGGCTCGCAATCCCCATCGGTAACTGCCCTGCGCCGCCGGCTGATCATTTCGGGCGACCTCAATGGTGACTCAGGCGATTCGCCGGTTTTCGACAGCTGGGTTGAGGCTGCCGTGCGCCGCTTCCAGTCACGTCACGGCCTGCCGGCGGATGGCGTTCTGGGCAAGTATTCCTACGCGGCAATGAATGTTCCAGCCGCTACGCGGCTCGGCCAGCTTGAAACCAATCTGGTGCGCCTGCGCTCGATGTCAGGCTTCCTTGGCGACCGCTACGTGATGGTCAACATCCCGGCGGCATCCATCGAAGCAGTTGAATTGGGCAAGGTCGCGCAGCGCCACACCGCCGTCGTTGGCAAGATAGACCGGCAAACGCCGATCCTTGCGTCAAAAATTCACGAGGTCATCCTCAATCCGTTCTGGACCGCGCCAAAGTCGATCATCCAGAAAGACATCATCCCGCTGATGCAGAAGGATCCGACCTATCTTTCGCGCAACAACATTCGCGTTCTCAATGAAGCCACCGGCGAGGAAATTCCGGCCGAAGCGATCAACTGGAATTCCGACGACGCCGTGAAGTACATGCTTCGCCAGGATCCGGGCAAAATCAACGCAATGGCCTCGACGAAGATCAATTTCCACAATCCGCACGCCGTCTACATGCACGACACCCCGCAACAGAGCCTTTTTGGCCAGATCGAGCGTTTCCACTCGTCGGGCTGCGTGCGGGTGCAAAACGTGCGAGATCTCGTTTCCTGGCTGCTGCGCGGAACGCCGGGCTGGACCCGCCAGGAAATCGAGCGAGTCATTGCCACAGGCTCGAACACGCCGGTTCTGCTGGCTGAACCTATCCCGCTGTACTTCACTTACATCACTGCGTGGTCGGTCGAGCAGGGCATCGTCGAATTCCGCGATGACATCTATCAGCGCGATGGCGTCGAGGAATTGGCGCTTGGCACCGAAGCCTTGATCGGTTCGGAAAACGCGCTGGCCTTGCCGGCAAACTGACCGCGCGTCTTTTCAGGCTGCATGCGTCGTGAAAGCCGCATTTCCGGCAGTCTTGCTGTCGACTGTCTTGATTCCCAATTCGCGCAGCGCCGCAGCTACCGCCTGATCCAGTTCAGTGTGTGGCAACGGGCCGATTGCGGTTTCGAATTTCTCGCCTGTCAGCCTGTGCGGCCGCCGCCAGAGATATGACATGATGACGAATTCCCGGAACATCGGGACAAACGGTGCGGCAAGCCGAATCATCCACCATGGCAACGCGCTTCGCCGAAGCGGCCGCTCGATTGCCCGTTCCATCGCTGAATGCATTTCTTCCATCGTGACATTGTGTCCGCCGAATTGGAATGTGGCAAAGGCTGGCAGTTTGTCCGCATTTTCCGCTGCCGCGACAAAGGCGCGGGCAAGATCGGGCAAGTAGGCCCAGGCATGGACAATGCCGCCCTTTGCCAACCAGACCACCTTGCCGGACGCTGCTTTCGAGGCAAGGCCAAGGTCGAACCAGGAGCCGCGGCCTTCACCGCCAAAAAAATCTCCGGGCCGCAGGATTACAGATCGCACCCCTTCGCGCGAGGCATCTTCCAGCATGCTTTCCATCTGGGTGCGAAGCCGTGACTTTTCATGGTTGCCCACCTGTTGCGAGTCTTCACGCGGGTGCTCGGGAATTTCAGAGCCGTAATTGTAGACATTGCCGGGGAACAGGATCGTCGCTCCGTTCGCCTTTGCTGCCGCCAGTGTGGAAGCAAGCATCGGCACGACGGTGTCACGCCAGTCCGTGTAGGCCGGGTTTGTCCCGTGGAAGATGAAACTGAAACCCTCCGTGGCGGCGGTCAATGAAGCGGCGTCAAAGGCATCGCCTTTGACATTTTCGATGCCTTCAACCGTGCAATCGCCCTTGCGTGTCACTGCTCGAACACGCCACTGCGCATCGCGGAAGGCTTTCGTCACTTCGCGCGCCACACGTCCGTTTGCGCCGATAATTGCGACGGATTTGCTGGTTTTGCTCATTTTCCTTCTCCTATTGACTGGCCGATGCCGGATAGATGGGTTATTAAAATCAAATGGAAAATAGAAAAATATGGCTGATTGGTATTCAATAATGAATGGCTTTCGCAATTGGGACTGGAACCTTGTTCCTTCATTTCTCGCGGTGCTTGATGCGGGTTCGCTTTCGGCAGCCGCGAGGGCAAGCGGCATTTCCCAGCCGACGCTGACCCGGCACATCGCCGAGCTTGAAACTGTGCTTGGTGTGATGCTGTTTGATCGCGGCAGGGAAGGCGCGCGGCCAACCGAGGCTGCCATTGCAATAGGGGCAGCCGCAAAGGCCATGGCCGATTGTGCCGGGTCGATGGAAATGGCGTCCGCCGGCCGGGCAACCGGCGTTGAAGGCACTGTGCGCGTCACGGCGAGCCAGATAGTGGCGACCTATCTGCTGCCGGAAATACTTGGCGCGATGCTGCAGCAAATGCCGAACATCGACATCGAGCTGGTGGCGACCAACGAGGTTGAAAACCTGTTGCGGCGGGATGCCGACATTGCCCTTCGTATGGTCGAACCGCAGCAGCTCGACCTCATATCGCGCAAACTGGCAACGCTTGAACTCGGCGTCTATGCGCATCGCGACTATCTGGCGCGGCACGGGATCCCCCAAAGTCTGGCCGACATGCACGATCACATCATGATTGGTTATGACCGCTCAGAACTCGTTTTGCGCGGATTCAAGTCAATCGGCTATCCGGTCGACCGCAACTTCTTCAGGTACCGTTCCGACGACCAGGTTGCGGCCTGGCAGGCAGTGCTTGGCGGCGCCGGCATCGGCTTTGCCCCCGTCTGGCTTGGGTCACGCTACCCGCAGCTGCAGCGGATCGGCGAGGGATTTTCGATCCCGCCTATGCACATTTGGCTGGTCACCCACAAGGAATTGCGCACCTCGGCAAGGATTCGCGCTGTGCATGACCATCTGGCGACAGCGATTGCCGCAATGAAGCTTGGTGGTTGACATTTCGCCGCGTATCAGTCGCATTCGCTTGCCTGCGCAGCTTGCCGTGCTATGTGCGCTCTATAGTCCCATACCGGGCCAGCCCGGGCGAACCAACCCAACGGAATTGTCATGGCCAACACCAATGCTTTTTTTACCGCCACACTTGAATCCGTGGACCCGGAAATTTTTGGTTCGATCCGCAATGAATTGGGCCGTCAGCGCCATGAAATCGAGCTGATCGCTTCGGAAAACATCGTGTCACGCGCCGTGCTTGAAGCGCAGGGCTCGATCATGACCAACAAATATGCCGAAGGCTATCCGGGCAAGCGCTACTATGGCGGCTGCCAGTATGTTGATGTGGCCGAGACCCTGGCCATCGAGCGCGCCAAGCAATTGTTTGGTGCAGGGTTTGCCAACGTCCAGCCAAATTCGGGCAGCCAGATGAACCAGGCGGTGTTTCTGGCGCTGCTCCAGCCCGGCGACACTTTCATGGGCCTTGATCTCAATTCCGGCGGGCATCTGACCCACGGATCGCCGGTCAACATGTCCGGAAAATGGTTCAACGTTGTATCTTATGGCGTGCGTCGTGAAGATCACATGCTCGACATGGAAGACATCGAAAAGAAGGCGCACGAGCACAAGCCCAAGCTCATCATTGCCGGCGGCACTGCCTATTCGCGCAGCTGGGACTGGAAGCGCATCCGCGAGATTGCTGATGCGGTCGGCGCATATCTGATGGTCGACATGGCGCACATCGCCGGTCTGGTTGCTGGCGGAGCCCATGCCTCACCAGTTGCACACGCCCATGTAGTGACCTCCACCACCCACAAATCGCTGCGCGGCCCGCGCGGCGGCCTGATCCTGACCAATGACGAAGACATCGCCAAGAAAATCAACATGGCAGTCTTCCCCGGCCTGCAGGGTGGCCCGCTGATGCATGTGATTGCCGCAAAGGCAGTGGCGTTCAAGGAAGCTTTGCAGCCGGAGTTCAAGGCCTATGCCCATGGTGTTGCCGACAATGCCAAGGTTCTGGCAGCAAGCCTCAAGGCAAACGGCCTCGATATCGTCTCCGGCGGTACCGACAACCATTTGATGCTGGTGGACCTGCGCCCGAAAAACGCGACCGGCAAGCGCGCAGAAGCAGCCCTTGGCCGCGCCAACATCACCTGCAACAAGAACGGAATTCCGTTTGACCCTGAAAAGCCGTTCGTCACCTCTGGCGTGCGCCTCGGAACACCGGCCGGCACCACCCGCGGCTTCGGCGAAGCCGAATTCCGCGAGATCGGCAATCTGATTTCCGAAGTGCTCGACGGTCTCAAGGTTGCCAATTCCGACGAAGGCAATGCTGCCGTTGAAGCGGCGGTCAAGGCCAAGGTCGTGGCATTGACTGACCGGTTCCCGATTTATCCGGATATGTGAGGGCAGGGAGTAGCTGGTTCCTTTTCGGCTATTATCTATCCGCTTCCGCTACTCCCTATTTCCGTTCTGCCACCCCAAAGGCTCCCATGCGCTGCCCGTATTGCCAATCCGCCGATACCCAGGTGAAGGACAGCCGTCCGACGGACGATGGTTCAGCCATTCGCCGTCGTCGTGTGTGTACCGATTGTGGCGGGCGCTTCACCACGTTCGAGCGGGTTCAGTTGCGCGAACTGACGGTGGTCAAGAAATCCGGCCGAAGGGTGCCTTTTGACCGGGACAAGCTGGAGCGGTCTGTTCACACGGCACTGCGCAAGCGTCAGGCGGAACCTGAGCGGGTCGAGCGAATGATTTCAGGCATCGTGCGCCAGCTGGAATCCATGGGTGAGGAAGACATCCCGTCGAGCGAGATTGGCCGTCTGGTGATGGAAGGCCTTAAAAACATCGACGAGGTGGCCTATGTGCGCTTCGCTTCGGTCTATCGTGATTTCCAGAAGGCTGAGGATTTCGAGGGCTTCCTGAGCGATCTGGGTGAGGGGGAGTAGGCTTTCGTGTTGGCAGCATCGCCATCATCCGCTTCAATGGCACCATGTCCCTGACCGACGCCCGCTACATGGCTGCCGCCATCCGCTTTGCCCGCCGGCATGAAGGCTGGACCGCGACCAATCCTTCCGTTGCCTGCCTGATCGTTGCAGATGGTGTTATTGTCGGGATGGGTGTCACGGCAATGGGCGGGCGTCCGCACGCCGAACCATTGGCGCTGGCGCAGGCCGGTGATCTGGCACGCGGCGCTACGGCCTATGTCACCCTCGAGCCTTGCGCCCACCATGGCCGCACGCCGCCTTGTGCCCAAACCTTGATTGATGCCGGCATTGCGCGTGTGTTTACCGCGGTTGTCGATCCGGACCCACGCGTCGATGAAAAAGGCCATGCCATCTTGCGGGCGGCTGGCATCGAAGTTGAACGCGGCCTCGGCGACAGTAAGGCGCGCGAAGTACTTGCCGCTTATCTCGTGCACAAAAAGCTGGGTCGGCCGCACGTCACCTTGAAACTTGCCATCTCCGCCGATGGGCTGATCGGCATACGTGGCAAGGGGCAGGTGCCCATCACCGGTGCACAGGCGAGGGCGCAAACCCATCTCCTGCGGGCCCGCAGCCATGCTATTTTGGTCGGCAGCGGGACAGCTTTGGCCGATGATCCAGAACTGACCTGCCGCCTACCGGGCCTTGAAGGCCGCTCGCCGGTTCGGATCGTGCTCGATGCAAACATGCGCCTGCATTCCGGGTTGAAGCTGGTGAACACGTCAAATGAAGTTCCGTTGTTGGTCGTGGGTCCGGTCAATCCCGCATTGGCGAAAACAGGCACACAATTCATCGCCTGCGAAATGCAGGATGGCCGCATCGCCTTGCCGGAATTGCTCGAAGACCTTGGTGCACGCGGCATTCAAAGCGTGCTGGTCGAAGGCGGCGCGCAAATCGCCAAGGCTTTGCTTTCAGAAAACCTGGTCGATGCACTGGCGTTGTTCACTTCACCAAAGCCGATAGGCGCGGGCGAAAGTGTGAAGGACCACATTGCCTCGCCGGTGCTGGCAAATGACCTGCGCCAGGGTTTCGAATTGACAGGTGCATGGCAATTCGGAGAGGACCGGCTCGAAACCTTCGCAAGGAATGCCTGACCATGTTCACCGGCATCATCACTGACATTGGAACCGTACGTTCCGTGAAGCAATTGGCAAAAGGCCGCCGCTTCGAGGTGGCGACTAACTGGGATATTGCCGACCTTGCCATTGGCGCATCCGTTGCCCACGCAGGTGTCTGCCTCACAGTGGTCGAAATTGGTGAAAACTGGTTTGCCACGGAAGCTTGGGAGGAAGCGCTTCGGCTCACAACGCTTTGCGATCTGGTTGCAGGTTCGCGCATCAACCTTGAGCGTTCGCTTCGCATTGGCGACGAGTTGGGCGGGCACATGGTTTCCGGCCATGTTGACGGCATGGCCAAGATTGCCGATGTGCGCGAAGAAGGCGGCGCAATCCGGTACCAATTGCTGGCTCCGCAAGCGCTTGCCCGGTTCATCGCGCCAAAAGGCTCGGTGGCACTTGATGGCACTTCGCTCACCGTCAACGGCGTCAACGATGCTACATTCGATGTACTGTTGATACGTCACACGCTCGAGGTCACAACCTGGGGCGATCGGCGCAAAAACGACAGGGTCAACCTTGAAGTGGACCAGATGGCCCGCTACGCCGCACGGCTTGCGCAATATCCTGCAGGCTGAAACCCAAACCAGGCAATACGCACATGGGCACAATTTCCTTGCCTTGATACGAAGGGCGTGGTTTTTGCGCCCATGGCGAAAATTGGAGAACTGCCCATGTCCTCGGCACCGCACCTGCTGATCGTCGAAGCCCGCTTTTACGAAGACATTGCAGACGAACTGCTTTCGGGCGCGGTGGCGGCACTGGAAGACGTCGGCGCCACTTTTGACCGGATTTCCGTGCCCGGTGCACTGGAAATACCGGCAGCCATTGCGATGGCACTCTATGCCACGGAAGATGGCGGCACGGATTATGACGGGTTCATCGCCCTGGGCTGCGTTATTCGCGGCGAAACCTCGCACTACGACATTGTTGCCGGCGAATCAGCCCGCGCATTGATGGATTTGGCGATTGATGAATGCATATCAGTCGGCAATGGCATCATTACCTGCGAAAATGGCGAGCAAGCTTGGGCCCGCGCCCGTGTTTCCGACAAGAACAAAGGTGGCGGAGCTGCAAAGGCAGCGTTGTCCATGATCTCCGTTCGCAACAAGCTCGGCGCATGAAGATGCCGCGAGGCGAAACAGATCCACGCGACACACAGCCACGCGAAACGCGCACCGCCAACAAGCGCGGGGCTGCGCGGCTTGCTGCCGTACAAGCGCTGTACCAGATGGATTTGACTGATTCACGGCTGCTCGACGTGGTCGCCGAATACGAAAACATCCGCCTTGGGCAGGAAATCGACGGCGAAAAATACGTCGACGCGGATGCTGGCTGGTTTCGCGGCGTTGTTGCTGGCGTTGTTGAGAACCAGAAGTCGATTGATCCGCTCATCCACTCTGCGCTGACACCCGACTGGCCGCTGGCCCGCATTGATACGCTGCTGCGCGCCATGCTGCGGGCTGGTGTGTTTGAATTGCAAAGCCGCCGCGATGTGCCTGCAAAGGTGATCATCACCGAATATGTCGATGTCGCCAAAGCGTTTTACGGCGATGACGAAACGCGGATGGTCAATGGTGTGCTGGATACGATTGCCCGTGACCTGCGCCCAGGCGAAACCACCCCGCGCGAGAAGAAGGCGGCCGTCGATGGCGAGGGAAAGTGAACAGCCCCGCACCGGTGAATTCGAAATCATAGCCAGGCATTTCGCGCCGTTGGCAAGCGATGGCAGCTTCGGTCTTCTCGATGATGCCGCGCTTTTGACGGTAGCGCCTGGAAAGTCGCTGGTTATCGCGCAGGGCGCAATCGCTGCAGGCGTTCATTTTTTTCCCGATGATTCAGCCGGGACCATTGCCAGCAAGGCATTGCGCGTCAGTCTTTCCGATCTTGCTGCCAAAGGGGCCACACCCATCGGGTTCTCTTTGGCACTGGGCCTTCCCGATGGTTGGACCGAAAGCTGGGTTGCCGAGTTTGCCAGGGAACTTGGGAAAGATTGCCGGGACTACAGTGTCAAACTGGCTGGAGGCAATACGTTTCGCTCGCCCGGCGGCGCAATGGTCTCCATCACCGCATGGGGTGAAATCGACCCCCGGGACTACAAGTCACGCCTTGGCGCGGCAGCCGGAGACCGGCTGTATGTGACAGGAACGCTGGGAGATGCCGCGCTTGGCCGCAAGGTTCGGTAGGGTGACGGCGATTACTACAAGCTCAAGTGCGCGGCCAGCCTGTTGGCGAACTATCTCAAACCAAGGCCACCGGTGTCTTTTGCGCCGTTGATTGCCCGGTTTGCCAGCGCCGCGATGGATATCTCTGACGGTTTTTTCGGGGATCTTGAAAAGATGGCGAGGGCTTCGCGCGTGTCATTTGAGGTTGATGGAAGGCGTTTGCCGTTTTCCGCATCTGTCCGCGAGGCGTTCAAAATCAAGAATACCATGCGCCTTGCCCTGACCGGTGGTGATGACCACGAGTTCATTTTCACGGTTCCGGAGGAAAAAGTATCGGCCTTTCGTGCCGCCGCCGGCGGGCACAAGGTCGAAATCAGTGACATCGGCCTTGCAGTCGCAGGAGAAGGCACGGTCGCGGTGCGCCATCTGGCCGGACTTGACCTTTCGACCGGGCGCGCGTCCTACTCTCATTTTTGAAAGCGCATGAACCGATGTCTGCCCGATCCTTCGAGGAAATCGCCGCTGAAAACGCCAAAGCCAGCCGCAATGCTTGGCTATATGCGGCTTGCCAGGCATTCAGCAGCGCCTCGGCGCCAATCAGCATTGCGCTTGGCGGCCTTGCCGGCACCTATCTGCTTGAGGCTGACAAGTCGCTGGCGACCGCTCCGGTAACCGGGTTCAACATCGGTGTGGCCCTTGCAGCCCTGCCAGCTGCAATGCTGATGCGCAGGGTTGGACGCAGGCTGGGGTTCATGACCGGCGCGATGATCGGCATTGCAGGCGTGCTGGTCGCTGGCACCGCGCTGGTTCTGCACTCGTTTGTATTGTTTTGCATCGGCCTGATGATGACCGGAAGCGCCAACGGTTTTGCCCAGCAATACCGGTTCGCGGCGGCCGACAAGGGCACGCCCGATTTCAGGGCAAAGGCCATTTCGATTGTTCTGATCGGAGGCGTTGCATCCGCCATCATCGGCCCGCAGATCGTCCTGCTTACCCGCGATCTTCTGGCACCAGTTCCTTTTGCAGGGGCATTTTTTGCAGGATCCCTGCTGTTTGCCGCAAGCATTGTGGTGATGACGTTTCTTGATCCCGCCATCCCGGCAAAGGTTGAAAAAGGCTCGATCGATACCGGTCGTCCGCTGCGAGAAATCATGTCACAGCCGCGGTTCGTCGTGGCGGTCATTTGCGCCATTGGTTCTTACTCGATGATGAGCCTTGTGATGACGGCAGCGCCGCTGGCGATGATCGGTTGCGGCTTTTCTGTGGATGAAGCGACTTTGGGCATCCAATGGCATGTGCTGGCGATGTTTGCGCCAAGCTTTGTCACCGGCAGGCTGATTGCCCGTTTCGGCAAGGAGCGCATCGTGGCGCTGGGTCTTACCATTCTGATTGGCTGCGCAATTGTCGCGATTTCCGGAATTGAGCTTGCAAACTTCTGGCTTGCACTGATTCTCTTGGGGCTTGGCTGGAACTTCGGGTTCATCGGCTCTACCGCGATGATCACCGAAACCTACCGCGCAGGCGAAAGCGGCAAGGCGCAGGGCGCCAATGATTTTCTGCTTTTCGGCTTTGTGGCACTTGCCTCATTGATGTCGGGCAGCACCATGGATGCGTTCGGCTGGGCAGCGGTCAACATCATCATTTTCCCGGTTGTGGGCCTTTGCCTGATGGCGCTGGGATGGCTGGTTTGGCAGGAGAGGCGCAACCCTGCGGTGAGCGTTTCCTGATTTCAGGCATTGGAAAAATTGCAAGCCGATCACCGCTAGCAGGAACGATCAAAACGTCAGTTCCTGCCCGACATGATGCATTTCAGCGTGGTTTTATCTGGAATTGTAACAATTGAAGCGATTCTTGTTCAGTATTTGCAGTTGACGTTAGGACAGCAATCAATATGTTGTGCCCAGTTATTAGGGGCGCACTATGAACATGTTTCTCGGTATGGGCGAGCGGTTGGCCGCTTCCGTCCTGACTTCCTGCACGATTGTTGAGTACACAAAAAACCAGTCCATCATGAGCACGGGCGAAATGCCCGCCGGGATGGTCGTTTTGAAATCTGGCCTGGCAGGTGTTTATGCCGGGTCTCCAGGCTGGGAGGTGTTGATTGCACCGCTGATTCCCGGCGTTTTCTGTGGCACCCGCATCGAACGAAGATCGCCGGGCAGGGTAACGATCAAGGCACTGGCCAATTCCCGGGTGCTTCACCTCTCTGAAGAGAGGTTTCTCGAGTTCTGCCAAATCCCTGAATTCTCCGAATGGTGCAGTGCAAATCAGTACCGCAACATTTCGATACTCTCCAACATCAGCGCGGCGGCGGTTCAAAAGAACACCGATCGAAAGATCATCGCTTTCGTCCACACCTACCTTGAACTCGTCCTTGGCCGCATGCCGGGTGAAAAAGAGACGGCGGAATGGCTGATAACCCAGTCGCACCTCTCCGACATTCTGGGAATCACGCGAACCCACCTCAATGCCAGACTGTCCGCGCTTGCACGTGACGGGAGCATTGACATTCGACGTCGCCAGATTGTGTGGAGCAGCAAGGCACTTGCGGCTGTTTGATCCAGCATTCCACGGCTTGTTAACGAAAGCTTGACGCGGGCCTCTTTCTGAATAGTGTGCGCGACGGTTTGCCACGCTGCGGTTTCAGCGCTGGCTGCGGCTGTCTTTGGGCTTTTATTTGCCCTTGAACCGACCGCAATTTCAGAAAAAGGGACACATCATATGAATGCTCTCAATGTGGCGATCGCCTGCGGGCTGCTGTCGATCGTCTATGCTATCTGGGCAACGCGCTCGGTCATGGCTGCAGATGCCGGCAATGCCCGCATGCAGGAAATAGCAGAGGCAATTCGGGAAGGCGCAACCGCCTATCTGAACCGCCAGTACACCACCATCGCCATTGTCGGCGTCATCGTTTTTGCGCTGGTCTGGTTTCTGATCTCTATGGAAGCCGCCATCGGCTTTCTCATTGGCGCGCTATTGTCAGGCCTTGCCGGCTTCATCGGCATGAACGTGTCTGTCCGTGCCAATGTGCGCACCGCGCAGGCTGCATCCAAAAGCCTTGCTGGCGGCCTGGATATCGCCTTCAAGGCGGGCGCAATCACCGGCATGCTGGTGGCTGGCCTAGCGCTGCTTGGCGTGGCTGTTTATTACTTAATCCTGACCGACGTAATGGGTTTTGCACCCGACAGCCGTTCCGTGATCGACGCGCTGGTTTCGCTCGGCTTTGGCGCATCGCTGATTTCGATTTTCGCGCGGCTGGGCGGCGGCATCTTCACCAAGGGTGCAGATGTTGGCGGCGACTTGGTCGGCAAGGTTGAAGCAGGTATTCCCGAAGATGACCCACGCAACCCGGCAACGATTGCAGACAATGTCGGCGACAATGTCGGCGACTGCGCTGGCATGGCTGCCGACCTTTTCGAAACCTACGCAGTTACCGTTGTTGCAACCATGGTTCTGGCGGCGATCTTCTTCACCGGAACACCGGTTCTCGAATCGGTCATGGTTTATCCGCTGGCAATTTGCGGAGCCTGCATCCTCACCTCGGTTGTCGGCACATTCTTCGTCAAGCTCGGTGCTTCCAACAACATCATGGGCGCGCTTTACAAGGGCCTGATCGTGACCGGCGTACTGTCGGTGGCGGGTTTGGCAGCGGCAACACAATGGACCATCGGTTGGGGCCAGATCGGTGAAGCTGACGGCATTGCGATCACCGGCTGGAACCTTTTCCTGTGCGGTCTTGTTGGACTTGTCGTTACCGCGTTGATCGTGGTCATCACCGAGTACTACACCGGCACCGACAAGCGCCCGGTCAATTCGATTGCCCAGGCATCGGTGACCGGTCATGGCACCAACGTCATCCAGGGCCTTGCGGTATCGCTTGAATCGACAGCCCTGCCTGCGCTGGTCATTGTTGCTGGCATCATCGCAACCTATCAGCTCGCAGGCCTGTTTGGCACCGGCATTGCAGTCACAACCATGCTTGGCCTTGCCGGCATGATCGTTGCGCTCGACGCCTTCGGTCCTGTCACGGACAATGCCGGCGGCATCGCGGAAATGGCGGGCCTGCCAAAGGAAGTGCGCCACTCCACAGACGCGCTTGACGCGGTTGGAAACACCACCAAGGCAGTGACCAAAGGCTATGCAATCGGGTCGGCCGGCCTTGGAGCCCTGGTACTGTTTGCCGCCTACACCAACGACTTGGCCTACTTCACCAAGAATGGCGCGCAATACCCCTACTTCGCAGACGTAGGGGCAATCTCCTTTGACCTTTCCAACCCCTATGTTGTTGCTGGACTGATTTTCGGCGGCCTCATTCCCTACCTGTTTGGCGGTATTGCCATGACAGCAGTGGGCCGGGCAGCTGGCGCGATCGTTGAAGAAGTCCGCCGTCAGTTCCGTGAAAATCCGGGCATCATGGCAGGCACCAGCAAGCCGGATTATGCCCGCGCGGTGGATATTCTCACCAAGGCTGCCATCCGCGAAATGGTCATTCCATCGCTGTTGCCGGTACTTGCTCCGCTGATCGTTTACTTCGGCGTGCTGCTGATCTCCGGTTCGAAGGCTTCGGCCTTTGCAGCACTCGGCGCTTCCCTGTTGGGTGTCATTGTCAACGGCTTGTTCGTGGCAATCTCGATGACCTCGGGTGGCGGAGCTTGGGACAATGCCAAGAAGTCGTTCGAAGACGGCTTTGTCGACAAGGACGGCGTCAAACACCTCAAGGGTTCTGATGCCCACAAGGCCTCTGTTACCGGCGACACGGTTGGCGATCCGTACAAGGATACGGCAGGTCCTGCCGTCAACCCTGCAATCAAGATCACCAACATCGTGGCCTTGTTGCTGCTGGCGATCCTTGCACACCAGTCCTGAACCGGCCTTGCCTGAAGCAAACTAAAAAACCCCGCGGAGCGATCCGCGGGGTTTTTCTTTTTGGGCAATTCTGATGAAGACATGCAGCCGGAATATCAGCTGCCCGGGAGCTTGGTACCACCCACGCCACCGCCGCCCAGCGGAGCGATAGGAGGCGTCTTGCTTCCCGATGCCGGGCCGGCAAAAATCTGTCCGAGGAATGTCAGATCCCGCCCGCCAGTCGGCGTGGTCCGGCTGACAAAATCGAATACCTTGCCATCTTTCAAGCCGTAGTCTGCGACACGTGCCACGACGTTTTCGGCGTCAAAATAGACCGCGACGACGCGCTGATCCACAACCTTGGCTTTTTGGTACGCGAAGGTTTTCTGCTTCTTTTGCGCCATGTAGTAAAAAACTTCATTGTCAAAAGAGCCTGTGGTCGATGGCGATCCCATCGCCAGCAGAACCTGGTCGCGGCTCGATCCGATTGGAATGAGGTCTATCTGGTCCTGGGAAATCACCGAACCGTGGGTCAGTACCTGCGTGGCATTGCAGCCGGCCGCGCCAAGAACCACAGCGAGCATTACCGGCAAAAGGACGCCTGCCGAACGTGAAACGGTCCCGGTGCCGCGCTTGCCTTCGCCTGTGTTCGTCACCATGTTCTGCTCTGATGCTGACTTGCTCAAAATGCATTTCCCTGTCATTGCCGCAACGCTCGGTATATCACCGGGCGACAAACTTCAACCGCACACCACTGGCTAGACAAAGTCCGCAAACGCGGCATGATTGCGACCGAAGATGATTTTCAGGTTTTTTTCCAGTTCGAAACAGCAAACGGCGGCAGAAAAGCTCTACGTCGCGATTCTTGCGCAGTCACGATTGCCTGCGTTCATAACCGAAATCGGCATTGCCGATACCGTGACGGGCCGCTTTGACATCCTCGCATTGCACATGATGCTCTTTTCGCGGCGACTTTCCAACGAAGCCGATGCCGCAGCCTTGCCACTTTCGCAGGCAGTATTCGACATTTTCACAAGCGATTTGGACGACGCCTTGCGGGTGCTTGGCATCGGCGACACGTCTGTTCCCAAGCGCAAACAGGCTCTGGTGCGCGGATTTTACGCGCAAGTGGATGAATTGGCGCCCCTGATAGACGACGCTTCAGATGTTGCCTTGGCGCAAAAGCTGGCGGCACGGTTTTCACTAGGTCCAGATTCAGCGGCCATTTTGGCCCGTTACACAAGGAACGCAGCAGGTTCGCTGGCAAATACCCCGCTGGATGCGATCTTTCGGGGCGAGCTGAAATGGCCGCCGCTCTCCAAAGACGTTGGGAATGGGCAATGAACAAAAAACCAGCCATGCCGGTTTACCCGGTCAATGTTGCCATCTTGCCAAATTCGGGTTTTGTCCTTGCATTGCGAGCCGATGAACAAGCCCGTTTGGCCCTGGCGCATGCTGCCGGTGTCACCGAGGTGAGCCAGCTGGAAGCCGATCTGGTGTTTCGCCGCTGGCGCCGCGACGGTGTTGAAGTTACCGGGCAGATACGGGCCAAGATCGAACAACCCTGCGTGATTTCGCTCGAGCCGGTTTTTCAGGACATTCGTGAGCCGGTGAAGCTGACATTCATCCCTGAAAACTCGAAGCTCTCAAGCCCGGTGGGCCGAGCCGATCGCGAATTGGTCCTTGATCCGGAAGGTGAAGACCCGCCAGACACATTCGTTGGTGACAGCATCGATGCCTGGCCAATTGTTCTTGAGATGCTTTTGCTGGCCATTGACCCGTTCCCCAGATCCCCGCAAGCAGCAGTTTCAGATGAGGCTGGTCAACCGGCAGAAATGACCGAAGAGAACAAGAAATCACCGTTTTTGGTTCTCCAGAACCCCAAAAAACTGCAGAATTAAAGAATTTGAATGCAGCGCGCACAGCCAACATCCTTTTGACAAGAGGGCTGCTATTGTTCCGCTGCCCTCGATGGGATACTGCCACGCGGCTACACTGCGATGGATTCCCCGCAGAGGCTCGCCAGTTTCAGTGGAAAGCGATTTTTGGATGACGGCTGGTTTGACAGTTTCGCTGGATGCGATGGGTGGGGACCACGGACCCGCGATCCTGCTTGCCGGAGCATCCATTGCGCTTGAGCGCAAACCCGACCTGAAATTCCTGCTTTTCGGAGATGCGGCGGCAATCGAGCCGA
The DNA here is from genome assembly GCA_041739465.1 of Salaquimonas sp. GTDB lineage: Bacteria > Pseudomonadota > Alphaproteobacteria > Rhizobiales > Rhizobiaceae > BOKV01. The sequence goes on from JBGSNX010000059.1 coordinate 41,059, forward strand.
TACTTGCCAAACATCCCGCGCTGCAGGCCGCGTCAAAAGTGCGCCATTGCGAAGTGTCAATTGCCATGGATGAAAAGCCAAGCCAAGCGCTTCGCCATGGCCGGGGCAAGTCAGGCATGTGGCTGGCCATAGAAGCGGTGAAGCATGGGGAAGCTGCCTTTTGCGTTTCGGCCGGCAACACCGGTGCATTGATGGCCATGGCAAGGTTTTGCTTGCGCACCATCGAAGGCATTGAACGGCCAGCCATGGCGGCGCTGTGGCCGACCCTCAAAGGCGAGAGCGTCGTTCTTGATGTGGGTGCCAATGTGGGAGCCGATGCCAGCCAATTGGTTGACTATGCGGTCATGGGCGCTGCGATGGCCAGAGCCCTTTATGATCTGGACCGGCCGACGGTAGGGCTGCTCAACATTGGCGTTGAAGAAGTGAAAGGCCAGGAACAGGTCAAGGAAGCGGGACAGATCCTGCGGGACGCGGCGCTGCAGTATCTTTCTTACCATGGCTTCGTTGAAGGCGACGATCTTGGGCGCGGCACCGTTGATGTCGTCGTGACGGAAGGATTTTCCGGCAACATCGCGCTGAAAACCGCCGAAGGAACTGCCCGGCAGATCGCCGAATATTTGCGCGCAGCCATGGGGCGCACACTTTTTGCACGGTTGGGATACCTGCTGGCAAAGTCAGCCTTTGACCACCTTCGCGAAAAAATGGACCCTCGCAAGGTCAATGGCGCGGTGTTTCTGGGTCTCAACGGCCTTGTGGTCAAAAGCCACGGGGGCGCCGATGCCGAAGGATTTGCGGCGGCAATTGAAATGGGCCATGACATGGCTGCAAACGGGATAATAGAGCGGATCAAGAGCGACTTGTCTTTCTTTGGCGGCGTCAGACCTTCCCGTTCCGAAACGCGTGAACTGCTTCAGGAAAAAACAAAGTGATACGATCAGTCATAACCGGTTGCGGATCATGTCTGCCGGAACGCATCATGAAAAACGCCGATTTCGCGGGCGTCGTGGAAACCAGCGATGAATGGATCGTCCAGCGCACCGGGATCAGGGAACGGCGCATTGCAGCTGCCGGCGAAACAACAGCCGATCTGGGCGAGGGTGCCGCACGCGCGGCCCTAGCCCATGCCGGCCTGACCGTCGAAGACATTGATCTCATCATTTTGGCAACATCAACGCCCAACAACACGTTTCCTGCCACAGCCGTTGAAATCCAGCATCGCCTGGGCATGAGCCACGGTTTTGCCTTTGACACGCAGGCTGTCTGCTCAGGCTTTGTGTTCGCACTGACCACGGCAGACCAGTACATCCGTACCGGCACGGTGAAACGGGCCTTGGTGATTGGCGCTGAAACATTTTCGCGCATCCTTGACTGGAATGATCGCTCTACCTGTGTGCTGTTTGGCGATGGTGCAGGTGCCGTCATACTTGAGGCGGCAGAAGGGGAGGGCACCATTGCCGACCGCGGCATCCTGGCCTCGGCACTGCGTTCGGACGGCTCGCATCGCGACAAGCTGTATGTTGACGGCGGTCCCTCAACCACCGGTACCGTGGGCCTCTTGCGCATGGAAGGCCGCGAGGTTTTTCGCCATGCCGTTGGGATGATTACCGACGTGATCGAAGCAGCCTATGCCGCCACCGGGCTTGGGTCAAAAGACATCGACTGGTTTGTTCCGCACCAGGCCAATCGCCGCATCATCGATGCTTCAGCCAAGAAGCTTGGCATCGCGCCGGAGAAAGTGGTGATCACCGTGGATCGGCATGGCAACACCTCGGCAGCGTCAATTCCGCTCGCACTTTGCGAGGCGGTGCACGACGGACGCGTCAAGCGCGGCGACATCGTGTTGCTGGAGGCCATGGGCGGTGGCTTTACCTGGGGTTCGGTACTGTTGCGCTGGTAGCCCAATTGCGGCGAAAATGCAGCTGATTCGGTTGAACTGCTTGAGTTATTTGCGGAAACTATCTATCGTTCAGATGATACGTACGATGGTGCAATGCAACCTTTGCTTTTTGCAGGTGCGGTGCGCGGAAAAATGTAAAAAATGCTTCTCTGCCATTGAATGGGGAAATGGCAAGAGACAGCAAAACCCCGCAAGGGGTCCGAGCCGCAACAAGCGGTCAATTGAGAAGCGTTGTTTGTCGACTGCGGGCGAACAGTTGAACCATGACGGATGGATACAATGGGGGGTAAGACAATCACTCGGATGGACTTGTCTGAAACGGTCTACCAGAAGGTGGGCTTGTCACGGACGGAATCCGCTGAATTGGTGGAACTCGTGCTTGACATGATCGCAGACCGCGTTGTGGCTGGCGATTCTGTCAAACTTTCTTCTTTCGGTTCGTTCATCGTGCGCCACAAGAACGAGCGCGTTGGCCGAAATCCAAAAACAGGCGAGGAGGTGCCAATCACTCCGCGCAGGGTGATGGTGTTCAAACCTTCCCATGTTCTCAAGGATGCAGTGCTCAAAGGGCATTCAAAGCCTCACAAAGGCTGAGTGCTTCACACGCTTCATTGTGCACATTTTTGCGTTCGTTGTTCCGTGTTACTCTCAGGTGATTGATTCCGCGAGAACAGGTCCATGAACAAAAGTCCCGATGCGTTTCGTACCATTTCGGAAGTGGCCGAGGATCTCGACCTGCCGCAACACGTATTGCGGTTTTGGGAAACCCGGTTCCGCGAAATAAAGCCGCTGAAACGCGGCGGCGGGCGCCGCTATTACCGCCCCGACGATGTAGACCTGCTGCGTGGCATCAAACATCTGCTGTACGATGAAGGCTACACGATCCGTGGTCTCCAGCGCATTCTCAAGGAGCAGGGCCTGCGCTTTGTAGTCAGCATCGGCAGGGGCGAGATCGAGCCCGAAGCGGCTGGCACTGTCACGCAGGCACTTCTTGATGATGATGCTTCACTCGAAGCTGAAGAAATCATCGAGGTTGAGCCGGACCTCGATGACGACATCCTGCCATCTCCGCTTGCCCGCCGGGCCATGACGGTCAGCGAAATCACCGCGCCCGCCCGCCCGCGCGGTATTTTTGACCGGTTGCGCGGGCGTGAAGCCGAGCCTGTCATCGAGGAAATGTCCGGCCGCAGCCTTTCGTCATCGGATCGCCGCAGCCTTCAGGCAACATTGTACGAACTGCTGGAATGCAAGCGGTTGCTGGATCAGGTCCGCGGAAGTTGATCTGGGATAGCCACAGCTGCCTTTGTTCGAACCATCTTAGCAGTTGAAATGCCGGGATCGCCCTTGTAGGGTCCACCCGGTTTCGGAGCGTAGCGCAGCCTGGTAGCGCATCTGGATGGGGTCCAGAGGGTCGGAGGTTCGAATCCTCTCGCTCCGACCAATTTCACTTTGTTGGCAGGGATTGCAGCCGGGTCAGAACCCCTGGCTGCCTTTGCCGTTGCCAACGGGTTTCCAGGGCAATGCAGCCCCAGATGATGCCGATCACCAGATAATGGTGTCGCCAATGGTCGGTGTCAATGACGATGCCAACCAATTGGTGGCAGAAGAACACCACATAGGCGATCTGCAGGTAGGCCTGCCATGGCCGGGGCCTGAACAACAGTTTGAAACCGGCAGTCAGCGTCCATGTGACCATTGCCATCCACGCACAAAAGCCGAGCCAGCCGTAGTCCATCAGGCCCTTGAGATAGATGTTGTGGGTGTCTTCACGGAAAATGTAGCCAAATTCCAGTGGGGCAATGCCAAGCGGCTTTTCCGTGGCAAGCAGGAATCCGAGCCAGTGCCGGTCAAACCGCCCGCCACGTCCGCCGTCATATTCCTGGACGACCTTGACACGTTCGGACAGCAAATTGGCGACCGCCTCGAACTGGATTGCCACCGCAAGCAGCAAGACAACCGCCAGCACCCCGGCGACACCCAGGGCGATGTACTTCAGGCGCAGTTTTGCCTTCTGCTCATTGATGATCAGCAGAATGTAGAAAATGAAAGCGCTGACGATTGTCAGCCCCCAAGCAGCCCGCGAGAATGACAGCAACACACCAAGCAGCAACACCAGCAACATGCCACCACGCAGGGGCAGCAGTGTCGCTGAACGGTTCATCACCCCGTACATCAGATACAAGATTGGCGCGACGAGAAACGGCCCAAACACGTTGGGGTCCTGAAAAGCGCCCATGGCCCGCGAATACCGCGTGAAGATGTCAAATCCCGGAACACCGAAATAGCCGATGATGCCAAGCAGCGTGGTGATCACTGCCGAGACCACATATGCCCGGAAAATCAGCCGCAACCGGCCCATGTCTTCCAGAATGATGATCGCAAAGAAAACCGAAGTTAGCGCCAGAAAGAACGAAACCGCGATGTAGATGATCCCGCGCATGTAGTCCTCGATCTGGAACGAGGAAATGATGCCGCCGGCATTGTAGACCACGAAAAGCACAAGCAGCGGCATGATCGTGCGCGGGATGCGCATGCCGAACACGATCCAGATGAAAAGCAGCAGCGCCAGAAAAAGCTCATAGGGTGCCGGCTCGAAAATGACAAAGCCGCCCAGGAACACTGCAAACGCAATTACACTGTTGGCGATCAGCCGCAACTCTGCCGATCCAAAGCTGCGGGCAGGGCTTGCCTGACCGCCAAGGGTGGCGGCTGTAGCTGTCAATACGCGTTGTCCGTGTTGAGGAGCTTGAACGGGGTGATGACGAGAATGTAGAAATCCAGCATCAGCGACCAGTTCTCGATGTAGTAAAGATCATGGTTGACGCGCTGGCGGATTTTCTCCGGATTGTCGACTTCACCGCGCCAGCCATTGACCTGGGCCCAGCCGGTAACCCCCGGCTTGACCTTGTGGCGGGCAAAATATCCGTCCACCACCTCATCCCAGAGCTTGTTTTCCGTGTGGGCGTTGACGGCATGCGGGCGCGGCCCAACCAGCGACAAGTCACCGCGCAACACATTGAAAAGCTGTGGCAATTCATCAATGGAGGTCTTGCGGATGATCCTGCCGACGCGCGTTACGCGTGGGTCGCCCTTGGTAACTGCACGCTTGGCGTCCGGGTCCGACATTTCGTGGTACATCGAACGGAACTTGAGCACTTCGATAACTTCATTGTTGAAGCCATAGCGGCGCTGCCGAAACAGGACCGGACCTTTGCTCTCCCAGCGAATGGCAATCATCGTGCCCAACATGACCGGTGCCAGCATGATGATGGCAACCAGCGAAAAGAAGATGTCGAACGCACGCTTTGAAATGGCATCCCAGTCCGCAATCGGCTTTTCGAACACGTCGAGGAATGGCAACGATCCTTCGTACGAATAAGAACGCGGGCGGAAGCGCAACTTGTTGGTATGCGCCGACAGGCGAATGTCGACCGGCAAAACCCAAAGTTTCTTCAGCAACTGCAAGACCCGCTTTTCCGCAGAAAGCGGCAGCGAAACGATCAGCATGTTGATGCGGGCCATCCGGCCGAATTCTACAAGTTCTGGAATGGTGCCAAGCTTTGGATAACCGGCAACCACCGGCGGTGACCTTGTATCGTCGCGATCATCAAAGATGCCGCAAATGCGGATGTCGGTGTCGTGCTGGGCTTCAAGCGAGCGGATGAGTTCTGCGGCAGGTTCGCCGCCGCCCACAATGACCGCCCGGCGCTCAAGCCGCCCGTCAGACATGATCCGCTTGATGTAGAGCGAGATGGCGCCCCGGTAGAAGGCAAGAAAAATCGCGCCGCCGATGAACCACGAGCCGAACCACAGGCGCGAAAATTCTGCCGAAGTCTTTGACACGAAGCCGATGACCACCAGCGCCAGCAAGGCAACCGTGAAGCCCGAAACCGCCTTTGAAAACTGCGTAATGAAATTGCGCAGGGAGGACGCCTGATAACCGTCAATTGCCTGAATGAAGCTGACCGAAAGGATGGAACCAAAAAGGGCAGCGCCAAGATGTTGCGCCATCAGCGCGTCGCGACCGTCGAGGTAGTAGAAGAAAACACCCAGGGCAATTGCCAGCAAGCCGAGAAATTCACCGATGCGCACAAAGCCGGTGATGAGGTTTGGCGAAACAGAATCAGCCGAGAAAAGCTGCGCCACCTGCATGGCAAGTTCGTTGAGCTCGACCTTGCGGGCTTCGCCCGGTTCTGGTTCTGCTTCCACAGATCGAACCGCTTTCGGCGTGAATATCGCCTTGTCCTTGTTGGCGTTGCGGGTATTGGCGGCTGACATGTTCCGGATTCCTTGCGCAATTTGGCAAGCGGATGGCTATCTGAAAATGTCTAACAAACGCTGCATTTGAAGGAATTTTAACGTGCAAACATCGAGGCAGGGGCATTCCTCGAAAGCAATGGTTACCAGCGGGTTAAAGACTGGCCCGGTAAGCCTGTTCAACGCTTTGCGCCATCGCCGCAACCGAAAAGCGCTGCTTGAGTTTTTCAGCCTCTGCAAGGCCCGCTGCAACCCTGTCGGGATTGTCGAGGCTTGCCAACATCGCGCTCGCAAGGGCGATTGAATTTCCCGGCTCGACCAGCGTCGATGTGGCTCCCTCGAATATCTCGGGAATTCCGCCAACCGACGTCGCAACAAGTGGGCGCCTGGCGGCGATGGCTTCAAGTACGATGTAGGGCATCGACTCGGCACGCGACGGCACAACAACCACCTTTGCCATGGCAAAGGCCTTGCGCGCCGGCATTGCATCGTGAACCGTGACGGAACTTGTCAGGCGAAGGCGCTCGATCTGCGAGTGATAGTCTGCTTTGTCCGGGCCATCGCCGACGAAATGCGCGCGGAAGCTTCGCCCGCTTCGGGCAATAATGGCCAACGCGTCGAGAAATACGTCCGGACCTTTAAGGTCGCGCATCATGCCGATGTAAAGAAAATCGGCAGCGTCTCTTGCCTCTTCCACCGGCTGGAATTCTTCCGGTGACAGGCCGTTGTAGACGAGGCTCCACGGGCAACGCGGCTCGCCCACTTTCGCCCGGTAACCATCCGCCTCATATCGACTGACAAACACCAGCCGGTCGGTCATTCTTTCCAAAAACCGCTCCAGCGTGAAGAACAGCTTGCCCTTGGCGCTTCCTGCATCGTAGTGGATCGAACCCCCATGGGGGCAATAAAGACCGGCAACGCTTGAACCTGATACCCGTAACGCTGAACCGATGATGCGTGCATAGGCGCCGCCCTTGGCGCCATGTGAATGCAGCACATCCGGTTGCAATTTCCAGATTTCCTTGAATGTCTTGTACAGGGTGACAAGATCTCCGGGCGTGATCGATCGCTGCATCGGAATGCGGATCAGACCCAGTGAAAGATGGGGCCGGATGGCTTCGAAAAGTCCATCCTCATGCGCGCCGCCGGTAGATGAATCACACAGGATGCCGACCTGGTGGCCTGCCGCACTTTGCGCCATGACCAGATCGCGCACATGCCTGAATATGCCGCCGACAGGCGAACGGAAACAATGCACTATGCGCAGAGAGCCGGTTTTTGCCATGCTTCAGAACAACCGCTCGCGGATGTAGATGGTGTCACCAGAAAGGATCGGGTCGGAAAGCGGTACCCGCCCGTTCATCACCTGGCCATTGACCTGCCTGGTTATGTCGGCATTTTCCTGCAATGCGCGGGGTGAAAATCCGCCTGCAATGGCGATGGCATTCTGGACGGTCATTCCGGGCACATAGGCATATTGCCCGGCCTGGCCAACTTCGCCCATGATGAAGAACGGGCGGTAGCGATCCACTTCAACTGAAACGTCAGGGTTCTTCAGGAAGCCTGCGCGCAGCTTGGCGGCAATGGCTCCTTCGAGTTCTTGCGGAGTGCGCCCGCGTGCGGCGATCGCGCCGATAAGCGGAAACGCAACGTGTCCCGATTTGTCCACCGAATAGGTGTTGGTGAGGTCGGTTTCCCCGAAAACCGTCACCCGCAACCGGTCGCCGGCATCAAATGTGTAAGGCTGGTTCAGGGCAGCATGAAACGCCTGATCGACAGGGCGATAAGTGGAACAACCCGCAAGCGTGGCGCAAACGGCACCAGCCATGATGATTTTTCGCCAAGGGAAGCTTTTTCCACGCAACATGACATACCCGTATGTACCGGCATCACAAAATGCCGCTGAAATTGGAATTGGACAGCCCTGCTGCCTTCACGGATTAAATGCTGCTTATGGTTAACCGCCGGTAAAATTTGAAAAAAAGTCTGATTAACCGAATTTAAACACAAGTGAACATTGAATTAACGAGTGATGATATTTGTCATTGTTCAAGAAAGCCGATCTGCAGCGTTAACGACATGGTTACCATGTTTCTTCATTCTCCGTTTGCCATGCCCAAGCGCGTATCGCGTTCCAGTATCAGGAGTTCAAGCCATGACCGGTGCCAATGATCTTGCCAAGGATGTCGACATTGACATTGCGGGTCTTTTTGCCGAGTTGCGCAAGAAATGGTGGCTGATACTGGCGGTTCCGGCAATTGTTGGTGTTGGTCTTTTCATGGTTTTGTCGACCATGGAGCCCAGCTATCGCTCAAGCGCACGCATCATCATCGAAAAGCGCGAATCCGTTTTTACCCGGCGCAGCGACGGCGATTACACCCTGTCAGGCAACCAGTTTGACGAGCAGGCAGTAGGCAGCCAGGTCGAAGTCTTCAGTTCCGATGATCTGGCATTGAAAGTCATTGCCACGTTGAAGCTTGCCGACCACAAGGAATTCAATTCCTCGCAGCCTTCCATTCTGAGTGACCTTATGGCGCTTGCCGGATTGGGTGACAGCGCGGGCATCGACGTTTCCGCCGATGAGCGTGTCCTCAAGGAATTCCGCGAGCGCTTGCAAGTTTACGCGGTCGAAAAATCACGCGTGATCGCCATCGAATTCTGGGCGCATGATCCCAAGCTGGCGCAAGACGTGCCCAATGCCGTGGCAGATGAATTTCTGGCGATTACCAAGGCTTCGCAGCTGTCATCAACAGAAGAGGCCACGGATTGGCTCGGACCCGAGATCGAGGAACTGCGCACCAAGGTGCGGGAGGCCGAAGCCAAGGTTGCCGAATTTCGAGCGCGTTCCGACATCTTGGTCGGCAACAACAATGCGCTGCTTTCGACCCAGCAATTGTCCGAGGTCTCGTCCGAACTGTCACGTGTGAAAGCAGACCGCGGCGCTGCCGAGGCCAAGATATCGGCCATTCGGACTGCACTGGAGCAGGGTGGTTCGCTTGATGTCATTCCCGAAGTGATTGCTTCGGCGCTTATCCAGCGTCTTCGTGAACGCGAAGCATCGCTGCAGGCACAGATCTCAGAACTTTCCACCTCGCTTCTGCCGAACCATCCACGGCTGAAGGCGCTGACATCACAGGCGAACGATTTCACTTCGCAGATACGCACAGCCGCTGGCAACATTCTTACCAGCCTTGAAAACAATGTGGACCTGCAACGTCAGCAGGAGACCGTGCTGATCCAGGAGGTGAACCGGCTCAAGGCGGAGGCCGGGCGCGTTGGCGAGGCCGAAGTTGAGCTGCGGGCCTTGGAGCGGGAAGCGAACGCTCAACGCGAATTGCTTGAATCCTATCTCACCCAGTTCCGTGAAGCAGCCAGCCGCCAGAACCGCGACTATCTGCCGATTGATGCCCGCATCATCTCGCGTGCTGTGATGCCATCGGAAAGCTTTTTTCCCAAGGTGCTGCCATTCACCCTTGCCGGTGCAGTTGTGGCCATGATCATGACGATCGTAGGCATACTTGCCCTTGCGCTTTTGTCTGGCAAAGCCCTCAAGCAGGTGAATGCGCCGCAGCCAATGGTGCCGGACCGTGTTGAATTGCCGGTTCCCGAAATTGCAAATGCACAACTGCCTGCATCCACACCTGCAACCGCGCCAAAGCGTGTCCAGCTTCCGCAAATGGAATCGCCCAATCTTTTCCCTGATGAGCACCCGCTTGAATTGGAAAGTCGCCAGAAGGTGGCTGCAATGGCAGCCAATGATCCGGAAGTGTTTCCGCTCGCCGAAACCGTTGCAGCACTTGCAGGACTTGGCCAGGCCCGCGTTGCCGTAGTGTCTCCATCAGGAGACGAAGGATCGATCATTGCCTGGGAATTGGCGCGTCGGCTGTCTGACGATCGTTTCAAGGTCGTGGTTGTCGACCTCACCGGCAGTTCAGTGACTTCGCTGCAGATGCTTGGCGATGTCGAAGTCGAAGGCCTTGGCGAACTGCTTGCCGGCAGTGCGGCCCTTTCGGACATTGTCTATGAAGACCGCCTGTCGCAAGCCCACATCATTCCCGCCGGTCTTGGCGGTGATGCCAGCGGTGACCTGCTTGCGCGCCTGCGCGCAATGGTGGGTTCACTGACCGCAGGCTATGACTTCGTGATCCTCGATTGTGGCTATAGCGGCCCGGAAGGCCTTGAAAACATAGCCGATGAAGAAACAATCGTGCTTGTGAGCGCAGAAGGAGCCGATCGGACCGATCTTGCGCAGACCGAGGCGCTGTTGCGCGACAGCGGCTTTGAAGAAGCAATCAGCGTGCGGCTCGATACACGGATATCCGCACGAAAGATTGTAGCTGCGTGAGAAAAATGCCGCCTCGGCTCAACGCCGCAAGAGCGTTGCGCTGGAACGTCTCACAGCGTTGAACCATCCCCACAGCCGGGAGTTTTCGCGGATTTTGCGACGCAGATGATAGGCAGCTCGCTCGGCATATGCGAACGGGATGCCGATCGCCCTTACCGGTAGGATGACGTCAAAAAGTTCCTGCCTCTGCTCGCACCACGACCGCTTGTAGCGTTCATCGCCGCTGCCAAGATCCATGCTTTCGATGCCTTCGCTGCAGCAATGTTCCGTCAGCAAATACAACAACATTTCGCCAGGGCTCATCTGGGTCATTTCATCGTCGGCTATCGAGCTGAAATAGCCGGAAAAATGCGTGGCGTGGATGCCACCGCCGAAGACAGCGCGGATTTTCCCGCCGATCTCGAGGCCGTGGAGGCGCAACAATGGCTGTTGCGTGTTGAGCGAACTCAGGGCGAGCGATGACAGCATTTCGCGCGCGCCACGCTCTGTAAAGACGTTGTGAATTCCATTCTCGGCGAGCCGCCTGGTCTTTTGCTCGATGAACACATCCAGCAGGCGCGTGACGGTGAAAGCGTCTTTCGCAATGACGAGCCTGTGCCCGCCTGCGGCCTGTGCTTCCTTGCACTGTTGGCGGAATTTCTTGCGCTTGCGCTTTGCGTTTCCGCGCGCCAGCAGCGCTTCAAATCCACCGTTCAGGTTCATGAAGAAGGTTGGATTGGTGGATTGCTGATGCGCAAGTGAAGCCATCGGATTGGTTGCGCCATTCCATTCCTGAGGCTGGCAGCACAAGCGAAATGTTATTGCCTGCGGCGCATGCAGGGCAATCTTGCGAATGATTTCGAGCATGGATGCGCGGCTGGCGAGGGCCAGAAACTCGCGGGAGTAAAGCCCCATGTTGAAATTCATGTGGCTTCCGCCGATCCAGCGAACCCGCGGGTAAAGGCTGCCAACCTTGACCAGTGGCAACAACATGGCTGGCCGACCTGCAATTGTCCCGGTTACGATGAAGGGCTCCGCGCCTTTTTCCCGTTCCAGCGTGGTCAGCGCAATTTGCGCCCATTCATGACGTTGATAGATGGTGGCAGTTTTTTCCGCTTCGAGCGTTTTCCAGAAGTCGACGATCTCGCTGATGCCCTTGTGAACTTCGATATGCATCAACTGGGCAAGATTGTCCGCTCGCGCCAAAGGCACTGCTGGCAGTTCTGATACTGCCTTGGCAACCGGCAGTTTCGCGAAACTGGAAATTTCCATCAACAACCTCCAAAGGCTCTCCTAGCAACTCAATCTAAACATTCCGTGAGTAACTTGCCGCCAACTGGACAGGATTGGCTCATGGCTGGCGGATTGGCCCTCAGGGGAGTTTTGGAAGCGCTGTATTTTTCCGGCGCGCAGGCACTGGCAAGTCGCTGGCTGGCTGGTCGCGGCGCGATCCTGATGCTGCACCACGTGCAGACAAGAGCCGCGCAAACTTTTGCGCCGAATGCGCATCTGGCGGTCGATCCAGCGTTTCTCGACAGCCTTTTGCAAAGATTGATCAGCAAAGGCACCCAGATCGTCAGCCTCGATGAAGCGGTTTCCCGTTTGCAAACGCCGCAACAGCCAGGTGAAGCGCCGTTCGTGGCCATCACGCTGGACGATGGCTACAAGGACAATCTGGTGAACGCCGTGCCGGTTTTCCGCAAGCATGCAGCGCCATTCACGATCTTTGTGGCGCCAGGACTAATCGATGGACAAGCGAGCCTTTGGTGGGAAGATCTGGAAGCGGTCATCGCTTCACGCCAGCACATCGTGATGCATTCGCCAAAACGCGGCATCAATTTTGATCTGTCCACCATGGCGTTAAAGCGAAAGGCGTTTGGCGAACTGGTTGCCTTCTTCACCAATGAAGTTTCTGAGGAAGAGCAGCGCCGCATGGTCGCCGAACTGGCTTGGCAAGCCGGATTTGATAGCAAGGCCCATCTTGCCGCCCAGATGATGCGCTGGGATGGAATCGTCAGCCTTGCCGCTGATCCGCTGTGCACGATTGGTGCCCACACCATACACCATTATGCAGTGGCGCGTCTGACACCGGAAGCTGCGCGTTATGAAATGGCGCAAAGCGCGAGCATCATCGAAATGGAGACAGGCAGGAAGCCCCGTCATTTTGCCTATCCATACGGCTACCGGGCGGCAGCAGGACCGCGTGACTTTGCCATTGCCCAGGAATGTGGCTTTGCCAGTGCCGTGACGACAAGGCATGGCGTTTTGTATGTCGAACACTCTGCGCACCTGCACGCGCTGCCGCGCATATCCGTCAACGGCAATTTCCAGGAGTTGCGCCACATGGACACGCTGTTGTCCGGCTTAACCACCTGGATGGCAAACCGAGGCGCAAAAACCAATCTCGCATAGCGCCAGGTTGCTCAGACCTGCGGTTTGCCCGCGGAGGGGCGGATCATCCAGCTGATGATGCCCATCGCCGGAACGACCCATAATATCCCTGTCAGGAAGAAATACACCGCATGCACCCAGCCGGGTGAATCAGCAAGGCGAGCCACGGCAATGGCTGTGGCCACCAGCGCGTAAACAATTACCAACAGTACCAGCAAGACGGTTCCGATCAGCTTCTTGGCCGATTGTGACATGGTTATTTTCCTGTTTCGAACCCAAGTAGGTCGTAAGCCCTGTACTGGCAAGCGAGGCATTTGCGACCGTGTGTCACGCGCCGTTTGCCCTTGCAAGCCAGCCATCCATGCGCAACATCGATACCAGTAGGGCTTGAAGACTAGCATTTGCAAAAAAGGCACGGCAAAAATGCAGGCAGCGCAGGGGATTTTATACACCACGGCACTCGTCAATCGCGAGCAGACCGACAGGGCGCTCGTGCGCTGGTGGCTTTACATCATCGCCTTGCTGGTCTTTGCCATGATCATTGTCGGCGGTGCCACGCGCCTCACGGACTCAGGGCTATCCATAACCGAATGGAAGCCGATCCACGGGATCATTCCCCCGCTCAACCATGCGCAGTGGATCGAGGAGTTCGACAAGTACAAGCTCATTCCCGAGTATCAGCAGATCAACAAGGGCATGAGCCTGTTGGAGTTCCAGTTCATCTACTGGTGGGAGTGGGCGCACCGTTTCCTTGGGCGCATTGTCGGCATCGTGTTTTTCCTGCCGCTCGCCTATTTCTGGGCGACAGGCAGGCTTGAAAACCGCTTGAAGCCACGCCTCACCGGCTTGCTGTTTCTGGGTGGCCTGCAGGGCTTTATCGGCTGGTGGATGGTGTCCTCGGGCTTGAGCGAGCGAGTGGACGTGAGCCAGTACCGGCTGGCAGTACATTTGACCCTTGCGTGTTTCATCTTCGCATGGACGCTGTGGATTGCCCGCGGCCTTGCACCGCATAGCGCCACCGATTCATCGCTGCGGTTGCGGCTGCTTGCACCGCTGGTAACCCTCGCCATCCTTCTTCAGATATTCCTGGGCGCATTGGTTGCCGGGCTGGACGCGGGCATGGCGTTCAATGACTGGCCAACCATGGACGGCGCAGCAGTGCCACAAGGCCTGCTTATCCTTGAACCGCTCTGGCGCAATTTTTTCGAAAATCCCAAAACCGTGCAGTTCGTGCATCGCATTGGCGGGTACACGCTGTTTGCCCTCGCGTTGGTGCAATGGCTTGTTACCCGCGCGTCCAATGCCGACGCTCCTCACAAGGTCCGCTCGGCCATCCTGTTTGCAATGGTAGCAGCGCAAGCGTCAGCCGGCATAGTGACGCTGATGCTGCAAGTGCCACTGTCATGGGCGCTGGCGCACCAGGCCGGTGCTGCCATTGTGCTGGCATTTTCCGTTGCCCATTGGCGGGCATTGTACGGCACCTATGCGCCGCGCACGCAAATTGAGATCAGGGGCTGAAACTGCTAGCGTCCGAGCATGATGTCCATGTTCTGTACCGCAGCGCCAGACGCGCCCTTGCCCAGATTGTCGAGCGAGGCCACCAGATTGACAAGGCCGCTGCCTTCAGCGCCGAGCACGTAGATGTTCATGGCATCCTTGCCTGCCATTTCTTCGGCTTCGATACGCACAAGCTTTGTGCTGTCCTCAAGCGGAACAACCGTGACAAACTCCTGGTCATGATAGTGCATGGTCAGGGCAGCATGGATCTCGGAAAGGGTTGGCCGCCCTTCCAGGTATTCCAGATGGAACGGGATGTTCACCAGCATCCCTTGCGGGAACCGGCCAACATTTGGGGTGAGTATCGGCTGCTGCGACAGTCCTGAACGCGACATGATTTCCGGCATATGCTTGTGCGCCAATGGCAGCGAATAAAGGTAGTGGCTGGATGTGATGTGTTCGGGATTAGAAGCATCTTCCATCTGTGCAATCAACGCCTTGCCGCCGCCGGAGTAGCCACTCACGGCGTTGATAGTTACTGCCTTGTCGGAGGTCAGAATTCCAGCCTCAACAAGTGGCCGCAGCAGGCCGATTGCCCCCGTGGCATAGCATCCCGGATTGGAAACATACCGCGCCCCGGCAATGGCCGCGCGTTGGCCCCGTGTCAGTTCGGCAAACCCGTAAGCCCAGTCGGATTTGGTGCGATGGGCGGTTGAAGTGTCGATGACCCGTGTATGTTTGTTGCCAGCCTCAGCCAGCATGGCGACCGCTTCGCGGCTTGCAACATCGGGCAGGCAAAGGATTGCAATGTCAGCGCTGTTGAGCATTTGCGCGCGCGCCTTCACGTTGCGCCGCTCGGCCTGCGGTACAGAAATGATCTCCAAATCGCTGCGCGCAGCAAGCCGCTCGCGGATTTGCAAGCCGGTGGTTCCGTGCTCGCCGTCAATGAAGATTCTTGGAAGGTCGGTCATCGCTTCACCTTGAAATAGTCTCTGAAAGTCAAACGGTTGCGCTGCAAACATGAATCTGGAAATGCGCTTGCGTGGGTTCAACCGGAATCAGAACATGAAGATGCTTTTCAGTCTTCAGCCATCTTCTCGGCTCTCAAGCCGAGCATATACATGGCGATGGTTGCCCCGGCAATTGCGGTGATGTCGGCGTGGTCATAGGCAGGCGCGACTTCGACGACATCTGCGCCGCGAATGTCCAGCGAACCAAGCCGCCGCAACACAGACAGGATTTTGGCAGTGCTGGGTCCCCCGGCAACCGGGGTGCCGGTTCCGGGCGCATAGGCAGGGTCGAGGCAGTCGATGTCGAATGTCAGATAGGCCGGCATGGAGCCGACACGTTCCTTGATGGCATCGGCAATCGCTTGCGCATTCATCTCTTCCAGATCATCGCCATACAGGATTTCCATGCCGAAATCTTCCGGGGCAATGGTGCGTATCCCGATCTGGATGGAGTGCTCCGGATCGATGATGCCATCGCGCACCGCGCGGGTGACGAAATTGCCGTGGTCGATGCGTTCGCCATCATCCTCCCACGTGTCCTGATGCGCATCAAACTGGATCAGCGCCATTGGCCCGTGCCGTTCAGCATGTGCCTTCAACAGCGGCCAGGCGACGTAATGATCGCCTCCCAGCGACAACAAAAACGCGCCGCTGTCCAACAGTTCGCCAGCCTGCTGTTCGATCGCCTCGGGCACTTCCCAGGGCCTGCCAACGTCGAAAACGCAATCGCCGAAATCAACCACTGCCATTTGCGCGAACAGTTCGATGGAGAACGGGTACTGCGGATCATTGTCGAAAATGGCCGAGGCACGCCGGATCGCCTGCGGGCCAAAGCGCGCGCCGGACCGATTGGTAACGGCGGTGTCAAACGGGATTCCCCAGATGATCACATCAGCGCCTTCGACATCCTTGGTAAACTTGCGGCGCATGAACGACAGCGCGCCGGCATATGTCGGGTCGCTTGCAGCGCCGGTCATGCGCTTTGTGGTGAATGCGTGGTCGGTGGTTTTCTTGGCCATTGGACTACACCAGCAAGACGGTCTGGCCGGTGGTGCCACGCGCTTCCAGCGTTGTGTGCGCCCGCGCCACATCTTCAAGTTTGAAACTTTGGTTGATCCGGATTTTCACCTTTCCAGATTTGATGATCTTGAAAAGCTGGCGTGCCCGCCGCTCCAGTTCACTGCGCTCCGCAATGAAGGCAAACAGTGTCGGGCGCGTTGCAAACAGCGAACCATTGGCTGACAGATCCGCCAGTTTGAAATCCGTAACCGTGCCGGAGGATTGGCCAAAGCTTACAAAGGTGCCAAATTTGCGCAACACCTTCAGCGATCCAGGATACGTGTCCTTGCCAACCGAATCGTAAACCGCTGCCACCCCGGCGCCCTTGGTAATGCGCTGTGTTTCGGCAACAAAATCCTCGCTCTGATAGTCAATGACGTGCTTGTAGCCATCGCGCTTGGCAAGGGCCACTTTCTTGGAGCCGCCTGCCGTGCCGATGGCAGTTGCACCCTTCGCTTTCAACCATTGCCCAATGATCGAGCCGACACCGCCAGCGGCTGCATGGACGAGCACGGTGTCGCCCTTTTTCACCTTGTAACAGTCGTGGATGAGGTATTGCGCGGTAAGCCCCTTGAGCATCGAGGCCGCAGCCTCGACATCGGAAACACCCGGCGCGATTTTCACAACCTTGTCAGCTGCAATGATGCGGTGCGTGGCATAGGCGCCACCGGGGGTCGTGTATGCGACGCGCATGCCTGCCTTGAGCGATTTGACGCCGGGCCCAACTGCTTCGACAACTCCAGCGGCCTCTGATCCGAAAACAGCAGGCAGCCCGCCCGGCGCCGGGTAGAGGCCGCTGCGCTGGTAGACGTCAATGAAATTGAGGCCGATTGCCGTGTGACGTATGAGGATTTCGCCCTTGGCCGGTGCTGCAAGTGTCAACTCGCGCCGAACGAACACCTCCGGGCCGCCCGCCTTCTCGGCAATCATTTCAAACGGGGTTACCTTGGGCAATGCCGGCTTCACCCTCGTCTTTGCGGGTGCAGCTTTAGCTGGTGTCTTGGCCATTTGGATTTTCCCCTCTCGCAATTGCGCTCAGATGTCTTGTGATCTGTCGAAAACCGGATCAACAGGCAGTTGCATGGCATTTGCCAGATGGTTGGTTTTGGCAGCCATGGCGATAACGCGCAACAGTTCGGCGTGTTGTTCAGGTGTCATGCCTTTTGCACGGGCAGATGCCGTGTGGCTGTGAATGCAATAGCTGCACGAATTGGCGACAGAAACAGCAATGTAGATCATTTCCTTGGCCAACGCGTCCACCGCGCCAGGCGCCATGATGGCCTTGACCTCAGTCCATGTGCGTTCAAGTTCAACAGGATCGTTCGCAAGACCGCGCCAGAAATTGTTGATGAAATCGGTTCCGCGCGTTTTGCGGATATCGGCGAAAACCGCAAGCACCGCGTCATTCGCTTCATCGTCAGTGATCAGTCGCATGGTGGTCATGGCTGCTGAAAGAACCCGTTCAAAGGCAGTGTCCCAAGGGAGCGCCAACTTGCAACCCAACTTGCCATATGATCAAGTCCGTAGGCGAAACAATCTACCTGTTGAGAACACAAAAGAGGGAATAACCCAATGGCCATGCTGCCAAACCGCAAGATATGGACTTGGTTTGAAGGAAGCTGGCAGGCAGGCAACGTGCCGATCCTGGGCTCTGCCGACCACGGCACATGGCTTGGGACGATGATTTTCGATGGTGCGCGTGCATTCGATGGTGTCGCCCCGGACCTTGAGCCGCATTGCGCCAGGGCCAACCATTCAGCAACCGTGATGGGCCTGAAGCCAACCATGGCAACGGGCCCGATGGCAGAACTGGCCCGCGAAGGCATCGCCAAGTTTGACAAGAGCTCGGCGCTTTACATCCGGCCCATGTACTGGTCGCGCGAGGGCGGCGCCATGAAGGTTGACGCGGACCCCGATTCCACAGGGTTTGCTCTGTGCATCGAAGAAGCTTCAATGGGTGTGGGGGCCGGTTTCACCGTGACCACAACCAGCTTTACGCGCCCTTCGCTTGCCACGAATTTGACCAACGCAAAGGCGGCATGTCTTTACCCCAACAACGCGCGCATGCTGCGCGAGGCCCAGCAAAAAGGCTTTGGCAACGCCATTGTCTGCGATCCGCTGGGCAATGTGGCCGAAACCGCCACGTCAAACATTTTCATGGTCAAGGGCGGCGAGGTTTACACCCCGATTCCCAATGGTACCTTTCTCAACGGCATCACCCGCCAGCGCGTCATCAAGCTGCTGCGCGATACGGGCATCAAGGTTTGGGAAGCGACGCTGACGCTGGACGATTTCCGCGCCGCCGACGAAATATTTTCTACCGGCAACTATTCCAAGGTCGTGCCGATTACCGCCTTCGACAAGCACGAACCTGGACCGGGGAAAATCACTGCGCGTGCGCGCGAACTCTATTTCGACTGGGCCCACCAGACCGCGCGCGTGGGCAGTTAGGCGGAAGTGGCATCAATGGCCGACATCTTGCCTCCAGACATGCCGCTTCGCCGAAAGGTCTATGAGATCATCGAGCGCGGTCATCGCGGCAACATCGCGCTTTTCTTTGATTATTCGATCATCATCCTGATCCTGCTGAACGTCTTTTTGTCCGTAGTCGGGACGGTGCAGTCGGTGCAGGAGGCCTGGGGCCCGCAAATAGCGGCGCTCGACCGGTTATGCGTTGCGGTCTTTCTGGCGGAATATCTGGCGCGCATATGGGTTGCGCCCGAACATCCGCACCTCAAGGGCGAGTCGGATTTCATGTCGCGGATGAAGACCATCGCGATGCCGTTGATGATTGTTGATGCAGTTGCCCTTGCCCCGTTTTTCATCGAACTGGCAACGGGTGCCGATCTTGCAGCAATACGGGTGCTGCGCATTGTCCGGTTCTATCGCCTTGCCCGGTATGCGCCGGCAATTGCCACCATCGGCCGCGTGCTGGCCTCCGAATGGCGCTCGCTCGTGGGCACTGGAGTCATATTTTTCGGCCTGCTGCTACTGGCTTCGGTGGTGATGTATTTTGCTGAAAGCCACGTGCAGCCGGACAAGTTCGGCGACATTCCCTCGACCATGTGGTGGGCAGTGGTTACCTTGTCCACGGTCGGCTATGGCGACGTTGTGCCAGCCACGGCGATTGGCAAGATCGTTGCGGGTTGCACCATGGCGCTGGGGATCATGTTCTTTGCGCTGCCCGTTGGCATCATCGCCAACGGCTTTCAGGAGGAAATCAAGCGCCGCGATTTCGTTGTTTCGTTTGCGATGGTTGCCAAGGTGCCGCTTTTCTCAAAGCTTGAAGTGCCGATGATCGCGCGCCTGGTAGGACTGCTCAGTGCCAAGAAATTTGCCACCGGTGCGCTGGTCATTTCGCGTGGCGACAAGGCCGATGCCATGTACTTCATCACCCGCGGCGAGGTGGAAGTGGAAATTCCCGGCAAGTCGATCAAGCTCTCCGAAGGGGACTTTTTTGGCGAAATTGCATTGATCCACCACGATGCCCTGCGCACGGCAAATGTCTACGCGTCGCGTCCTACGGATTTGTTGGTGCTTTCGGCTCCCGATTTTCGGCGCATGATTCACCAAAGCCCGGAACTGGCAAACGCAGTACGCGAAACTGCCGAGCAACGGATGAGCCAAAACAAGTCCTGAGCAGGGACTATTGCGGCCTCGTTTGCAGATAGCAGGCCAAGTTTGCCATGGTGCGCTCGTCAGGCGACTGTCCGGCGAGATCGAGCAACTGCTCCACAGTCTCTTCCAACAATTTGCTGCCGTGCGAACGCAAATGGCAAAGGGCTGTGGCCAAAAGCGAAAGCGCAACCAGTGACGGCGTTTTTGGCGTTGAAGCAAAGAGTTCGCCCGACAGTGCTGCAGTGATCAGCCTGCGGGAAACCTCCCCGAAATCCGGTTGTTCTTCGGCCAGTTCCGCCAGCAAAGCCGCCCAGCCCAGCCGGCCTTCCGATATCGAGGAGTTGGGCCAATCCAGTGGCTGCCATTCTTCCCTGTCAAAACCGTTCTGCAAAAAGCGTCCGGCAATTTCTTTCGCTTGCTGGCGCATCGCTGTGATCCCGGTCTTGTGGTGCAGATCAAGCAACCGGTTGGCATTGACCAGCGCACGCGGCGACCCGGCGGGAACATGTTCATCGGGCAAAACACCGGCATCCAGCCCTGGCACTGTTGCCTGTTTTTCCATGGTCGCTGGTCTCAGGTGGTCTGAACCTTCGAGCAGTTTTGAAGCCCTAGCAATGTTGCGCCTTGCGAGCGCAGCCGTGGCATGCCGGTCATCGCTTTTTCGGGCCAGAAACGGCTCTTCAGCACGGGCTTTTTCAACAAATTTGCGCAGATCCTGCGAGCGCGAAGCATCGGCAACCAGCAACACGTCGGGTGTTTCCACGATAACCAGGTCGCGAACACCGATTGCTGCAAGTTTGCGCGTGCCGCCCCGGTGCAAGATGTTGCTGGCATCGATCATCCAGTCATCTTCAAATACAGCATTGCCAAACCCGTCTCTGTCGGCAACTGCATGAATAGCCGGCCAGGCGCCAAGGTCGGACCATGGGAAGTTCGCACGCACCACCGCGCCCTTGTCGGTGTGTTCCATGATTGCCTTGTCGAAGGGCAGGGACTGACAAGCGCCAAATGCTGCCGCTTCAAGCAGCAAACCACCTGCTACAGGTACGGCCTTCTCCACCGCCATTTTTGCAGCCTGCCAAATCTCTGGTGCGTGCTTGTTGAATTGTTCTGCAATTGCATCTGCGCGAAACACGAACATGCCCGAATTCCAGAAGCAGTCGCCAGCGTCCAGATAGGATTGCGCGGTTGCTGCATCCGGCTTTTCTTCAAAGCCCAATATGCGGGCAATCTTGCCGTCTTCCAGGTTGAACCTGATATATCCATAGCCTGTATTCGGGTGGTCAGGCTTGATACCGAACGTGACGATGGTTCCTTTTTGCGCTGCTTCGCTGGCAAGCGCCAGATCGGCAAGAAATGCCTCACTGTCGGAAATATGGTGATCGGCAGCAAGTACGGCGATGGTGGCGTTGGGGTTACTGTCGATGACATGCGCCACTGCCGCCGCAATTGCCGGTGCCGTGTTTTTGCCGAAAGGCTCGAACAAGAGATCGAATGCCAGCGCCTGGTGATCGCATTGGCTTGCAATCAGACCGGCATGGCCTTCTGCGCCAACCACGACCACTTTCGCAAAACCGGTAGGGCGCGAAGGTCCGAGCAGCCGGTCGATGGTTTGCTGAAACAGGCTGCGGTTTCCCGCCAAGGGCAGAAATTGCTTTGGCTTGTCTTCGCGGGACAGGGGCCAAAGTCGAGTGCCAAATCCGCCCGCCAGAACCACTGCGACGAACTGCCCGTCCCGTTTCGCCATGATTTCCCGCCTTTTTGTCGCGCTTGCTGCAAGGCTTGCGGCGCCTGGATTTCAATACCTGTTGCCGGACAACCCATCCGGCATGCGGGTGCTTTTGGCCGCTGCGCGCACCGCTGTCAATTGTCCCGAAATGCGGGCGTCATCTGCTCGTCAAGTGCTTGACGCAAGGATGGCCACGGATAATGGTAATGTGGGGCTTTAGGCCGGGTGTCCGGTCGCGCTAGCGGGAAGGGAATACACATGAAACGGGTTTTGATGGCCGTGGCTGCGATCGGCATGACCATTGCGATGCATTCGGGGACAGCTTGGTCTGCGGAAGTGGGCCGCGCCACTGTGGATGGCAAGGAAGTCATTTTGAATGACGACAACACTTGGGCGTTTGTCCCGGCTGCTACTGCTCCGGGCAATTGCACTTCGATCAAGTCGGAAGTTCTGCCGGTCGGTTTGTGTCTTGATCCGGCAGGTTGGGCGCTCGCCAATCTTGAAGGCGCTGCCGAGCAGAGCTTCAAGCGCAAGGACACTGAATTTTACCTGATGCTGATCACCGAAAAGGAATTCTTTGACCAGCCAACCTTGAAAAAGGCCTTGCTCACCAATGCCCAGAACGCGGCTGGCCTTGAAAAGGTCAAGACGCTCGAGGACGGTCAGGCAACCGTTGCCGGCAAGGATTTCGGACGCATCGTCTACCAGACAATCATCGACGGCCTCGATGTCACCTATGAAAACTATTATCGCGGCCTCGACGGCAAGGGCTCGGTTCAGTTCGTGTTCTTCGCGCTGACCTCGGACTACGAAAAGTTCCGCCCGGCAATCGACGAAGCCGTTGCCGGCATGTCGGTCGAGTGATTGCTTGCCAAATTGAGTAAATGAAAACGGGGCCAGATGGCCCCGTTTTTTTGTTGATGTAGGCAATGTTGTTTTCATGCGCGCATATTGCGCTGGGAGATTGTCTCAACCAAAGGGATTCACAACTTTCTGCAAGTCGCATTCCCGGGGTTAATACCCATGCTCAGCCACGTTCTGTTGGTTGGTTTGCACATTTTTACCCATTCGCGATCGCTCCAACACTCCATGCATTCCCTTCCGACGGCGTTCGCTGATTTCTTTGTCGTCGAGGCATTTGGTGCTGCCTTGGTCGTTGCGACAGGGGGATTCTCGCCTGAAGACTTTGCATTTGCCTTCGGTTCGACGCTTGCTTCGCGCTTGACCTTCTCACAGCGCCCGTTTTTCTCTTCGAGCCCCTTGCCGCAAACCAGCGGGCAGACTCGAACTGAGGTGGCCTTAAGTCGACCCAAAACGTCCGCCGAAGGTTCAAGCGAAGCAAGTTTGATCCCTTGCCGCCCCGCATAGTCCTTCAATGCGCGTTGAGAACCCGAACCCCAATTGCCGTCCGCCCTGCCAGAGAGGCAACCGATCCGGACCAGTTCCTTCTGCGTTGCCAACGCCAGATCGGCAGGTTCGACGGGGGCAAGGTCTGTCGTGGGTTGGGCGGCAGCAGGCTGTTCGAGCTTTGCAATCTCCAGTGATTTCTGCTTTTCAGCTTCTTCCTTGGCCTTGGCCTCCATCTCAGCTTTGGCTTGAGCCGCCTTGTTCTCATCAATGCGAATGCGCGCAAGATCAGCAAACTGGCCCTGCGGATATTTCACCAGATAGGCCTCAAGATAGGCCGTTCCACCGCTGTCTTTGATCGAGTTCCAATAGGCAAGTTCTGCAGAATTGTCAGGTGCTGCAGGTGCCGCCGGTTTCTGTTCTTTTGCTTTTTTCTCCAGCCCCACCATCTTCAGTCTGGCGATGTCAGCAAACGCGCCTTTTGGCCAGCGAGACAGATAAGCCTCGAAATAGCCCTTGTCTTCGCTGTCCTTGACACTGTCCCAAAAGGCTAGCTCTACCGCGTTGTCGTTCTGCTGCGGGGCCTTTGCTTCTGGGACGGGTTCGGGCTTAGGCTCTTCCTTCGGCTTTTCCTTCAGGATGACTGGACCGGTGAGCGAGGAATTGTCCCACGGAACCTGCTTTCCGCCAGTTGAATCGAGCACTTCACGGCGCACCATAACAAGGTCTTCTGTGACGCTCTGGCCCTCGGTGCCAAGGTGCTTCAACAGCGCCGTGGTAAAGGGGGAGTTTCTGCCGTTCCCGTCCAGCGCCACATTGCCGGGTTGGGTCGCAAAAGCGATCAGTGAGCCAACGCCTGACCCAAGTTTTGCCAGACCCCGCCCGACAGCTGCCGAACGCGTACCCATCGACCGCGCCAGATTTTCGGCAAGCGGATTGTCTCGGCAGGCATCCAGAAAGATGAGATTGATTTTGGTGTTCTGCTCCATGGCCGAAAGCACGAGATCCATGGGAAACGTTTCGAAATCAAGGTCGCTGTACGAGGCAAGCTGCGCATCAACCGGCGCCATGTAGTTGGACCCGTTCACCTGCAGCCCGTGCCCGGCATAGAAAAACAATGAGAGGTCCGCGCCTTCGATCTGCTTGATGAATTTGCGTGCCAGCTTTCGCATGTCGTCAAGGGACATGTCCTGGCCGGTCACCACCTCGAAGCCAAGTTCTTCGAGTTTCCTTGCCATGTCTGCTGCGTCGTTTCTGGGATTGGCGAGCTGCGGCACATGCTGATACGCCGAATTGCCGATCACCAGCGCTACCCGGCGCTCGGCGTGCGCTGGAAGTGCGGAAAGCAAAAACAGCATCAGTATGAAAAGAATTCGCATCGCCATCCCTCCAACCCGCAGAAAGCTAGCAGACTTCGATTCGCTTGGAAAGAATGGGCCAAAGGCATGTCAGGGCCAGCATCAAACAGCAAAAACGGGGCCAAAAGGCCCCGTTTTCTTGTCGAATACAAAGCGTGAAATCAGCGCTTGGAGAACTGGAACGAACGACGGGCTTTCGCCTTGCCGTACTTCTTGCGCTCTACCACGCGGCTGTCGCGGGTCAGGAACCCACCCTTTTTGAGTACGGCGCGCAGCGTCGGCTCGTAATAGGTAAGCGCCTTGGAAAGACCATGGCGAACTGCACCAGCTTGGCCGGAAAGGCCGCCGCCGGTAACGGTTGCGATGATGTCATACTGTCCATCGCGGTTTGCCGCGAAGATTGGCTGGCGCAGGATCATCTGCAGGACCGGCCTTGCGAAGTAAGCGGCAAATTCCTTGCCGTTGACGGTGATCTTGCCCTTGCCGGGCTTGAGCCAAACGCGGGCTACCGCGTTCTTGCGCTTGCCGGTGGCATAGGCGCGGCCAAGGCTGTCCAGCTTCTGGACGTGAACAGGTGCCGCAGCCTGTGTGGCCGGGGCGGTGTTCAGGGTTTCAAGCGTCTCGAGACCAGCCATGCTCAGGCGCTCCTTTTGTTCTTGGAATTCATCGAGGCGATGTCGAGTGTCACCGGCTGCTGTGCTTCATGTGGATGCTCAGCTCCGGCATAGACGCGAAGGTTGCGCAGCTGCTGGCGGCCAAGCGGGCCTTCCGGGATCATGCGCTGCACGGCTTTCTGCATGACGCGCTCAGGAAAGCGGCCTTCCAGAATGGCGCGCGCGGTGCGCTCCTTGATGCCGCCGGCATAGCCTGTGTGCCAGTAGTACACCTTGTTGGCGTATTTCTTGCCGGTCAGGCGAACCTTGGCTGCATTGATGATGATGACATTGTCGCCATCATCGACGTGCGGGGTGAATGTGGCTTTGTGTTTGCCACGCAGGCGGTTGGCGACAATCGATGCCAACCGGCCAAGGACGAGATCCTCGGCGTCGATAAGCACCCATTTCTTCACCACCTCTGCAGGCTTCTGCGAGAAGGTCGTCATTGCGGACATCCTTGTTTGTGTCTGCTGTTTGAAGGCAATTGACTTGCCCGTGGCCCGCGCTGGCAAACCTTGCCATCTACGGGAACGCCGATAACCGGCGAAAACAGCGGTCATCAAGCTTCAAGCGGGTGATAGTCGAGATACCTTGTTTCGTCAAGCGATGAAAAATCTGTAAAAGCTAAGAAAAACGTTATAAAACAATAAGTTATAAATGCGGTATTATAATACCGCAACAATTGCGAAAGAAAACCCGGTCCGGATGGCCGAACCGGGTTGTCCTGGTATGATCGGGATTACTTGACTGACGAATAGCAAGCGCGATGCGCCGCGCCGCATTCCTGGCCCTTCATCATGTTCATCTTGATCTTTTCAGCGCCTTCGGTTGGCGTTGTCGCCAACGTGACGTCTGTGCCGTCCTTGACGCACTGTGCATAGGCAGAATTGCAGGCGGAATAGCCTTCCATCATCATTTTGGCATCAGCCTGTGCGAGGGAAACGGTTGCGCCCATTGCGAACGATGCAGCAGCGATAGTTGCGAGGATACGTGTCATTTGAATTCTCCCTTGGGATGTCTTCGAATTGTTTCAAGCCGCAACTGGCCAATTGCGGCAAAGATGACATTACCACCACGCCAATCCGTTTCAACTGCTGGATTGACGCGGGGCGCAACAGTTGAAAACTGTTGCAGGGAAACACCGCACCTCAAAAGGTTGCCTCAGGCCTTTGCCATCACGTAGGAACCTGGCGCGTGCTCGATCGGCTTGTGCTTCTTCGAACCGGTCTTGCGCGCGGCAACCGTTTCCCCGTCATGCTTCCTGATCCACTGGTCCCAGTGCGGCCACCACGAACCAGGGTTTTCCTGTGCGCTCTTCATCCAGTCGGCAAGCTCACCCACTGGCTTGCCGCCGGTCCAGTACTGGTACTTCTTCATCGAAGGCGGGTTGACCACCCCCGCTATATGCCCCGAGCCCGAAAGGACATAGGTCACCTTGCCGCCCAGGAACTGCGAACCCAGAAAGGCTGAGCGGGCAGGGGCAATATGGTCTTCGCGCGTGGCAAGATTGTAAACGGGGATGGTCACATCGCCCAGGTCCAGTTTCTCCCCGCCAATTTCCATGGTTCCCTTGGACAGCCGGTTTTCAAGGTAGCAATTGCGCAGGTAAAACGAGTGGTTTGCCGCGGGCATCCGGGTGGAATCGGAATTCCAGTACAATAGGTCAAAGGGAAGGGGCGCTTTGCCCTTCATGTAATTGTCGACCACGTACGGCCAGATAAGATCGCGCGAGCGCAGCATGTTGAAGGCGTTGGCCATTTTGGAGCCTTCAAGGTAACCCTTCGACGCCATGGATGCTTCAACACGCTGGATCTGCTCTTCATCGACAAAAACTTTCAGATCGCCAGCATGGGTGAAATCGACCTGTGTGGTGAAAAAGGTCGCTGTTCCAGCCCTCTTGTCGCCGCGCCGGGCCATCAACGCCAGCGTTACTGCCAGCAGGGTTCCCCCCACGCAGTAACCGATGAGGTTGACCTTCTTAGCGCCGGTGATTTCCTCCACAACGTCGAGCGTCGAAAGGATCCCCTGTTTGGCATAGTGCTCAAAGCTCATGCCCGCCTGACGCTCGTCGGGGTTAACCCACGACACCACAAACACTGTGTGCCCCTGGTCGACGCACCATTTGATAAAGCTTTTTTGCGGATTGAGATCGAGAATGTAGAACTTGTTGATCCAGGGCGGCACGATCACCAAGGGCCGCTTCAACACCTTTTCCGTTGAGGCATCATACTGGATGACTTGGCAAACTGAATTTTGCGCAACCACCTTGCCTGGCGTGTTGGCGACGTCGCGGCCAACCTGAAATGCTGAGTTGTCTGCCTGGCGCAGCTTCAGATCGCCGCCGCCGCGTTCGAGATCTTCGGTCAGCATCTTCATGCCGCGAACCAGGTTTTCGCCATCGCTGCTGAAAGTCTCGCGCAAAACTTCCGGATTTGTCGCAGGGAAATTGGTTGGCGACAGCGAATTCACCAATTGCTGGGCGTAGAAAACCGCCTTGTGCTTGGTGTGTTCGTCCAACCCTTCAGTCCTGTCCACAAGATCGGTGATCCAGTTGGATGTGATGAGATAAGTCTGGCGCAAGAAATTGAAGAACTGGTTCTCGCGCCATTCCTGATCGGAAAAGCGCCGGTCACCCGGTTCGGGTTTTGCTACGTCTTCGACTTGCTCGCCGCCCATTCGCCGGATCGAGTTGGACCACAAATCCATGTATCTTGAGAACAGCGCCGTCTGTGCCTGCAATGCCCGGTGCGGGTCGGATAGCCAGTATTCGGAAACCTTGCCCATTGTTTTGGTCAGGTCATTGATGCTGTCGGAAATATTGTCCTGTTTCTCACCACTCTCGCGCGGCGCAACCCAGGCCGCAGCCGCATGCCCGGCTTCTTCGACCATATGCGCCATGTTGCGCATGAAGGCTTCCGGATCGTGCACGACGTAGGGCGAGGCAGGCGCAGGCCCGCTACTGCCGGTTTCGTTGGCCTTTTCGCTCTTGTTGTCAGATTTCGAAACCATTTATTCCTCCCGCAAAACAGTATATCCCGAATGCCACCACAATCGCCATCTATCCGTTGGTAAAAGAATGGCGCGGCGAAATGGCATTCCCGTGACAAAGGGCGGGTAACTGCTTTGGCGGGAAAACCCTTCGAACGCATTGCGGAGTTTTGTTGGTTTGAAAAACGAGAAGATCACACAACCCAGATTCTCTGCGTTTAAATCAGGCAGCATTGCGCTGGTTTGCCTGTTGTCGCTGGCTGGCTGCGTGGGTTCGGGCGGGGCCTTGCGCGGTGTGGGTGCGCCTACTCCGCCGCAAGCAGCCACTGCCCCGGCTGAGCGGGCTGTTTTGCAGACGGTTGCCCGTGAAGATAAATTGAACGAGGGCACCCCCCTGAACGTGACGGTGGATGCGGCTACAAGTTCGCAGCCCCTTACCCCGTCAATTGTGCCGCCAGCCCCGCAAATGGCCAGTTCAAAGCCCCAAGCGGTCGAGCAGATCAGGGCAAAGGCTTCAGCCACCGGCAACGTCAAGCCAAATGTCTTCGACATACCCAAGTCTTCTCCAAATCGCCTGACTGCAACCCGCCAAGCTGAATCGCGCAGCGAGCTGGAAGCGGCTGCAGCAAAAAATGCGGCCATCATGGACAGTGGCGAGGCGCAAGCCAAAGCTGGTGCAGCCAAAAAACTGAAGCGGCAGGCCCAGACCCACTACGATGCCGCATTGAAAGAGATTGAAAATTGATGCTTTGAACGAGGCGCAATGCTGCGCTATTGCAAAGGCAAAAGCGGTGAATGCACTGCAAGGTCAATGAAAGACAAGCTGATGGAAGAATTCTACAAGATTCGCCGCCTGCCACCTTACGTCTTTGAACAGGTGAACCGCCTGAAGGCATCGGCGCGGGCAGCAGGCGCAGACATCATCGACCTTGGCATGGGCAATCCGGATCTGCCGACACCTTCCGTCATCATCGATAAGCTGGCGGAAGCGGCACGCGACCCGCGCACCCACCGCTATTCAGCATCCAAGGGCATCCCCGGCCTTCGCAAAGCGCAGGCAGGGTTTTACGCCCGCCGCTTTGGCGTGAAGCTCAACCCGGACACGCAGGTCGTTGCAACGCTCGGCTCGAAGGAAGGCTTTGCCAACATGGCGCAAGCCATAACCGCGCCGGGCGACGTGGTGCTGGTGCCCAACCCGACCTATCCGATCCACTCTTTCGGCTTCATCATGTCGGGCGCAGTGGTGCGCTCGATATCGGCTGAACCGGATGAAACCTTCTTCCATTCGATGGAGCGGGCGGTGAAATATTCCATTCCCGCCCCCACCGCTGTCATCCTCAATTACCCGTCGAACCCGACTGCCAAGCTCGCCTCGCTCGATTTCTACCACGACGTGATCGCCTTTGCCCGCAAGCATAACATTATCGTCCTTTCAGACCTTGCCTATAGCGAAATCTATTTCGACAAGGAGCCGCCGCCGTCGATCCTGCAGGTGCCGGGCGCCATGGAAATCGCAGTCGAGTTCACTTCGATGTCGAAGACCTATTCGATGCCCGGCTGGCGTATCGGCTTTGCGGTTGGCAATGAGCGGCTGGTATCCGCGCTGACCCGCGTCAAATCCTATCTCGACTATGGCGCGTTCACGCCGATCCAGGTGGCGGCGACCTACGCGATCAACACCCAGGACGCCGAAATCGAAAAGGTCCGCAACGTCTATCGCACCCGCCGCGATGTGCTGGTGGATGCATTTGGCCGCGCCGGCTTCGACATACCTCCGCCGCCGGCCACCATGTTTGCCTGGGCGCCGATCCCGGAAAAGTTCCGCGAGCTTGGCAGCCTCGAATTTTCAAAACTGCTGGTGGAAAAGGCCGACGTGGCGGTTTCGCCCGGCGTCGGCTTTGGCGAAAACGGCGACCAGTATGTGCGCATCGCGCTCGTTGAAAACGAGCACCGCATCCGCCAGGCTGCGAGGAACATCAAGAAATTCCTCTCCACCGCCGACGAAACGCTGCACAACGTCATCCCGCTGGCGGCGCGCAGATAGGGCGTTGGCCCGTCCTGTAGCCGGGCGGGTTAGGCTTTCGCTGAACTGTCCTCCGCCTTGCTTGGCTGTCTCAAATTCAAATCGCAAAATCGTGTGTTGCCCGCCACGCATGATTGCCCGACCCTGAAATTCTGACCGATTTCCGGGAGTGACAAATGTCGAAATTCACGGCGGCCGCCCTTGGCGTGCTTTTTTCGCTGCTTGCCGCTGCACCGGTTTACGCCGAAGGTGACGGACGCAGTGCAATTCCTGATCTTTACGCTGCGTTTGAATGCAAGAACGGCAGGGCCTGTCCGACCGGCAAGCCAAGGCCATTCGGCACAGTTCGAATCCAGTCGGCGCAGCAGCCATTGAATTGTGAATTTTATCGAAAGCCCAGCGCCTCGCTCAATGCCACCCAGCGCGAACGCTTGTACAATTCATGTGTCATGCGCAGCGGCGCACGCAGGCCTCCAACCTGAGCGTTACGCACTGACCGCAGTTTGCAAGCCTCGTTCTGCGGTTGGTATCGCCGAAACCCCGCACCCGTTCCTGATCACACCCCGCGGGCGGTACGCACCCACTGCACGATTTCGGTAAGGTTGGCCGGTGTGGCGAGACCGCACTGGGTAAGTTCCGTTTGCAGCTCGAGGGTGATCCCTTCCTTGCGTGCTCCCAGCGCGTCGGCGAGCGTGCCGCTCGAAACTGCCGTCGTCGCGTTCTTGATATCGGATGCGTCCCTGCACAGGTGAACCACCTTGCCGCCGTCGCTCCACCACACCAGATCCTGGCCGACCAGCTGTGTCACCACCTGCGATTCAACCGCCACCTGTTCTTGCGACAGCGGCTTGAAGTCGATGCCAAGCGCCGTTGCGGCAATCGCGACAACAATGCCGGCTGCCCCGGCAATGCCCTTCTGTTTGGCGTCCATGTCCTTGTTGAGGAAGATCATGGCGATCAGCGGCAGGAACGCCACCAGCGCGATGAAGGCTCCCAGCTGGTTCTGGATGAAGAATTTCACCGGCTCCTTGCTGGATGCCGGGTCGAGATGGTTCGCCCGCTTCCACAGCTGCGAACCGGCGATGGCCAGAATGCCGACAACCGCGATGAAGCCAAGGAGCGTCCACCAGCGCCACTGCGGGAAGCCCTGGGCGGCGGCGAGTTCTTCGAAAGATGGCCGCAGCAGCCAGAAAATGGCGACCAGTTCCAACGCAATCGCAACAAACCATAGGCCAAGCGCGATGTAGCGGTTGCGGGTTGCCTGCGATTTTGCAGCTGGTGTGGGCGTGAATACCGGCTTGTCCGATTGCATTGCTTTGGCAGGTTTTGACATCGTTTTTCCCCGAATTGGCTGTCCCTGGCAGGGAACGTGGCGCAACCGTGAAACAAGCACAAGCCCAGTCTTTGCTGATTGAGGGCGCTTGTCCACATAGGCTGGCGCTGTTGCAAAATTGACAGTTTGCGATCTGCCGCGGAATTTTCACGGCAGGGCTAACCCATCCTTGTGAAACTGATGCGACGCAAAACTGCAATGGAAACACGGCGGCAATTCAGGCGGGAGGCAGCAGGCTTGCCGGGGCGAGGGCAGGCAATGTGCTGATCGGCACATCCGGTTTGGCCAGTCCATGCCATGTAAGGGAGGGGCTTTTGGGGGGCACAACCTGAAAGGACCTTTAACATGCGTGCAAACTATCAAGTAACTACGGCCGTGGCCGTATCCATCCTGGCAATGGCCTTTGCTGCACCTGCAATGGCACAACAGTCGCGTGGCGGCGGGAGTGAATCCCCCGGCGGCGGCGAATTCGAAGGGCCAGTGCCCGGCGTCCAGATAAACTGTACGGCCGCTTACTGTGACACCCCAGTGGTTGTTTACAAGCGCAGTGTCGATTGTGACTTCTATCTGACACGGGCTCATGGTCCGGCGGCCAAGTACTGGGAATTCCGCTATCGCGAATGCAAGCGGTTCAGCGAGAAGTAATTCTGGCTGCTGCGCCGCCCTGCCAAACAGGGCGGCGCGCCATATTGTTGAGACGGCGATTGCTCCGCTCCCTATTGCGCAAAGTGGCGAGGGATTGCTCCGCCGGTTGATCTAAGTCCCGCCGCCGCTTATTGAGGCGCACAAGGGCGCTTGCGCCTGCTGGTGATTCCCGCTCGGAGATTTCCCATGACTGAACCGCTACGCCTTGGCATCGCCGGGCTCGGCACCGTCGGTGCGGCGCTGGTGAGTGTGCTGCAGCGCAAGCACAATTTCCTTGCCGAGCGATGCGGCCGGCCAATCCTTGTCACCGCTGTTGCAGCGCGCGACCGTAACCGGGACCGTGGCCTCGATCTGTCTTCTGCGAAATGGTTTGACGATCCGGTTGCCCTGGCAAAGTCGGACGATATCGACGTTTTCGTTGAGTTGATCGGCGGAGCGGAAGGCGCTGCTGCAGAGGCGGTTCGTGCCGCACTTGGCGCGGGCAAACATGTCGTTACCGCCAACAAGGCCCTGCTGGCCAAGCATGGTGTTGAACTAGCTGGCCTTGCTGAGGAACAGGGCATTCTCCTCAATTTCGAGGCAGCGGTTGCTGGCGGCATTCCGGTCATCAAGGCCATGCGCGAAACGCTTACCGCCAACTCGATCCAGCGCGTCTACGGCATTCTCAACGGCACCTGCAATTACATCCTGACCCGGATGGAGCAGGAAGGGCTTTCCTATGATGCCTGCCTCGCTGACGCACAGCGCCTTGGCTATGCCGAGGCCAACCCTGCATTTGATGTCGAGGGTTTTGACACGGCGCACAAGCTTTCAATTCTGACTTCGATTGCGTTTGGCACCCGGATTGCAGCCGACGAAATCTATGTCGAGGGCATTTCCAACATCACCCCCGCCGATATCCAGGCCGCCAATGAACTTGGCTATCGCATCAAGCTACTGGGTGTGGCGCAACGCACCGAATCGGGCGTCGAACAGCGAGTCCATCCCACCATGGTGCCACTGGATTCGGCGCTTGCGCAGATTCATGGCGTGACCAATGCGGTTGCCATAGACGGTGACATCGTTGGCCAGTTGGTGCTGTCCGGCCCTGGCGCTGGCGGGAACGCTACCGCCTCTGCCGTTGCCGGGGATATTTGCGACATCGCAAAGTCAAGGCCGGGTCATCAGCACGCACCGGCCTTTGGCGTGCCGGCAGCCCGCCTTGCGCCGTATGTTCAGGCGAAAATGCGCGCGCATGAAGGCGGCTACTTCATCCGCCTTTCGCTCAACGACCGTGCAGGCGCATTCGCTTCGATTGCCAGCCGCATGGCCGAGCAGGACATTTCGCTCAAATCCATCGTTCAGCATCGTCCCGGCAGGGCGGTCGCCGAAGATGGCGCGCAACCGGTGATCCTTGTAACACACAAGACAACCGAATCGGCAATCGCTTCGGCGCTTTCAGCCATTGGTTCGGATGGTCATCTTGCGTCGCGGCCGCAAATGATCCGCATCGAAAATTGATCCTGAGGCCGTTGGGGCGCATTCAATCGATTTTGTTGGCATCCGGCGGATTTGGTGCGTTGCCAGTTTGAACCGTTTCGGCGATAGCCTGCCACAACATCCGGAGGAACTTCCATGAATGCCAAAACTGGCTCGACAAGCGTCATCGACCGCATCCTGACCATGGAGCTGGTCCGCGTTACCGAGCGCGCCGCGGTCGCAGCAGCCAGATTGCGGGGTCATGGCGACGAAATGGCTGCAGACCAGGCGGCCGTCGATGCCATGCGAACCGAGTTGAACAATCTGCCGATCGATGGCCGGGTTGTGATTGGTGAGGGCGAGCGCGACGAAGCGCCAATGCTTTACATCGGCGAAGAAGTGGGCACCAAAAACGGGCCGGCTGTGGACATTGCCCTCGACCCGCTGGAAGGCACCACGATCTGCGCCAAGAACCTGCCCAATTCCATTGCTGTCATTGCATTGGCCGAACGTGGCCACATGCTGTACGCGCCCGACGTCTATATGGACAAGATCGCCATCGGACCCGGCCATCCCGAAGGCATCATTGATCTGCGGCTTTCAGCCACTGAAAACCTGCACAGGCTGGCGGAGGCCAAGGGCGTCAAGATCACCGATCTGACGACCTGCATCATGGATCGCCCGCGCCATGCCAGATTGATCGAAGAGGTCCGCACTTCCGGGGCGGCCATTCGTTTGATTGGTGATGGCGATGTTGCAGGCGTCATCCACACCACCGATCCACAAACCACCGGTATCGACATTTACATCGGCATTGGCGGCGCGCCGGAGGGCGTGTTGGCGGCAGCTGCGCTGCGGTGCACCGGCGGCCAGATGCAGGGCCGCCTGCTGCTCGATACGCCGGAAAAGATGGCCCGTGCCCGCCGGATGGGCATCGAAGACCCCGACAAGATCTATTCGATGGAAGAGATGGCTTCAGGTGATGTGCTGTTTGCAGCAACCGGTGTGACGGATGGCAACATGCTTTCGGGCGTCAAGTTCAGCCGCGACTCGATCACCACCCACACGATTGTCATGCGTTCTTCAACGGGCACCATTCGCGAGATCAAGGCCATTCACCGCGACATGGAAAAATTCGTCTGAGAATTGGCCGTGCTTCAAGCCAGCAGCTGGTGCACAATGCGGGCATGACGAACAGATCTGCTTGAGCCGCCAATGATCAGCCTTCCGGACAATTCCAAGCCGTTTTTGGGCGTGCGCACATCTGCGCTCGGTCAGGAATGGCGCGAGCGTCTTGACCACCGCAGTCGCAATGAAGCGCTGGCGATGACACAGGCCCATGCCATCCCCGATCTTGTGGCAAGGGTGATGGCGGGCAGGGGCGTTGACGCCGACAGTGCAGAAGCATTCCTGTCGCCCAGCATCCGCGACCTGATGCCCGATCCCTCCACTATGACCGACATGGATGCCGCCGCTGCAAGGTTGGCTGGCGCGATCGTGGCAAACGAGCAGGTGGCGATATTTGGTGATTATGATGTCGATGGCGCGGCCTCCAGCGCCCTGCTGCACCGCTTTTTGGGTTCCCATGGCATTGCTTCGCAAATCCGCATCCCGGACCGCATTTTCGAGGGCTATGGCCCCAATCCGGCTGCCATGCGCGAACTTGCGGCGAGCGGCGCAAGCCTGATCGTCACGGTAGATTGCGGCTCTACGAGCTTCGAGGCGATCGAGGCAGCCCGAAAAGCGGGCGCCGATGTGGTTGTTCTGGACCACCACCAGACTGGTGAAACGCTGCCGCCATGCAGCGCCGTGGTAAACCCCAACCGGCATGACGACCTCTCCGGTCTTGGCCATTTGTGTGCAGCCGGTGTCGTGTTCATGACGCTGGTTGCCACCATTCGCCTGCTTCGCCAGCAAGGCCATTACTCAGCGGACCGGCCGCCGCCAGACCTCATTCAAATGACCGATCTGGTGGCACTGGCAACGGTTTGTGATGTCGTGCCGCTCGTCGGCCTCAACCGGGCCTTTGTACTGCGCGGGTTGCAGGCAATGCGTTCCCGGCAGAATGCCGGTCTTGCAGCATTGGCCGACGTTGCAAAACTGTCGGCACCGCCCGAACCCTGGCATCTGGGTTTCTTGCTCGGGCCACGGATCAACGCTGGCGGGCGTATTGGCGATGCGGCGCTGGGTGCGCGCCTGCTGGTCACACAGGAGCCGGGTGAGGCCACCCAGATTGCAGCGCAACTGGAGGAACTCAACCGCGAAAGACAGGCCCAGGAAGCCTCCATGGTCGAAGAGGCTGTGGCGCAGGCGCAGGCTGAAATCGGCGAGGGCGATGGACCCTTCGTATTGCTGACGGAAAGCGTCAATTGGCATGCCGGGATTGTCGGACTGATTGCATCGCGGCTTAAAGAGCGGTTTCGCCGCCCCGCATTTGCAATCCAGTTTGATGCGAACGGTCGCGGTGCAGGCTCGGGCCGCTCGATTGTCGGCGTTGATATCGGCAGGGCAATCCGCGCTGCTGTGGAGAACGGGATCCTTTTGAAAGGCGGCGGCCATGCCATGGCTGCCGGTCTCACCGTCGAACGCTCACGGCTTGCGGATCTGCGGGTGTTCCTGGAGGAGCAGCTTTCCCCCGTGCGCTCTGCGCTTGAGGAAAACCATATCCTGCGCGTGGATGGCGCGCTTACTTCGCGCAGCGCCAATCCGGCCTTGCTGGAAATACTGGATCGCGCCGGCCCCTATGGCGCTGGCAATGCACAGCCGGTATTTGCATTTCCCGCCCACTCCGTGCGCGATGCGCGCATAGTTGGACGCGACCATGTTTCCGTCAAACTGCTTGCTGGCGACGGCGCGACCTTGCAGGGCATCGCCTTCAAGGCTGCCGAGACCGAACTTGGGCAAATGCTGATGGCCGGTCACCCCAGCCTCCACGTGGCAGGCACGCTGTCTGCAGATGCATGGCGCGGCCAGCAGCGCGTACAGCTGCGCATCATGGATGCAGCGGTGCCCGAAAGATATTGAGAATTGTCTGGAAAATGCAGAGAGCGGCAGAAGGTCAGCAAGCCGTTCTTGGGGGCGTGCAACTCGCTGATCCGGGGCCAAATTGTCTGGGTGTCCACCGCTCTCTGTGAACACACCGTGGCGTGAACTTCGTTAACAGCCGGTTATCACCGACATAAAAAATATATGCCGGCTGTATTTTCTACTGATGGTTTAGTGAGTGGTGGCTCGGCCAAATGGTACGCCCTACGGGAATCGAACCCGTGTTACCGCCGTGAAAGGGCGGTGTCCTGGACCGCTAGACGAAGGGCGCACAAACGGGAATCTTTGCCCGCAAAGCGATTGCAGATCCCGGACCGGGTCTGCAAGTCCGCGGTTTATAGAGGCGAACCGTTTTCGCTTCAACCGCAAAATCACCTGTTTGCGCGAATTTGGAAGAAGGCAGCAAACGCTGCGTCAAACAGGCCAAGGGGCGCATAAACGTTTGTATATCGGAGGATTTGAGCGTTCGTCGCCCGCCGATAGGCTATCAAGCCTTGCGGGTCTTCTTCTTTGAGCGACGGCAAGGATGGTGCCAATCGCGTTCGGGACCGGTATCGATATGCACCGAGTCGGTCCTGCAATAGGTGCCAACGCCGCCGCGACCTGCGACCGTGCGAAGGTACTTGGCCAGATCCCATTTCGAAACGCCTTCGATCTGGATGTCCGCCGCCTTGCAAAGAACATGCATCGATTTGCGAGCGCCGCCTGCTTGCCGGTTCGACCGGCTGTCACGGAAACCGGAGGTCACGACAACTGGCCGGCCATAATGGGTTTCAACACGCTGCAGAACATTGACGAGGTCCGGACCGAAACAGCCAACAACCACTTTCTCGGTCTGGGTTCGAATGCCATTTGGTGAACGGCGGCCCAACGAGCCAAGCGCTGCCACTTGGTAGCTGTTGCTTTCTTCTTCGTCCTCGCCGTCCTCGTGGGTGATTCCAAAAAGCTGATCACCTGTGGAGACACCCGGAAGGGCAGCGGGATCGCCCGCACGGGCTGGGTTGCCATCGGCAGAAATGGCGGCTGTGGCAATATTTTCGTCCGTAAGCACACTATTGGTGCCTAGGCTGACCCCGGTCTGCTGTGGAGACAGCGAGGCAACGGCCTGCGGTTTTTGAACAGGGCGCGGCTTGGCAGCCAGTATGGCGGCTTCGCGCTGCTGCTTGCGAAGCTGGAGCAACTCAAAAAGTGAGCCGGGCTGCTTTGCAGGTTTGGCTTCCTGCTGTGTTGGCTGCGTGACAACGCCGCTGGAAACGCCGCCTTCAACCAGTTGCGGGGAAAGGGACGCCGTTTGTACCGGCACGCCGCCAGCATTTGCTGCGGGGTCGGATACGACCGGAGATTCGAGTGGTGCTGAAAACGCCAGGGCTGCATCAGTTCCGGTGGTCGCCAGTGCATTTCGCGGAGCGGGAACCGGAATAGCGACTACAGTTGGAACAGGGAAATCATTTGACCCAGCCGGCTCGGCAACCTGCTCAATTGCAGCAACCGATGTTTGGGGAGCTGGAACGGGCGTTTGGGCCAAATTGCCCTCGGTTGTGACGGATGCCACGACCTGCAACGGGATCTCGGCAGGAATGGCCGGGCTTGAGGTCGAATAAGCTTGCGCAGATCCCAAAACCGGGTCGACCCCGGAGACGCATCCGGTGGAAACGAGGCAAATCAATGCCAATGACATCACGGCCAGACCCGAAAGCGGGCCACGCGACGATTCTGGCGACTGCTGCCGGTCACTCCGGCGAGCCCCACCCGCAATGGGCGTTACACAAAGCAACGAACCTGAACCTCGCCTGCACTGCGGAACATCAAGGCTCCGCTCAATTCGATTGGCAGGTCTTTGCCTGCTTCGGTTTCAACGTGCGCTGCAAACAGCAACACCTGGACGCCACTCATCGCAAGTGATCACGTATTCGTCAACGCCACCAAAAATCGCTATTGGCGAATTGGGGCAAAACCATGTTCGCCCTCAATGCTTGCCCGAAGGCAAATGCCTAACAGAAGCCGGTGTTGGGCATGCTGATCCATGGCTCGGCTGGAGCCAGCGCTTCGCCCTTTTGCAGCAATTCAAACGAAATATTGTCTGGCGAACGCACGAACGCCATGCGCCCGTCGCGAGGCGGCCGGTTTATCGTTACGCCAGCCTTCATGAGCCGGTCGCAGGTTTCATGAATGTTGTCGACCGCAAAAGCCAGATGGCCGAAATTGCGGCCACCGGTGTAGATTTCGGGGTCCCAATTGTAGGTAAGCTCAATGCATGGCGCGCGGTTGGTTGATTCCATCTCGCCCTCAGCAGTGGCAAGATCATCACTGGCCACAAGAAACACCAGCGTGAAGCGGCCCTGTTCGTTTTCGTATCGCCGTACCTCTTTCATGCCGAGTTTGTTGCAGTAAAAATCCATGGACTGCTCAAGATTGGTTACCCGGACCATTGTGTGTAGGTATTTCATGGATGCTTCCTTTTGGTTTGTGGCGACGCAGGCAGGTGGAATACAGCGGTTTCCCACAGCCAATAAGGCACTGAGCAAAAAAAACTGTGCTGCCGGGATATATCTGTGAAAACCGATGGTATCATCATTGCGAGAATCAGCGCGCTTTTTTGGCGCAGGGTGGCTTGAAAAGGTTCGAATCCATGGGGGCCAGGTCTTTGCCGGATAACGTTCCGGAAAAGAACAGGAACGAACAAGGGCTTGGTGGCGAGAGCGCCGCTGATGTCGTTGAGGTCGTTGGCGCGATCAAGTGGTTTGACGTTTCCAAAGGCTTTGGCTTCATTGTTCCCGATGACCGTTCTCTCCCGGATGTGCTGGTGCATGTGACCTGCCTTCGCCGAGACGGCTTCGGCACAGCGCTGGAAGGTGCCCGCGTGGTTTGCGAGGCCATGCACCGCGACAAGGGCATGCAGGCGATCCGCGTTCTTTCGATGGATGATTCGACCGCTATCCAGCCAATCCAGAACCCGGTCCGCACCCACACCGATGTCAAAGCCGAAAGCGAATTGATGCGGGTTCAGGTCAAATGGTTCAACCGGACCAAGGGCTACGGCTTCGTAGTGCGCAATGGCGAAGACATTTTCGTGCACATGGAAACCATGCGCCGCTTCGGCCTGACTGAATTGCGCCCCGGACAATGGGTCATGGTGCGCTTTGGCCAGGGGCCAAAAGGCCTGATGGCTGCCGAAATCTATCCTGAAGGCTCCGAGCGCGCTGCCGGCGCACATTGATCTTGGCTCCGGAGCGATTGGCTCCCTGTTTGCCCTGCAGCTTTTCAGCCCGCCGCAAATGCGTCATGAACTCCTGAGAGGTTTGTTGCAGAACCTCATGTTTCAACAAGGTGGCATTGATGCAGTGGAAACATTTTCTTGCCGCGCTGATCCTGGCCTTTGCCATGGGTGCAACGGCGCAAACGGCTGGTGCGCAGCTTGCAGCCGGCGTGCCGATGGTTCTGCCGACCGAGAAAATGACCGTGAAAACGGGGCAGGGCAGTTTCGAGTTTGAGGTCGAGATTGCTGACGAGGGCTTTGAGCAGGCACGCGGCCTGATGTATCGCAAGGAAATGCCGGTACGCCGCGGCATGCTGTTTGATTTCGGCACTTCGCGCGAAGTGGCGATGTGGATGAAAAACACCTATTTGCCGCTCGACATGGTCTTTGCCCGCAAGGACGGCACGGTGGTGCGCATTGCCGAACGCACCGAACCTTTGTCGGAAGCCACGATTGCATCCGGCGAACCCGTAACGCATGTGCTGGAACTCAATGCCGGTGTAGCCAAAATGATCGGCCTGAAGCCCGGCGACAAGCTGATGCACCGGCTTTTTGCGAACTAGATTATTTTTCCTTGCCGAGCGGTTTGCGCCCGTGTAGGAAGCCGCAACCTTCGGAGCGTAGCGCAGCCTGGTAGCGCATCTGGTTTGGGACCAGAGGGTCGCAGGTTCGAATCCTGCCGCTCCGACCATTTTCCCGACTCGCGTTTTTCGCACACCATGCCAAGGGGAACGTCATGACCGCACGCATCTACCGTCCGGCAAAGACGGCAACCCAGTCCGGCAAGGCAAAAACGCAGGATTGGCTGCTCGAATTCGAGCCGCAAAGCGCCCGGCAGATCGAGCCCCTGATGGGCTATACCGCCTCCTCCGACACATTGGCTCAAGTTCGCCTCCGCTTTGAAACGCTTGAGGCCGCACAGGCATATTGCGCCAAGGAAGGCATTGTCGCGCTGGTCCAGCAGCCGCAGGAGCAGCGCCGCCGCAAGGCCTCCTATTCCGACAATTTCGCTTTCGGCCGCAAGACTCCCTGGACGCACTAAAACCTGCATTTGCAGGCCATGGCGATTCTGCATTAGAACCAGTGCCA
Source organism: Salaquimonas sp. (assembly GCA_041739465.1). GTDB lineage: Bacteria > Pseudomonadota > Alphaproteobacteria > Rhizobiales > Rhizobiaceae > BOKV01. Next base: position 82,039 of record JBGSNX010000059.1, read on the forward strand.
ACGGTCCCTTAGCTCAGCTGGATAGAGCACCGGCCTTCTAAGCCGATGGTCGCAGGTTCGAATCCTGCAGGGATCGCCAACCCCGCCGCTGTGGAAACTCAGCTCACACCGTCAGATGCTTGCGCACATCCGGCAGGTCCAGGCTCTCCGCCGGGCCGGAATGAACAATCTCGCCGCGATCCATGATGAAGATGTCGTCGGCCAGTTCGCGGCAGAAGTCGAGATATTGCTCGACCAGCAGCACGGTGATGCCTTCCTCGTCGCGCAGGAAACAGATCGCCCGGCCGATGTCCTTGATGATCGAGGGCTGGATGCCCTCGGTTGGCTCATCCAGCACCAGCAGCCTTGGCCGGGTAACGAGCGCGCGGCCGATTGCCAATTGCTGCTGCTGCCCGCCCGAAAGGTCGCCGCCGCGCCGGTTCAGCATCTGGCTCAACACCGGGAACAGCGTGAACACATGCGGCGGTATCGAGCGCTGCGCGCGTTTGAGGCCGGCATAGCCGGTTTCAAGGTTTTCGCGCACGCTCAGCAGCGGAAAGACTTCGCGCCCTTGCGGCACGAAACCAATGCCGCTGCGCGCCCGGTCATGCGAGGGCAGCTTGCCCAGCGGCTTGCCATCCAGCAGGATTTTCCCGCCATTGAGCGGATGATGCCCGACGATGGCGCGCATCAGCGAGGTCTTTCCCACACCGTTGCGGCCAAGCAGTGCGGTGATACGGCCTTGCTTAACGTCGAGCGAAACGCCGCGCAGCGCCATTGCAGCGCCATAGGACAGGGTGGCGTTTTCGACCGTCAGCAAATTCATCTCCCCAGATAGACTTCGATGACCCGCGGATCGCCCGAAACATGGTCGAGCGTCCCTTCTGAAAGCACCGAGCCTTCGTGCAGGCAGGTGACCTTGACGTCCAGTTCGCGCACAAAGCCCATGTCATGCTCGACAACAATCACCGAGTGGCTTTTGGCGATCTCGCGCAGCAGCCGCGCGGTTTCCTCTGTCTCGGCATCGGTCATGCCGGCCACCGGTTCGTCGACCAGCAGCAATTCGGGGTCCTGCGCCAGCAGCATGGCGATTTCCAGCCATTGCTTCTGTCCATGCGAAAGGTTTGCAGCCATGCGTGCGCGCATGTGCGAAAGCCTTGTGATGTCAAGAACTTCGCGGATGCGCCCTTCATGCGCGGCCGTGCGCCGGTGAAACAGTGTGGCAAAAACGCCGCGTGCGCCAGCCAGCGCCAGCGCCACATTGTCTTCCACGCTGTGGCCTTCAAAAACCGTCGGCTTCTGGAATTTGCGGCCAATGCCCAGCATCGCGATTTGCGATTCATTGTGTTTGGTAAGGTCGATCTCGCCCTTGAAAAACACTTCTCCGCTGTCCGGCTTGGTCTTGCCGGTGATGATGTCCATCATCGTCGTCTTGCCCGCACCATTGGGGCCGATGATTGCCCGCATTTCGCCGCGATCAAGCACCAGCGACAAATTGTTGATGGCGCGAAATCCGTCAAACGAGACGCTGACACCGTCGAGATATAGGAGGGTTTCGCCCCGTTTTCCGGAAAAACTGCTGGTCATTCGCCCACCTGTGCCGCTGCTTCAGGCTCGGTCTTTTCAGGCGGCGCCTTGCGTTCGCGCTCACGCCATTGCTGGACCAGGCCGACAATGCCGTGCGGCAAGAACAGGGTGACGAAGATGAAAAGGCCGCCCAGCGCAAACAGCCAGATTTCCGGGAATGCGCCCGTGAACCAGCTTTTTGCCGCGTTGACTGCCAGCGCGCCAATCACCGGGCCGATGATCGTGCCGCGCCCGCCAACTGCCGTCCACACCACCACTTCGATCGAGTTGCCCGGATCAAATTCACCCGGATTGATGATGCCCACTTGCGGCACATACAGCGCGCCCGCGATGCCCGCCATCACGGCAGAAACTGTAAAGGCAAACAGCTTCACCATCTCCGGGCGATAGCCAAGAAAGCGCGTCCGGCTTTCGGCATCGCGCACGGCAATCATCAGTTTGCCCAGTTGCGAACTGGTGATGGCGGCGGTGACCATCACGCCGAGCGCCAGTGCGATGGCGGATGCAGCAAACAGGATCGCGCGCGTGGTGTCAGCCTGCACGTTGAGACCAAGGATTTCCTTGAAATCTGTCAGGCCATTGTTGCCGCCAAAGCCCATGTCGTTGCGGAAAAAAGCCAGCAGCAGTGCATAGGTCATCGCCTGCGTGATGATCGACAGGTAAACACCTGTGACGCGGCTCTTGAAGGCAAACCATCCAAAAGCCAGTGCAAGCAGTCCGGGCACCAGCATCACCATCAGGGCAGCAAACCAGAACTGGTCAAAGCCGTACCAATACCATGGCAGTTCCTTCCAGTTGAGGAACACCATGAAATCGGGGAGATCAGGATTTCCATAAACTCCGCGCGTGCCGATCTGGCGCATCAGATACATGCCCATTGCATAGCCACCGAGCGCAAAGAACGCGCCATGGCCCAGCGAGAGAATGCCGCAATAGCCCCACACCAGATCAAGCGACAAGGCCAAAAGCGCATAGGTGAGGTATTTGCCAAACAGCGCCACCAGGTAGGTTGGCACATGCAGGGGATGGCTTTGCGGCAGCGCCAGGTTCAACAGCGGCACCAGCACTGCCGACGCCATGATGAGGGCCAGCATGATCAGAATGGGCCGTGTCAGGCCGTATTGCAGGAGATGACGGGTGATCACGCTTCCACCGCCCGTCCCTTGAGGGCAAACAGCCCACGCGGCCTGCGCTGGATGAAGGCGATGATGAAGACGAGCACAAGGATTTTGCCCAGCACCGCCCCGGCATAAGGCTCGAGGAATTTGTTGACGATGCCCAGTGTCATCGCACCAACAAGCGTGCCCCAAAGGTTTCCGACGCCGCCGAATACCACGACCATGAAACTGTCGATGATGTAGCCCTGGCCCAGATTGGGTGAAACATTGTCGATCTGCGACAAGGCCACGCCCGCCATGCCGGCAATGCCCGAACCCAGCCCGAAGGTCAGTGCGTCAATCCAGGGGGTGCGAATGCCCATGGCGGATGCCATGCGCCGGTTTTGGGTAACTGCCCGCATTTGCAAGCCCAGCGGCGTGCGGTTGAGTGCCCAAAGCAGCACCACAAAAACCGCGATGGCAAAAATCACGATGAACATCCGGTTCCAGGTGATGGTGATCTGGCCCAGCTCGAATGCGCCGGACATCCATGAGGGGTTTGAAACCTCCTGGTTTGTCGGTCCGAAAATCGAGCGGATCGCCTGTTGCAGGATGAGTGAAACGCCCCAGGTGGCCAGTAGCGTTTCAAGCGGGCGGCCATAAAGAAAACGGATGATACCGCGCTCCATGCCAAGGCCCACCAGACCCGAAACCAGAAAGGCGAGCGGAAGAGCTATTGCCAGCGCCCAATCCAGCATGCCCGGCGCAGAAGCCCGCATGATCTCTTGAACAACGAAAGTGGTGTAAGCACCCAGCATCACCATTTCGCCGTGCGCCATGTTGATGACACCCATGACGCCAAATGTGATGGCCAGCCCTATGGCGGCCAGCAGCAACACCGACCCCAACGAAACGCCATACCATACGTTCTGCCCAACGCCCCAGAGCGCAAGGCTGTCCTCGCCCTTGGCCATGGCGGCAAGCGCTTCGCCCTGCAGCGGTTCGGCGGCGGTCGCGGCAAATTTGGTCAGGAGCGATATCGCATCGCGCGAACCCAGCGCCGCGACATCCTTCAACGCCTGCGACTTGTCGGCATCCGACCTGTCGGAAAACAGGATGGAGCCGGCACGTGCGGCCTTCAGCCGGATGATGATGGTCGGATCGGTCTCGGCGGACAGAGCGGTTTCAAGCGCCCCAAGCGCCAGCGGGTCAGGATTGCTCACGAGGTTTTCGACAGCTTTCAGCCGAACGCCAGCGTCGGGCGATGAAAGCGTGAGGGCGCCGATGGCATCGCGAATGACACGGCGCAAGTTGTTGTTGACCTTGATCTTGGAAAGCTCGCTCGACTTTGCCTCACCAAGGGCGTCGCCGGTCAGCGGATCGGCAAGTTTCAGCGTTCCAGAACCGGTAGCGATGACAATGGATTTATCGGATTTGCGGATCTGCAAATCACCATCGGCAAGTGCGGTGAGGGCGCGCGCGGCAAGCCCGTCGCCGGTCGCGGAAAGTTCAAGAACAATGCGCGAGGTTTCTTCAAAACTGTTGGCTTGTGCAAACTTGCCGACCAGTTCGCGCAGTTTTGCTTCATCGGCAAACCCCTTGGAGGGATTGGCAAGAAACGCCAGAAGCATGAACGCAATCGTCAAAAAATGGCGCATGGGTTCGCAGGTTTCTCGCTCTGATTTGACTGGTAAAGTCTTGGGGCAAATTCCCGGGCGGCGGGACAATGACGCCGCCCGGGTTTTCAAGTGCGGTCAGGCCGAGCGGTCAGGAACCCTTGCCGCCGCACTTGCCGGTAACGACATTGAAGTTCCCGCACGACATTGGCGCGCGCCAGTCGGAAATCAGGTCCTTCGAGTCTGGGAGGTAGTCGGACCATTCATCGCCAACCACGAGGCCAGATGTTTCCCACACGGTTTCAAACTGGCCGTCTGCCTGGATTTCGCCGATCAGTACCGGCTTGGTGATGTGGTGGTTCGGCAACATCGCCGAGATACCGCCCGACAGGTTTGGCACGGCCACGCCGATAATCGAATCAATGACCGCGTCCGGATCGGTGGTGCCAGCCTTTTCAACCGCTTCAACCCACATGTTGAAGCCGATGTAGTGGGCTTCCATCGGATCGTTGGTCACGCGCTTGTCGTTTTTGACAAAAGCGCGCCAGGCCGAAATGAACTCGGCGTTGGCATCGTTTTCAACCGACTGGAAGTAGTTCCATGCAGCAAGGTGGCCAACCAGCGGTGTGGTGTCGAGGCCGGCGAGTTCTTCTTCGCCAACCGAGAACGCGACGACCGGAATGTCTTCAGCCTTGATGCCCTGGTTGCCCAGTTCCTTGTAGAAAGGAACGTTGGCATCGCCATTGATGGTGGAGACAACGGCGGTCTTTTTGCCGGCAGAACCGAACTTCTTGATATCAGCAACAATGGTCTGCCAATCGGAGTGACCAAACGGCGTGTAGTTGACCAGAATGTCCTCTGCCTTGACGCCCTTGGAAAGAAGATAGGCTTCAAGGATCTTGTTCGTCGTGCGCGGATAGACATAGTCCGTACCCGCGAGCACCCAGCGCTCAACGCTTTCTTCAGCCATCAAATAGTCGACTGCCGGAATGGCTTGCTGGTTTGGTGCAGCGCCGGTGTAGAAAATGTTGCGCTGGCTTTCTTCGCCTTCATACTGGACTGGATAGAACAGCAGCGAGTTGAGTTCCTCGAAGACCGGCAGAACCGATTTGCGCGAAACCGAGGTCCAGCAACCGAACACTGCGGCAACCTTGTCCTTCTCGATCAGTTCGCGGGCTTTTTCCGCAAACAGGGGCCAATCGGAGGCCGGGTCAACGACAACGGCCTCAAGCTTCTTGCCCAGAATGCCGCCCTTCTTGTTCTGCTCGTCGATCAGGAACAGCATAGTGTCCTTGAGCGTGGTTTCCGAAATCGCCATTGTGCCGGAAAGTGAATGCAGGATACCGACCTTGATCGTTTCCTCCTGGGCGCGCACTGGCGTGAAAGCCGTGGCAGAAAGCAACACTGCACCAAATGCGGTGGATGCCAGCCTTTTCGCTGTGAATGTCATGGGTCCCTCTTGTGTTAGCGGTTTGCAACGCAGCAACGCTCTGCAATGCCCGTGCCAACCGTCCCAAGGGCGAACATTAACGCAATATTAACAAATGATTACAGTGGCTTGATTGGTCATAAACCGGAATTTGGGAAGTTCATTCGAATGGCACTGATGCAGTGTAATTGGGCAGTGCACAAATATTATCGCACAAAAAATAGTCAGAAAAAATACTGCCCATGAAATAGGCGAGATTTGAACTGGGCGCGCTTGTCGTGCGCAAAATCGCCTGTTTTGGCTCGGGAACGATGGGGTTTTTGAGCGACAAACAGGGTAATTCTTGAATGAAAACAAACGAACGATTGTTGCGCAGCGGCAACAGACTCAATCCTTAAAAGAAGTAAATGTTACTAAGTCAGAATACGTTCGTGAGGAGTTTTTGGACATGCACCGCGTCAATCGACTTGTTCTTGCCCTTGTTTTTGCCGGAACAGCTGCAAATGCCGCATACGCCGCTGACCTCGTTGTCGCCGACCCGGTCGCGCCAGCGTACAATTGGAACGGGCTTTATGTAGGTGCTGGAATCGGCGCAGGAGCCGTCAACCATGCAATCGACATCTTGGGGATCGATATCCTCGATGGAATTGGCGGGGAGGGTGTGTTTGGCCAATTGACCGTCGGTTACGACCAGATGATTTCCGATCGCATCCTTTTGGGCGCTTTTGCCGATTACCGTTTTGGCAACATCGCAACCGACATCGCGATCAATGCAGCGCCTGTCATTGCCGGCAGCTACGAACTTTCCCTGAATCACGGCTATGACCTTGGTGCCCGCCTCGGATTGCTGCTGTCTCCAGAAACCTTGGCATATGTAACCGGCGGTTACTCCCATCAGTCCTTTGCCGGATCCGGCTTTGGTTTCGACTACGATTGGGATACGGACGGCTACTTTTATGGAGCGGGACTAGAAACAGTCCTGTCGGGTAATTGGACCGTCAAGGGCGAATACCGGTTCAGCCAATACGACCGCAACGACATACTTGGCCTGATTGGCGTGGAACCCTCCACGCATACCTTCCTTGCCGGCCTGAACTACCGCATGGGCGGCGGCGGAGCACCATCACAATCCAGCTTTGCGCCGATTAACCACAACTTCGCCGGTTTGAAGGTCGGCGTTGCGGGTGGTTTTGGTGCCGTTGTCCACCAGTTTGACCTCGCCATCCCCGGTGTTCCGCTTACCGCGCTTTTGGACGGCATTGGTGGTGAGGGAATGTTCGGCGAAGTCAACGTGGGCTACGACTTCAACATTGCGCCGCAATGGATTGCAGGTATCGGTGCCAATTATCGCCATGGCGACATCCGCACGGAAATCGTCGGAGACCTTTTCACCATAACCGCCGACAAGGGTTTTGATGTCTATGCCCGCATCGGCTACCAGCTGCGGCAGGACACACTGGTTTACGGCTTGGCGGGATATTCACATCAGGATTTCAGTCTGGGAACCTCGATTGCTCCTTTGGCGGGAATTGTGGACTCCCTCGATTGGTCTGCAGATGGCTGGACTGCCGGCGGGGGCATTGAGACAGCACTCAGCGACCGTTGGACCGCCAAGATAGAATACCGCTATGCCGAATACGACGCGACCAACCCTTTGACTGTTTTCGGGGTGCCGCCAGCAGTCGCAAGCTTGGACATTTCGCCGTCCACGCACACCGTTCGGGCTGGTTTGAGCTTCAAGGTCTACTGAGCCAACGTGGTTTGACCATTGCGGAAAGTCCGGCTTCGTGCCGGACTTTTCGTTTCGCGCGCCAGTCTGTTTGTTGCAAAGACATATGCCCTGTCGCCAATTCTGGCCTGATGCGCCGTTTTTTCCTGTCCATGCCGGATTGATGCCCTTCAATATTGGTCCATTGTGAAGGAACGCCGCCAACACCTGCGGCCAGGGAGAGACCGCCATGGATGCTACTGACACACCGGTTCCAGAAGCACGCAGGGCACGTTCAGGCGGACGCTCGGGAAATTTGCGCGGCAAGGGCGCTGCCATCGCCCAGATGCCATGGTGCCTGCCGGTCAACATCGACAGGCCGACAGAACCGGTGTCGCCGGAAGGCGTGCTGGCAATTCACGATGCCGCCATGACGATCCTCGAAGAAATCGGCATCGACATGCTCAATCCAGAGGCGATTGGCATTTTGAAGATGGCCGGGGCCAGTGTGGATGGTGACCGGGTTCGCATGGGCCGTGACATGGTCATGGAACTGGTGCGCAAGGCGCCGTCCCAGTTCACGATCACGCCACGAAACCCCGACCGCAAGATCATTATCGGCGGCAACCACATCCTTTTTGGCAATGTGTCTTCGCCGCCGAATTATTCAAACCTTGATGAAGGGCGCAAATCTGGTACCCGCAAGGCCTATCAGGACTTCATCCGCTTCACCCAATATTTCAACTGCATTCACTTTGCAGGTGGCTATCCGGTCGAACCGATGGACGTGCATGCATCGGTGCGCCATCTCGATTGCCTCTATGACAAGCTGACCATCACCGACAAGGTCGTCCATGCCTATTCGCTCGGCAAGGAGCGGGTGGAAGACGTCATGGAAATGGTGCGCATTGCCGGCGGCCTTACCCATGATGAGTTTGACGCAACGCCGCGCATGTACACCAACATCAACTCGACTTCGCCGCTCAAGCACGACCATCCGATGCTGGACGGGCTGATGCGCCTCTCGCGGCGCGGCCAGCCCACCATTGTCACGCCCTTCACGCTGGCAGGCGCCATGGCACCGGTCACGATGGTTGGCGCGGTCACGCAATCGATTGCCGAGGCACTTATTGCCATCGCGCTGATCCAGATTATCAATCCCGGCTGCCCCTGCGCGTTTGGAACCTTCACGTCGAATGTCGACATGAAGACGGGTGCACCGGCATTTGGCACGCCAGATTACATGCGCGCCACACAGATCACCGGCCAGATGGCACGGTTCTATGGTTTGCCGCTGCGCTCCACCAATGCCTGCGCCGCCAACACGCCCGACGCGCAGGCCTCATGGGAAAGCATTTTTTCTTTATGGGCGGCGGTGTCGTCCGGCACCAACGTGGTTTACCACGCGGCCGGTTGGCTGGAAGGCGGCCTGTGCGCTTCCTATGAAAAATTCATCATGGATTGCGACACCTTGCAGCAACTCATCTGGTATATGAAGCCGGTCACCACCGAACCGGGCGACATTGCCCTTGACGCCATTCGTGAAGTTGGTCCCGGCGGGCACTTCTTTGGCGCTAAACACACCCAGGAGCGCTACGAAACGGCATTTTATTCGCCGTTTGTTTCGGACTGGTCGAATTTCGAAAATTGGCAGGACCGCGGATCGATCGATACGCCGCAGCGCGCCAACAAGATCTGGAAGCAGATACTTGCCGAGTTTGAAGAGCCGCCGATGGACCCGGCCATCCGCGAAGAGCTTGGCGCATTTGTTGACCGCCGCAAAAGCGAAGGCGGCGCACCCACGGACTTTTGACCGCCGGGCCAACGGTTTTTCAGCCCCGGCAAAGGTCGCGCGCCAAGCGCCATGTCGAGCTTGCCCTTGACGTGCGGCAATTTATACTTTGTGATGAAAATCTCTCCGGTCGAAATGCGCCCTGCGAAGGGTGCGGGGGGATTCGATCCTGAAGCCGGAAAAGGCGGGCGGTCACCGAACAACGAGTGGCCACCTAAAAACCAAGGGAAACAGAAAGGCTGTTCTTCATGAAAAAAGCGATTTTCTCGGCAGTACTCGGCGTAGCTACGCTCGGTGCCGCTGCTGCATCCGCAGCAACACTTGATGACATCAAGGCAAAAGGCCACGTCCAGTGCGGTGTGAGCCAGGGCCTGCCAGGCTTCTCCAACCCGGATGCTGCTGGCAACTACACAGGCCTCGACGTCGATCTGTGCAAGGCAATCGCTGCTGCCATTTTCGGCGATGCGACCAAGGCGAAGTTCTCGCCGCTTTCCGCCAAGGAGCGCTTCACCGCGCTGCAGTCCGGCGAAGTTGACGTTTTGACACGCAACACCACATGGACCCTCGACCGCGACACCTCGCTCGGTCTCAACAATGCTGCTGTCAACTATTATGACGGCCAGGGCTTCATGGTTCGCAAGTCGCTGAACGTCAAATCTGCGCTCGAACTTTCCGGCGCATCGGTTTGCACCAACACCGGCACCACCACCACCGAACTGAACGTCTCCGACTACTTCAAGGCCAACAAGATGGAACTGGAAGTTGTCGCGTTCGAAAAGGCGGACGAAGTTGTCGCGGCCTATGATTCTGGCCGTTGCGACGTGTTCACAACCGACCAGTCCGGCCTTTATGCAGAGCGCCTGAAGCTTGCAAAGCCTGACGAGCATGTCGTTCTCCCAGAAATCATTTCCAAGGAGCCACTTGGACCAATGGTTCGCCAGGGTGACGACCAGTGGAACGACATTGTTCGCTGGACCCACTATGCGATGCTCACTGCAGAAGAAATGGGCATCACCCAGGCCAATGTCGGCGAGATGATGAATTCGGAAAATCCCGAACTCAAGCGCATCCTCGGCAAGGAAGGCGACATGGGCACCAAGCTCGGTCTCTCCAACGACTGGGTCGTGAACATCATCAAGGCAGTCGGCAATTACGGCGAATCGTTCGAGCGCAACGTCGGCCCGGCAACGCCATTGGCAATCGCACGCGGCACCAACGCGTTGTGGTCAAAGGGCGGCCTGCAATACGCCCCACCGATCCGTTGATCTGAAACCTTGGAAGCGGGCCGGCCATATTGGTCGGCCCGCTTGCATCAGGGCTCATCCGGTCGGTTTGATTTCATGAAGGGCAGTCTTGTTCCCGGCAAATGTCGGGAAACGTTGAACTGTATCCTGTGTCAGCCTTCCGTCGTGCCCGTCTGAACTTTCGCGCATTTGCGCTTGGAAGAGGGAACCATGGCCAATCAGGACGTCGCAGCTGGCACCGTAGCTAAAGGGCAATTTGACCCAAGGCCGGTGTTGGTCATCGCCATGGCAATAGCCTGCGTGATTTTCTTCTGGTGGTCGGCCCGCGATCATTTCTTTGATTTTTCGGCGGCGCGCACCCTTGCTGCCGCTACCGACATCCCCGCCGCACTGTTTTCAGGCCGCTTGGGCGACGCGCTATCATTCGTTGGCTGGGCGCTGATCCTTTTCCCGCTGATGATCCTTGTCCGCACCCTCTACTGGTTCGAAAATGAAGGCCGGCAGTCCTATGCCGGCAACCCCGTCAACGACGCAACCTTGCGCAACTATTTCTTTGAAATGCTGCTCTTGGGATTCCTGGGCTTTTGCCTGTGGTTTCTGGTCGGCAATGCCGTTCGCAACCTTGCTGCTGCCAACATTGCGTCCGGCTTTGCATTCCTTGGGCGCAATTCGGGTTTCGCCATCAACCAGTCGCCATTCATTCCATACAGCGAAGCCTCGACCTACGGCATGGTCTATTGGGTGGGCCTGCAGAACACTTTGGTGGTGGCGCTGACGGCAATCCTGCTGTCGACCATCCTGGGCTTCATTGTTGGCATATCGCGCCTTTCCAAAAACTGGATCGTCTCGCGCCTCGCCTATGCCTATGTTGAAATCATGCGCAACATTCCGTTGCTGCTGTGGATTTTCATCTGGTATTTCTCGGTACTGCGACTGCTTCCCGAAAAGCAGGCGGCACTCGATCTGGGCTCCCTCGGCCTCCTTTCCATTGCTGGATATTATGCACCCAAGCCATTGTTCGGTGCTGGCGCTGGCTACATCGGTCTTGCGTTCCTTGCGGCCATTGCCTTGTCAGTTGCTGTCAGCATCTGGGCGCGGCGTCGCCAACTGGATACCGGCGAGCAGTTTCCGGTGTTCTGGACAGTTCTGGGCCTTGTCATCGGTTTGCCATTGGCAGCGTATTTTGCAACCGGCATGCCGGTGAGTTTTGAAATGCCGTCTGCATCAAGATTTGGCACAAAGGGCGGCATCCGGGTGTTCCCTGAATTCATGGGATTGACCTTCGCATTGGTCACCTACACCTCCTCCTACATTGCCGAAATCGTGCGGGCCGGAATTCTTGCCGTCCACAAGGGCCAAAGCGAAGCTGCGCACGCGCTCGGCTTTCGCAACGGAACAGCATTGCGGCTGGTGATCGTGCCGCAGGCCATGCGGGTCATCATTCCGCCACTGACGAACCAGTTCCTCAACGTAACCAAAAACTCTTCGCTTGCTGTGGCCGTGGCCTACCCGGACCTGGTTGGTACCTTCATGGGAACAGCGCTGAACCAGACAGGCCAGGCGGTGGAAATCATCTTGATGACCATGCTGACCTATCTGTCCCTGTCGCTCATCACCTCGTTCTTCATGAACATCTACAACTCGCGCATTGCGCTTGTTGAACGCTAGGAGCGGGCAGGAACAGCCATGACACAAACACCTTCCCAGCCTGCCGAAAACAGCCACGTTTCACCGGTGGTAACCGCCTTCGTGCGCAAGGAAATGGACAAGGCTCTGCCGCCGCCTGTCAAGGTTGGTGGTCTTGTAGGCTGGATTCAAAAGAACCTGCTTTCTTCAGTTCCAAACGCCCTGCTCACGGCAATCGCGCTCTATCTGGTCTGGATTGTCGTCCCGCCATTGATTCAGTTCGGGCTCGTCGACGCGGTGTGGACAGGTACGGACCGTGCCGCCTGCACGACCGTGGAACAGGGTGGGGTGCAGCCCAATGGCTGGTTCGGCGCATGCTGGCCTTTCGTTGGTGACTATTTCAACCTGTTCATTTACGGGCGCTATCCCCGGACTGAATATTGGCGGGTGAACACGGTTTTCCTCCTGTTCGCAATCACAGCGATTCCGATGCTGATGCCCTCGCTTCCCTACAAGCGCCTGAACGGCCTGCTGTTGTTTGGCGTGTTTCCGCTCTTGGCTTTCGTGCTGCTGACAGGTGGAAATGTCGACCTTGGCGGGTTTCTGTTGCCAAACAGCTTCGGGCTTGCTCCAGCGTTGCAATTCATCCTGGATTTTGTGGTTCTTGTGGCTTTGATTTGCCTTGTCGTGGTTTTGGTGGCTCGCGGCGGTGGCTCGTCCCCCATCTCGGCGCTTCAGGGCATCTTGGCTGGTGCAGCTGCGATTTTGGCAGTCATCGGTTTTGCGTCACTGGACTTCGGATTGACGCCTGTCGGCACTGAAATCTGGGGCGGCTTGCTTGTCACCCTGGTCATTGCAGTCACAGGCATCGTCGCGTCATTGCCACTTGGCATTTTGTTGGCGTTGGGCCGCCGCTCGAAAATGCCAGTGGTGAAGATGGCGTCTGTTATCTTCATCGAGTTCGTGCGCGGCGTTCCGCTGATCAGCGTCCTGTTCATGTCGTCGGTGATGCTGCCGCTGTTTCTGCCCGATGGCGTGACCTTCGACAAACTGCTGCGCGCGCTCATAGGTGTTGCGTTGTTCTCGTCCGCGTATATGGCAGAAGTTGTGCGCGGCGGCATCCAGGCCCTTCCGAAAGGCCAGTATGAGGGCGCGATGGCGCTTGGCCTCAACTATTGGCAAATGATGCGCATGATCATCTTGCCACAGGCACTGAAGCTGGTCATTCCCGGCATCGTCAATTCCTTCATTGCGCTGTTCAAGGACACGACCCTCGTGCTCATCATCGGCCTTTTCGATTTTCTGGGCATGATCCAGTCTTCGTTTACCGATCCGACCTGGGCGAGCCCCGTTCAGTCGCTGACCGGCTATTTCTTCGCATCAATGGTGTTCTGGGCGTTCTGTTTCGCCATGAGCCGCTATTCGATTTACATGGAAAAGAAGCTCGACACCGGTCACCGGTAGGGCGTTTCAAGGGAACACCGACATGGCTGAAACCAAAGCTCAACCTGCTGACATGCTGGCAATCGACATCGCCGCGATGCACAAATGGTACGGCGATTTCCACGTTCTCAAGGACATCAACCTACAAGTTTCGCGCGGCGAGCGGATCGTCATTTGCGGCCCTTCCGGCTCCGGCAAATCAACGATGATCCGCTGCATCAACCGGCTGGAAGAACATCAAAAGGGGCGAATTGTCGTCGATGGGATCGAGCTTACAAACGATCTGAAGAAGATCGACGAGGTGCGCCGCGAAGTCGGCATGGTGTTCCAGCACTTCAACCTCTTCCCGCATTTGACCATCATGGAAAACTGCACGCTCGCGCCGATCTGGGTTCGCAAGATGCCCAAGGCCAAGGCCGAGGAAATAGCCATGGATTTCCTCACCAAAGTGAAAATCCCTGAACAGGCCCACAAATATCCTGGCCAGCTTTCAGGCGGCCAGCAACAGCGTGTCGCCATCGCGCGCTCGCTGTGCATGAACCCGCGCATCATGTTGTTCGACGAGCCAACCTCTGCACTTGATCCCGAAATGATCAAGGAAGTCTTGGACACCATGGTGGAACTGGCCGACGAAGGCATGACCATGCTGTGCGTCACCCATGAAATGGGCTTTGCCCGCCAGGTCGCCGACCGGGTGATCTTCATGGACCAGGGCCAGATCGTCGAGCAGAACACGCCCAAGGCGTTCTTCGACAACCCGCAGCACGAGCGCACCAAACTCTTCCTGAGCCAGATATTGCACTGATGCTTCGTCTTGTATTGCGGTTGGTGCGCGCCCTCCTTTGGGGCACAGCTTCGCTCGCGATTGTTTTGGCGCTGTATCTCGCCGCGACTTTTTTCGGCGCTCAGATCGTGGCGCGTGGCAATCCGCCAGAACCATCAGGCGAGGCAGAACGCATCTATTTGCTTACCAGCCTGCTGCATGCCGATTTCGCCATTGCTGTCGATGATGCCTTGAGGGCAAGATTTGCGTTCCTGGGCGATGCAGGCGTGCCGATCGGGCACGAAAATCTCAAATATCTGGTTTTCGGCTGGGGTGCGCGGGAGTTCTATCTCAACACGCCAACGCTTTCGCAAGTGCGGCCGGTTCCTGCCGTGCGCGGCATATTCGGGGACAGCACGGTGATGCATGTCATGGCTGCAACCGATGTCAGCAAGGCACCCAGTTCAGTTGCAGTCACCTTGCCGCCCGGCGGCCGGGAAAAGCTGCTTTCCTTTATCGAAGCCAGCTTTGCCAGAAGCGGAAATTCAACACTTCCCATCACAGGCCGAAATTACGGCATGGCCGACGCATTCTATGTGGCCGAGGGCGGGTTCAACATTCTCACGCCTTGCAATATCTGGGTGGCAAAGGGCCTGCGTCAGGCCGGTCTTGATACCGGCGCTTGGACGCCAACCACCTGGTCACTGCTTCGTGGGCTGGCCCTGCACTCGCCACAAGCCTTGAATCGCTGATCTCAGGCGTCGGGAGCCTGCCAGTCGTAGAGCCAGTCCTGGCGGGCCAAAAGCTGCCGGCTTCCAATTGCCGACATGACAAGGTTGCGGGCGAAATTGAAAGGCGGAGGCAAGTGATAGATGGCCCGGTTCACCATCGCCAACCGCCATGCCCGCGAAACGCGTGGACGACGCTGCAACTGATAATCTTCCAGCGCCATGGCAACATCCAGATCGCCATCGAGGGTCTTTTCAAGGCAATTCGCCAAGACGGCGGCGTCTTCAATGGCCATTGCCGCGCCTTGGGCGGCGAATGGCAGCATGGCATGCGCCGCATCGCCCACGAGCGCCACCGGTCCGTTTACCCAGCTTGATAGCCATGGCGCCGCAAACAGCGGCCATTTGGTCCACTTTGTGCGATAGCGCAACAGGTCCAGAAAAGCCGGATTCCAGCCTTCCAGCAATTCTTCCAACTCGCCCGCCTCGGCATCATGCGCCCAGCCGGGGCCAGGAATTTCATTTTCCTTGGAATCAAATGGCGTGATCACAACGACGTTGAGATAGCGCCCGCCACGCACCGGGTAGGACACTGCATGCGCATTCTGGGCCAACCACAATTGAACGTTTTCCAGATCCTGCGATCCGGGCAACTGGTCCGCCAGAACAAGTCCGCGCCAAGCAAGATAACCGGAAAATTTCGCTGGCTCCCTTGTGAACAGTCTGCCCCTGAGCTTTGACCAGACGCCATCGGCAGCCACCAGCGCCAGACCCTGAAATTCATCCAGCTGGCCGTTCTGGTACGCCAAAGCGGTAACCCCGTTGGCATGTGCCGCTACATCTTCAATGCGGCTGCCCATGTGCAAGGCAATGTCAGGATTGGCATGGGCCGCACCAGCCAATGCCACTTGCAGATCAGCCCTGTGGGTTACCAGATAGGGCGCTCCGTAGCGTTCGATGGCCTCTGCACCCAAAGGCACCTGGGCAATCTGTTTTCCGTTGGTGGCAGACATGATGCGAATGGCAGTCGGGCCGGTCGCAGTAGCCTTCACCGCCCGCCCGACTCCCAGCTTGTCGAGGATCTGGAAAGCATTGGGTGAAACCTGCAGCCCGGCTCCGACGGCATCAAAGCCTTCGGCCTGCTCGAACAGGTCAACTCGAAAACCCTTGTCAGCAAGGCACAGGGCTGTTGTAAGACCGGCTATGCCACCGCCGGCCACGATAACCGTTCGCTTCGGCTGGATCATGCTGCCGTCCCCGTGCCCGTGTGCGATGCCGACCGGGCCATGCCTGCCTCAGGTCATCGCCGCTTCGTAGAAGCAACCAGCCGGGCGGGTTTCATTGTGTTTGAGGCCGGGCGCATGGCGATAAAGGGTCGAGCAATAGGGGCAGACGATCTCGCCATCATTCCCCATGTCGAGGAAAACATGCGGATGGTCAAATGGCGCGCTGGCTCCGCAGCACATGAACTCGGTTACTGCGACCTCGATGACGCGGGCCCCTTGATCGTTCTGGAAATGCGCAACCGCGTGGCCTGCCATGGAAACACCCGTTGTTTGATCCACCAATGGCGCTGGTTCTAGAATAAAGCCCTGCGCCTGCAAAGGAATTTGTTGACGCGTCGCACCATTTGGCGTTCTGAGCACAAAGCAATCGACGGGGTCTACCCAAATGCCAACAGCCATCATTCAACACCACGGCCGTGAAGTGGAAATCGCGTATGAAGAAGCAGGGGAGGGGCATCCCGTTCTGCTGGTTCATGGCTTTTGTTCCAACAAGGAAGTCAACTGGATCAACACCGGCTGGTTCAAGGCGCTTGTGGCAGCCGGGTTTCGCGCCATAGCTTTCGACAATCGCGGCCATGGCAAGAGCAGCAAGTTCCACGAGGTTGATGATTACCGGCTTGATCTGATGGCCTCTGACGCCATCGGCCTGCTCGACCACCTCAAAATCACGAAAACCCATGCAATCGGTTACTCGATGGGCGCGCGCATCTGTTCGCGGCTGGCAATCGATCATGCCGACAGGCTGGAGCGCATCGTTCTGTCCGGCAACGGCTGGGGCATGATCGACGGCTCCGGCGACTGGACGGCCGTGCGCGAAGCTCTGCTGGCTCAATCATTGTCCGACGTCACTGATCCGCGTGGAAGGGCGTTTCGCACTTTCGCCGACCAGACCGGCAGCGATCGGCTGGCACTTGCCGCCTGCGTTGCCGGTGTGCGGCAGACGTTCAGCGAGGCCGAAATGGCTTCAATCGGCCATCCAGTGCTGGTTGCGATTGGAACGCGCGACGATGTTGCTGGTTCTGGCGAGCAGCTTGCCGCATTGCTGCAAGATGCCCGGTTCCTGGCGATCCCCGACCGTGACCACATGCGGGCTGTCGGCGACAAATTGCACATTGCAACGGCGGTCGAATTCCTCGCTGAACTCGAAGAACCCAGGCACGGGTGAACACGCATTGTTCAATGCTGGTGAACCCTGTTCAGCATTCTCGGTCTTGTCTCGGGGGTTTGGCCAACTATACTCAGGGTCGAATAATTTGGAGGAGCAGCCATGAGCCCGGCAAATCTTGCTACCCGTCCCGCAACGGTTGATCCGATATGGAACGCGGTTCGCCGCGAGGCGCAACAGGTTGTCGACACAGACCCGGTTCTGGCAACGTTCATCCAGTCGACTGTGCTTGCGCAAAGATCGCTGGAAAATGCAGTAATCGCCCGCATTGCTGACAGGCTGCACAGCCGTGAAGTTTCAGATGACGTGATCAGGCAGGCTTTCGAAAGCATGGCTGAGGCCTGGCCCGAATGGTCCTCGATCTTGCGCATCGATATTGCCGCAGTCTACGACCGCGATCCGGCCTGCGAGCGCTATCTGGAGCCGGTCCTGTATTTCAAGGGGTTCCATGCGATCCAGACCCATCGGCTGGCATATTGGAGCCTGAAGAATGGGCGTCGTGACTTTGCATTGTACCTTCAAAGCCGTGCAAGCCAGGTCTTCCAGACCGACATCAACCCGGCCGCGAAAATGGGCAAGGGGATTTTCCTGGATCATGCCACCGGTCTGGTTGTGGGCGAAACTGCCGAAATCGGCGACAATGTCTCCATCCTGCATGGGGTTACGCTGGGCGGCACCGGCAAGGATCATGGCGACCGCCACCCGAAAATCGGCTCTGGCGTGTTGCTGGGAGCAGGCGCAACAGTGCTTGGCAACATCAATATCGGCAATTGCTCGCGCATCGCGGCTGGCTCATTGGTCGTCAAACCGGTGCCAAACAACGTGACGGTGGCAGGCGTTCCGGCGCGTGTTGTCGGCTTTGCAGGCTGCGCTGAACCTGCACGAAGCATGGACCAGATCCTTGCCGAACAAGGTGATGCCAAAACCGCAGAATGATTGGCGGCATCTGCGCCCTTTACAGCTTCACAATTGCCGTGCCACAAGCGCGCCGTTCGCTGTTTTACGTAGCGGGCGAGAACGATGGACGGGAGACAGAAGTTGAAACCGGAAGAACTCAAAAAGCTCGACGCCTATTTCAAGCGCGTCTTCATGACACCGGGCATCCAGGTCAAGGCGCGGCCAAAGAAGAATGATTCAGCCGAAGTCTACCGCGATGACGAGTTTCTTGGGGTGATCTACCGCGATGACGAGGACGGCGAACTGTCGTACAATTTCTCGATGGCCATTCTCGACATCGATCTCGACTGATCTTCTCAGTCGGCGCGGGTCTCAAGCATGCGCTTCACCTGCGCCCTGATGGCTGTATCAATGGCCATCCACTCCCCGATCAGCGAGATGTGGAAGCGGTAGGTTACCGAAAGTCCCCGCCCGGCGTGGATGTCACGCAGGCAATACGGGGCAGCCATGTCGGTGCCTGGGCGGCTGCATCGCGCAGCAAACGGGTAGGGGCTTTGCGCCTCGTACCACAGATCTTCTTGATAAAACCCGCCTTCGGGCGAGAGTCCCTGACGCACAAGACCGTGCCCCGCCGCAACCGGTGCGCCGGCCAGGAACTTCGAGTAAATCGGCTCGATGCGCCCGGTCATGTCTTGCGACATCTGCCGCTGTTCCAGTGTCATGAACACAAGTGCTGGATTGATTGTCGTCTGGTTGAATGCCGCTTCACTGTTTTGGCTGAAGCCGGCCATTTCCGGCCACAGGAAATACATGTCCACCCGTTCGGATTCGCCGCCGCGGCGCTGCGAACGAAACCGGATTGTATTTGCTGGAATGGCAAGCACATCATTGCCGATGATCACCTGCTTCAAAGTGGTGTCATCTGAATGTCCGGCGCGCGAAATTTCAGTGCCAAGCAGATAGACGATGCCAACGATCACAGCGGTGAATGCGGCCAGAAACAAGGTTGCGCCGATCACAAACCGCAGCAGCGACAAGGGCTGCGAGCCAGTGGGTGTTTCAATTTTTGCAGGCTGGCGGGGTGGGAAGAACCGGTCCACCGAGCGGTGCGGATCGCGCCCCAGCCTGTAAGCCGCATTCCGAATGTCTCCCGATACACCTGCCAACACACCCTCCCTGTGTCCGCAAATGGCACAGCACTCTCGGCATGCGACTTGCAACGTCACAGGACCATCGGCAATCATGGTAAAGGAAAGGTAAAGATCATGTCCGCACTTGCCGCCACAGCCTATGTCATTGCTTGCGGCTTCACTGCGGCAGGCTTTCTGGTTTCGCTGTATCGCACTGCCCATGTGGATCAACCGGCATTTCATGCCCGTTTCGACACTTTCGCGTCCGCACTCTGGTCGCTGGCGCTTTGCACCTTTGCCGGACCATGGATCTTGGTAAACGCAGCGCTGGGTACATGGCGAATGGGCAGATTGCCGGTCGCCCTGGTTGCGGTTGCAGCTTTGGTTTCTGTGGTCTGGAGCTTCTGCTCGGGCGTTGTACTTGTACAACTTGCCATGTTGGCCAGTCGGTTGACCGCCTGAATCAGTCGTGCCCGCAATCTGCAAAGCGGCATCACCGCTTTGCAAAACCCTCCTTGAAAAAAGGTGGGACCGGTTCAGGGGACGTTGAACCGGTCCCCGGACCCGGTCTGGGGGACGGGGAGGGTGGGGACGCGACCGGGCCGTTTGGTATGCCGCGGGCAAAAACCGCAGCAAATTGCTATTTCACACTCCCAACCACCGAGGAGCGGCTGTCGTCGATGCCTTCCCACCGGCCGGAATTGGCGGCAGACTGGCGCTTGAGGAAGTGGTATTCCGTCTCGTTCCAGGGCATGACCTTGTCCTCGAGATTGTCGAGCACATAGTCGGCCCTGTCCGTGCGCACGGTCAGCACCGCATGCCCCTCACCGTTTGCCTGGCGAACTACGGTCACCAGCAGGGCGGAAGCTGGCCACCCTTTTTGCATCAGCAGGTGCCGCTTCAGCAGTACGTAGTCTTCGCAATCGCCGAATTCTTCTGGATAGGTCCAGAATTCCTCGACATTGTAGAGTTCCAGGTCGGTAACCGGCGTCACCGACTTGTTGGCAAAGCTGTTGACGGAAACGATTTCATTCCAGCGCTCGCGTGTGAGCGGCATGGATCGCGTGTCGGAACTGCGCAGGGCGCAATCCTCTCCATAGACTTTGCAGTATTCGTAGTGGCCGATGGGCTGTGTTGTACGGCCCGTAATAATCATGTGTCCGGCGTTTCCCTGTTTCGCTTCGACAGCCGTTGTCCCCAGCAAGCCGAAGGTTACAGAAACCGCCAGCATTATCTTGCTGGTTCTGGTCATCTGTTGCATTCCCCGTTACAGGATCAACAATGACACAGAGAGTTTTATTTGAAGCAAAACTGCACAAGTGCGTTTTATTCAATATTGATACATGATTTTACATAGTTTTGATTCAAACAGAATTATAATTATACTCAAATTTTCTGCAATTGAGGATCAATGTTGAACCTAAATTGAGTGAAATTCGCTTAAAATTTTAAGGGTTCAAACGCAAAAAAGCCGCCTTGCGGCGGCCCTTGCATACTGTGGTGATTTTGGCAGTTCAGCCAGGCATGCCAATCAGGAAACGCTCAAGCGTGTCCCGCGTCTGCAGTACTGCAAATTCGATGGCAACGCCTTCTTCGAAATGGCGAACCACACGTCCGCGCATGCTGCCGATCCACAGCATAGTGCCAATTGCTGGCCGCACATCAATCTCGATGGCAGCGCCAGACAGCGAAAGATCGACGATCCGGGTGCGATAGGAGCGCCCGTCTTCAAGGCGGATTTCCGCAGCCCGCTGGCGCGGCACGATGCGCTCGTGGCGACGGTCTTCGGGAAGGTTGAGTTCATGGCGGTTGGCAAGCCATGTCAGTTTGGCGGCAAGCTTGTCGCGCTTGCGTTCGGTGGCGTTGACGCTCATGGCAAAGCCGCCGTCAAATGTGCGCAGCACCACGCCTTCCAGTCGACCGACATGATCCACATACGCGACAATGCGTTCGCCGACTTCACCAGCTTTCGGAGTCATCAGTGCAGCACTGCCCGGTGACATGTTGAGAACCTGGCAGGGAAATTCCTGGCGGTTTGCGAGCATGTACCGGCCAAACAAGGTCAGATCGACACGCTGGAACTGACGTTCCAGACTGCTCACATCAAAAGCGTCGTTTTGTTCGGGCAGGGCGCGCATGGGAAATCCGGCTGGGTGCATTCCTGGCAGACGATTCCTGCCTTGCGCCAACTATTCCCTGCAAACGGTTAATGCTTGGTTAGCTTTTGCACATTTGCACCCCGCCGATCACTGCCTGGTAGTGGTTTCCCGGCTCTTTCCGCCATCTACAACGGTCAGGTGGCCAAATCTCCTCAGTCCGGGCTGGCTGGACACTGGATCGGCAATCTTCGCAGCAGCCTCCAAGACAACAATGCGCCGGGTGCTTTTCAGGCTGTTGGCAACAAGCGCTTCATTGCCGAGCCAGTATGCGCCCGCCCTTGGCGTTGCGATCCCCAGTACCCGCGCATTGCCATCAGCGGCCATTGCCAACGGCAAGATCACGGCTTCATATTCGAGTGACTTCTCATTGGCCGTAAGTGCGGTGTAGCTGAACAGCATCGGGATGTTGTCGCGGTAGACGTTTGAAATGGTGCGCGCGACCTCGTAATTGTCTTCCTCGCGCCACAAGGCCATGAAGCCCAGGCCTTTGAGCTCTCGCCCATAGGCGGCACACAATCTCGTGCCTGCAAGCCGGAAGGACACTGTGCGAAAATGCTGAGACACCTCCAGAATGAACGTGTCGCCCAGAACCGAGCGGATGTCGCTGGGTTCGATCTCACTGCGTTCGGGTGCTGCCCGCGACCCGCGCAAAGTGTTCCAGTATTCAAAAAGCTTTTGTGATCCTGGGTGTCTCAAAACGAAAGGTCCTTCACACTTGTCCCGGATCGGTGCGTCATTCCAGGTAATTGCTGCCTGCTGGGCACTGGCTGTTTCATTTCAGTCCAGAGTTCCCTTCCAGCAGGCTTGTCTGCGGTGACGCTGCATGCTTCGTGCCAGACGCAGGATCGGCATGCGAATGAAACAGTGTTACAGCCCACAGCCGCTCGCTGTTAAGGTTAACGGGCGGTTAAGCTTTACCAAGCCTTTGAAATATGGGACTTTACACCTGCTCCTGAGGAGCGCGGGTATATTAACGCCTGCTGCCCTCGCACTATCGGTACCAGTCGACCGCGCAGATCTGTGGGACGGGCTTGGGGGATACGACCGAACGCCCGGTTGCCTTGTGCAACCGGGCGCTTTTTTTGGAGCCTGTGCTGCCGGATTGCGCTATCGGTAAGTAATGAGCGAAGAAAATACCAATCCGGCCCACAGCAATTCCGGTGCTGATAGCGAGCAACCGGTTCAAACGCAGCCAGACCGTGCCGAGCGTCGTGAGCCTGCACTCAATCTGCCGGTTTTCATCACGGTTTTTGCCCTGGTGATGATCGCAATTCACGCTGTTCGCAGCCTGCTGCTAACGCGAAAACAGGATGTCTGGTCGCTGTTGTTGTTTGCATTCATCCCCGCGCGCTACGGCGAGGGGGCAAGCGACTATCCCGTGGCTTTGGCGTCCCTTTGGACACCGCTGACTTATGCGTTTCTTCACGCCGACTGGACCCATCTGCTGATGAACCTGCTCTGGCTGGCAGCTTTTGGCAGCCCCTTGGCCCGCCGCCTTGGCATGCGTCGTCTGGCTGCGCTGACAGTGGTTACCGCAATTGCCGGGGCGGCATTGCACTATGCCTTTTTCATCGGCGATCCTGTACCGGTAATTGGCGCTTCTGCCGTGGTATCAGGCTATATGGGTGCAGCGGGTCGATTTGCATTTCGCTCTTCCCGCGGCGGCCTCAGTGTCGATGGCCCGGCAATGACGCTGGTGCAAAGCTTTACTGACCGCCGGTTCCTGATGTTTTTTGCGGTCTGGTTCGTCCTCAATTTCGCCTTCGGCAACGGCTTTGTCTCGATCTCGGATGCCGACAGGCAGGTGGCGTGGCAGGCACATGCGGGCGGCTTTCTTGCCGGAACATTCCTGTTTTCACTGTTTGACCGGCCCTCCTTTCAGCGTCGCTGAACGTCCTTCAAGAACTTGTCAAACGGTCGGTTTGGGCGCAGCATGGTGGCGTTGCCGGCCTGCGCCCGCAAACGGGCATTCGCCGGCCTTATGAGGAGGAAGGCATGAACGTTGCAAACATTCTGGCAGAAAAGGGCAGGGCAGTTGTCACGATTGGCAAATCAGCCATGGTATCCGACGCGGTCGACCTGCTTGCTTCCAAACGAATTGGCGCGGTTGTCGTAACCGAAAAAGACGGCCGCATTTGCGGGATTGTTTCGGAGCGCGACATCGTGCGCGAGCTGTCACGCAAGGGCACTGGCGTACTCGATCAACAAGTCGGCACGGTGATGACAGGGAAAGTGATTTCCTGCCACGAAGACGACACCATTGAAACGGTGATGGCAGTCATGACCGACAACCGCTTCCGCCACGTTCCCATAGAGACCGACGGCAAGTTGTCCGGGATCATTTCCATTGGGGATGTGGTCAAGCGCAAGATCGAGCAGGCGATCCGTGATGCGGAAGATTTGCGCAACTACATTGCGATGAGCTGATCGCGATTGACGTCAGAGCAGAAGCAAGCTGGCGCTTTCAGGCGTTCTCGAACTGGCCTTGGTCGGCCATTTCTCGAATGCGCTTTCGCCCTTCGATATAGCCTATGCGGATTGCTTCGTCGGCCTTGTGAAAATCTGCAAGGCCGACTGAAAACAGTTTGGGCCGAATGGTGAAATCGGGCGGGTCGCCTGCCATTCGCGCCCGGCCGATCCGGTCTTGGATGATGTTGAACGCTTCCATCATCACGCCCATCGTGCCGAGGTGGGATTTGGGCTGAGCTTTTGGCTGCGCCAGCGAACGTTTGGGCTCCTCGCTATGCACATTGCCGGAAAGTGGCTTGTGATCAGTAGCCGTGAAGAATGAAAGCCACGACGAAGATCGGGCATCGGCCACCTGAACGTGCTCTTCCTCGTCCCGGGCTCGTTCCCTTGTTTCATAGTGGGAAGCACGAATGACAGTGCCACGCCCGAACGTTTCGCTGTTGAGATCAGCGGCAATAACCACGTCCGGTTCGTACATCCGGCAGGCTGATACCGGGACCGGGTTGACCAGCGCCCCATCAACAAGGTGCCGCCCACCATGCACAACCGGTGCAAAAACGCCGGGCAAAGCATAGGACGCGCGCAAGGCGGCGATCAACGGTCCGTCGTGCAGCCAGATTTCATGGCCGGTTCGAATATCGGTGCAGATGGCAACAAAACTGGTTGGCAAATTCTCGATGGTCATGTCCGCAAGGTGCCGCTCCATGGTCGTAGCGAGCCTTGTTCCCGAAATGATGCCAGCTCCCGAAATCGAAAAATCCATATACCGGATGATGTTTGCACGGGTCAGGGAGCGCGCAAAACCTTCAAGTTCATCCAGCTTGCCGGCAAGGTAGCAGCCGCCTACCAGCGCACCAATTGAAGTGCCGGCGATCATCGAGATCGGAATTTTTTCTTCGTCGAACGCCCGCAGTAGGCCGATATGCGCCCAGCCTTTGGCCGCGCCTCCGCCAAGTGCGAGAGCTATCCCGCCGCTTTTTCGTTTTTCTGCTGCATGTGAAGCCGGGATTTGCCTGGTCGGCACGTCGCTGGCGACCGAAGCCGTGTCGAATTGCGTTTTCTCTGCGCCAAGGCGTGGGGCGCCATCAGACGCGATACTTTCCCCGGAAATCAGACCAAACAGGCCCATGTTAAAACACCCGTTACGCTAGCCGCCGACAGCTTTTTCGATCCTGCCCGATGCAGCCAATCACGCGGATTTCGATCATAGACCGGAAACCATGAGGAAAAAGTGAAAATCACGCAGCGGAACTCTGCATTACTTTTTGGCATACACCGCTGAAGGATCAAAAAGCGGCTTCTCGTCCGACTTTACGAGACGAATTTGGCCATTTTCAAGGGCAACCTTGCGAAAAAAGCAGGATCGCATGCCCGTGTGGCAAGCAGCGCCCGCGCCTTGGGGTTGAACCTTCAGCCAGATTGCATCCTGGTCGCAGTCAACGCGAATTTCGACAATCTTCTGGACGGTTCCCGATGTTGCGCCCTTGTGCCACAATTCACCGCGCGACCGGCTCCAGTAATGCGCTTCCCCGGTTTGGATACTCAAGCGCAACGCTTCATCGTTCATATGGGCAAGCATCAGGACTTCGCCGCTGTCTGCATCGCTGGCTATGGCGGTGACGAGCCCTTCTGCGTTGAAACGCGGCGTCAGCTGATCGCCGGTTTCAAGTTCGCGCTTGTCTTTTGCTGTGTGAAAAATCCCAGCCATGGATCCTGTCCAGATGCGGCGGACAGGGTCCGCCTGGTTCAATCCCTGCGAAACCGCAGCAATGTCATGAAATTGACCTGTTCCGCCGGTTCGTTGCGGAACTGGCCTGTAAAGCAGGTTGTTGTCGTCGTCGAGCCCTGCTTGCGAATGCCGCGCATTGCCATGCACATGTGCTCGGCTTCGAGCATCACGGCAACACCGCGCGGTGACAAGGCCTCGTCGATTGCGTGGGCAATCTGCGCGGTCATGTTTTCCTGTGTCTGCAAGCGCTTGGCGAAGATGTCCACTGTGCGAGCGATCTTCGACAACCCCAATACCTTGCCGTCCGGCAAATAGGCCACATGCGCCTTGCCGATGATGGGAACCATGTGGTGTTCGCAATGCGAATGGAAGGTAATGTCCTTGACGAGCACCATGTCGTCATAGCCACCGACCTCTTCGAAAGTGCGCCCAAGTTCCTTGGCCGGGTCTTCCCCATAGCCCGAAAACATCTCGCTATAGGCTTTTGCCACCCGCGCTGGTGTATCGAGCAGGCCTTCACGGCTTGTATCCTCGCCAATCCAGCGAAGCAGCGTCTCAACCGCCTTTTCGGCTTCCGCCTGCGATGGCCGCTCGTCCTGGGGGAGCAACCGGCGCGCGCCGGTCTTTTCGATTGATTTCAGTATCGCGTCCATGTCGAGCTTCCGCATTCCTGGTTTCCTGAACCATTTACGTTTGTGCCTTGTTGCGAGCGTTTATATAGCTTCGCAAACCGTCCCGGCAATGCGCCAGACAAGCAATCGCAATCGCGCCGCATTTCGTTCAGTTCTGGTTCAGCCGCCGCATGCTTTTATGCGTTCAAGGATGCAGCGAACCGCTTCACGGTGAAGTTCAGGTTCAAGGCATCGGGAAAACCTTGAAAGGGGCATGTCCATGAAATCATTCTTCCGCAAAACCGCAATTGCCGCACTTGTCGGCGTTCTTGCAATCGGCTCGCTTGCCACCGCGCAAACTGCGCAGGCTGGCGACAAGCGTGTCATCGGCGCCCTGATCGGCGGTCTGGTCGTTGGCGGTATCATCGGCGCACATTCGCGCCCAGCATACGGCGCGCCAGTATATGCCCAGCCGGTTTACCGCGCTCCGGCCTATCATGCGCCCGTGTACCGCCCAGCGCATCGCCCTTATGTGGTCCAGCAGCGCTGCCATGTTGAAAAGCGTCGTGTCTGGGACCCGTACTACGGTCACCATGTCAAACAGAAGGTGAAGGTCTGCTACTGATCCCCACACAGACCCCATCTTGTGCCAAAGGCCCCGCTTATGCGGGGCCTTTTTTGTTTCAGTTATGCGCTGCCGAACGCCGCCATAGCACGAAGGGCAAGATCACCAGATACATGGTGATGCCATAAACCCCTGATGGCAGGGAGAACGCGGGCAGGGCCGCGCCGCTGGCAGCAATGATCGAGCCAATTGCAATACCAAGCGTGGCATTCTGGGTGCCTGTTTCTGTCGCGATGGCTGTAGCGGTGGGCCTTGGCAGGCTCAGCACCCGCGCAGAGCCATAGCCAACCGCCAGCAGGATGACATTGAGCGCCACCAGCGCGGGCCCCAGCACCGGCAGGTTGGTGGTGAAAAGGGTCCAGTTTGACGCAAGCGCTGCGACCACGATGATCACGAAAAGAACCGTTGCAACCATCGACATGACCGGCTCGACGCGCAATGCAACCTTTGCCACGAAATGGCGCAGCGCCAGCCCCAGGGCAACCGGCAGCGCGGTTATCAGCGCCATCGAGATGGCGAGACTTGTCACGTTGATCTCGGGGGCATCAAGACCCATGAAATGCCGCGAGGCAAGCGCCGCCAACGGCGGTACCGTCAGTACCGCCAAAAGGCTGGTGATTGCGGTCAATGACACCGACATCGCCACATCACCTTTGGCAAACTTGGTCAGGATGTTGGACGTCACGCCGCCGGGGCAAAATGCCAGGATCATCAATCCGAGCGACAATTCGGGCGGCAAGCCTGCGAGCGAAGCGATGATGAAGGCGATTATCGGCAAAAGCACGATCTGGTTGATGGCTCCCACGCCAAAGGCAAATGGCCGTGTTGCAACCCGCTTGAAATCATCCACGGTCAGCCCAAGTCCGAGCGAGAACATGATGACTGCCAGCGAAAGCGGCAGGAATATTGTTAAAAGGCTTTCCATTGGTTCCTCCCCCGAGGTTCTGGCTTGCGCCAGCGCATGTTTGTTGTTGGCTGCTTTTCGTAGCATCGGCGGCAAGCCTGCGGCAATGGCGACCTCAGTGACGAGGCGGGTCGATTTTTTGCAAATCATGGCTATATTGGGAACAAGCGCCGCTTCGCAGGAACCCATCCATGCTCGATGATGTCTACAATTCAAAAATACTCGAATACGCCGGAAACATCGGCCGGTCTGGCAGGCTTGCCGCCCCTGACGCCAGCGCCAAAGCGCATTCCAAGCTTTGCGGCTCGACCGTGATTGTCGACATCACCATGGAAAACGGCGCAGTTACCGACTTTGCCCATGAGGTGAAGGCGTGCGCGCTCGGCCAGGCTTCCTCATCCATCATGGCGCGAGTGGTGGTCGGCTCCACTGCCGCCGAATTGAAGGCGCTGCGAAAGACCATGTACGCCATGCTCAAGGACAACGGTCCTTCGCCCGAAGGCAAGTTCGCCGAGTTCCGCTTCCTTGAGCCGGTGCGCGAATACAAGGCCCGCCACGCCTCGACGCTCCTGACCTTTGACGCGGTGGTCGACGCCATCGAGCAGGTTGAAGCCAAGGTGAAGACGCAAGCTGCCCTTGAGCGGCAGGCAAAGCAGCAGAAACTCGAAAAGGTGAAGGGCGCGGCAGTGCATGCGCTGAACGCATCGGGCATCAAGTTCAGGGTCCGATGAGCGGAAAGACCGGCGCGCCGCACAGCCATGCGCCGCAGGGCAATCGCAAAGGGGCTGGCCGCAATTATGCCGGACCCTGGCGCAAGACGCCCGGAAGGCTGATCGGCACTGGCCTCATTCGCCTCTACCAGCTGACGCTTTCGGGCTTCATAGGCCAGTCCTGCCGGCACCAGCCGACCTGCTCGGAATATGCCTATGAGGCGGTGGCGCGGTATGGCCTCATCCCCGGCTCGTGGCTCGCCTTCTGGCGAGTGCTGCGCTGCAATCCCTGGGGCACAAGCGGCCATGACCCTGTTCCGCAAAAGATGCGCTGGTGGTAAGGCTCTTCCAAATCCGGTCCGGAGCCTTGCATGAAATCCTTTCCTTCGCTCACTGTTGAAGTCACCCGCGGCGGCCATGTCGAAAGCCGCCATCTTGTCGACGCGGTAATTGCCGATGCCGATGGCAAGATCGTTCGCGTTCACGGCATAGCTCAGCGCCCGGTGTTTCCACGATCTGCCAACAAGGCACTGCAGGCATTGGCACTGGTTGAATCCGGCGCTGCCGACAAGTTCGGCCTTGAGCCGCGCCACATCGCGCTCGCTTGCGCCTCGCACAATGGCGAGGAAATGCATGTGGCGGCGGCTGGCGAAATGCTGGCAAAAGCCGGCATGCCGCAGACCTGCCTTGAATGCGGCGCGCAGCTTCCTTCACTGAAGGCCGACCAGGACCGGCTGGCGCTGGCGCACGAACCTGCCCGCGCCATCCACAACAATTGCTCGGGCAAGCATTCGGGGTTTCTCTGCTATGCCGCCGGCGAGGGAATAGATCCGGCGGGCTATGTGAAATTCGGCCACAAGGTGCAGCGGGCGATCGCCGCCAATTTGACCGAAGTCACCGGCGCGGTGCACGGCGAGGACAATTACGGCATCGACGGCTGTTCGATCCCCACCTACGCAATCCCGCTCGAAAATCTGGCTGTCGCCTATGCCAGATTTTCGGTTGGTGCAGACAAGGATGCCGGCCGCGCCGCTGCGATGGTGCGCATTCGCGATGCCTGCATGGCCCATCCTGAAATGGTGGCCGGCACCGGCCGGTTCGACACCGAAATCATAGCCGGCATGAAGGGCAGGGTGTTTAGCAAAACCGGCGCCGAGGGCGTGTTCGTGGTCAGCCTTCCCGAGCTTGGCATCGGCTTTGCGCTCAAGGCGCATGACGGCGCGGCGCGCGCTGCTGAAGTCGCCACGGCGCGGCTGATTGAATCTCTGCTTCAACTTTCACAAACCGAAGCCAAGCTTTTGAAACGACTCGCCAATCCGCAAATGCACAACTGGAACGGCATCCATGTTGGCGGCCTGCGGTGAATCTTCACCGGAACTTGAAAGGCGCAGCTTTCTCAAGCAGAATCAGAACTTGAACAAGCCGGGAGCCAGCATGTCCATCGCAACAGATACCAGCCGGGACGAGATGCACCGCCAGGCAAAACGCTGGCTGTGGATCGCCTCCGCAGTGACCGGCATCCTGCCCGGTCTTGCCGCGCTCGCGGTGTTGGCCGGCGCGCCCTACTGGACGCTGCTGTTGCCTCCCTTGTTCTATTATGGCGGCGTGCCGCTGCTGGATGCGCTTGTTGGCGAAGACCCGTTCAACCCGCCAGACGGCGATGTGGAGGAACTTTCCGCAGACCCGTGGTACCGCTTCTTGCTGTTCGCCTCGATACCCGTCGGATGGTTTTCACTGATCGCGTCCGCGGCAATTGCCTGCGCGCCGGCAACGCCGTGGTGGGCGTTTTTCGCCGCAACGATTTCAGCAGCGATCATCTCGGGCAGCGCCATCACCGTTGGCCATGAGCTTGGCCACAAGTCGAGCCTCACCGACCAGTGGGGCGCAAAATTAGCCAACGCGCTTTCGGGCTACGGCCATTTCTGCATCGAGCACAATCGCGGCCACCATGTGATGGTGGCAACGCCGCAAGACCCCGCATCGGCGCGCTACGGCGAAAGCGTCTGGCGCTTTGCAACGCGCGAGATACCCGGCACCTTCACTCGCGGCTGGGAGATCGAGCGCGAACGGCTGGCGAAGAAGGGCCTGCCTTTCTGGCACTGGCGCAACGACATCCTGCAGGGCTATGCGATCACGCTTGCCGCTACGCTTGCGCTTTTGCTTGCCTTTGGCTGGAAGGCGCTGCCTTTCATGGCGATCAATTGCCCGGTCGGCTGGATGCACTTGACCTTTGCCAATTATGTCGAGCATTACGGCCTCAAGCGCGACAAGCGGCCGGATGGCAGATACGCCGCCTGCGAGCCGCGCCATTCGTGGAACACCAACCACATCGTATCCAACCTGCTGCTGTTTCATTTGCAGCGCCATTCCGACCACCATGCAAACCCGCTGCGGCCCTATCAGGCGCTGCGCAATTTCGCCGATCTGCCGCGCCTGCCATCGGGCTATCCCGGCTCGTTCCTGATTGCCGCTGTGCCGCCGCTGTGGTTCGCCGTGATGAACCCCAAGGTGCTGGCCTGGGCCGGCGGCGACATGGAAAAGGTGAACCGCGGCTGACGCAGGCCATGGCGCGATGGAGGCCATGCGTTGCCCGGCAAGTCGGCGTGTAACGACGGGCACTGTGCTCCTCCTGCCCCTTGCCTTTGAGCGGGTCTGAAGGACCGGCACTGCGCCCCTCTCCCCCATTGCGGGGGAGATGTCTGCGCCAGCAGACAGAGGGGGGTGACTTGGTCGAGCATACCCCCTCTGCCCCTTCGGGGCTTTCCGGGGCGAGCCACGGGTCTCGCCCGCCCTGCGGGCCCCCACAAGGGGGAGGGGCTTTTTCCCGTACACCCACCCCTTCGACCTCATCCTGAGCTTGTCGATGGGCGAGGTCGAAGGCCTCTCGATGACACACCCGGCCACGCACACATGTGAATAGTTGCGCCTCCCGCTTGCGTTGTACCCGGCAAATCCCCATCTTCACTTCGGGTTCATGGGGGCCGCGATGGCAGGAATCATCTTCAAGACGAGCGATGAACTGGAAGCCTGGCTGAAAGGCAAGCCGGGGGAATGGGCGCAGACGATTGCCCACCGCACGGCAATGCGCGTGTTTCCGCTTTTTGCGGGAGAATGGCAGTCCAAGCGGACTATCAAAAGAAAGCAGGGATTGACGCTTGCCGTTTTCAGGGCAAGTCTCATTTCGGGGGTTGCGCTCAAAAATCCAACCCCCGAA
>JBGSNX010000061.1:0-62432 GCA_041739465.1 Salaquimonas sp.
GCACAGGCCGAGGCAGATGAGGCAACACGCAGGCAGGCCGAAGCCGACAAGGCAGCCGCAGATCAGGCTGCACAGGCTCAAGCCGAGGCGGACAAGGCTGCAGCCGATCAGGCTGCACAGGACGCTGCAGCGCAAGCCCAGGCAGAAGCGGATGAGGCAGCTCGCAAGCAGGCAGAAGCCGATAAGGCTGCTGCTGACCAGGCAGCCGCCGATGAAGCCGCAAAAGCTGCAGCAGACAAGGCAGCAGCACAGCAGCAAACCACGGAACAGCCTGTTACAGAACAGCCTGTTGAACAGCCCGCGCAGGCGGAAACCGTGAAGCCGAAAAAGAAGGACCGCAAGCAGCAGGCTACAGAGCAGCCGGTTGAACAGCCGGTAGAGCAGGTACAGCCGAGCGGCGAAACCACAGCACCTGCAACGGCAGAAACCGTGACGCCGGAGGCGCAACAGCAGGCTGTTGAAGAAGCCAAGCAGCCGGCGAAAGTTTCATCAGAGGCTGAAAAGCCGAAGGAAATGGTGGTTGACCAGCCCGTTGCGGAGGCGATCAAGCAGGCGGAGAAAGAAGCACCGGCTGTTGTTTCCGATGACATCACCAAGGCAGACCGCGAAAACTTGAAAAAGGCGGAAAAACGCCGCCGCGAAAAATCCCGCGAAGACCGCAACGAACTGATTGGCGCAGCTGCCGTTGGCGTCGTCATTGGCGCTACCATTCCGCTGCTTGGCGGCACCGTTGCAGCCGATGAAGGCGACCGTATCGTAGTTGAGCGCGATGGCCGTTACTTCGTGCGCAAGGATGATTCAGCCTTGTTCCGCGATGATCGCAACAATGTCGAATACGAGCAGTTGCGCGGCGGATTGACCCGCGAAATTGTCACGCGTGAAAACGGAAGCCAGATCATCACTGTTCGCGATGCCGGCGGAACGGTGTTGCGCCGTGAGAAAATCAACCGCAACGGCGACCGTATTGTGCTGTTCGACACCCGCGCAGAAGAAATTCGCCGTCCGGTTCGCCGGGTGGAATTGCCGCGCTACCGTGTGGAACTGCCGCAGGAACAATATGTGGTCTCCGCCCGCCGGGCAGACCGCGGACTTTTCTACGACACGTTCCAGGCACAGCCGGTTTACGAAGCGCCACAACGTTACAGCTTGCGCGACATCCGGGAAAACAACCAGGTGCGTGCGCTGGTGCGCCGGGTCGACCTCGACACCGTGGTCTTTGCAAGTGGTAGTTCGTTCGTGACCGAATCACAGGTTCGCCTGTTGGGCGATATTGCTGGCGGCATGCTGGACGTCATCGATGAAAACCCGGCGGCAGTGTTTCTGATCGAAGGCCATACCGATGCGGTCGGCCCTGAGCTTGCAAATCTGACGCTGTCGGATCGCCGGGCGGAAACTGTCGCGCGCATCATGTCTGAAGCCTATGGCGTTCCGGCGGAAAACCTTGTGGTGCAGGGCTATGGCGAAACGTATCTGAAGATCCAATCGCAAGGTGATGAACAGGCAAACCGTCGCGTGACGGTGCGCAACATCTCGCCGATCCTGCAATCCGACGCGAACTGACCTTTCAGATCATGAAAAAAATAAACCCCGGGAAGCATGCTTCCCGGGGTTTTTGTTTGGCAGGTCGTGTTGAAGGCAGTTTCAGGCGCTGGCTTTGCCAGCAACAGGAACGCCGTTGTCGGCGAGAACCTGCTGCAACTCTCCAGCCTGGAACATTTCGCGCACGATGTCGCAGCCGCCGACGAATTCGCCCTTTACGTAAAGCTGCGGGATGGTTGGCCAGTTGGAATAATCCTTGATGCCCTGGCGGATATCGGCATCGGCAAGCACGTTGATGCCCTTGTAGTCAATGCCCAGGTGGTCGAGGATCTGCACGACCTGACCGGAAAAACCGCATTGCGGGAAATCCGGGGTGCCTTTCATGAACAGGACAACCGGGTTGGACTTCACTTCGTTTTCGATGAAGGCATTTGCCGCAGACATGGTGTTTCTCCTGAAAAAAGCCGGTTCAAGGCCGGGATACCAATGACATATCGTCTTGGCGAGGAATTTTAAAGGGGCTGTGTTTCAGCGAAAGAACACAAGCCACAAAACCACTACCCAGAATGCGCAGGTTCCTGCGAAAATCCAGAAGAACCGGTCGCGCCAGAACGGGCTGGTAAAAGTGGCTGGCAGATCCTTGAAGCCCCAGATGGTCACAGGTTCATTCCGGTGCGTTGACAGGAATGCTGGTCTGAAGCGCCAAGGCATGCAGCACGCCGCCCATGTTGCCCTTGAGCGCATTGTAGACCATCTGGTGCTGCTGTACGCGCGATTTGCCGCGAAAGCTCTCCGCGACCACTTCGGCCGCATAATGGTCGCCGTCGCCCGCAAGGTCGCGAATGGTGACCTTGGCGTCAGGAATGGCCGCCTTGATCATGTTTTCGATGTCGCCAGCGGACATGGCCATTGGATTGCTCCCTACAATTGTCAGCGTTTGGCGCCGTCCATGAATTCAGGGAACCATGATTCATGGCGGTTGCGCAATTCTGAAACCAAGATGGCGCGGCTTTCACCAAGTTTCAACGTGTCGCCGCCGGTATTGCCGATCCAGGGTGCGAAAATCCCGGCTGCTTTTGCAGCATCATGTACTTCGTCAAGATTATCGCGGGCAATGGTGACAACATACCTGCCCTGGTCTTCGCCGAAAAACTGCTCGGCTGGCGCCACGTCATTTAGCTGGTTTACGCTGGCGCCAATGCCTGAGGCCATCACCATTTCCGCCAATGCCATCGCCAGCCCGCCATCGGAACAATCATGCACCGCCGTGGCCTTGCCATTGCGTATCAGGCCGCGGACAAAGTCGCCGGTGCGCCGTTCATGCATCAAGTCAACTGGCGGGCAGGGGCCTTCGCGCCGCCCGTGCAAATCGCGCAACCATGCAGATTGGCCAAGGTGCCTACCCCATTGGTCCGGCGCACCGACGAGCAGGATGCACTCGTTCTGGCGGGCAAACCGGATACGCGCCATGAGTGCCCAGTCGTCAATGAGGCCGACCCCGCCAATGGTCGGTGTTGGCAATATTCCTGCGCCATTGGTCTCGTTGTAGAGCGAGACATTGCCCGACACGATGGGGAAATCCAGGGCACGGCAAGCTTCGCCAATTCCTTTGATGGCCGCCACCAATTGCCCCATGATTCTTGGGCGTTCGGGGTTGCCGAAATTGAGATTGTCGGTCGCCGCCAGCGGTTCGGCTCCGACGGCGGTCAGATTGCGCCAGCATTCAGCAATTGCCTGTTTGCCGCCTTCAAAGGGGTCCGCTTCGCAGTAGCGCGGGTTGACGTCGCAGGAAAACGCCAGCGCCTTGGCCGGGTGTCCATCCACGCGCACAACACCGGCGTCGCCGCCGGGCAATTGCAGCGAATTGCCCTGGATCAGGGTGTCGTATTGCTCATAAACCCAGCGGCGCGATGAATGGTCCGCACTTGCCAGCAAGGCAAGCAGGTCCAGCGCCGGGTCGCAGTCAGGCATCGGTCCGGAAAACGGCTGTGGCGGCAACGGGGCAATCCACGGGCGGTCATATTCAGGGGCCTCGTCTCCAAGCTCCTTGATCGGAAGGTTTGCGACTTCCTCGCCCTGGTGCAAGACACGAAACCGCAAATCATCGGTGGTTTGGCCGACAATGGCAAAGTCGAGGCCCCATTTGCGGAAGATGGCTTCTGCCTGCGCTTCCAGTTCGGGCTTGAGCACCATGAGCATGCGCTCCTGGCTTTCCGACAGCATCATCTCGTAAGCACTCATGCGCTCTTCGCGCTCCGGTACCTTGTCGAGGTCCAGCAGAATGCCAAGATCGCCCTTGGCGCCCATTTCAACGGCCGAGCAGGTCAGCCCGGCAGCGCCCATGTCCTGGATGGCGATGACAGCGCCCGACGCCATCAATTCGAGGCAGGCTTCCAGCAGGCATTTTTCGGTGAACGGGTCGCCAACCTGCACGGTAGGGCGCTTTTCCTCGATCTTGTCGTCAAATTCGGCTGAAGCCATGGTGGCTCCGCCCACGCCGTCGCGCCCGGTCTTGGCACCCAAATACACCACTGGCAGGCCCACGCCCTTGGCCTGCGACAAGAAAATGGCATCGGTTTGCGCAATGCCGGCGGCAAATGCATTCACAAGGATATTGCCATTGTAGGCGGGGTCGAAACAGACTTCGCCGCCAACCGTCGGCACGCCAAAAGCATTGCCGTAGCCGCCAACGCCGGCCACCACGCCGGAAACCAGATGACGGGTCTTTGGATGGTCCGGCTCACCAAATCGAAGCGCGTTCATCGCCGCCACTGGCCGCGCGCCCATGGTGAAAACGTCGCGCAGGATTCCGCCAACGCCGGTTGCCGCGCCTTGATAGGGCTCGATGTAGGAAGGGTGGTTGTGGCTCTCCATCTTGAAGACCACACATTGCCCGTCGCCAATGTCGACCACGCCGGCATTTTCTCCCGGTCCCTGGATGACACGCGGCCCGGTAGTGGGCAGGGTTTTCAGCCATTTCTTCGAGGATTTGTACGAGCAGTGCTCGTTCCACATAGCCGAGAAAATCCCAAGTTCGGTGTAAGAGGGTTCCCGGCCGATCAATCCCAAAATCCGCTCGTACTCATCGGGCTTGAGGCCGTGCGCGGCGATGAGTTCGGGGGTGATGGCTATGTCGTTTCGAAGCTTCATGACCGCATCAGCCCTTGCAACCTGTGCTGCCCTTGGCCCAGCGGGAGATGTCGGAATTGATGCGGCCTGACAGCGGGCTTTGCGCCAACGGACCATAGCTGGCGATTTTCGCCGGCTTGCCTTCTGCCTCGATCACCAGCTTTGGAAGGCCTTGCGCAGCTTTTGCCTCGACAACCAGGATGCGCGGCTTTCCAGCCCTGGTATCCAGTTCAGGAATGACGCGGTACGCCTTGAAGTCGCGGTCCTTTGAGGAAACCCAGCAATTCTGCGCGTTGTTGTTCACCCGCTGCAAAACGGCGATAGCGGCAGAGCGGTCGTTGATCTTGAGGGCGGGCAGCGTGTCGGCAGGTTGACAGCCAACCAACACTGCAAACGTCGAAAGGGCCAGGATGCGAAGAAGTGTCATGCGGCAATTTCCAGTGCGCTTTCGAAGAGGGGACGACCGTCCAAGCCGCCATGGGCGGGTTCGATCAGGTTTTCAGGATGCGGCATCATTCCCATGACATTGCCGCTTTGCGAGACAATGGCGGCGATGTCGTTGATCGAGCCGTTCGGATTGGTGCCTTGCGCATAGCGGAAAGCAACCTGGCCTTCGCCCTCAATACGGGAAAGGGTTTCCTGATCGGCGAAATAATTACCGTCGTGATGGGCAACGGGGCAGCGGATGACCTGGCCTTCGCGATATCTCGAAGTGAAAGGTGTCCTGGCGTTGGAAACTTCCAACTTCACTTCACGGCAAACGAATTTGAGCGATGCATTGCGCATCAATGCGCCCGGCAGCATTCCAGCTTCCAGCAATATCTGGAAGCCGTTGCACACGCCAAGCACTTTCACGCCCCTGGCGGCGGCGTGTGATACAGCGCGCATCACCGGGGTACGGGCGGCAATTGCCCCGCAACGCAAATAATCACCGAACGAAAAACCGCCGGGGATGACGATCAGGTCAACATTCGGGATTTCAGTGTCAGTCTGCCAAATCGTCAGCGGTGCGCGGCCACCGATGCGCGTCAGCGCTGCGATCATGTCACGGTCGCGGTTGAGGCCGGGCAGGAGAACAACGGCGGCTTTCATGGCGCAAATCACCGGGGAGAGAGGACACCGTTTTGGCGTAGATTGCCCGCCAAGCCGGGTCAAGCGCGCAATCAGGTTTTGCCCGCATCATTGGTCGCGGCCAAAGCGGTTCTTGCCCTTGGGCAGAAGGGTGCGCATTGCCCTGCCTGCTTCATGGGCAAGGCTCTGGAAGGTCAGCGACGCTTCGCTTTCATTTATCAGATTGTCGGGTGAACCCTTGGCATGCTCGCTGAACGCGCGCCATCTCGGTTCGACTGCGGCCCAGATGTCATCGGCCTTTTCGGAAATCAAAGGGTGGAACACCGGAATGCGAATATCATCGCCCTTGTTCAGGAAGAAATCGCTGCCAAACACCTTATTGAAGAATGTATCTTCGAAAATGCGCGCCCGATAATAGCTCTCGCCGATGGTCAGATAGACAGCATTCCTGGCGCGGGTTCGGCTTTTGCCTGTGCCGTGCGTGGCGTCCATCCGGCCAATCGAAGTGATCTCGCTCCACGGGATGACATGCTTGGCGGCATGGTCATACAGAACACCAAATGGCGAAATCACCAATGAGTGGGTTTCCTTGCGCGCATGACTGACCAGGGCAATGATTAGGAAGGCAAGGCCTCCAGCTAGGATCAGCCAAGCCATGGCGGTGCTTTCAGGGTAGGGCTGCGACAGTTCAAGCCAAAGCAGCACTACACCCAGCGCAATGATCCCCAAAGCAAATGGTATCATTTGCATCGACAGCCTGCGGCTGCTGCCAAATCTGACGGTGTCGCGCAATTCATCTGAGGTGGCTGACATGCTTTGTCCGCGCTGTTGGGTTGAACAATGCCCCAACGCCAGTATGGCGGATTTCAAGCTTTCGCGAAAGACGTGTGCCCGACCTGTTTGAATCAGCGGGCCAGTCGCCGACCCAGTGCTGAAAGCACCCCCCAGATCAGCAGTCCAATTGCGGCAATAACTGCTGCGCCAAGGTTCACGTTCTCGTGCGTTCCGTCGGAATTGCCAATGATGGCGATGACCGCAAACACTGCGGCAAGCGCGAATATGGCAAGGCCCACCCAGCCGAGGACACTCGAACCCTTTTTGGGTGTTGAAGTGAAGGTGTGCGAGGGCGAGGCAGTGTCCACTGTCTGTGGGTTCGCGGCTGCAAAAGCTTCGGCCTTTGCGGCTTTGCGCGCGGCGTATCGCTGGTTCAGTCTGGTTAGGACCGCTCCGAGCACGGTTATGGCAATGCCGATGCCAGCCCCGACTGCCCCCATGATGTAGAGCAACTCATGGTCTTTGGCGGTGACTGGCCGGTCTACTTCCTGGGAATTTTGCGGGTTGACGAAAATTGGCAGCGCGTCGCCAACTTTGGCCGTGCTCTGGGTCACGTCGCTTTGGCGCACGACCAATCTGGTTTGGTCGGTGCCATTTGGAAACTCGATCTGCAAGTGCGCCACACGGACCACCCGCCAACTGGAGAAAGTGGATTCGTCGCGTTTTTTCTGTGCGTAAGCTTCCGACTCATCGCATTGCAACGTGGTGTCGCGTTTCCATGAACTGCGCTTTCCAACCCGCTTGTACTCTACGTCGCAAAGTTCACCGACTTGCAGTACCTGCGCCTGTGCCGGGGTCCAGTTCCATGTGTGTGAAAGATGAACATAGTGAATTGCAAGCGCAATGCCCATTATCAGGGCAAAAATGCCGAGTCCAAGGTAGATGAAAAATCGCGTGCCGACCGGCTTTGATTGAGCAGCTTCATTCATCGACCATCCCCCAGCCTGAACACCACACCAGCCCTTTAGAACCAGTGATCTCATTAAATGCGAAGCATGCAAGTGTCAATGTGTCGGCAAGTGCGGAAGGGGCTATTCGATGATCTCGACGGCGTAGTTCTCGATGACGGTGTTTGCTAGCAGCTTTTCGCACATGGATTCAAGCTCCGCCTTCGCAAGCGCCGCGTCTGTCTGACCAATTTCGATGTCAAAAATCTTGCCTTGGCGAACGGAGCCGATGCCGGAAAAGCCCAGTGACGCGAGGCTGCCTTCGATCGCCTTGCCCTGAGGGTCAAGGACGCCATTTTTCAAGGTGATGCTGATGCGGGCTTTCATTGTGGCCGTGTTCTTGCGCCAATCACGCTTGGCGCAGCTAAGATTTTGATTCAAAGGTCCTGATTCAAGTTGCTCGTAAGCTGATTCCGAATATAGGGCTAAGCCCTTGTTTTCAAATCACTTATCCGACTTGACCAGAACCGGTCCCTTGCCGCGCGGCGGCTCGTTTTCGTTCATGATGCCAAGGCGGCGGGCTACTTCGCTGTAGGCTTCGAGCAAGCCGCCAAGATCGCGCCGGAAGCGGTCCTTGTCCATCTTGTCGTTGGTAGCGATGTCCCACAGGCGGCAGCTGTCGGGCGATATTTCATCGGCCACGACAATGCGCATCATTTCGCCTTCCCAAAGGCGTCCACATTCAATCTTGAAATCGACAAGCTGAATGCCGACACCCAGAAACAAGCCGGTGAGGAAGTCGTTGACGCGGATTGCAAGGCTCATCACGTCGTCGATTTCCTGCGGATTGGCCCAGCCAAACGCGGTGATGTGTTCTTCCGATACCATCGGATCCCCGAGCGCATCGTTCTTGTAGTAAAATTCGATGATCGAGCGCGGCAAGACCTCGCCTTCAGGAATGCCAAGTCGGGTGGATAGGGAGCCGGCTGCAATGTTGCGCACAACGATTTCGAGCGGAATGATCTCGACTTCGCGGATAAGCTGCTCGCGCATGTTGATGCGACGAATGAAGTGCGTGGGTATGCCGATCCGGTTCATGTGGCTGAACAGGAATTCCGATATACGGTTGTTGAGGACACCCTTGCCCTCGATCACTTCATGTTTCTTGTTGTTGAACGCGGTGGCGTCGTCCTTGAAGAACTGCACCAAGGTTCCGGGCTCTGGTCCTTCGTAAAGGATTTTGGCCTTGCCTTCGTAAATGCGGCGGCGTCTGCTCATGTCATTGCGCTTCCTGGCCGAAGGCTATCGTGAAGGCCTGCGTGTCCCAAATGCAAAAGGCGGATACTGGGAGAGAATCCGGGTCTTTAACTGGGAATGACCCTATAGAAACGCCCGGCAATAAACAACCTTGGCTTGGGTTTGCGGCGGGGATAACACGTCGCAGCCAAGGTTTTTCATTGCCATTGCAGATTGCGGCAATTCGGTTGTTCAAAAGCTGCAAACAATGTCCTATAACCCGGCTTGAACGAGGCGAGGAGACAATCCATGAGCGGTATCGGCGATCGCGAAAAAGCGTTTGAAAACAAGTTTGCACATGATGAAGCATTGCGATTCAAGGCAGAAGCCCGCCGCAACAAGCTGCTTGGCCTTTGGGCTGCGGAAAAACTTGGCAAAAGCGGCGATGAGGCAGCGGCCTATGCAAAGGAAGTCATTCGCTCTGACTTTTCAGAACCGGGTGACGAAGACGTCTTCCGCAAGATTCGCACTGATTTCGATGCTGCCGGTGTTGCCGAGTCAGACCACCAGATTCGCCGCACCATGGAAGAATTGATGGCAGCTGCCCGCGAACAGATCGTCAAGGAAGTCTGAAAAGGCACTTCACGGTCAAATTGGCAAAAACCCGCCTGTTTTGCAGGCGGGTTTTTTGTTTTGGAAAGCGTCATTCAAGCCCGGCTTCCTTGAGCGGGGGGCCGGGAAAATCGGCGATGGCCGCGGCGCCAGCCGGTTCGCCCAGCAATTCACGCACAGCCCTTGTGGCCTGATCGATGGCACTATGGGCGTAGGCATACGCGCCCGAATCGCTGTTTGCGATGGCAATCCGGCCCCATCCCTTGCGCGCCGCGATGATTGGCAGTTCCCCGTCCGGCCAGAATTTGTCCCATGGCTGCATGTATTCATAGGAATAGCCGTGCGACCAGCGGTTGACCGTGATGGCTTCAATGTCCCTTGCCGGGTCGAAACCGCCATCGCCAAGTGCCCTTGCCAAAAGGTCGCGAACGGCAAATTCGAATTCTTCAAAGGTTCTGTCCTGCACCCAGTAACGGCCAGCCTCAGCCTGATCGCGCAATGGGCCGCCATCGGAGGTCGCTGCGACTTTGCCGAAATGGAGCAGAACCGGGTCTTGCGGCGTATCTGCGAAATTGTAGCCGCCCATTGAAACGGGGAAGTCCATTTCAACCGTGTCCCAGAAATGTCCGGGCGAGCTGAAGCCATGGATACCCAGCTTGCTGAATGCGCTCCAGTTTGAAATCAGCACATTGGTGTAGACCAGCGGGATTTTCTGCTGGTCGCGCAAGGCAGTGCCTTGGATCTGCGAAATCTCGGGGGCAATGTGCGGGATCACCTGGTTGAAGCAGGCAAGTACTGCGTGGCCTGCGCTGGCGCGGTGGAGCTTGCCATCTTTCAAGTAAAGGACTTCCACCGATTTTGCCGTGCCCGGCTCGCCTTCATGGCGCACCTGCACAACCGTTGATTCAAGGCGAACGCGAACCTTGTTGGCGCTGTCGTCGAGGCGTGAATAATCACAGCTCGAAAGTACGATGTCCTCCATGGTGGAGCCCGACAAGACGCCGGGGACAAGACTCCTGACCAGCAGCCGGGCAATGGAGGCATTGCCATCGGGGAAGTGGTGGATGTACTCGTCCGGATCGCTAAAGTTCAACCGCCCCGATGGGCTCATGCTTTTCATGGGTTCATCGCCCAGATCCATGGCATCAAAACCTGGATTGCCGATCGCCCAACAATCGGCACAGGTCACCGCATCGATGCCACAGCCGAAATATTCGTGTGTCGAGGTCTGGAAAAATGCGACCAGTTGCGGGTCGGCCTTGACGTGGTCCTTGAGGAAATCAGCATAAGTCAAGCGGCTCATCAGTTCCCGCTTGGCTTCGCGGTCCATGCCGGGAAAATAATCTTTTGGATTGTCGTGGAGTTCTGCCAATTGCGCCTTGGCATTTTCGGTGAGCGGCGCGTCGGTCACCCATTGCTCCGCTGCCCCGCCGGTTTTGACCAGCTTGTCGGTGCCAAAGCTTTCCTTGGTGAAGAAGAAACCTTCCTCAAGGTTGCGCGCCTCATGCCAGCCGGTGTCGTAGTACTGCTCGAACCTTGAGGGTTCCACCGCCAGCTTGCGCATCAGTTCGTTGACGGCAGGCGAGAAAAACGACGGCGTTTGCAGAGACTGCG
Organism: Salaquimonas sp.; assembly: GCA_041739465.1. Taxonomy (GTDB): domain Bacteria; phylum Pseudomonadota; class Alphaproteobacteria; order Rhizobiales; family Rhizobiaceae; genus BOKV01. The sequence continues at coordinate 10,923 of JBGSNX010000061.1, forward strand.
AGCCGCCATAGCCAATGACCAACCTGCCGTTTGAGGCTGTGAATTCATTACGCTTTGCATGTCCGCCGAAGTCGTCATGGTTGTCGAGAATCAAAATCTTGCTGTCGGGACCGTTTTGCTCGCGGTACTGGAATGCCGCTGTCAAACCGCTGATGCCTCCCCCTACAACCAAGAGGTCGTATCGTTCGCCGGTGTCGGTTGCGCCACCCGAAAGCAGCGCACGATCGCCATCGCGTAAGGCGTGCATCGCTTCAAACGATCCGGGGTGGTGCCCGCGCAGTCCGGTCAAGGCTGGCGGGTAGCGGGTCTGGGCATGCGCCACAGTGGGCATCAACCATTTTGGCGCTGCAGCCGTACCCAATGCCATTGCAGCACCATTGAGAAAATCACGCCGGGCTATTGGCCGGTTCATGCCCAGATTTTTGTCGGTGAACTGCATTGGAATTGCTCCCCCGGATATCCGCCATGCCCCGGACGGACATTTCCCGCTTTTGCCTGATCTGGCAAGGCGTGAATGGGTGCGCCCGCGCATATTTGCACCCGCTGGTTTGGAGTTCAGATTTTCCCCATGAATCTGGCGAAGACCATCAAGCCTTCCGGCCACGGGCCATGTCCGCTTTCATGGTTGAGATGTCCGCTTGCGCCGGCATCCATGAACAGCGAGCCCCAGTCGGCCGCCATTTCTTCGGCCTTTTCAATCGAGCAGAACGGATCATCACGGCTGGCAACAACCACCGAGGGAAAGGGCAGGGGATCGCGCCGGGCAGGCCCGAAGGTAAGCAGATGGCGCGGCTTTATGGCCGGATTCTCAACATCGGGCGGTGCGACGAGCATCGCCCCGCGCACCTTGCCATCAAACCGGTCAGCAGCCTGCACGGCGACTTGTGCACCTATCGAATGGCCGATCAGGATGACAGGTTTTGACGCGGCATCAACTGCTGCAACGAGGTTGTCGCGCCAATCCTCGAACACCGGCTTGTGCCAGTCGCCCATTTCAACGCGCCGCGCCGATGACAGCCGCTGTTCCCAGCGGCTTTGCCAATGCATGGGGCCTGCCCCCTTGAATCCGGGCAGGATGAGGATTTCAGCGTCGGAAGTCTTCATATGGTTTGTGGCAGACACTCAATTGAAGGAGGGATGCAGCGCAAACACGCTGTCACAAACCTAAGCATGGCGAAACCTGCCTGCAAGGAGCCTTTTCTCAGTTGATGGCATAGGGCTCGAAAGCAGTCGTTTCGGTATCGAGGTCAGGAAAGCCGCCATCGCCGGGAAAATAGCCATCCTGCAAGTCCGAAACGTCAACAATGGCACCTTCAACGCCATCTGCCGCCATCAACAACTGGTCGAGCAAGTCGCGCGGAACTGCGACGAGTTCACCGCCGTTTTCATCATCGTGAACGAAGCCTTCTCCGGTCTGGCGGTCGAAATGAAAGACCTGGCGAAAGTCGTCATCCACAAGGGTTATGTGAAAGAAATCACCATCCTCGTCCTCGTGAGTGAGGTCTGTGTCTTCGGTATCATCAGTGCCGCCAGTATCATCAGTGTTCCCGGTACTGTTCGGATTTGCTTCGATTGATTGCGTACCGCCAAAGGTTGTTGATTGGACCTGCGAATTGGCATCGAAACCAATCTCGATGTCGCGGATGCCGATTGCCGGGTCGCTGACGCCGATGCTTTGCGCAAGCGCACCAAAAGACAAATCGAGCGGGCCGGTCAGCTGCCCGTCAATGCCATGGCTTGCGAAAAATGCCTCCAGTTGTGCTTGTGCGGCTTTGGGATCTTCGGAACCAACCGCTAGCGCTGCAAACAGAACCTCGACAGGCGGCAATGGCATTGCGGCATCTGCCGCCATCGCCATTGCCATTGCATCGCCGCCTGCCGCAGGATCTTGTGTTGCTGCATTGCTCTCCAAGGGAGCCTGTTCGATTTCTGCTGGCAGGTCGGAGCTGGCAGAACTTGCTTCCAGAACCATTGCCAGCAAGGCTGAAAAACCCAGCAGTGCCTTTGCCGCTTGAGAAGTGGCCGCCGATTTCAGGTTTCTTGCAGAGCGTGGGCGGGCAGGCAGCAAAGCGCCGCAAAAAGCCGCCCCGTCTTGAGAGGACAGGTGAAGCACTATGGTCAAACCTTTGAATTACTGATGAAAAATTGATACCATGAAAGTTAATTCAGGGGAATCCATTGGTTAAATATTTACTAAAATGCCGTCGATTATCGTTAATGTCTGATTAATAACGGGAAGAATAAAGTTAAAGCGAAAGGCATCGTGGTTAATGGCAATGCAATATTGGTAAATAGCCGAGTGATCTTCTCACTGCGCAATGCATAAACCCTGTCGCGCCGTGCAATTTGTGAATGATCTGGAGATGTCTTATCCAAAAACCCGGCTGAAAATGGTGTCGACATGCCTTGTGTGGTAGGCAAGGTCAAATTTCTCGCGCAATTCCGCCTCGCTCAGGGCAGCGCGCACCTCCGTGTCGGCCAACAGTTCTTCTAGGAAATCCTTGCCCTCTTGCCAGACGCGCATGGCATTGCGCTGAACCAGCCGGTAGGCATCTTCCCGCGAGACGCCAGCCTGCGTCAGCGCCAGCAAAACCCGCTGCGAATGCACCAGCCCGCGAAAGCGGTTGAGATTGGCTTCCATGTTCGCAGGATAGATCACCAGCTTGTCTATGACACCGGCAAGACGAGCGAGCGCAAAGTCGAGCGTGACAGTAGCATCGGGGCCGATCATGCGTTCGACCGAGGAGTGAGAGATGTCGCGCTCGTGCCACAAGGCCACGTTCTCCATGGCGGGCATGGCATAGGCACGAACCATCCGGGCAAGGCCGGTAAGGTTTTCGGTCAGCACCGGATTGCGCTTGTGCGGCATCGCGGAAGAGCCCTTTTGGCCCGGCGAGAAAAATTCCTCGACTTCGAGCACTTCCGTTCGCTGCAAATGGCGGATCTCGGTGGCCAAACGTTCAACGCTCGAGGCCACCACGCCAAGGATGGCAAAGAACATGGCATGTCGGTCGCGGGGAATGACTTGCGTGGACACGGGCTCAACGGCAAGTCCGAGCATTCTGGCAACATGGGCTTCCACGCGAGGGTCGATGTTCGCAAAGGTTCCCACCGCGCCTGAAATTGCGCAGGTCGCGATTTCGGCGCGTGCTGCAACCAGGCGCTCACGGCAACGGGCAAACTCGGCATGGGCCAAGGCCAGCTTGATTCCAAAGGTGGTTGGCTCGGCATGAATGCCATGGCTGCGGCCAATGGTGACCGTGTCCTTGTGCTCGTATGCCCGGCGTTTGAGCGCAGCAAGAAGCGCATCCACATCGGCAATCAACAAATCGCTGGCACGGGCAAGCTGCACGGAAAGGCAGGTGTCAAGAACATCGGACGATGTCATGCCCTGATGCACAAAGCGGGCTTGCGGTCCGACGATTTCCGCCAGATGCGTGAGGAACGCAATGACGTCGTGCTTGGTCTCGCGCTCGATCTCGTCGATCCGGTCAACGTTGAAAACCGCCGGGCCGCCTTTTTCCCAGATCACCTTTGCCGCTTCCGCCGGGATGACGCCCAGTTCAGCCAACGCATCGGCGGCATGGGCTTCGATCTCGAACCAGATTCGGAATTTGGTTTCCGGCGACCAGATTTGTGTCATTTGCGGGCGGGAGTAGCGCGGTATCATCTTGAATTTCCTTCAAGGTGCGGGGTCATCGCCGCATAACAGAGCCGGGCTGCCAACTCAACGCGTGGAACCCATTGTCTGGTGGATCAGCCAAATCTTGTGCGCCAGCACTCGAAAAGATCGCCAGGTGCCGGGCTTGCACTGTAGATCCCGCGGGCAATCGCCCGTGCCATTACGGCTGCGGCACCGGCAGAAAGGTCAATCCAATCCTGCGCATTTGGCACCTTGCCCGATCCACCTGTTGCCAACGCAAAGACAATGTCGCCGTCCATTGGCGTATGCGATGGCCACAATGCTCTGGCAAATCCGTCATGCGCGGCGATGGCAAGGCGTTTTGCCTGGGCTTTTGTGAGCAATGCGTCTGTCGCCAGAATTGCGATGGTGGTATTTTGCAAGGAAGTGGGGGGCCGAAACTTGATCCGGATGTCCGTCGCGTCCGATGGCAACGGGTGGGGATAGCTGAGGCCACCAAATTCCTCGCTCATCTCAAAAGGGGCTGCCCAAAAATGCGGTCCGCTGCCAACAAGCGGGCTTCCAAGCGCGTTGACCGCTGCCAGCGCCCCGAGGGTGAAACCGCTGGGCATAAGTGCCGAGGCGGTGCCAAGCCCGCCTTTCAGCCCGGCAACCAGTGCGCCTGTGCCAGCGCCATGTGAGCCGATTGCAAAATCCCGCGCCGCATTGAGTGCCGCCTCGTATCCCAAGTCGCGGTATGGGGAATGCCTGCCCCAATCCTTCTTGCCGCCGTTGATGAGGTCGAACAGGATGGCCGCAGGCACTATCGGCACAGTCTGATTGCCAACGGCAAAACCCTTTCCCTGTTCGCGCAACAGCGACTGGACGCCGCTTGCCGCATCGAGGCCAAAGGCGGAGCCGCCTGAAAGAACGATGGCATTGACGGTCTCAACCGAATTTTCCGGCGACAAGAGGTCCGTCTCGCGGGTCCCTGGGGCACCACCCATGACATGGACCGCAGCAATGCAGGGTGGGTCTGCCAGCAGTGCGGTAACCCCGGATTTGAGTGTGCTGTCAGCAGCGTTGCCAACCGCAAGCCCCGCGATGTCGGTGATCGAGTTAAGCGAGCCTTTTGTCATCGGCGTATGCATCATTGAGCCAACTCGGCCGGATTTGCCAATGCGCCTTTCGTGAGGATTTGAAGCGCATAATTGTCAAACCGGTTCTGGCCGGTTTCATCAAAGAGGACCGGACCAAGGATCGTCTGGACTTCTGATTCCTTCAAGAATTGGGTGGTCGCGGCCGGTGTTTGTTGCAGCACCGCCAATGCAAGCTGGATGGCCGCGTAACCATGAAAGACATGTGGTTCGGGTTCGATGTTTTCGCGCAACAATCGCCCGGTCAAATTGCCGGAAGAGCGCAAATCCTGGGGTTGCACCTCAACAACGCCCAACAAGCCATCGGGCAAGGGCTTGCCGGGAGAAATCCACGGCAGGGAGGAGAGCGGATCGCTTCCCGCAAGCTCAATTGCAGCTTTCTGTTCGTTGATGTTGGTCCACAGCGTTGCCAAATCTTCAACATCGGCGGCAACAAAAGCAGCCGTGGCGCCGGACTTCAACAGTCTGCGCACGGTCGCTGCATGGGTGGATTGGGAAGGGCGCAAATTGTCGACGAAAACGGGCGGAAACCCGGCTTCTTCCATCTTGGTGCGAAATTCATCGGCAAGGCTGCGGCCATGCACTGTGCCGTCATCAATCAATGCCCATGGCTTGCCGAGCCAACGCTTGGACAAATGCTCGAACGCTGCTGCGGCCGCGCGGCTGTCGTCAGGGACAATGCGCCACACGTTCCATTTTTCCTTTTGTGCGTCCTTCAAAAGGCGGGTCGAACGTGCTCCGGAAACCAGCAGCGGTACCCCGCTTTGTTTCAATGCGGCTGCCGTCGGCGGGACTGCATCGTTGCACAGGAAGCCGGCAGCTATCGCTACGTCTGCAGCTTTCATTTCCTGAGCGGCCAATAGCGCCAGTTCAGCGTTGCAGCCGTCGTCGAAAATGACCACCTCAATCTTGCGGCCATTGGACAGGTCACTCAAGGCCAGCCTTGCCCCTTGGACGAACTGGCTGGCAAGAAGTGCGGCTGTGCCTGACATTGGCAATGAAAGGCCGATCTTGAGGGACTGGGCGTTGGCAACGGGCATCGCCGCAAAAGCGGTGAAAACCACTGCCAGTGCGCCCAGGCCGACCCGACTGGCGAACAGGTTCTTGCGTGAATCTTCATGCACAGGCGGCATCTTTGGCGGAACCCCGGCTTGCGTTGATCCGACACTAAGGTCTCGCGTGCCGATCGGCAAGGAAAGCGCCAAGACCAATCGGTATTGCGCGGAATTGTTTGTATTTTCCCGGATGCTGTGATGAAAGTCCGCACTTGCGCATTATGTCTGCTGTTCAGGGGACAAAATCCGCCAGTTTTTTCAGGATTTCAATCAATTGCTCAACAGACATAAAGACCATGACCGCGTATCCCCGGCGATGTACCGCGATGCCATGAGCAGGTTTGCCGGTGCGGTGAATGTGGTGACCACCGATGGCATTGCCGGAAAACGCGGTGTGACCGTGTCAGCGGCTGTTTCGGTCAGCGACAATCCGCCGACCATTTTCGTTTGCCTCAACCGAAATCGCGAGGAAAACCGCTGGTTCGAACGCAATGGCGTGTTTTGCGTCAATACGCTGGTGGCGCGGCAAGAACCCGTTGCGCGCGCCTTTGCAGGAGAGGGTAAGTTGCCAATGGATGAACGGTTTGCGCTGGGACAGTGGACGACGCTTTCCACAGGCGCGCCCGTGCTCACCGGTTCGCGCATGGTGCTCGATTGCGTGGTTAGCGATGTTCAACTGGTTCATACGCACTATGTTGTGGCAGGCGAAGTTGTTGCATGCGGTGAATTGCGCGAGGAAGAAGCGCTGGTCTATCTTGACCGCCAATACCATTCGGTTCGCTGAGGAGGAGCCTTGTGTCCCAGATGAAACCATTGCCCGGTAATTTGCCAGCGTCCATCGATGAAACGCTGGCCATGCTTGGTACCGGCGGCTATGTCGCCGACAGGGCATTGGCAACCGTGCTTTACCTCAGTTTGAAAATGGGCAGGCCGCTGTTCCTTGAAGGTGAGGCTGGAGTTGGCAAAACCGAGATAGCAAAGGTGCTGGCAGCCCAGCTTGGCCGTCCGCTGATCCGGTTGCAATGTTATGAAGGGCTCGATGTTTCCTCCGCCGTCTATGAGTGGAACTATGCCGCGCAAATGATCGAAATCCGCATGGCCGAGGCGCTGGGAACCGGCGAGCGGGCCGAATTGCAAAAGAGTGTCTTTTCCGAACGTTTCTTGATCCGCCGCCCGCTGTTGCAGGCGCTGGAAGGCGAGGCGGGCAGGGCACCGGTTCTGCTCATCGACGAACTTGACCGTACCGACGAGGCTTTCGAGGCGTTCCTGCTCGAAGTGCTCTCCGATTTCCAAATCACCATTCCCGAACTTGGCACCATCCGGGCCAAGGAACCACCGATTGTCATCATCACCACCAACCGAACCCGCGAAATTCATGATGCCCTGAAGCGGCGGTGCCTTTATCACTGGGTGGACTATCCAGATGCGGCGCGCGAAATGGCGATCCTCAAAGCCAAAGTGCCCAGGGCCCCCGACGCGCTTTCGCAACAGATCGTTGCCTATGTGCAAAAGTTGCGGCAGATCGATCTTTTCAAGAACCCTGGCGTTGCTGAAACACTCGACTGGGCAACGGCACTGATCGAACTGGACAAGCTGGCGCTGGACCCGCAAACCGTTTCCGACACGATCGGGGTGTTGCTGAAGTATCAGGACGACATTGCCCGCATTGAAGCCAGCGAGGGCAAGAAATTGTTGGACGAAGTGAAGTCTGAAGCCCGCCTTGCGGGAATTTGAGGGGAAAGGCCCCATGCAGGCCGGTTCCGGAACCATCGCTGAAGTACAGATTGACGGCAGGCTGACCGACAACATCGTCTATTTTGCCCGCACTTTGCGAGGGGCAGGAATGCGGGTTGGTCCGGCAGCCGTGGTGGATGCGGTCAGGGCGGTGCAGGCTGCCGGAATCTCGGGACGTGATGATTTCTTCTGGACGCTGCACTGCGTCTTTGTAACCCGCCATGAAGACCATCCGGTGTTTGAAGAGGCGTTTCGCCTATTCTGGCGGTCGCGCGACCTTGTGGAAAAGATGCTGGAAATGTTTTCGCCAATGGCGCGGGCAACGCCCAAGGACGAAAAGCCGAAGGCGGGTGAGCAACGCGTTTCGCAATCGCTGTTTTCGGGCCGTGAACGAAAGCAGGAGGCCGAGCGGCAGGAAGTCGAGGTCGATGCAAGGTTCAGCACCTCGGAACGTGAAATTCTTCGCAAGAAGGATTTTGCGCAAATGAATGCCAGCGAACTTGCTGTTGCCAGGCGTGCATTGGCCAACATGGAATTGCCGAACGATCAGGTGACAATCCGCCGGTTCGAACGGGTCGGGCGACCGGGGATCATTGATCCGCGACGCACCCTTTCCGCCAGCTTGCGGACAGGCGGCGATCTTATATTGCCGAAGTTTCGCCAGCATCGCGTCGAGCATCCGCCACTGGTGATACTTGCCGACATATCGGGGTCCATGAGCAATTACTCACGGCTGTTCTTGCACTTTGCCCATGCGCTGATGGAAAAGCGCCGCCGCGTGCACTGCTTCCTGTTCGGCACGCGCCTTACCAATGTGACCCGGCAGTTGCGGATGAAAGATCCCGATGTTGCCCTGGCACAGTGTTCGCAGGCTGTGGAAGACTGGTCCGGGGGCACAAGGATTGGCTCAACGCTGCACCAGTTCAACCGCTTGTGGTCGCGCCGGGTACTTTCGGGTGGTGCGGTTGTATTGCTGATTACCGATGGTCTGGAACGCGATGGTGATGATATCCTCGCCGTTGAAATGGACCGGTTGCATCGTTCCTGTCGCCGGCTTGTCTGGCTCAATCCGTTGTTGCGGTTCGACGGTTTCGAGGCGCGGGCGCGCGGCATCCGTTCGATGCTCCCGCATGTGGATGAATTCAGGCCGGTGCATTCGCTGGATGCCATCTCTGATCTTGCGCAGTCGCTTGGCCGGCCGATGGATCGAACCGGCGACCCTAAAACATGGCTGAAAGCAATGGCGCAACGCTCGCGCAACGAGGAGAGAACGTCATGAATGACCCCATAACCGCCGGCACCCAGCGCGACGAGTTGCAGACTGCGGAAATGTGGATGCGATCCGGTCGCGAGGTGGCAATTGCCACTGTTGTCGAAACCTGGGGATCGGCACCGCGCCCCACCGGATCGCATCTGGTGGTTGATGAAGACGGCAATTTTGAAGGCTCGGTTTCGGGCGGCTGCGTCGAAGGCGAGGTGATCTCGCAGGCGCAGGATGTCATCCTCACCGGCGAGCCAAGGATGCTGGAGTTCGGCGTCGCCGACGAAACTGCGTGGCGCGTGGGCCTGTCATGTGGCGGGCGTATTCGCGTCTATGTCGAGCGTGTCGGCTGATGGATCCGCTCAATTTAAAGAAGCTCAATGCTGAAAAAGAAGCACGGCGCGCCGCCTTGCTTCTGACGGACTTGTCAGACGGGCGCGACCGTTTGGTGCGTGAAGGGGATTTGGTTGCGGGGGAACTGGGCGATGCAGTCGCCAAAGCATTCCGGTCGGGCAAGTCCGCTTCCTTCAAAACCAGTCAGACCGAGTATTTCCTCAATGTGCATGTTCCAGCGCCGCGCATCGTTGTGATCGGTGCTGTGCATATCAGCCAGGCTCTTGCGCCCATTGCGGCAATTGCGGGCTATGACATCGAGATCATCGATCCACGCACTGCCTTTGCCTCACCGGATCGGTTTGCCGGAGTTAAGCTTTCAGCCGAATGGCCTCAGGACGTTTTGAAGTCCGGCGGCCTTGATGCGTTCACTGCGGTGGCAGCCGTCACGCATGATCCCAAGATCGACGACTGGCCGCTTGCGCAAGCCCTGCGCAGCAATTGCTTTTATGTCGGAGCGCTTGGAAGCCGCAAGACCCATGCAAGGCGGGTGGAGCGGTTGCTGGCCGAAGGGCTCACTCAACACCAGATCAACACGATACATGCGCCAATCGGATTGGATATCGGTGCGTCTTCGCCGCAGGAAATCGCTGTTGCGGTGATGGCACAGATCATCGAAGCCTTCCGCAAACGCGGCCTTGAAACGAAGAACGATTCCACGACATGAGGCTTGGAACCGTACCGACAGCCAGTGGGGAGGGGACAATTCTCGCCCACGCCCTGAAGCTGCCAAATGGACACAGGATTGCAAAAGGCACGCTGCTCTCGCGAAGTGATCTGGAAACAATAGCCGCCTGCGGCATTGGCGAAATTGTTGTTGCAAGGCTCGACGAGGGTGACATTGCCGAAGATGCCGCGGCCATGGCCATTGCGCAGGCCTTGCTGGCACCGGGACTTCGGCTTGCTCCGGCTGCCACCGGGCGGGTTAATCTCCACACCACTGCCAGCGGTCTTTTTGTTGCTGACAGGGCAAAGGTGGACGCCATAAACCGCGCCGATCCGGGCATTACGCTGGCAACACTGGACCGCTTCAAGGAGGTCGAAGCCGGACGCATGGTGGCGACCGTCAAGATCATCCCCTATGCCTTGCCGCAGATTGCCGTGGAGCATGCCGCCGCCATTGCTGCCGGTGCCATTGGCATCGAACCCTACACGGCCAAGCGCATCGGTGTCGTTGCAACCATGCTGCCCGCACTCAAGACCAGCGTGATGGACAAGACCATCCGGGTGCTGGAAGAAAGGCTGCGGCCGTCCAGTTCCACGATCATCGGGGAAATCCGCACCGGCCACGACCGCCAACAGGTGTGTGAGGCAATCATCCAACTGCTGCCGCAATGCGATCTGGTGCTGGTGTTTGGCGCTTCGGCTATTTGCGACATCAACGATGTTATCCCTTCGGCAGTACTCCTTGCCGGTGGACGTGTCGAGCACTTCGGCATGCCGGTTGATCCGGGCAATCTGATGCTGCTTGGGGAAGTGGATGGAAAGGCCGTCATCGGGGCTCCGGGATGCGCCCGCAGTCCTGCGGAAAACGGCTTTGACTGGGTGTTGCAGCGCTTGCTTGCGGGGCGCAAGGTCACGGCAGACGAAATCACCGGAATGGGTGTCGGCGGATTGCTGATGGAAATCGGCGGTCGGCCCCAGCCGCGCGAGCCCCATTCTAATGAGCTCCGTTCTGGCGAGCCAAAGCCGCATTCAGGGAATGTCACGGCTGTTGTTCTTGCAGCTGGCCGTTCAACCCGAATGGGAACCACCAACAAAATGCTGGCGCGGCTTGAGGGCAAGCCATTGCTCACCCATGTGCTGGAAGCGGCGAGGGGCAGCAGGGCAGGCGATGTCCTTGCGGTTACCGGCCATGACCGCGAAAAGACCGCCGCGCTGATTGCTGCTGCTGGCGCGCAGGAGGTGCACAATCGCGCCTTTGCCGATGGCATGTCGACTTCGTTGAGGGTGGGTGTAGGGGCAGTTCCCGAGACAAGCGAAGGCGTGCTTGTACTGCTGGGCGACATGCCGCGCATCAATTCCCAAATGATCGACCGGATGATTGAAATGTTTGTGGCAGCGCCGCCCGGGTCGATCATCATGGCTTCGCATGGCGGGGTGCGTGGCAATCCGGTGCTTTGGCCCAAACAGCATTTTCACGCATTGATGCGCATTGAAGGCGACAAGGGCGCGCGCGATCTTATTGCCGAACATGCTCGCGATGTCATTGCTGTGGAGCTGGGCGAGGCGGCGGGGTTTGATCTGGATACTCCCGAGGCACTTTTGGCCGCCGGGGGCGAATTGCTTCCTTAAACTTTCTTGGCGTCAGTGCGACACCGGTCAGAGCAATATTTGACTTCGTTCCATACCTTTTCCCATTTCTTGCGCCAGGTGAACGGACGCCCGCAGGTGGCACAGGTCTTTTGCGGCAAGTCCGCCTTTTTGCGCATCTTGGCCATGGCAGATCAAATCAGCTTCAAGCCCTTGAGGCTTGCATGGCCATCTCGGCCAATGATGATGTGGTCGTGCACGGCGATCCCCAATGGCGCTGCAATGTCGATGATCGTGCGTGTCATCTCGATGTCGGCGCGCGAGGGTGTGGGGTCGCCCGAAGGGTGGTTGTGCACCAAAAGTACCGCTGTTGCTGACAATTCCAGCGCACGTTTGACCACTTCACGCGGATAAACCGGGGTGTGGTCTACCGTTCCCACCTGTTGCACCTCGTCGCGGATCAACTGGTTTCGCTTGTCGAGGAAAAGGATGCGAAACTGTTCGCGGTCCTCGAAAGCCATGGCTGTGCGGCAATAGTCGATGACCTGTCGCCATGAGCCCAAGACCGTGCGTTCGCGAGCCTTGCCACCGGTCATGGCAAGAGCCGCAGAGTGCACCAGCTTGATGTCGACGGCTGCGCTTTCGCCAAGACCCTTGAATTTGGTCAGCCGGTCAATTGGCGCGGCAATGGTTTCGGCAAACGAGCCGAACTCTGCAATCAGTGCCTTGGCCAGAGGTTTGACGTCGCGGCGCGGAATTGAACGGAACAACAGCAGCTCGAGAATTTCGTATTCAGCGAGCGCCGACGCGCCTTTTTCACGGTATCGCTCGCGCAGGCGGTCGCGGTGGCCGACATAGTGTGGCTCCAGCTTGCCGGGCGCTTCCGACAATCCCTTGTTTTCGCCAATACCCGACTTGTTTTCCACTGTCTTTTGTTTCCGCCCCGCCTCAGCGATATGGCGGCAGCGTATAACCAGAAGGCGAAAGGGTAAATATCTCACAACCGTTTTCGGTAACACCGACCGTGTGTTCAAACTGGGCGGAAAGTGAACGATCGCGGGTCACGGCTGTCCAGCCATCGGCAAGAACCTTCACGCCCGGCCTGCCAAGATTGATCATAGGTTCGATGGTGAAAATCATGCCGGGGCGCATTTCTACGCCTTCCCCGCGCCTGCCATAGTGCAGGATGTTGGGCGCATCATGAAACAGCAGTCCCACACCATGTCCGCAGAAGTCGCGAACCACGCTGCATCGTTCATTTTCGGCGAATTCCTGAATGGCAGCACCGATGTCGCCGGTGTGCTTGCCGGGCTTTACCTCGGCAATGCCGCGCATCATCGCCTCATAGGTTACTTCAACGAGCCGTTCGGCTGCACGCTTGACCTGGCCTGCATAATACATACGGCTGGAATCACCATGATAGCCATCGACGATCAGCGTTACGTCGATGTTGACGATGTCCCCGTCGCGCAATGGCTTGTCGTTGGGGATGCCATGGCAAACAACGTGGTTGATCGAGATGCAGCTGGATTTGGTGTATCCGCGATAGTTGAGGGTCGCAGGCAAGGCGTTGTGGTCACGGGCAAAGTTGAAAATGAAATCGTCTATCGCCTGCGTTGTTGTGCCGGGTGCAACGAGCTGCGCCACCTCATCCAGGCAACGCGCGGTAAGGGCACATGCCTTGCGCATGCCAGCAAATCCAGCCTCACCATATAGCTTGATGGTGCCGGTGTTTTTCATCGGTGCGTTGGCCACATTGACGTAATTGTGCATCGTAAACTGTCCGTTTCGGCGCATGGCCGGATTTTCGGTTGCCTCTTGGTCGGGCCAGAGCCAGACCCTTGCTTTGCTATCCAATCGCACCAAATCCAACCTTCTTCAAGCATGGAGCCGATTGCCATAACCGTGACCGCATGCGAAAGGACCAGACCCGGTCAGGGTCGTGCCCGAAGCAGGTAGAAAACCTGTCGCGGCAATGGGAGGACAGTTTGGGATGTGGAGCATAGGCTTCGGTCTAGAGAAAATCGGACAGTTGGCCCACCGCTTTCCAGGTTTCACCGCTGTGGCGTTGGTGATTGTCACGCTGGTTGCCGCAGTGCAGGTCACAAAGGTTCGCTTTGACGGCGATGTGACTGCAGTCTTGCCAGCAGAAAGCCAAGCCTATCGCGACTATTTCGACAACAAGGAGCGGTTTCGCGATTTTTCCCGCGACATCACCATTATTGTCCAGTCACCCCGGCTCATGGATGCGTCCGGACTTGAAGATCTTCGCTATCTGCAGCTTGAATTGGCGGTAAGCGAAGGCGTCGAGGCGGTGACTTCGCTGTTTTCTTTGCCGCTGGCCGATCCGCAAACCGGCGCGCTCGGCCAGTTTTTTCCGCAGGAAATGACTTCCAATGCGCAGGCAAAGGCATTGATTGCCGATTTGCTGAAGCGTTATCCGCAGGCAAGTGCGCTGATTTCGCCCGAACTGAACACTGCTGTGCTTCAGGTTACCCTGGCCGGTGCGCCGGGGTCGGATGCGATGGATTCCTACCCTCAATTCGTCATGGCCCGCGATGCGGCGCAATCTGCTGCGCCAAAGGACTTCAAGCTGCGTTTCACCGGTCTGACGCCCATTGGCGCGACCATTGTCAGTGCGCTGGTTTCCGACCAGTTGCACCTGACGATGATCGGGCTGGCGCTGGGCGCAGGCATAGCCTTTGTGGTGTTCCGCAGCCTTGTGGCAGCATTGCTGTGCGCCATTCCGCCCGCGCTGACGGCGATCTGGACCCTTGGCCTTTTTGGCTATTCCGGCACGCCGATCAATTACCTCACCACGGTTTTGCCGACTCTGGCGCTTATCGTGTCATTTGCTGATGGCATCATGCTCTATTTCCGCTGGCAGCATAACAATTCGCTAAGCGAAGATGCCGAGGCCAATATGGCCGAAGCGCTGGAATCCGTGGGTCCCGCCTGTTCGCTGACCTCGATCACCACGGCGCTGGCATTTGTCTCTTTCCTGTTGGCGTCAGGACAGGCGCTGCATGACTTTGCAACACTTGGCGCGATTTCCATCATGTTGGCATACCTTGCAGTCATGGCATCGCTGCCGGTCGCAGGACATTTCGCCATCAAGCTTGGCATGGTGCGCGCCGGAAGCATGCCCAAACCGCGGTTTGGTGAATTGGGTCTGGCAGCGCACAAACTGGTCGCGCCCCGGCCCCTGCTGTTTGCAGCAGGGTCTGTGGTGCTGGTGCTGCTGCTTGGCATTGTCCATTTCAACGTCAGGCCGGAATACCGGATCACCGACTACCTGCCTGCCTCCAGCGATGTGCGCGAAGCTGAAATACTGTCCAATTCGGTGTTCGGCGGCAGGTCCATGCTGTTGGTTTCCCTGCCGAAGGCTGAGCCAGGATCGGTGCTTTCCGCAGCGAACCGCGACCGGCTGGCGCAAACAGAAAAAGCCATCGAACAGGTGTTCTCCGCTGACCGGGTGGGTTCTGCAAACCGGCTGACCGACGGGCTCGCTTCGCAGGCTGCGATCGATACCCTTTCTGCGCAGATCGACATTGCCAACCAGGAGCAGGGCGGTAATTATCTTTCACGCGATGGCACGACGATGCTGGCCACCATCCGCATTCCGTCGGACCAGTCCATCAGCCAGACACTTGTGGAAATTGACACGCTGAAAGCGCAACTGGCCAAACTGCCATGGGCAGAAGAGACCATTGTGACCGGTTTTGACGTGCTGATGGCAGAAGAATTCACAGGCCTTATCGGGCAATTGCGCAGCAGCCTGGTGCTGGCGATCTTCATGGGGGTGGTGATCGTGGGCATTGCATCGCGCTCGCTCATCCTTGCCCTGGCATCAATCACTCCAAACCTTTTGCCTATCCTCGTGGTGGAACTGGTCATCTGGTTGCGCGGCGGAGGCGTCAACATGTCCGAAGTGATTGCCTTGACGATTGCCTTCGGCATTGCCATCGACAATGCCGTGCACATCATCAATGTGCAGCAGGCCGCAAGGCGGGAAAGGCTTTCAACTGCGGTAGCTGTGCGCAGATCGATGCAAGAGGCCGGCCCGGCACTGGTGGCCAGCGTTGCCATCATCTGTGTCTCGACATTGGTCACGCAAATCAGCGTGTTGCCGATGGTGCCGGTACTGGGCATGCTGATCATCGCGACGCTTTTCACCGCGTTGTTGGCCAATCTTGTCATACTTCCGGCCAACATTCTTGTTCTGGAGCGCATGTTCGGTTTGCCGGAACAGGAATCGGCGAAGACTGATCAGGAGAATGCAGTTTGAATATTTTGATGAAGGCCTCTTTCCCGGTGATTTCAGCGATGGCCATGGTGCTTTGCGCCGGGCAGCCCGCGAAGGCAGATGCTGCAGGTGATTTCCTCAAGCAGCTGGAAGGCAATTGGCGGGGCAGGGGCCAGGCCACCATCCCCGGCCGGAAAAATGCCGAGCGCATCACATGCCAGGTCACCAACATATACGAAGCTGCATCATCGGAACTTCTTGTCAGTGGTGAGTGCGCATCTACTCAGGGCAAGACCCCGGTCAAGGGCAGGTTGTCCCACACCGGCAACACTGTTTCCGGGTCCCTGATTGACGCCTATAAAGGCGCAACCGTAACCAAGTCTGTTGGCTCGGTTTCCTCGCTGTCGCTGGATGTTTCCTCGAACTTCGTAGATGATGCTACCGGCAATCTAACCCGCACAAGGCAGGTTGTTCAGCTTTCGGACACGGGTTTTTCAGCGGATTTCTTCACGTTCGACACAAGGGCCCAAGAATTCAAGCCCGCCGGCAGCCTGACATTCAGCGCCAATTGAGGACACAAATGGCCAATTGGATTGACCCGGACAATGACCGGTTTTCGCAATTCAAAAATCTGCCGCGCGATCAGCCGATCCACATGCTCAATTTGGTACGGTTGCGGGAAACAGCGGTGTATGACGACGGGCGAGAAGTCAGCGGTCGGCAGGCTTATGGTGATTATTCGCGCGAAAGTTCTCCGGTTTTCGAGGCGCTTGGTGGCAGGATTGTTTGGTCCGGCAGCTTTGAACTCATGCTGATCGGGCCTGCTGTTGAATACTGGGACCTTTGCTTCATCGCCCAATATCCAGATGGCGAGGCGTTCATTTCGATGTTGCGCGACGAAACCTACCGGCGCGCCGTCAAGCACCGCCAGGCAGCGGTCGCAGATTCGCGGCTCATTCGGCTGACGCCGGGCAAATCTGGCAAAGGTTTTGGCTGATCAGATCACCTTGACCCAGTTTTCCAGCGGTTCACGCAAACTTTGCAACTGATTGACCGGCGCGGTTTCGTCAGGATAGCCAATGGCCATGCCGCAAAAAAGTATCAATTCCTCAGGCATTTTGCACACATCACCCACGGTTCCGGGCCAGACCGACCAGCATTCCTGGGCGCAGGTGCCAAGTCCCTCGTCTTGTGCAAGCAGCATGAAAGTTTGCAGGAACATCCCAAGATCCGACCATTGCGGCGGTCCCATCTGGCGATCCACAAAGCAGAAGATCGCGGCGGGTGCACCAAAGAAGCGATAGTTGTTGGCAAACCATTCGAGCCTTGCCGTCCGGTTTTCGCGGGCAATACCCAGCAGGGCATACATCTGCTCGCCGATTGCAAAGCGCGACGAGCGGTATGGCTCTTTGAGATCTTTTGGATAGACACTGTAATGTGCCTGATCGCCGCCTTCACGCGGTTTTCCTGACAGGCGCAGGGCCATTGTCGCTTTGAAGTCGGTCATCGCTTCGCCATTGAGAACGGCGACGCGCCAGGGCTGGAGATTGCCACCCGATGGCGAACGCGCCGCCAGATCAAGCAGGCGAAGAATCGTCTGGTTTTCTACCGGCTGCGGCGTGAATGCCCGGATGGATTTGCGTGCTCGCACCGCTTCACTGGTTTCCATATGAGAATTTTCTCCTTTGGTGCTCGAGCATAAATGGCCTTCTTCAAACAAAAAAGCTCCGGCGAACCGGAGCTTTCTGTTGTGAAAAAAGACTGAAGGCGATCAGGCGCAGTGATTGACCCACTTCCAGCCCCAGCCGTAGCCGGTCCAATAACGGATCTTGATCTTGCGGCAGCTGTAATAATAGCCGTTGCCTTGGCTGTAGTAACCGTAGCCGCTGGCATTTGCCTGGCTGGCTGGCACGATATAAGCCGTTGCGGCAAGCATTGCGAATGCGAGTGCTGTTGTTGCTGTCTTGCGAATGGTGCTCATCTTCATTCTCCCGAAAGACGGCTTCCCAAGGGCGCTGGAAAGCTCTGACAATTTGAAGATACATCATTTTGTGGCCAGTGTTGTGATAAAAAGCACAAGTCGGTGAGCCGCTTGTGATTGCTGCCGGGGATGGTTAGATCGGGCGTTACCAAACCTGAGGGGAATTCAATGAACATTCGATCCAGCCAACCGCTGTTTGATGCCAGCGTGCCGGTCTTCAATGCCATGCTCAACAATCTGTCTGCCTGTCTTGCGCTGGGCGAGGCCAATGCCAAAGAACGTAGCATTGATCCGGCAGTGTTTCTCAATTCCCGCCTTGCGCCGGACATGTTTGCACTGACGCGTCAGGTCCAGATCGCCACCGACAATGCCAAAGGTGCCGCATACCGTCTGGCTGGCCGCGAAGTGCCTGCCATGCCGGACAATGAGACCAGCTTTGGTGAATTGCGCACCCGTATAAGTGCTGTTGGCGATCTTCTTGCAGAACTCAAGCCGGAAGAATTTGAGGGCGCGGAAACGCGGGAAATTACCTTGAAGATGCGAAGCGGCGAAATGAAGTTTCCTGGCCTTCACTATCTGCACCGCTGGGCGCTGCCGAATTTCTATTTTCACACGACGGCTGCTTATTCGATCCTGCGCCACAATGGCGTGCCGTTGGGCAAGCCGGATTTCCTGGGTCGTCCATGAAAAAAGCCCCGGCGTTGCGACGCCGGGGCTCTTCTTTTTGGATCCCTGCCTGTAGATCAGGCCGAGTAGTACATGTCGAATTCGACCGGATGCGGGGTCATTTCAAAACGCATGACTTCGGTCATTTTCAGTTCGATGTAGCTTTCAATCTGGTCCTTTTCGAAGACGCCGCCTTCGAGCAGGAACTTGTGGTCTGCTGCAAGGCTGCTCAGCGCTTCACGCAGCGAGCCGCAAACGGTCGGGATCTTTTTCAGTTCCTTTGGTGGCAGGTCGTACAAGTCCTTGTCCATCGCAGAGCCCGGATGGATCTTGTTCTTGATACCGTCAAGGCCGGCCATCAGCATCGCAGCGAAGGCCAGATACGGGTTTGCCAGCGGATCTGGGAAGCGGACCTCCACGCGCTTTGATTTCGGCGAAGAGCCGAAAGGAATGCGGCAGGAGGCCGAACGGTTGCGCGCCGAATAGGCGAGCAATACCGGTGCTTCATAGCCCGGCACCAGACGCTTGTAGGAGTTGGTGGTCGGGTTGGTGAAGGCATTGAGCGCCTTGGCGTGCTTGATGATGCCGCCGATGTAGTAAAGGCAGCTCTCGCTCAAGCCGGCATACTCATTGCCTGCGAAAGTTGGCTTGCCGTCTTTCCAGATCGACTGGTGAACGTGCATGCCCGAGCCGTTGTCGCCGAAGATCGGCTTTGGCATGAAGGTTGCCGACTTGCCATAGGCATGGGCAACCTGGTGCACCGCATATTTGTAGATCTGCATCTTGTCGGCGTTGCGAACCATGCTGTCGAACATGATGCCGAGTTCATGCTGGGCGGCAGCCACTTCGTGGTGGTGCTTTTCAACCTTGACGCCCATTTCGGTGAGAACCGAAAGCATTTCCGAGCGGTAGTCCTGACCTTGGTCAACTGGGGGAACCGGGAAATAGCCGCCCTTGACGCGCGGACCGGGACCCATGTTTACGCCTTCATACTCGGACGAATTGTTTGATGGCAATTCATTGCTGTCGAGGCGGAAGCCTGTGTTGTACGGGTCAGACGAGAAGCGAACGTCGTCGAACACGAAGAATTCTGCTTCCGGACCAACAAAGATGGTGTCGCCAATGCCCGATGCCTTCAAATAGGCTTCTGCCTTCTTGGCGGTGCCGCGCGGGTCGCGGTTGTAAGGCTCGCCTGAAACCGGGTCGAGAACGTCGCAGAAAATGGCAATGGTCGACTGTGCGAAGAACGGGTCAACGTGCACGGTTTCCGGGTCGAGCATCAAGGTCATGTCGGATTCGTTGATGGCCTTCCAGCCCGCAATCGAGGAGCCGTCAAACATCACGCCTTCGGCAAACATGTCTTCGTCGACGAGACCTGAGTCCATTGTCACATGCTGCATCTTGCCGCGCGGATCGGTAAAGCGCAGATCGACGAACTTGATGTCTTCGTCCTTGATTTTCTTGAGGATTTCGCTTGCCTTGGTCATGATTTCCCTTCCTGTAGCAAGTTGTTTTACCCGCGGTCAGCAGACGGCCCGATCAAAAGGGCAGGGCTGCCGGCAACGGAATTGGCTTGTTAGATCGCGTCCACGCCGGTTTCCCCGGTGCGGATACGAATGACTTCCTCGATGGTGGAGACAAATATCTTGCCGTCCCCGATCCTGCCGGTTTGTGCGGCATTGCGGATGGCATCAACTGCTGCCTGAACGTTTTCGTCGGCCAGAACAAGTTCGACTTTCACCTTCGGCAGGAAGTCGACAACGTATTCGGCCCCCCGGTAGAGTTCGGTATGGCCCTTCTGGCGGCCAAAGCCCTTCGCCTCGGTGACGGTGATGCCCTGCAAGCCAACTTCCTGCAAGGCCTCCGACACTTCGTCACGCTTGAACGGCTTGATGATCGCTTCGATCTTTTTCATCTGTTGTCCATGATTTGCTGGTGTCCGTTCCGTCGGCAGAAAGCCGAGTTCCGTCGCGCTAGATGCGTGCATGGTTAAAAGCACAAAGCGTGCCAAAAGCCAATGATTCCCGTTAACTTGTTGATTTTGCGGCGTATTCAAGTTTTGTGATGCAATAATAGGCAGCAGCGCGAATTGTGCCGGCCGTGGTTTGCCTAAATAATACCCCCTGTGCCTAAATTGGCGGCGTACTCGGGATTTGCCGCCGCGCTGGCAGTTAACGTTAATTTGCTCCTTTTGATGAAATTATGCTGCGAAATTGTTACAAAGCGGACGGACGGAAAATAAGGGTGGGTTAACCAGGACGGGTTGATCCATGCGACTGATTGTATTTCTCGCAGCACTGATCTCGGCAGCCGGTTATGCCGGGCTTGCCCCCGGCTTCTCCATGATTGTGGGCATGCCGACGACGTTTGCTGTTGGTGCGCTGGTCACCATCAGCATGATTTACGTGGTGGCAAAGGGCTGAAACGCCGTTGCCCGGATTGCCGCGCGGTTTCAACCGCGCAGGAATGCCGGGATGTTGTCTTCACCGCCAAACGGATGACTGTCGTCGACTGCGATGGAATCCGTTTGCGCTGACTTGACGCTCGCTGGCTTGTGACGCGGTTTTTCGTCGCGACGCGTTGGAGCTGGCTGTGCTGCCCTGTGGACAGGCTCTTCGCGAACCGGGGTGCGGACCTTTTCCGCTTCCGGTATACGTGCTTCCTTGACTGGTGCCTCCACCGGCCTTTCGCTGCGCCTCGGACCACGTTCACGCTTGCCGCCGGAGGAGCGCCCCTTGTCGCCGCCAGCAGGCTTTGCAGCGCCGCGGCCACGGCGTGCCTTGTCGTCCCACTCGACAGGATCGCCGTCCCACATGATGGGTTCGCCAATCAGCTGTTCGATTGCCTGGAAGGTTTTGCGATCAGCCGGGGTAACAATCATGAAGGTCGCGCCTGAGCGGCCTGCGCGTCCTGTACGACCGATGCGGTGGACATAGTCCTCAGCTGAAATGGGCACGTCGAAGTTGAACACATGGCTGACATCGGGAATGTCGAGCCCGCGGGCGGCAACATCGCTCGCCACAAGAAGCTGAATCTTGTTGTCTTTGAAGCCGGCAAGCATCGCAGTGCGCGAGCGTTGATCCATGTCGCCGTGCAGGGCGCCGACCGAGAATCCGTGACGGTCCAGCGACTTCCAAAGGTTTGAGACGTCAAGCTTGCGATTGCAAAAGATGATCGCATTCTTGAGGCCCTCGGCCTCCTTGATGAGCTTGCGCAGAACTTCGCGCTTCTCGAAATCTTCCATGCTGGTCGCAACAGCCCGCTGAACGATTGTCTTGGACGCAGACGAGGGAGGCGAAACCGATACCTGGACCGGATTTTGCAGGAACTGGCTCGAAAGCCGTTCGATTTCGGGTGGCATGGTTGCGGAGAAGAAAAGCGTCTGCCGGGTGAACGGCACCATCTTCACGATCCGCTCGATATCGGGAATGAAACCCATGTCGAGCATGCGGTCGGCTTCATCGATGACCAGGATTTCCACGCCGGTCATGAGGATCTTGCCGCGCTCGCAAAGGTCGAGCATGCGGCCAGGTGTTGCGATGAGAACATCCGCTCCACGGTCCAGCTTGCGCAATTGCTCGTCAAAGGAGACGCCGCCGATTAGCAGCGCCACGTTGAGCTTGTGATTGCGGCCATAGCGGTTGAAATTTTCTTCAACCTGCGCTGCCAGTTCGCGGGTGGGTTCAAGGATGAGCGTGCGCGGCATGCGCGCCCGTGCCCGGCCGCGTTCCAGGAGGGAAAGCATCGGAAGCACGAAGGAAGCCGTCTTGCCAGTGCCGGTCTGGGCAATGCCCATGACGTCGCGGCGTTCAAGGACGTGCGGTATTGCCTGCTGCTGAATTGGGGTGGGCGTGGTGTAGCCGGATGCCGTTACGGCGTCCAGGACCTTTTTCGACAGGCCGAGGGTATCAAAATTCATGTGGAAGGTGATCTCTTCATTCCGGAAAAACTAGCGGGCGTCGAATACGCGATTCCGGTACATTCGCAAGTTTCCGGAATTGATTAGGGCGGACGCCACGCATGCCGGAAACAGCTTTGCGATACGGCATGGGCGTTGCCAAGTCAACCTTGCTACGGCTGGATGAACCGCGATCTCCTGGCCGATTGACCAATTGTCGCTGCGCAGATTTTTTTGCTGGACATCAGCAATCCACGCCCTATTACGCCGCCTATCACGTTTGGATCACAGGAAATTATCAAATGATTTCAAAAACATCGTGATCGCGCGCGCTCTTTTTTGCCTGATCTTCGCCACTGTTTGCCGCGTATTTGCGTTTGTCAATTCGATAACGTTTTGACCAACCGAGGGAGTTACTCATGAAATTCGTCAAACTTGCCGCTGCCGGCCTTGTAGCCGCATCGATCGCCACTTCTGCACAGGCTGCCGACATTGTTGACACCGCAGTAGGCGCAGGCACATTCAAGACGCTGGTCGCAGCCGTAACTGCGGCTGGCCTTGTTGACACACTGAAGGGCCCAGGCCCGTTCACCGTGTTTGCACCGACCGACGAAGCCTTTGCAGCGCTTCCAGCAGGCACCGTTGAAGACCTGCTCAAGCCGGAAAACAAGGACAAGCTCGCAGCTGTCCTCACCTACCACGTCGTCGCCGGCAAAGTGATGTCGACCGATCTCAAGGACGGCATGACAGCAAAGACCGTGCAGGGCGGTGACGTCACCATCGACCTCGACAACGGCGCAATGGTCAATGACGCGAAAGTCGTGACCGCTGACATCGCTGCCGACAACGGTGTCATCCATGTCATCGACAAGGTCATCATGCCAGCGATGTAATCTTTGGTGTTTTATAAAAGTCGGTCGCGGAGCGCCGCGGCCGGCTTTTTTGTTGGTGCAACGAAACCCTGATTCAGGCGTCGGTCTTGACCTTTTTCAGCTTGTTGATGCCAAGTGCCTGCATTGCGATCTTTTCGTAGAATGGTTCACTGGTTCCGGCCTTGACCTTGCGAATGAAGTATTTTTCAAACGCGATCTTGCCCCAATGCACCCATTTGCCTTTTGAAGCCCAATTGACATTGCGCGGCGGCATTTGTGGCTGGGCAACGAAAGCGATGCCCTTGTCGCCGAAATCGGCCAGGCAGACTGCATTCCAGCTGCCTTGGTGGGTTGGCTGCTTGTCACGCAGCAATTGCCCGATGTTGTGCGCCGTTGCGGTCACCATGGATTCGATCATGAAGCCGGTTTTTGGCACGCCGCAAGGTACGGGTGTGGGACCCATCGGCGGAATGGCGACACACACGCCAATTGCAAAGATGTTCTTGTATTTCGGGTTTTGCTGGTGCTGGTCGACGAGCGTGAAACCGCGCGGGTTTGAAAGTCCGTCAATGCCCGAGACCGCAGGTATGCCCCTGAATGCGGGCAGGATCATGGAGTAGGAGAACGGGACTTCCTTTGTCGCTGCAACAGTGCCGTCATCGGCGATTTGTTCCACGGTCATCTTGCCTTCTTCGACCTTCTTGATGCGCGAAGAGGTCATCCACTTGATGTGGTGGTTGCGCATTTCGCTTTCGAGCAAGCCCCTGGTGTCGCCGACGCCGTCAAGGCCCAAATGGCCGACATATGGCTCTGAGGTCACAAAGGTCATTGGCACCTTGTCCCGGATTTTCCGGCGACGCAGTTCGGTGTCGAGGATAAAGGCAAATTCGTAGGCTGGCCCATAGCAGGATGCGCCTTGTGCAGCGCCAATGATGATGGGGCCGGGGTTTTTGCAGAAGGCTTCGAATTTCTCATTGGCATGTTCGGCATGGTCGATGTGGCAGATCGACTGGGTGTAGCCATTGGGGCCAAGTCCCTCAATCTCGTCGAAAGCCAGTTCCGGGCCAGTGGCAATAACCAGATAATCATAAGCGACACTTTCGCCATTGACGAGTTCAACCCGGTTTTCTTCCGGGTGCAAACGGGCCGCGGCAACCGGCACGAAATCTATTCCCTTGCGGGCCATGGTCTTGGCAATGTCCACCGTGATGTCCGGACGATCGCGCAAGCCTACTGCCACCCATGGGTTTGAAGGCACGAAATGGTATTTCGGGTCCTTGGTAACCACAGTCAACTTGTCACCGGGGCGCAACTCATCCTTGAGTTCATATGCCATGATTGAGCCGCCAAGGCCTGCTCCCAAAACAACGATATTTGCCATTTATTCCTCCATCCCTGCGCACGGAGTGCGCGATCGATGGGGCACCCTAGCATATAAATTAGAATATTATAATATGCTAATTTAGTATTGCTTCGGCGGTGACTTGTGCCGCTAAAGGGTCTTGAGGAACGCTACGAGCGCCGCCTTTTCCTGCGCAGTCAAAGCCAGCGGCTGCAATTGCGAATGGCGACCGTGGTCAATGACGCTGCCGTAGATGTCCGGGACATCTGAAAACGGGTCGGGTGCGGCATCATAGTGATCCACGACAGCTTCGAGGGTCAAGATCTGCCCTGCATGCATGTAGGGTGGGCGGCTTGCAACGCCCCGCAATGTCGGAGTCTTGAAGGCGCCTTCAAACACCTTCGGGTCTTTCGACATGAAGCGCAGCTCCTTGCAATGCTCCTTTGGGGCATCGCTGTGCGGACCGGCACAATTGAACGGGTCGGCAACAACACGGTCAAGGATCAGGGCACGCCCGAAATCGATGCCCGGCACATCGGGTGAAAAGGCCACGCCGGTATTGTGAAAGAAATCATCGGTGAGGCGCGCGCCTGAATGGCAGGCAATGCAGCGGCCCTTGCCGATGAAAACCTGCAATCCCTCGATTTCCTGGTTGGTGAAGCTGTTGGCTTGCGAGGGCTCTTCGTCCTTAGCGATCGCTGCCACAAAACGGTCAAAACGGCTTTCCGCCGGGAGCAGCGTGCGCTCATAAGCGGCAATCGCCTTGCCGATATTGGCATAGACGCCATCAATTGCGTTGCGAACCGGCTCCGGAGCAGCCTGCCAATTGGCAAGCTTTTCACCCGGCAACAAAGGCGAAGCGTCAAGCGGCCACTGCGCGGTGTCAGGGGCAGGGCCAAAAACAGCCTCGTATTGCTGACGGTAAAAGGAAAGCACGATCTGGGTGATGTCTGCCCGGGTAAGCCCGTGTTCAGCAGGGCTTTCAAAAGGCTCCAGTGCCTGGCTCCACTGGCTGTCCTTGCGCCCGTCCCAGAAGAACCATGGTCCCCATTGCGCGCCGGCCAACGGCATAGTCCGGCGGATGTTGAGCCCCAGCGCGAATGCCAGCGGCAAGCCATCTTGAAATTGCTGGTCGGGCTGATGGCAGGAAGCGCAGGCGATCTGGCCATTGGCGCTCAGTCGGGTGTCAAAAAACAGCGCCTTTCCCAGTTCTGCAACTTTCGGATCGCTGGCAAACCGGTTGGTCGGGTCCTGGGGCAATGGCGGCAGGGCGCTAAGAGCCAGCCGTTTTGCTTCGCCTAGTTCCGTGGCGGTCAATGGCGATTGCGCAAACGCAGCCCCGGCAAGCAACAGGGCTGTTAATCCGGAGAGCCAGCCGCTTTGCATGGCCAGGCTATTGGATGTTGAATTTGGCAATGGCAGTGTCAGAGCCAGCTGTGCCGTCGATGGCGAAGCGCAATTCCCATTCGCCGGTCATTGAAAACTTGACGCCATCAATCAGGTAAACACCCGCTTCCGGCTCGCTGGTTGTTTCCGGGGCGGTGGGCAGTCCGTGGCCATGGCCGGGCATGCCACCGTCAATACCGACTTTCGCCCCGGTAACCGGGTTGCCCTGGGCATCTGAAATCACCAGCTTCCACACATGAATGGGACCAACACTGGCGTCCCCGTCGGCAGGCGCTGCTGTCACCATGTAAAGCCCGTTCTGGGATGTTGCCGAAACCGAAAGCTGGCCGGCAAGGGCAGGGGTAGCGAGGCCGACAAATACGAGCGAGATGAGTGGCAGAAACATGCGAGCTAGCATTGGGTTCCCTTTCCTTTGCAGCAACATTCGCACGTAAAATGCGGCAGGAAAATAGCGCACGTTTGTTACCGAGAATTGGATTGCATCATCTTGCAGCAGTTGCCATTGTTGGCAATCCCGACCATCGACAGCAGAAAGGGGCAGAAAATGCACCGCAACATTTCCCGCGTCTTGGCCGCTTGTCTCATTGCCATGGCACTGACAGGCACCGCGTCCGCAGAAACCTGTGAAGAGAAATATGTGCGCCTGATGACACAGCGCAATCCGGGAGTGCCGACGCGCATTCATGCAACGACGCAAATCGTCGGGGGAATGAAGTCAACAAACTGGAATTTGCAGGACGACAAGGGAAACTGGCGCACGGAAATGATTGATCCGGAAAACATGCCCTGGTCGATGGGGGTCGACAATTTTCTGTATTCTTCCAACGACAAGGGCAAAACCTGGCAAAAAATAAGGGAGATGGATGAAGCTTCCTCGCCGGAAGCTGTTCGCAACGAACAGGTCGAACGGGCCAAGACAGTGCGAAATGTGGAATGCGGTCAGGAAGAACATGATGGCGTGTTGCACGACACTGCTGTCGGCGAATATGACATGTCTGGGGGCATGAAGATTGAAGTGCGCGAGAAATTTTGGGTTAACCCGCAATCAGGGTACATCCCGAAATCCGAAACAACCATGAAAGCCGCCGGTTTTGAAAGCTTTACGGTGCAATTGATCGAGCTTGCACCGGACCTGAAGATTACAGCGCCACAATAGGGACAATCGCCCCTCAAACGTCGAGCAGGTCTTCCTGTGCGAATTGGGCGCGTTCCTGGATGAACTTGAACCGTGCTTCCGGCCGATTGCCCATCAATTGTTCAACGCTGGCGCGGGTTTCCTCGATTTGCAAATCAGGCACCACCACACGGAAAAGCGTGCGCTTTTTGGGGTCCATCGTGGTTTCCTTGAGCTGGGCGGGCATCATTTCGCCAAGGCCCTTGAAGCGGGAAATTTCAACTTTGCCGCGGCCGGAAAATTCGGTTCTCAGCAGTTCGTCCTTGTGGGCATCGTCGCGGGCATAGGCTGATTTTGCGCCCTGCGCCAATTTGTACAGCGGCGGTATCGCCAGAAACAGATGACCGCCCGCAATGAGTTGCGGCATTTCCTGATAGAAAAAGGTGATCAGCAGCGATGCGATGTGCGCGCCGTCGACATCGGCATCGGTCATGATGATGATGCGGTCATAGCGCAAATCCTCGTCCCGGTATTTGGAACGAGTGCCGCAGCCCAGTGCCTGGATAAGGTCTGAAATCTGCTGGTTGGCAGCCAGCTTGTCGCGCCCGGCGCTAGCCACGTTGAGGATCTTGCCGCGCAGTGGCAGCACGGCCTGGTTGGCGCGGCTGCGTGCCTGCTTGGCAGAACCGCCTGCCGAATCGCCCTCGACAATGAAGAGTTCGGTGCCGCCTGTGGCGCTTTCCGAACAATCGGCCAGCTTGCCCGGCAGTCGCAGCTTGCGGGTTGCGGTCTTGCGGCCGACTTCCTTTTCCTTGCGTCGGGCAAGGCGTTCGTCGGCGCGGTCGATTACCCAGTCCAGAAGCTTGCTCGCCTGCTGCGGCGAGCCTGCAAGCCAGTGGTCGAAGGGGTCGCGAATGGCATTTTCAACGATGCGCTGCGCTTCGACCGTGGCAAGTTTGTCTTTGGTCTGGCCAACAAATTCAGGTTCGCGGATGAACACCGAGAGCATGGCGGCGGCAGAGGTCATCACGTCTTCGGTGGTGATGATTGCTGCCTTCTTGTTACCGGTCATTTCGCCATGCGATTTGAGGCCGCGCGCCAATGCAAGCCGGAAACCAGCTTCATGCGTGCCGCCATCGGCGGTCGGAATGGTGTTGCAATAGGAATTGACAAAACCATCATCGGCAAACCAGGTCACGGCCCATTCCATGGCACCATGGGTGCCGGACTTTCCGGCATTTCCGGCAAACGGCTCAACCGTTACCTTGTGCTGGCCGGTGGTTGCGGCCTCCAGATAATCCTTGAGTCCGCCAGGGAAATGGAACACCGCATTTGCCGGTGTTTCGCTGCCCTCGCCAAGGTGTTCCGGCGCGCACTTCCAACGGATTTCGACGCCGCCGAAAAGATAGGCCTTCGAGCGGGCCATCTTGTGCAGACGTGCTGGGTCGAAGGCGCAGGTTTCGCCGAAAATGGCCGGGTCAGGCTTGAACCGGACCTTGGTGCCGCGACGGTTCTGCACATCCCCCACCAAGGCAAGCGGTGCCAGCGGAATGCCCTGCCGAAATTCCTGGCGCCAAAGCTGCCGGTTACGCGCCACTTCCACCTCAAGGTGGATTGAAAGTGCGTTGACTACCGAAACGCCAACCCCGTGCAGGCCGCCCGAAGTTTCATAGGCCTTGCCGTCGAACTTGCCGCCAGCATGCAGCACGGTCATAACCACTTCCACTGTGGATTTGCCCTTCATGCCGGGATGCTTGTGTGGTTCCACCGGGATGCCGCGACCATTGTCATTGACCGAAAGATAGCCGTCACGGTCGAACTCGACTTCGATCCAGGTGGCGTGTCCCGCCACCGCTTCGTCCATCGAATTGTCGATGACTTCGGCAAACAAGTGGTGCATCGCCTTTTCATCGGTGCCTCCGATGTACATGCCGGGGCGGCGGCGCACCGGCTCAAGCCCTTCCAGGACTGAGATTGCCGAGGCGTCATAGTCATCGCCGCCAGCTTTTGCGGCCGGTTCAGGCTTTGCAACCTTGGCCGGTTCGCGCTTTTTTGGCTCCGGCATTCCGGCAAAAAGGTCTTCTGCTTTTTCCATGGTCAAACGTCCAGACGAATCAATTGAAAGACACTACAGGCCCATTCCGGCCAAGGCGAGGCGGCCTTCGCCCGTGCAGCCATAACAACAGGCCCGACCCTAGCCAGAAAGACGATGTTGTCTTATGGCTTTGGCATGACAAAGACGATTGCGCCAACTTGCAACATTTGCGGCTCCACCCGTTTTGCCGATTATCGGGGCAGGCCAGCGGAGCGTTGCGAGCAGTGTGGATCGAAGGCGCGGCACCGCGTCGGACTTGATGTCTACCATCATCACCTGTTCCCGCTTGCAGGTCCGGCTGCCCGTGTCCTGCATTTTGCGCCGGAAGCTTTCCTGCACCCGCTCTTGGCCGATAAATTCGGTGCCGGGTATGTCACTGCCGACATCGCTCCGCAGCGGTACAAACACGCCAAGGCGTTGAAAATCGCGCTGCCGCAAGGGCTGGAGGTTTTCCCGGACGGTTATTTCGATGCGGTCCTGCACAATCATGTGCTGGAGCACATTCCGGGGCATTGGCGCGACCACATCGATGCGCTGATGCGGGTGGTGAAACCTGGCGGCCTGATGATCTTTTCCGTGCCCGGCCCTTACCCGGCGCATGAAACACGCGAGGGCGGCGAGCTTCTTGCCAGTGACAGCGAGCGGCTCGAGCAATTCCTGCAGGAAGACCATTTCAAGCTGTTCGGCCATGATTTTGTACAGCATCTGGCCAGCCTGGCGGATGCGGACCTGCTTGCCGACGGCATGACCGATGCCCGCCGTGCCGAACTTGGTGTGCGTGCCGGCAAGGCACCGTTTTTCATCCTGAGGAAAAGAACATGAGTGAAAAGCCGTTTCGTCTGCGGCCGTTGATCGACGCGCTGCCCAAGACAGTGCCGTTTGTGGGACCCGAAGCGCAGGAGCGGGCGAGGGGGCTGGCATTTCGAGCCCGCATTGGGGCCAATGAATGCTTGTTTGGACCGTCGCCCAAGGCGATTGCTGCGATGGCGGAGGCCGGCCACGAAATCTGGAAATATGGCGATCCGGAGGGCTTTTTCCTGCGCAACGCACTGGCAGCGCACCATGGCGTGAAACCTGAAAACATCGTGCTTGGCCCCGGCATCGACGGTCTGCTCGGTTATGTGACGCGGATGATTGTCGATGAAGGCATGTCGGTAGTCACTTCAAACGGGGCATACCCCACGTTCAATTTCCACGTGATCGCGCAGGGCGGGGCGCTGCACAAGGTTCCTTATTTGCATGACCGCGAAAACCTTGAGGGCTTGCTCGAAACTGCCCGCAAGACCAATGCGGTACTGGTCTATCTGTCCAACCCGGACAATCCGATGGGAACATGGTGGGAAGCGACCGACATCCTCGCCATGGCCCGGCAATTGCCGAAAGGCTGCATGCTGCTTCTCGACGAAGCCTATTGCGATTATGCCCCTGCGAGCGCCGTGCCACCCATCGACACCAGCATAGGCAATATCTTGCGCTTCCGCACTTTTTCCAAGGCGTATGGCATGGCCGGTGCGCGGGTTGGCTACTGCATTGGCGAAGAGGAACTCATTTCGGAATTCGAGAAGGTGCGTGACCATTACGGCATGAACCGGACCGCGGAAATCGGCGCGCTGGAAGCCATTGCCGATCAGGAATGGCTCACAAAAACAATTGCCAGCACACAAAAGGCGCGTTCACGGATTTCGGCAATCGCGACCGCCAACGGCTTGAAGCCGATCCTTTCGGCCACCAATTTTGTCACCATCGATTGTGGGCGCGACAGCGAATTTGCAAAGAAGGTGTTAGAAGCAACGCTGGCGTTGGGCGTGTTCATCCGCATGCCGGGGGTGGAGCCACTTTCGCGCTGCATCAGGGTGAGCGCGGGTCTCGACAGTGACATGGACATTTTCGAGGAAGTGTTGCCGCAGGCACTTGCCAACGCTGCCAAATGAAGTGGGCTGCCGTACAATAAAAAAGAGCAGAGCCAAGGCCCTGCTTCTTTTTTGTTGATTGCCCAAGCGGCGCGATCACCGGATGGAATGTTCAGGGTTTTCAAGCGATGGCGAAGGAAAGTCCCGCCAATGCTGCTCCGATCATGACAATCGAAACGATGACAACACTCAGTGTTGAATGGTTCTCGACATGGCGCAGTTCACGTATCTGGTCTTCCGGGAAAATCATGGTTTGTCTCCTTTGTGCTCCTCCCGCCAGAGAAATGGGGGTGGGGTGCCACTGTTCAAGGTGCATTTGGTCACATTGCAAAAATGTAACACAAAAGCGGATCAAATTTTCTTGAAATGGCAATGATTTCAAACACTAAAGAAAAGGGGCCTTGCGGCCCCAAATCTTTGGCGAAGCTCAATCAGGCTCAGCGAACGACGCAGAAATGCCGCAAACCGTCATAGCCTTTGTAGGTGCCGGTGCGCGGATCGAAGCTGCGGAACTTCGAAGAGCAATAGTTCATCCAGCTTTCGCTCCAGGGTTCGTAGCTTCCGCCATAGCCACCGCCGCCGATGGTTTCATCATACGTCACGACCTTCGGGCCGTGGTTCTTGTGCCTTGGCTGGCTGTAAGGCTGTGGCTGCTGATAATGGTTCAGCGGGCGGCGAATTTGACGCTCCTGTGGTTCCACGCGGTAAGGGTCTGTTCCTGAATATTGTGGTTCGTCGTAAACGGGCTGTGCATAGACAGGCTCACCATAGACAGGCTGGGAGTATACAGGCTGCGAATAGACAGGCTGCGAATACACCGGCTGCGGCTCGACATAAATCACCTGACCCTGTGGCACGGCATAAGCGGGGGGAGATGCGATTGCTGCGCCCAGCAAGACACCAGCCACACCGGCAATCAGCGCGGCGTCGCCATTGTGGTGGCGGTTGTGCCTGTGCCCGGCGGAAGCGTCGCTTGCCGGTGCAATCACTGAAAATGCGACCAGCGCACCAAGCACCAAACCTGAAATCTTTACTGCAACGGCCATCTTCTTGCTCCCTGACAACAGCCTGTCGGTCTTGCCGACGTTTGATGGTGTTCCATCATAAGAAGCATTGTGGCAGAACAAGGCTGAACGCTGCCTGAACGTTTCATTTACCTTTCCAGTTCTGAAGCTGAAAAATCACCATGACAAAAACACCTGAAATCCTTCGAATTGCGATCGCGCAACTCAATCCGACCGTTGGCGATGTCGCCGGGAATTTGGCACTGGCCCGCGAGGCGAGGGCGGATGCTGCGCGCCAGCAAGCCGATCTTGTCGTATTCACCGAATTGTTCATCGCGGGCTATCCACCTGAAGATCTGGTGCTTAAGCCAGCCTTTGTTGCCGAATGTGCAGGAGCGGTTGATGCTTTGGCGATGGAAACGGTCGATGGTGGTCCCGGCGTGCTGATCGGCTCGCCATACAAGGACAAACACGGCGTCTACAATGCCGTCGCGCTGCTGGATGGGGGGAAGTTGCTGGGTTGGCGACAAAAGGTGGATTTGCCCAATTACGGCGTTTTTGATGAAAAGCGGGTGTTCCGGCAAGGCCCGATGCCCGGGCCGTTCAATTTTCGCGGCGTGCGTGTGGGCGTACCAATCTGCGAGGATATCTGGGGCGACCTTGGTGTTTGCGAGACGCTGGCCGAGGCTGGTTCTGAAATCCTGATTGTTCCCAATGGTTCGCCCTATTTCCGCGACAAGATGGATGTGCGCTACCAGATCGTCAGCCGCCAAATCATCGAAACCGGCCTGCCGATGATCTATGCAAACCAGCTTGGCGGACAGGACGAGCTGGTGTTCGATGGAGGTTCGTTCATCCTCAACTCGGATCACGGCCTTGCCCTTCAAATGAACCAGTTTGAGGCCAATGTCGCGCTATCGACTTGGCGGCGCGGCGAGAAAGGTTGGCGCTGCGACAAGGGATTGCTAGCAAACCTGCCCGACACCGACGAGGCCGACTGGCGTTCCTGCGTCACGGGCCTGCGCGATTATGTCAACAAGAACGGCTTCAAGGACATCGTGCTTGGATTGTCGGGTGGCATTGATTCGGCGATTTGCGCGGCAATGGCGGTGGACGCTCTCGGTGAAGAGCGGGTGCGCTGCGTGATGATGCCCTATCATTACACATCAGGCGACAGCCTCAAGGATGCCGAGGAATGCGCTAGGCTGCTGGGCGTTCGCTATGAAGTTGTTCCAATCGTCGAGCCGGTTGAAGGCTTCCTCAAGACGCTGACGCCGCTGTTTGAGGGGACCAACTCGGGCATCACCGAAGAAAACCTGCAGTCGCGCGCACGGGGCGTCATCTTGATGGCGATCTCCAACAAGTTTGGCTCGATGGTGGTGACCACAGGCAACAAGAGCGAGATGAGCGTGGGATACGCCACGCTCTATGGCGACATGAATGGAGGGTTCAACCCCATCAAGGACCTGTACAAGATGCAGGTCTACCGCCTGTCTGCCTGGCGCAACGCAAACCATCCGCAAGATTGCAAGGGGCCCGATGGTGTGGTGATCCCCAAATCCATTCTGGAAAAGGCGCCATCTGCCGAATTGCGGCCAAACCAGACCGACCAGGACTCATTGCCGCCCTATCCGGTGCTCGATGACATTCTTGAGTGCCTCGTTGAAAACGAGATGTCGGTGCCGGACATCATTGCCAAGGGCCACGACAAGGCAACCGTCGAGCGCGTTGAAAACATGCTCTATATTGCCGAGTACAAGCGCAGGCAGGCGGCGCCGGGCGTGAAGATCACCCGCAAGGGCTTTGGCCGCGACCGGCGGTACCCGATCACCAACAGGTTCCGGGATCGTTGATCAGCCCTTTATCTTCGGGTTGGGCGCTGGCGATTGTGTAGCCGCTTTTTGCGCCAGCACCGCGTCAGAATATCCGACCGATTTTGTATAGATCGTCTTTCGCAAGCCCGTATTGTAATCAATGTTCAAATGGGTGAATCCGCCGAACTTGGCGACATTGACATTGCTGAGCGTCTGGATTGCCGGGTCAAAAGATTGGCCGGGATACAGCTTGTTGTCGCTGCGTTTGGGCAGATAGTAATTGATGATCTCGGTCACGTTGGCACCAATCAGTGTCGGCTCGACCGGGTCAAACATCACGACGTAGGAAACCGGGATT
Source organism: Salaquimonas sp. (assembly GCA_041739465.1). Taxonomy (GTDB): domain Bacteria; phylum Pseudomonadota; class Alphaproteobacteria; order Rhizobiales; family Rhizobiaceae; genus BOKV01. The sequence continues at coordinate 45,105 of JBGSNX010000061.1, forward strand.
CCTGCCTTGCCAAGACGGGTCGCAAGCTTGGGCGCTGCGCCCGCGCCCAGCGAATGGCCGATGATGATGACCGGGTAATTGACATCCCCGCGATAGCTGCGCTCGAGCAAATCATTGGCCAGCGATTCCCATACCGAATGGTTGAAGACGCAGTTTTCCATGCCGAGCTTGGAATAATACTGCCCCATTTCGTCGAGGCCGAGCGAGAAGATGTTTGCAAGGCCGCGCAACAAATAGACTTCGCCAGGCCTCGTTGGCTTCACTTTCGCGCATTGGGCGGCGGCCGTTCCGCTCAGGAGTACCAAGGCTGCTACCGCCAAAACCAGATTGCGCAACACGCTTTTCATGGACCTTGTTCCTCTCAGGGTTGTGGCATCGGAAGTTTGCGGCCATTTCAATTCTGATCAAAATGAACATGCCTGTCAAACCCTGTGCTTGCGCAATCGGGGTGGCTCGGATAACCCGAACCCATGACAGTCAAGGTTCGCTTCGCGCCATCGCCCACCGGCAATATTCACATTGGCAACGCAAGACCGGCGTTGATCAACTGGCTCTTTGCCGTGCAAAATGGTGGCAAATACCTCCTGCGTTATGACGACACGGATATCGCCCGTTCAAAACAGGAATATGTCGAAGGAATCGCTCGCGATCTGAACTGGCTGGGAATTGTTCCACATGAAGTGGAATGGCAGTCGAAACGAGCCTCAATTCACCAGGCTGCGACACAGAAACTGAAGCAGGCCGGGCTTCTGTACCCCTGCTATGAAACCTCTGACGAGTTGGATCGCCGCCGCAAACGGCAGGCCGCGCGCGGCCTTCCGCCGGTCTATGACCGCGCGGCATTGAAGCTGACGGACGATGATCGGGCAAAGCTGGAGGCGGAAGGTCGCCATCCGCATTGGCGTTTCATGTTGCCGAATTTTGAAAGCGACCCGTTTGTCACAAGGCGAACAGAAGTGCTCTGGAACGATCTGGTGCGCGGTGAAGAGATCGTCGATTTGTCCTCGGTGTCCGACCCGATTCTGGTGCGCGAAGACGGAACCTGGCTGTACACTCTGCCATCGGTTGTCGATGATATCGACACCGGCATAACCCATGTCATTCGCGGTGATGACCATGTCACCAATACCGGTGTGCAGATTGCCATTTTTGAAGCGCTAGGGGCAAAGCCACCGGTATTTGCCCATCTCAACCTGCTGACGACTGCCAGCGGCGAGGGTCTGTCAAAACGGCTTGGCTCACTGTCACTCAAGTCGCTGGCTGAAGATGGCTATGAGCCCATGGCCGTTGCCTCGCTGGCGGTTTTGATCGGTGGCTCGGGTCCGGTGGAACCTATGCCTGACATGACATCGCTTGCTTCCCGGTTTGAACTTTCGGGCATCGGCAAGTCGGCGGCAAAGTTTGACACTTCCGAATTGGATGCGCTGAACACAAAGCTCGTTCACCAGTATTCGTGGGAGCAAGTGGAAAGCAGGTTTCCAGCAGGTGCCCTTGGTGACCATCCGGCGGAATTTTGGAACGCTGTTCGCGGCAATTGCGAAAAGGTGCGCGATGCAATGGACTGGCGCGATCGGGTTGCAAACGCGACACCAGTCATTGATGCGGAAGACCGCGAGTTTATCTCGCAGGCCGCAGGACTGTTGCCAAAAGAACCTTGGTCGCCTGCTACCTGGGGCGAGTGGACCGGTCTTATCAAGGAACAATCAGGCCGCAAAGGGCGTGGATTGTTCATGCCGTTGCGCAAGGCGCTGACGGGGCTTGAGCACGGGCCGGAAATGGCGGCGCTGCTTCCAGTTATTGGAAAGGAAAGAACTCTGGCCCGACTATCCTGACCGGCCGGTTTGTTGGCGCAATTGCCACTGGCGTTTCCTCGCGCAAAGCCATCTGCGCAACATCTTCCATCGTGAAATTGCCATTGGCATTTGCCGCCGCCTCAGGATCAATTCCCGGATCAACCCGCCAAACCGGCAGGGGCAGCGTGGCCGTCTTGCGCTGCTCCATGGTTACTTCGCGAACAGCGCCGCCGCCTGCAATCTCTGTCAGACCCGTGCGCGCGGTTCGGCAGCCACAGGTGTTGTTCACGGACTTGCGATAGCTGAACGCATTGGGGAGTTTGGCGTACGGCTCTTCTGTCCGGTAGGAGATCATGTCCTCGCTGTCCTGCGAGGGCATCGCGTGAAAATAGAGTGCCACGTCCGTGCCAGGACACATTGACTGGCACGCTTCCTCATCATTGGGGAAACGGTCGGGAACCGTCGAAAAACTGATTGGGAAATAATAGCCGTCACACCTCCGCACACACAAAGTGCGGAAAGTGCCATATCGGCTGGACAAATTGGCGTCTGGATCAAACTGCGACCCAAGGCGCGAGCCGTCTTCGCGATAGGTTCTCACCCCGAAAATCTGCTCGAGCAGCGTGCGGCGGCGCGGTTGCTGGTCTTGCACCCCGGAACTGCGCTGCTCGCGAATGCGACCATCGCAGCCATTTGCCGAAAGTTCGGCCTGGATGGCGGCGCGGCGTGCATTGCCGCCGGACCTGTTGTTTGTGCCGCCGTTCAACTGCGCCAAGGTCGACTGCAGGCTTTTCAAATTGCCATACATCTGATTGAGGCTGCTGTTGATGCGCTGGCACATGCCGGCATTGCCCTGGAAGAAGCCGCCACCGTTGCAATTGTTTTGCCGCGCGGCGCGTTCGGTCTTGGCAATCTGCGCCTTCTGGTCGTTGACCGCGCGCTCATACTGGCGTGCCTTGCCGGGATTGCCTGCGGAAAATCCGCCGCCCGAACTGAGCGCTGCAAGTTCATTGGAAAGACGAAGGCAGGTGGTTGATTGGGCATTGGCACTGGCCGTGCCGAGCAGAACCAAGCCCAGGAAAACGAACGCCTTGGTTGTCGCAATGGTGGTTGAAAAGATGGAACGGCCTAGAATTGCCACAGGCACCATTTCTGTCTTTCGCGGTTCTCTGCGCGGCTGCGCACCCTGAAAACTCGATACACCAACACTGATTTTTGTAACTGTCGATTGTGACAATTCAAGGCCGAAAGCAAGTGAAAGATCAAAGCCCCTTGCTTCAGGTCGAAGCTTTGGCGCTCATAGCCTCCACACAGGCCAGTGCTGTCATGTTGAAAACGCCGCGCGAGGTGACGGACGGAGTGAGAACATGAACCGGCTTTGCCGTGCCGATCAAGATCGGCCCGATATGCAACGCATCGGTCATCTGCTTGACGACGCTCATCGTGATGTTGGCTGCATCAAGGTTTGGGAAGACCAGAAGATTTGCTTGCCCTTTCAGACGTGACGCCGGCATCACCCTGTTGCGGATGATTTCCGACAAGGCGGTGTCGCCATGCATTTCACCATCCACCTCAAGATGAGGGGCTTCCTGCGCCAGGATCTGTGCTGCTTCGCGCATTTTTTGCGAAGAACTGTCATTTCTGGAGCCAAAATCGGAAGCTGAAAGCAATGCAGCCCTTGGTGTGATGCCAAAGCGGGCTATTTCGGCCGCCGCCAGAATGGTGGTTTCGACAATTTCTCGGGCGGTTGGAACATCGCTCACATAGGTGTCGGACATGAACCAGACGCCTTCCTGGTTCAGAAGCATCGACAAGCCGGACAGTGAATGCACCCCCGGCGCCTTGCCGATGATCATCTCCACATATTGCAGGTGCCGCAGGAAGCGACCGTCAAGGCCACACAGCATGGCGTGTGCATCGCCGCGTTCCACAGCCAGCGCGCCGATGACTGTGGTATTTGAGCGTACAATCGTCTTCGCCGCTTCCGGGGTAATGCCGCGACGTCCGGTCTTGCGAATCATCAGTTCCACGTAGTCGCGAAAGCGTTCATCCTGCTGCGGATTGACCAGTTCAAAATCTATGCCGGGGCGGATGCGCAGTCCGAATCGTTCAAGCCGCGACGTCACGACATCGGGGCGACCCACCAATACCGGATGGCAAATGCCGTCCTCCACGGCAATCTGCGCGGCGCGCAAGACCCGTTCGTCTTCGCCATCGGAGTAGATGACCCGCATTTTCTGAGAACGGGCCTTTTCGATGACGGGTTTCATGATCAGGCCGGAGCGAAACACAAACCGGGTCAACTGATCGAGATACGCATCAAAATCAGTGATTGGCCGGGTCGCCACGCCGCTCTCCATGGCAGCCCTTGCGACTGCCGGTGCGATGCGCAGGATGAGCCGTTGGTCAAATGGCGATGGAATGAGATAATTGGGACCAAACACCGGCGGTTCCCCGCCATAAGCCCGTGCGGCAATGTCGGATGCTTCTTCGTGCGCCAATTGGGCAATTGCGCCCACCGCGGCACGCTTCATCTCTTCGTTGATGGTGGTCGCGCCCACATCGAGCGCGCCCCTGAATATGTACGGAAAGCAAAGGACATTGTTGACCTGGTTGGGGAAGTCGGAGCGTCCGGTGCAGATCATCGCATCGGGCCGGGCATCGCGGGCATCTTGCGGCATGATTTCCGGATTGGGATTGGCAAGCGCCATGATCAGCGGAAATTTTGCCATGCTTTTGAGCATTTGCGGCTTCAAGACTCCCGCCGCAGACAGGCCGATGAACACGTCTGCACCTTCGATGATTTCTCCAAGGGTGCGCATGTGCGTTTCTTTTGCAAAAATCGCCTTGTACTCATCCATCAGCGCTTCGCGCCCGACATGCACGACGCCCTCGATGTCGCTGACCCAGATGTTCTCGACCCTTGCGCCAAGTCCAACCAACAAGTTGAGGCAGGCCAGGGCAGCTGCACCAGCGCCGGAAGCGACGATCTTTGCCTTTGAAATGTCCTTGTTTGCCAATTCCAGACCGTTGAGTACCGCTGCTCCGACGATGATTGCGGTGCCGTGCTGGTCGTCGTGGAAAACCGGTATTTTCATGCGCTGGCGCAAGCGCCGCTCGATCTCGAAGCATTCGGGGGCCTTGATGTCTTCAAGGTTGATGCCGCCGAAGGTTGGCTCAAGCGAGGCGATGCAGTCGCAAAGCTTGTCGATGTCGTTTTGATCGATCTCGATGTCGAAAACATCGATACCGGCAAACTTCTTGAAGAGGACGGCCTTGCCTTCCATTACGGGCTTGGAGGCCAGCGGCCCGATATTGCCGAGCCCCAGCACTGCTGTTCCATTGGTGACAACACCGACCAGATTGCCACGGGCGGTGTAGTTGGCGACAGTCACCGGATCGGCGGCAATCGCAAGGCAGGGGGCGGCAACGCCGGGCGAATACGCAAGCGCCAGATCGCGCTGGTTGCCTAGCGGTTTGGTGGCTTCGACCGAAAGTTTTCCTGGTCGGGGAAACTGATGGTAGTGCAACGCTCCTTCTTCCAGTTCATTGGCCGGAACATACGAAGGCGTTGTCCGGGAACCGGTTGCGGGCTGCTTTGCCATTGGATGGACTTTCGTCAGAATGCGCTTTGGTTGAGGCCGCCATCCAGCATGATGTTGCGACCGGTAATGTATCCGGCATGCGTGGAGCAAAGGAAAGCGCAAACCGCACCAAATTCCTCAGGAGTACCGAGTCTTCCGGCCGGAATTGGCACGATTTCGCGTTGCATCGCCTCTTCTTCGCTGATTCCCAGCTTTTTTGCCATGAAAGCAAAGCCGCCCTTCAAACGGTCAGTGTCGAATTTGCCTGGAAGCAGGTTGTTGATCGTCACGTTGTGCATTGCCGCGCCCCTGGCAACGCCGGCCAGAAAGGCTGTCAATCCGGCACGCGCACCCGAGGAGAGATCGAGACCGGGGATCGCGGTATAGACCGAAAGTGACGTGATGTTGACGATGCGTCCAAATCCTCGTTCGCACATGCCATCGAGAACTTTCTGGATGAGTTCGATGGGCGTCACCATGTTCGCGCCAACGCCAGCCAGAATGTCCTCGCGCGACAATTCACGAAAGTCGCGGCGCGGCGGCCCCCCGTTGTTGTTGACGAGAATGTCAGGCTGCGGGCAGGCGGCAAGCAGTGCATCACGGCCTTTTTCAGTGGAGACATCGGCAGCAACTGCTGAAACTTTCGCACCGGTCGCTTCGGCGATCTCCCCGGCAGTGCGTTCCAGAACAGCGTTGTCGCGTCCATTGATGACGATTTCGCAGCCTTCCTTTGCCAGAGCCATTGCGCAGGCGCGCCCCAGACCCTTGCTGGAAGCACAAATGACCGCCTTGCGGCCTGTCAGTCCCAAATCCATTAAGCCCCCAAAAAATGTCGCATATGTTGAATGTCACAAGCCTGTCACGGGAATCGGGTTTCACCAATCAAGTTCATGCATACGACCGGCAGGATGCCATGAAAACCAAGCATTACAAGACCTTGTTCCTTTCGGACGTTCATCTGGGGACAGCAGGCTGTCAGGCCGACATGCTGGTGGACTTCCTGCGCGAGTATGACGCCGAGAAGATATATCTTGTTGGTGACATCATCGACGGATGGCGTCTCAAACGTGGCTGGTATTGGCCGCAGTCCCACAATGACGTCGTGCAGAAGCTGCTGCGCAAGGCGCGCAAGGGCTGCGAAATCATCTACATTCCGGGAAACCACGATGAATTCCTTCGCGATTTTCTCGGCACCCATTTTGGCGGGGTGGAAGTTCGCGACCGCGACATCCACGAGACCGCTGACGGGCGCAAGCTTCTGGTCATCCATGGTGACCAGTTCGACGTTGTGGTTCGCCATGCCAAATGGCTCGCGCATTTTGGCGACTGGGCCTACACGGCAGCACTGAACATCAACATCGTGGTCAATGCTGTTCGCCGCCGCCTCGGCTTCCCTTATTGGTCGCTTTCCAAGTGGGCCAAGCTGAAGGTCAAGGAAGCGGTGAATTTCATCGGCGAATTCGAACAGGCGTTATCTGGTGAAGCGCAGCGGATTGGTGTGGATGGCGTCGTGTGTGGTCACATTCACCATGCAGTTATCGGCGTGCGCGAAGGCATTGAATACATCAACACCGGTGATTGGGTGGAAAGCTGCACGGCGGTGGTGGAAAACCACGACGGCAGGCTGGAACTCATCGACTGGACCGAGGTGACACGCCAACGCATGGCAAAGAACATCAAGCTGCTGGCCGATCAGGCAACACCGGCAGAAACAGCGGCGCAAAATCCGGCTGAAGCTGCCTGATGCGTTTTCTGCTGGTGACCGATGCCTGGCACCCGCAGGTCAACGGTGTGGTTCGAACGCTGGAAGAGGTGATTTGGCGCGTCCGCGACCTTGGCCACGAAGTGCAGGTGGTTTCGCCCGACCAGTTTTTCACGGTGCCAATGCCGTCTTATCCGGAGATACGGCTTTCATTGGTACGCACCGCAACCATTCGCAAGATCATTGAAACTTCGAAGGCCGACCGCGTCCACATCGCGACTGAAGGGCCACTTGGGCTTGCGGCAAGGTCGGCTTGCCTCAAACTTGGGGTGCCGTATTCGACGAGCTACCACACGAGGTTTCCCGAGTATGTGCGTGCCCGATTGCCGGTGCCACTGGCATGGTCGTATGCCTGGATGCGGCGGTTCCACAATTCGGGGGTGGCCTGCCTTGTTGCCACCCAGTCGATTGCCGATGATTTGCGCGCGCGCGGGTTCAAGCACATTGTTCCCTGGACGCGCGGAGTGGACCATGACCTCTTTCGCCCGCGACCGGACGATACGCTGGCGGCGGACATGGGCTGGGAACGACCCATTTTCATGAATGTCGGGCGGGTTTCGGTCGAGAAGAACATGGAAGCCTTCCTGGAACTCGACCTTCCTGGAACCAAAATTGTGGTTGGCGACGGACCGCAGCGCACCCAACTGGAACGAAAATATCCAAAGGTTGTGTTCACGGGCTCCAAAATTGGTGAAGAACTTGCCCGCCACTATGCCGCTGCCGACGTTTTCGTGTTTCCAAGCCTTACAGATACGTTCGGCAATGTTTTGCTGGAAGCATTGGCGTGTGGCGTTCCGGTCGCCGCGTTTCCGGTGCCAGGTCCGCTGGATGTGATTGGTACAAGCGGGGCAGGGGTCCTCGACACCGATTTGCAAAAGGCTTCACTGGAGGCGCTGAAAATTCCGCGCAAAAACGCCCTGGCCCATGCTGCAAATTACAACTGGGATGATTGCGTCCGCATTTTTCTGGAAGCTGGCGGCGAACCGGTTGCCATCGCCGCCCAATAACTGCCTGTCGTCCCTTTGCGGGGTTGCGCCCCGGCCGCTAATGTCCGATCAAAGGCAGCAAAGGCAGGCTGCACATGAACGCTCCGATTTTCACCATTCCCACCATTTCCGACATACATGCCGCCGCCGCACGGCTTTCTGGCGTGGCGTTGCGAACGCCATTGTTGCGCAGCGCGCAGCTCGACAGCATTACCGGCGCGCGGGTTTTCGTGAAGGCGGAGTGCCTCCAACTCACCGGCTCGTTCAAGTTCCGCGGGGCCTACAACACGGCCAGCGCCTTGCCTCCGGAAAGGCGCAGCGCCGGGCTTGTTGCATGTTCGTCCGGAAACCATGCGCAAGGCGTTGCGGAGGCTGCACGCCTTCTGGGCATGAAGTCGGTTATCGTCATGCCGCTGGATGCACCGCAATTGAAAATCGACCGTACAAGGCGCTCGGGTGCCCAGGTCATTCTCTGCGACCGTGAAACCGAGGACCGCGACGCGATTGCCGCTCGCATCGTTGAAGAGACTGGTGCGTATTTCGTCCACCCTTACGAAAATCCGTTTGTGATTGCGGGGCAGGGCACCGCCGGTTTGGAAGCCTGCGCGGATTTGCATGCGCAAGGTGCCACAATCGACCGGGTGATCGTTTGCTGCGGCGGCGGCGGATTGACGGCAGGAACAGCGCTCGCGGTTCATGAGCACTTTGCGAATGCAAAAATTCACAGCGCAGAGCCAGCAGGCTTTGACGACTACGCACGTTCACTTGCCAAGGGCGAGCGAGTTGGCAATGAACGGCTCGGCGGTTCGGCATGCGATGCCTTGTTGACCCCAAAACCGGGCGAATTGTCTTTTGCCATCAATCGAAATCGCCTTTCGACCGGGTTTTCGGTAAGCGATGAGGAGGCCTTCGCCGCGATGCGGTTTGCCTTCAACGAGTTGAAGATCGTGCTGGAACCTGGCGGTGCCGTGTCGTTGGCAGCCTTGTTGCAACAAGGCAGAGCTTTTGCCGGTGAAACCGTCTTGATTGTCGCTTCGGGCGGCAATGTTGATGCGCAATTGTTTTCCAAAGCATTGGCCGGGGCGCAGGAAGCGCGCGGATGAACTGGCAACAAACCGTGTCCGCACCTGGCGGACACCAGCCACCTCCCGCTTTCGCACTGCGAATGGCGGCGCTTTACAGCCTGTTCTTTGCCTATGTCGGTCTGTATCTGCCGTATTTTCCGCTGTGGCTGAAAGACAACGGGCTGTCATCCACCCAGATTGCGCTGGTGCTTTCGCTGCCAATGGTGGTGCGGGTTTTGACTTCCGGGGCAATTTCCGCCTTCGCAGACAGGACAAGCGAGCGGGCAAATGTGCTGATCTTCCTGCTGGGCGGCTCGGCTGTTTGCGTGTGCCTTTACCCGCTTGCCAATGGATATTGGCAGATCCTTTTCGTGGCGCTGTTGATGGCGCTGTTCAACCATCCACTGCAGCCGGTCATGGATTCCATCACACTTGCAGGTGTTCGCCGATTTGGTTTCGACTACGGCCAAATCCGGCTCTGGGGCTCGGTGGTATTTGTCATCGCAAACCTTTTTGGCGGCTGGGTTCTGGGTGGTTTTGGCACCGGTGCGATCATGGCATTGATGATCGCTTCGGCGCTTGCCGGGTTTATCTTGTCGCCGCTGACTCCGCGCCTGGGGCTACCACCTGTTCCTGCTGCAATCGAGCGCGTGCAGGGGGCAGGCGCATGGCGCCTACTGGCAAACCGGCGTTTCATGCTGGTTACAGTCGGATGCGGCATCATCCAGGCAACGCATGCGATGGTTTATGTTTTTGGTTCAATCCATTGGGAAAGAATCGGATTTTCGGGTGGCGTCATTGGCATGTTTTGGGCCGTTGGCGTGATTGCCGAGATTATCCTGTTCCAGTTTGCGCGGCAGGCATTCCGCAGGTTTTCACCCGTTTTCATGGGGGTGATCGGTTCTGTGGCCGGTGTCGTTCGTTGGACGCTCATGCCGTTTGACCCCGGTCTTTGGGGCTTTGTGCTGTTGCAGGCTCTGCACGGACTCAGTTTTGGCGCGACACATTTGTCGCTCATGCATTTTTACAACGACACGGTTCCCGAAGAGCGGATGGGATCAGCTCAGGCAGTTGGCTTTGTGTGTGCCGCAATTGCCATGGGATTGATGATCTTCGTTTCGGGGCCGTTGTACGACTGGCTGGGTGGCGGCGGGTTTCTGGCCATGGCCGCTCTTTCGGCCATCGGCGGGTTGCTGCTGGAAGCTGCCCGCAGAACTCAGCCCCAAAGAATGGATCGAGGCGGGGATACCATTCCGTCCGCGTAGGAAAGCCCGTTTTCGCGGTCACCGGCGAGAATCAACGGGCCATCAAGGTCTGACCAGTCGACGCCCTGCGCCAACAAGACGGCAGGTGCCATGGCCAGCGATGTGCCAACCATGCAGCCTGCCATGATGCCAAATCCGAGACGAAGGGCCTGATGTTTCATCGCCATGCCCGCAGTCAGGCCGCCTGTCTTGTCGAGCTTGATGTTCACCGCATCGTAGCGGTCCAGCAGGAGATGCACGTTTTCAGCGGTGTGGGCGCTTTCATCGGCACAAACCGGCACGATGCGTTCAAGTCCGCAAAGCGCGTGGTCATTGTCTGCATGCAAGGGCTGCTCGATCAAAGCCACGCCGTGCCTGGCGCTGACTTCCATCAATCTGGGGAGGTCCTTCTCGGTCCATGCCTCGTTGGCATCGAGGATGATGCGTGCATGTGGGGCTGCTTGGCATACCGCGACAATGCGCTGCGCATCACCTTCGCCGCCCAGCTTTACCTTGATGAGCGGGTGAGAACCCTTGTCCTTTATGGCTTTTGCCATTTCCTGTGGTGTGCCGAGACTGACCGTGACGGCGGTAAGAACCGGAACCGGAGGCTGGCTGCAAACGGACTGCCAGACCGCCAAGCCTGATTGCTTGGCTTCCAGATCCCACAAGGCACAATCCACTGCATTGCGGGCAGCTCCGGGCGGCAAGAGCGTGAGCAGTTCCAGCCGTGAAGCGCCTGCTTCCACTGCTGATTGAACCGATTCTATTTGGGCAGTGACGCTTTCAAGACTTTCGCCATAGCGCTTGTAAGGAACGCATTCGCCACGACCTGACGCGCCTTCCTCTTCAATCGTACACTGCAGGACCTGCGCTTGCGTTCGCGATCCGCGCGAGATGGTGAAGCTGCCGTTGATTGGCCAGCTTTGCGCTTCCAGATGCAGTTTTCTAGGCATTGATCCAACAGAATCGCTTGAACAGTTTCTTTCAAAGCGAGACTCGCACATAAAGCCATCCCGGTAAAAGTGTTGTATCGGGTAATTCCTGAAAAGCGCGGAGAGCCTTTCGCATGACGCAAACTGCTGCAACAGAAGCGCAATGCGCGATCAGCACCGCCGAAGGGCGCACGCTGGTTGTGGCGCAGGGGCTCTGGATTGCGCGGGCAATTGCGCCTGTGGACCGGGTTTTGCGAAGCCTTCAAGACAATGCTGGTGCGTCAAAACTGGTGATCGACCTTTCCGGCGTCACGCGGATGGACACAGCCGGGGCCTGGGTGGTGTCGCGCCTCGCAGAAAAATGGCGCAAGTCTGGCGGGGAAGCCAGCATCATCAGCCCTCCTCAAGGCGTCAATGCACGTTTGCTCAAAGCTGTTTCGGGCAATTTTCAAGTCGCGCACGCTGCGGTACGGCGCGGACCGGTATCGCGGTTTTTGGACAGTCTTGGCCGCTTCACCCAATCGCTAGGGCGCGACACCGTGCTTTCACTCAACATGATCGGTGCGGCTATTCGCGGGCCGCAGATGAAGTCGGGGCGCACAGGCTCGATACGGCCCGATTCAATCATCCACCACATCGACCGGATGGGCCTGCGGGCCGTGCCGATTGTTGCGCTCATGTCGTTTCTCATCGGTGCAATCATTGCCCAGCAGGGCGCATGGTCCTTGCGCTATTTTGGTGCTGAATTCCTGACCGTGGACTTCGTGGGCATCCTGCTGTTGCGCGAGGTAGGAGTGCTGTTGACCGCCATCATGGTTGCCGGCCGCTCGGGCAGTGCGATGACGGCAGAAATCGGCTCGATGAAAATGCGCGAGGAAGTCGATGCGCTCACCGTTATCGGTCTTAATCCGATCGGGGTGCTGGTATTTCCAAGGCTGGTGGCACTGACAATTGCGCTGCCACTGCTCACATTTGTTGCCAATGTCGCCTCGCTGGCGGGAGCGGCGCTGCTGCTCAATTTCTATTCAGATATCCCGATTGAAACCTTCATCAACAAGCTTCGCGATGCCATCGACCTTTCAACCGTGTTTGCAGGGCTGATCAAATCGCCATTCATGGCGATGATCATCGGCATCATGGCAGCGGTAGAGGGCATGAAGGTCGAGGGCAGCGCGGAGAGCCTTGGTCGCAGGGTGACGGCGGCGGTGGTGAAAGCGATCTTCTTCGTGATTGTGGTCGACGGGTTCTTTGCCGTTTTCTACGCCCAGATCGACTATTGAGGGCGGCGTGATGAACAATCCCGGCCACTCCATTAGCGATGAACTGGTCTTGCGGGTCAGCGGCATCACCGTCAATTTTGGCGGACGCAACGTACTGGAAAACCTAGACCTTGACGTGCGACGCGGTGAGATCCTCGGGTTTGTCGGCGCGTCAGGTGCAGGCAAATCGGTGCTGATGCGTGCTATTCTTGGTCTGTCGCGGCGACAGGCCGGAACGATCGAGGTTTTCGGTCAGGTCTATGACACGCTGGATGAAGCTGCAAAACTGGCTATCGACCAGCGCATTGGCGTGTTGTTCCAGCAGGGTGCGCTTTTTTCGGCGTTGACGGTGCTTGAAAACATCCAGGTGCCGATGCGCGAATATCTTGATCTTGACCCGAAACTGATGGACGAACTGGCGCGGCTGAAAATCGACCTTGTCGGCCTGCCGCAGGATGCTGCGGAGAAATTGCCTTCGCAATTGTCCGGCGGCATGGTGAAACGGGCGGCGCTGGCGCGGGCCTTGTCGCTTGATCCTGAACTGTTGTTCCTTGACGAGCCGACATCCGGCCTCGACCCCATAGGCGCTGCCGAATTTGATGAATTGATCGTGACCTTGCGCGACACGCTCGGCCTTACCGTCTACATGGTGACGCACGACCTCGACAGCCTGTTTTCGGTGTGTGACCGGATCGCTGTGCTTGGCGAAAAACGTGTTTTGCTGGAAGGCAATCTTGACGCGATGCTTGAATCGGAAAACGAATGGGTGCAGTCCTATTTCCGTGGCAAGCGCGCGCGCCAGATAGTTCGGGACGATAAATGACCAGCGTTGTGCCACATTTTTGCTGCAACACTGCCCACATGGCTTTGCTTGCCGACATGCAATGCCAAGTCAAAACTGAGAGCTGTTGCTAGACCCATGGAAACCCGCGCCAATTATGTGACTGTCGGCCTGTTCACGTTGATCGTGATCGCTGCCGCATTCTCGTTCATCTACTGGGTGGCACGGCTGGGCGACCAGACCGGGCTGGTGCCGCTACAGGTGCGCATTGCCGGCTCTGTGACTGGCCTTGGCGAAGGTTCCGATGTCCTGTTCAACGGCATCAAGGTGGGCAAGGTCAACCGCGTTGCTTTTGACGCGGCCGATCCGCGCATTGTCTATGCCATTACCTCGGTAAAGCCGGACACGCCGATCCGCGCCGACACCACCGCGACAATCGGCAGCCAGGGCCTGACAGGGGTTTCCTACATCTCGCTGAAAGGTGGCACGCCGGCAGCACCGCTTCTTCTGGGCAGTGACCAAACGCCGATCATCGAGGCGACACCCTCTGCCGTCGGCGACATTCTGGAAACCGTACGGGCAGTTGCCGGCCGGGCCGATGCCATGATGGTTTCGCTGGACGAATTCATGAAGGAAGTGCGCGGCCCGGCGGCGCAATCGGTGAAGAACATCGAAACATTCTCAAGTTCGCTGGCCAAGAATGCCGATGGCTTCGACAAATTCCTCGTCAATGTGTCAAAGGCCGCCGAAAGCCTTGAGGGTTTGTCTGCCAAGCTCGACACCTCCATTGTGCGCACGCAGGAGATCCTTGCCGCGGTCGATCCCAAGAAGGTTGAGGCTTCGATTGACAACATCCAGGCGTTTACCGCGCAGCTCAAGGATTCAACCCAGCGCATTGACGGCGTGCTGGCGAAGCTCGATACCTTCCTCGGCAATGCCGATGCCAAGGGTCTTGGCGACGAAGTTCGGCTGACTTTGGCTGATTTTCGTGAAACTTCGCAGACATTGCGCACCCGCGTAAACGAAATATCAGCAGGTTTGGCGCGATTCTCCAATCAGGGACTGGAAGACGTGCGCGCGCTCGTGCAGGACACACGGCGCTCGATCAACCGTATCGAACAAACGGTTTCCGATTTTGAAGCCAATCCGCAGCGCGTGATCACGGGCGGCGAGCGGCCAAGGACATTTGACGGCAGGCCAAAGCGCTGAATGTTCAGCGCGGGCATGAAATCTGGCCGGGCCATCAAGGCAGGCCGTACAGGGATGACAGTTTGAACCGGTTGGCGTTATTGCTTGTATCAGGATTTGGGGCAGCGGTGAGGGCGCTTGGGTCGGCTTTGATTCCGGCGCTGGCGCTTGGCGGCGCGCTCCTGCTGGCCGCCTGCAACACTTCGGCTGTTGTCGACATTTACGACATCGCCGCGCCGGCAAAGATCGAAGGCCTCAAGGCGCGTTCCAGCTGGCAATTGCTGGTGCTGGAGCCTTCGGCGCTGAAATCGCTCGATGCGCAGGAAATCGTCGTCAAGACTTCGCCCGTGCAGATTGAATACCTCGCCCGTTCGCAATGGCCGGACCGGCTGCCCAAGGTGGTGCAGGCGCGGCTGATTGAAGCGTTTGAAAACACCGGGCGGGTGCGCGCCGTTGCCAAGCCGGGCGAGGGGCTGGTGATTGACTACCAGATTGTCACCGACATCCGGGCCTTTCAGGCCAATATCGGCGGCGGCGAGCAGGCGGCGGTTGTGTCGCTGTCGGTCAAGCTCGTCTCTGACCGCAGCGGCAAGGTGATCCGCACGAAAGTGTTCGACGCGCAATCGCCGCTTTCGGGCACCGATGCCACCGCCGTCGTCAACGGCATCAATGCGGCATTTGAAGGCATCGCTGCCGATCTGGTGAAATGGGTGCTTTCTGCGGGGTGAGGGGTCAGTTAACGCCAACCCCCTTCAGCTTCGCCCTTCGAGACGATTTCCTTCGGAAATCTCCTCAGGATGAAGCTTCAGGACAGGCGCCGCCAACCTATCCGGCCTCAGATAAGGCTATTTCCTGAGACTTCATGGTGGGGTGCCCCAGCCTTTCGACTTGATGGTGAGGTGTGAGCGCAGCGAGCCTCGAACCACGAAGTCGACGAGCCCCCCTCAAGGGGGAGGGTCAAGCCCCCCCAAACTGCACGGCCTTACAATCTCGAAAGCGCGACGGCGATCTGGCCAGCGACCAGCGCGTTGTTCTTTACCAGCGCGATGTTGGTGGCGAGCGAGCGGCCGCTGGTCAAATCGAGAATGCGCGACAGCAGGAACGGTGTCACTGCCTTGCCGCTGATGCCTTCCTCCAGCGCGGCGTCGAGCGCAGCCTCGATGTTGCGGGCCATTTGCGCGGCTGGGATTTCATCTTCCACCGGCACCGGGTTTGCGATGAGCACGCCACCCTGCAAATCGAGCGCCTTGCGCACCTGCCAGAAGCGGGCGATTTCCTGAGCATTGTCGACCCGCAAGGGGCATTTGAGCCCGCTCTCGCGCGACCAGAAGGCCGGGAACTGGTCCGTGCCAAAGCCGATGACCGGCACGCCCTGCGTTTCCAGCACTTCGAGTGTCTTGGCCATGTCGAGTATGGCCTTGGCTCCGGCGCAAACCACAATGACTGGCGAGCGGGAAAATTCGGCAAGGTCGGCGGAGATGTCGAAGCTCGTTTCGGCGCCCTTGTGGACGCCGCCAATGCCGCCGGTGGCAAAAACCTCAATGCCGGAGAGGCGCGCGGCCAGCATGGTTGCTGCCACAGTGGTGCCGCCCGGACGCTTTGACGCCAGCGCGAAGGCAAGGTCGGCGCGTGAAAGTTTCATGGCGCCTTTCGCCTTTGCAAGGGCCTCAAGTTCGCTTGGCGAAAGGCCGATCTTGAGCCGCCCGTCCATCACCGCGATGGTGGCTGGAACCGCGCCGTTTGCACTCACTACCTCCTCGACCTCCTGCGCCATTTGCATGTTGTGTGGCCAGGGCATGCCATGGGTGATGATGGTTGATTCCAGCGCCACCACCGGCGCGCCGGTGGCCAGCGCGCCTGCCACAGTGTGCGAAACATCGAGGAAATCGGAAAGGACGGGGGCAAGCGGGGTGGTCATGGCAGGGACTTTCGGTTTGAAGCCAAGGGATTGGAAGCAAGTGAATGCAGCAGCGGCCATGACAGGCCGCGATACCAGGGATCGGCACTGGCTAGCGTGAGCTGCGATGCAGCAATGCCGAGGTGAAGCGCGGTTTCAAAATCCTCGCCATTTTGGATGGCGCTAAGCGCGGTTGCGGCCAATGCGTCGCCCGCGCCGTTAACGTCGACAATGGTTTCCACAGGTGGTGGCTGCAAGGTTCCGCTTTGCCCGTCATTCCACCACAGCAGCGGCCCGCTTCCCGAGGAAATAGTGCCGGACTTTACGCCGGACCTTGCAAGCGCGGCTGCAAGTTCGCCAGCATCAGCGCCGGGCATGCCCGCAAGGGTGCGAGCCTCGGCAACATTGGTGAACAGGAAATCGGTGCGGTACAGCACAGAGGCAAGCCGCGGAGCCTTGGCCGGGGAAATGGTGGCAGCGGCAATGCGCCTTTCACCGGCACGGGCAGCCAACTCGCCAAGGGTGGTGGCGGGCAAATTGGCATTGAGGAACCACAGCGCGCTTTCTTCCAGGGCAGGGCGGCAATGGTGAAAAAACCACTCCGCATCCACTGCCTCGTACATTGCAAGGTCGGCAAGGCCGATGAGCATCGAACCATCGGGCGCGATGATTGCGGTATACGTGCCGGTGCGCAAATCTTCCATGGCGACAAGAAAGTCGGAAATACCACGTTCGGCAAGGGCGCTGTGCAGCGCTTCGCCGTGCGCATCTGCGCCCACGGGGCTGGCAATTGCCACCCTGGCACCAAGCGCGGCGGCGGTGCTGGCGCTGTTGA
>JBGSNX010000083.1:0-64388 GCA_041739465.1 Salaquimonas sp.
GGCGCTGCCTCGGCTGGCGGCATTGTGCTGGTGGACGGGTTCATCGCCACCGCCGCCGCCTTGTGTGCGCTGCGCGCCCGGCCACAAGCAATGCAGTATGTGGTGTTTGCACATCGCTCAAAAGAACCTGGCCACCGGCTGGTGCTGGAAGCACTCCACACTGAGCCGTTGATGGATCTTGACCTACGGCTGGGTGAAGGCACGGGCGCATTGCTGGCCTTCCCGCTGCTCAGGGCCGCCTGTGCAATGCTCGGCGAAATGGCAACCTTTGCCAGCGCCGGGGTCTCCGGCAAGGATAGCTGATGCAAACCGAACTCGGCAAACTGCTTCAGGCATTGGCGTTTTTTTCGCGGCTAATTTTGCCCGATACGCTTTGGCGGCTGGCTGCGCCACACCGCCTACACCAGTGCACACCCTGGTTTCCGGTAGCCGGATTGCTGATCGGCATTGTCCCTGCCGCATTGCTCTGGAGCCTTTCACCGGCATTGCCGCCGTTGGTTGCAGCAGGCCTTGCTGTTGCGGCAGGTGTTTACATAACCGGTGCACTGCACGAGGACGGACTGGCCGACACCGCAGATGGAATTGGCGGCGGATCAACGCGGGAAAAAGCGCTGGAAATCATGCGTGACAGCCGCATTGGCACCTATGGCGCACTGGCGCTGATGTTGTCCATGTTGCTGCGCATTTCCTCTCTCGCCGCAATCACGACAGTGTCGCCCCTGGCGGGTGTTGCGGCATTGCTGGTTTCCCATTCCGCCGGGCGCGGTGCAATTGCACTTGCCCTTGCATTTGCCACATACGCCCGCACCGAAGGTACCGGTTCGCTGGTTTCACCAGGAATATCCTTGCGCGAATTTGGCTATACGCTTGCAATCAGCCTGCTGCTCGGCCTGCTCTTCGGCGGTGCGGCGGGATTGAGCGCAGTTGCCGCCGGACTTGCAGGAGCCCTGGTGCTGCTTTGGCGATTTCGCCGCAAAACAGGCGGCTATACCGGCGATGCACTGGGTGCCATGGAACAGGTGGGCGAGATCATCGTGCTGGTGGTACTGGCAGGGTTCTGGGGGCACTCATGATTTTTCTGCGACACCCACGTCCGGGAATTGATCCGGGCATCTGTTACGGTCGCCTTGACATCGACATCCACGCCGATGGGCATGGCGAAATAGAAAAGGCTGTTGCAACCGCACCGCGCGCAAAATTCCTGCTCGCAAGCCCTGCCTTGCGCTGCGCCAGGCTCGCGCAAGCGATTGCCGCGCGCGACGGACTGGAAGTTTGTTTCGACGAGCGGCTTTGGGAAATGAACATGGGCGACTGGGAAGGCCTGGCCTGGAAAGACATTCCGCGCGACCTGAGCGAACATTGGCTCAAGGACCCGTTCAACCGCGCCTGCCCGAATGGCGAAAACTTTCGGCAGGTTCAAGAACGGGTCGTTTCTGCACTGGAAGAATACGCGGACGACATAACAGTGGTTTGCCATGCCGGCCCGATACGCGCCGTGCAAATGGCCTGGAATGGGCTCAGTTTTGCAGAAGCCTTTTCGTCGACACCGCCTTACGCAACGCCGATTGAACTCATCCGGAAATAACCAGAGCCAACGCGGTCAATCCCCAAAGCGCGAAGCATGCGCGCGCAAACAGCGCCAGTGCCAGATCGATTTCGGCAATGTCCAGACCCGTCTTGCCAGAGCCGTTCAACCAAGCCTGTTGTACGCTTTCACCGGCATAGATTCTTGGCCCGCCAAGTGCAAACCCGAGCCCGTGCGCGAACGCAGATTCCGGCCAGCCGGCATTGGGCGAGCGGTGCAGACCAGCATCGCGCAAGGCCCCACCGATGGATACCCTCGCCGATGCAACCCCATGGATGCTTGCAACCCCTACCGCAACAAGCGCCGCAGAAAGGCGCGCTGGCACCAGATTGGCAAAATCATCCGCCTTTGCGGACCATTTGCCGAAATCCTCATATTTTTCAGACCGATGACCAATCATTGAATCCGCGGTGTTCAGCATCTTGTAGGCAAACAGGCCCGGCAGACCCAGCAGCGCATACCAAAATGCCGGCGCGACAACGCCATCTGAGAAGTTTTCCGCAAGGCTCTCTATTGCAGCGCGGCTGACGCCGGAGCGATCAAGCGATTGCGGATTGCGTCCCACAATCATTGAGACTGCCTTGCGCCCGCCTTCCAGCCCGCCGGTTCGCAAAACTTCCGAAACTGCCCGTACATGATCGGACAGGCTCTTTTGTGCCAGCAGGATTGCAACAATTGCGATCTCTGCCAGCCAGCCGATCGGACCTGCCCAATGCAGGACGAGGTTGGCCAATACGCCTGCCAGCAGCGCAACGGACAGCATCGCAAAAAGTGCAAGCGCCCCGGCCTGCCGGCGCATTGGTGCAGTATCGCTCTCCTGGTTGAGGCGTTGATCGAGGAACCCGACCCATTTTCCGAACCAGACGACCGGGTGGGGAAATTTTCGCCACAACCAGTCCGGATCTCCGATGAACCAGTCGACGACCAAGGCAAACAACAGGATGAAAAGATGGACGGTCATGGCTTTGGCCGCACAATCAATTTGAGGGTGGAAGCAAGCCGCTCATTGCCATTGCCCGAAAGTCCGAACCGGAGCAAGTGAGGTCTGTCAGGAAAAGGTCGAACCAATATTTTCGCTTGCATCAATTCCTGTGCGATGCGTGTGGCATCGCGATGACGAGCCAGCACGAAAAGGCCGTTTTTCCCGGCAATCTCGAAGCCGCAATCTTCAAGCAGTTCAGCTAGCATTGATGATTGCTGCGCCAGTCGTTCGCGCATCTGCGCGCCCCATTCAACATTGCTCAAAGCCGCTGTGCCGATTTCCAGCGCCGGACCGCTGACGGCCCAGGGCCCAAACCAATTGGCAATCCCTGCAGCCATTTCCGGGCGACAGATGGCGAATCCAAGTCGCACCCCGGCAAGGCCAAAGAACTTGCCGAAAGATTTGAGAACGATTGCGTTTTCCGGCAA
Organism: Salaquimonas sp.; assembly: GCA_041739465.1. Taxonomy (GTDB): domain Bacteria; phylum Pseudomonadota; class Alphaproteobacteria; order Rhizobiales; family Rhizobiaceae; genus BOKV01. The sequence continues at coordinate 2,996 of JBGSNX010000083.1, forward strand.
ATTGGCAACGAAACTGCGGGTTGGATCGGTGTCGCAAAATGCTTCATCGATGACCAGATGCCCGGCATTTCGCTGCAGCAGACTTGCAAGGTCGTTTGTCTCGTGTTCTGGCCAGAATGTCCCGTCCGGATTGTTGGGATGCACCAGAACCGCCAGTGTTTCATCGTCCAAAACGCCATCGGGCGTCGATACTTCGCGCACGATCCGCCCTGTTTTTGCAGCGCAATGGGCATGTTCGCGGTAGGTGCCGCTTGGCGGTGAAACTATGCTCGCAGTGCCCCCGTCAAGAAGACGGGGCAACGCCTCGATCAGCGCTTGTGTGCCCGGCGTGGCAACGATGTCGAGATGCTTCGGCACACCATAGAACTGACGCGCCGCTGCGAGCAGACGGGCCAGTGCGGCACTGTCTGGCAACCGGCACCAGGCATCCTGCGATACGGGCGCCACAGGAAATGATGTCGGATTGATCCCCGTGGAAATGTCGAGCCAATCCTGCCGATCGCCGCCATGTACTGCCATGGCGCGGTCCAAGGCTCCGCCGTGATAAATTGGTGTCAAAGGTAAAGCCTTGCTCATTCTGCCTCGATCAAATGCATGTAGGAACCGCTCACCGAACCATTGCGCAAACCATGCCATCCAAGGTCGGTACCGAGCGCGTCCTTTGCGGCAAACAGCCTGTCGCCATCTTCGCGCAGCGCGGTAGAGTAGTGGAACTCGTGGCCCATCAGTCTTTCACCTGCAAAATAATGCGATGGCGCAACCAGCCGCCGATAGCCGAGGGAAAGCTTGCGCCTTGCAAAACTGGTTTCGAGCCGCAGCAATCCGCACATCGCGTGACGCTTGCCTTCACCATCTTCAATGCCATCGCCCAAGACCATGTAGCCGCCGCACTCGCCATGAATGGCAATGCCGCGGGCTGCCGCTGCCTGCATTGCAGCTTGGAAAACCGTTGCTGCTGAAAGCCTGCCGCCATGCAGTTCCGGATAACCACCGGGCAGGAAGATGGCATCGGCGTCCAAGGCCGGAGCCTCGTTGGCCAGCGGCGAGAAAAAGCTCAGTTCCGCCCCTGCGGCACGCCAGTCAGCTTCCATGTGCGGATAGAAAAACGTGAACGCGGGGTCGCGGGCAATCGCCACCTTGCCACCGGGCGGCAGCAGGCGACTAACCGTTCCAACAGGCATTTCCATGGGCAAGAATGCTTCAACCAGTGCATCCAGATCGACGCACTCGCGCACAATGCCTGCAGCTTTTGCGACGAATGCATCGATCTCCTGCATCTCGCCAGCTTGCACCAGACCCAGATGGCGTTCGGGAAGCAACAAGGCGTCTGTACGCGCTATGGTTCCCAGAACCCGCACGTCTATTGCGCCAAGCGCGGATTCAAGCATCGCAGCATGCCGCGCGCCACCGGTCTTGTTGAGGATCACTCCTGAAAGGTTCAGCCCCGCGCGGTGATCGCGAAACCCGCGAACCAGCGCAGCAATCGAGTGGGATTGTCTGGCTGCATCAACCACCAGAACCACAGGCAGGCCAAGCGTCTGCGCAAGGTCTGCGGCGCTGCCGGTTCCATCTGCAGCCCCGTCATAAAGGCCCATCATCGCCTCTACCAGAAGGTGGCTGCCGCCTTGCCCCGCCGCGATCTGGCGCAACCTTGGCGCAGACATGGCCCACGGGTCCAGGTTGACAGATGGTTTGCCGCAGGCAGCGGCATGAAAGCCTGGATCAATGAAGTCAGGGCCAGCCTTGGCAGCGCGAATGTCGACGCCACGCTCTACCAGTGCCCGCAGCAACGCCAGTGTCAGAACCGTCTTGCCACTGCCCGAAGCAGGCGCAGCAAGCATCAGGCCGCGTTGCATGGTCAACAAGCATCGCGCTGTTGACGGTGTCCAAGCGGATCGGCGACGAGGACTTTGCCTGCCTCTGCGCCCAGCCAGTCAAGCGCACTGCGCAGCCGCACCACTTCGCCAACAACAATGATTGCCGGTGGCTTCAATCCGCTTGCTTCAAGGTCGGCAACCGACTTTTCAAGGGTTGTTTCCAGCACTTTTTGTTGCGCGGCCGTGGCATCGCAGACAAAGGCAACCGGCGTTGTGCCATCCCGCCCATGGGCCATCAACTGATTGCAAATGACATCCCAATGCTTCATCGCCATGTACATCACCAGCACCGGCGAACCTTTTGAAACGCTCTGCCAATCAATGCTGTCAGGTACCACTCCGCCTGAATCATGCCCGGTCAGAAACGTCACGGTGTGGTTGAGATCACGGTGGGTCATCGGAATGCCGGCATAGGCAAGGCCGCCCAGCCCCGCCGATATGCCTGGCACTACCCGGAAAGGTATTCCCGCCTCAACCAGGGTCAGGGCTTCTTCACCGCCTCGTCCGAACATGAACGGGTCGCCGCCCTTCAGCCGCAAAACCCGCTTGCCTTTTCTTGCATGCTCGACCAGCAGAAGAGAAATGTCGCGCTGCTTGGGCGAAGGCTTGCCACCACGCTTGCCGGCAAATTTCAGCTCTGCGCCAGGCTTTGCAAGTTTGAGGATTTCTTCATTGACGAGCGCGTCATAGACAATGACGTCCGCTTCGCGCAGCCCCTGCACGGCGAGCATCGTCAACAGGCCCGGATCACCCGGTCCAGCCCCCGTCAGCCAGACTGTGCCGGGATTGAAGTGTGCACCTGTTACCAGCGCATCAGTCATTGCATGCATTCCCTTTTTTGCAATCGCGAACCGTTTGCCGAAACTTTTTGCTCGCCTATAAGGATTGCATGGCGAGTTTGGACACTGAAACTGGAATTGACAAGCCGGAAGGCAGCCTTCGGCGTGGCTGGACCACCGGCGCGTGCGCGACGGCTGCGGTCAAGGCTGCCCTCGGCGCATTGCTGAACGGTCGGTTCGAGGACCCCGTCACCATTCGCCTGCCCAAGGGAGAAACCCCGAGCTTTGCGCTTTCCACCGAAGAACTCGGAAAGGACTTTGCTTCCGCCGGCATCGTCAAGGATGCAGGCGATGATCCCGATGTAACCCATGGAGCCACCATAATGGCCAAGGTCCGGCGTGGATTGCCGGGAAGCGGCATTGTATTTCACCGTGGCGAAGGCGTGGGTCTGGTAACCCGCGCCGGACTGCCTGTCGAAGTGGGGGAACCGGCGATCAACCCCGTCCCTCGCGCCATGATGCGCGAAGTCGTCCTTGAGCTTTGCTCGGATGCCGGCATCGAACCTGATATCGAAATCACCCTTTCCGTGCCCGGTGGCGAGCGCATTGCCGAACGCACCTGGAACCCGCGCCTTGGCATTGTTGGCGGCATTTCCATTCTGGGAACCACCGGCATTGTCGTGCCGTTCTCCTGTTCGGCCTGGATACATTCCATCCATCGCGGCATCGATGTTTCGCGTGCAGCCGGGGTACGCCACGTCTTGGGCGCGACGGGCAGCACGTCCGAGGACGCAGCGCGCGCGCTTTACGAATTTCCCGATCATGCCCTGCTCGACATGGGCGACTTTGCCGGCGGGTTGCTCAAATATTTGCGGGAGCATCCGATAGCACGCCTGACTATGGCCGGTGGTTTTGCAAAGTTTGCCAAGCTCAGCCACGGCGCGCTTGACCTGCATTCTGGCCGAAGCCAAATAGACATGGACTGGCTGGCTGGCGAGGCCAAGGCCTGCGGTGCAGATGCGACCGCGGTTGAAGCCATGCGGCATGCCAACACCGCTATGGAGGCCCTTGCCCTGAGCGGCTGCGAGAGTGCCCTTGCTGCGAGGATTTCGCAGGGCGCCCGCCGCACTGCCCTGAACGTATTGCGCGGTGCGCCTGTGGAAGTCGAAACGATTGTCGTTTCGCGCGACGGACGCATCCTTGCGCGCGATGGCAAATTCGATGGCTGAGAAAATTCTCATACTTGGCGGCACGGCTGAAGCCGCCGATCTTGCGGCAGGACTTGTTGCGCAAGGAAACAATGTAACTTCGTCACTGGCCGGACGTACCCGCGAACCGTTGCCGCTGGCCGGAAAGGTGCGAACCGGCGGGTTTGGCGGTGCCAAAGGTCTGGCGCAATATTTGCGCGAAAACGCTTTTGACCGGTTGATCGACGCCACCCATCCTTTCGCCAAGCAAATATCTGCCAACGCGCGCGAAGCTGCAGCATTGACCGGGATCGCGTTCGAACAACGCACTCGCGCGCCATGGCCCCGTCTTCCTGAAGACAACTGGATCTGCGTTGAAACCCTCGAAGCAGCCCGTGATGCAATTCCCGCAAACGCGCGCGTTCTGCTGGCTCTGGGTTCGCAGCACATTGCCCGATTTGCCACCCGGTCAAACGTCCACTTTCTGGTGCGCATGGTCGATCCGCCACAAGCCCCGCTGGCCCTGCCAAGCCATGAACTGGTCATCGGCCTTCCATCAGCCGACCCGATTGTTGAAGCGGAACTGTTCAGGCGATTTGCCATCACGCACCTTGTCAGCCGCAATTCGGGCGGCACCCGCGCCTACGCCAAGATCGAGGCTGCAAGGCAAATGAAACTGCCGGTGATAATCCTCCAATCATAACCGTCAAAACTCACGTCTCCGCCTTCTTTTTTCCCCGGTTTCGCAGCACATGGGAAAAATCGGCATTGTACAAATCGCTGTCACGGAAATGTTCGTTCCCGAAGACGCGCCCAACCAGCACGAGCGCCGTGCGGGTGATCTTGGCCTCGCGCACCTTCTCCTTCATTTCAGCAAGCGTGGTGCGAATGTACAATTCGTCCGGCCAGGTGGCGCGATAGGCAATCACCACTGGGCAATCTGCACCGTAATATGGCTCAAGCGCCCGGCGGATGTAATCGAGATTGCGGATGGAAAGATGGATCGCCAGTGTCGCGCGCGACTGGCCAAGCACTTCAAGAGTTTCATGCTCCGGCATAGAAGAAGCCTTCATGCCGGTTCGTGTCACGATAACTGTCTGGGCAATTTCCGGCAGCGTCAGTTCGGTGGACAGTTTTGCCGCCGCCGCAGCAAAAGCTGGCACGCCAGGCACCACTTCATAGGGGATGGATAACGCGTTGAGCCTGCGCATCTGTTCGGCAACCGCACCGTAGATCGACGGGTCGCCGGAGTGGACGCGCGCAACATCCTGCCCCTTGGCATGGGCGGCAACCATCTCTTCGATGATTGCGTCCAGATGCATCGGCGCTGTGTCGAGCACCCGCGCACCCGCAGGCACTGCTGCAACAATTTCTGGCGGTACCAGCGATCCGGCATAAAGACAGACCGGGCAACTCTCTATCAGTCGCAGACCACGAACGGTAATGAGATCGGGCGCACCCGGTCCGGCACCAATGAAATAGACGGTCATGAATTTGTTGCTCCGCTGATGCCGGTGCCTTCCTTCGCCGCGTAGCCACGCGGGGTGTATACCCACAACCTGCCATCGCCGGTACGCACCGTTCTGGTCTGTGAGGAACCCACGAGCACGACCGTCAGCATATCGACATCATCGACGTTGAGATGCTCGAGGGGAACCACCTTCAGTGTCTCGCCTTCACGTCCAAGATTGGTCGCCAGGATAACCGGGGTGTCCGCCGGGCGGTGTTGCAGCAATACTTCGCGGGCATGGGCAAGTTGGGTTCTTCGGCGCTTGGAGACCGGATTGTAGAAGGCAATAACGAAGTCGCCTTCAGCAGCGGCCTTTACCCGGCGCACAATGTCTGGCCATGGGGTCAGCAAGTCTGATAGCGAAATGGTGCAAAAATCATGGCCCAGTGGCGCACCGGCCCGTGCTGCCGCTCCTTGCAGCGCCGATATGCCGGGGGAAACGTCGATTTCGATCCGGCGCGCGGCATCGCTCAGACCGCCCTTTTCCAGCAGTTCGAATACCAGCGTCGCCATTGCGTAAATGCCGGCATCGCCTGAACAGACCAGCGCCACGTCACGCCCCTGCCCAGCCAGTTCCATCGAATGGCGCACCCGGTCTTCCTCGCGGCCAAGATCGAAATCATGCCTTGTCTGGTTTGGCGTCACCGCTGCAACGAGATCAAGATAGAGCGAATAGCCGACCAGATCGCTGGCCTGGCGCAGCATTTGCGTAACTTCCGGGCTGCGCCAACCATCCGATCCCGGACCGATACCGACGACAAACAGCCTTCCGCGCGACCGCCCTGCCGGCTGGGTGATCGGAGATGGCGATCGGCCAAGGGCAGCAGTTGCGCGCTGCGATTTGCGCTTGGCTACCAGAAGTTCGCCATTGCTTCCCGCCAACGCCAGCGCAGCGCCTTCGCACACGCCATGGCAGCCGGTTTCTGCAAAAACAATCTGTGATGGATTGGCAAGGCGCGGCGCTTCAGCTTCCAATTGAGTAGCCGTGAAAAACCGCGCCGGGACGCCAAAATGCGCTGCAACCGCATGAATTGCTGGCTCATCGGCCTTGAGGTCCAGCGACCCTACTGCCGCAAGGCAATGGCGGGAAAGCCCGCTTTGCGCCAGTACATCTTCGGCGAGCGCAATCACTTCTGCGGCCTCAGTTCCCCGCTCGCAACCTATTCCCAGCACCAGCGTGGCTGGATGATAAGTCAGTTCCAGCGGCGCAGGTTCGTATGCCTTTTCATCGATGCGCAAGTGAACCTGACCCGCCTCGACAAAGCCAATTCCCGATTTCTCAAGCCATGGCGCGGAGCCATGAAGCTGAACACTGGCGCCGCCATTGATTGCCGCCATCACCGGCTTTGCCAAACTAGGATCAGCCAGCTTGTAGCCTCGCGGCGGCGCATCCAGCGCCACTCCGAATTTTACCTCGCCGGTCGTGGTGATTGCCGCAATGCCGCCGGTAGCAGCTGCAATTTTCTGCGCAAGGTCATTGGCCCCATGATGCCCGCCCAGCAGCGGCACAATGCTTTTTGCATCAGCAGAGACACACACCACCGGTGGCTCGGAGAACTTGTCGCCAAGCAGTGGAGCCAGCACCCGGATCACCGCACCTGCCGCCATGATCGCAATGATCGGAGTACCAGCACGGAAGAGATCTTGCAGGTGGGAACGGACTTCCTTGAAGGTTTCGCTACCGCCACAAACACGTGGCGAGAGCCCATGGACAGCGGCACCGGTTGCAATTGCAATGCGGCGGGCCAGCGCCATTTCTTCCGGGCTGATAACGATGATCGCAGGCGTCTTCATCGGGACAAGCCTTTTTCGGTTGGAATGCTGCGCCCGGCGATCCAGTCTTCTGTGCCCTTGTAGACAAGGATCATCGAGAAGTAAGGCGCTTCGTCGAAAACGGCCTGCGCCAATGGCAGGATGATCTGGTTGGGCAGTCCCACCCGTTCAAGATAACCGGCGGATGCGGTCAGTCCTGCGGTTTCGATCAGGCCTGCAATGCGGCGGAAATGCCGGCCTACCTTGATGATGGCGAGCGCGTCGCTGGACGCCAGCGCAAGGGCAATTTTCTCATCGGGCAGCGGACCTGGAACGACGGAAAGCAGATCATTGCGTGCCGCAAGTGGTCGGCCCAATGCAGCAGATGATGCCATCATCGAAGATACGCCGGGAACCACTTCCACTTTGTGATGATCGGCAAGCCGCTCGTAAAGATACATGAACGAGCCGTAGAAAAACGGGTCGCCCTCGCACAGCACCGCAACATCGCGGCCGAAGGCCAGATGCGCACCGATCTCTTCGGCTGCCTTGTCATAAACGGACTGTGCGGGAAACCGCTCGGTGCGCATGGGGATGATGATGGGGTACTCAATCTGCGTTTGCTTGAGGTGCGACGCCACGATTGAGCGCGCGAAACTTGCTCCGGTATCAGGCGCGGGGTAGGCAACCACGGGCGCTGAGGTCAATATCCGGTGCGCCTTGAGCGTCAGCAGTTCCGGATCGCCCGGGCCAACGCCTAGGCCATAAAGGGTTCCGCTCATGCGCCAGCACCCTTCACCCAGCACCATTGGGTTACCGGCATGGCTGGCCGCCAACCATGGAAAGGCCCGACGGGTTCAGCAGTTTGCGTAGCGATGCGTTCCAGTTCGCCGCCATGGCGCGAAAACGCTTCCAAAAGCACGGCCTCGCTTTCGAGCGTCACCGCATGTGCCACCAATCGCCCAAATGGCTTGAGCGCCGCTTGGGACACCTCAATTGAAGCCAGCGAAATGCCGCCGCCCACAAACACCGCATCGGGTCTTGGCAAACCATCCAATGCATCAGGCGCATGGCCTTCCAAGAGTTTCAAGGCTGGTGTACCCAGCCAATTCGCATTGTGGCTCGCCATTTCCTGGCGGCCGGCCAAAGGCTCGATGCCGATGGCCCTTGCCTCCGAAGCACCGCGCATCCATTCAATGGCAACCGACCCGCAGCCGCAACCGATGTCCCACAACAGCCCATCGCGTACCGGGACAAGCTTGGCCAGTGCCAATGCCCTCACAGCGCGTTTGGTCATCTTGCCATCATGGCGAAAGGCCGAGTCCGGCAAGCCGGTACGCGGCAAAACCTCAGCATCATGGCCGGCAACACATTCCACCGCGAGGGTATGAAATGCCGGGGAAACAGCAGACCAGCTTTCTGCAAAACCATCAAAGCGCAGCTCGTTCGGACCTCCCAGCGCAGCAAGCACTGTCAGCTTGGAGGGGCCAAAGCCACGCTCGACAAGCAACTGGGCAACCCGGGCAGGCGAAGTTTCATCTTTCGTCAGGACCAGCAAGCGGGCACCTGGCGCAAACAAGGGAATGATCTGTTCGGCGGGACGACCGTGGATCGTCGCCGTTTCAACATCAGCCAGCGACCAGCCCATGCGGCACGCTGCAAACTGAAACGCTGACAATTGCGGATGGAAGCGGATTTCCTCAGCCGGAATGGCCTTCACAATTCGCGCGCCGACCGAGAACCAAAGCGGATCGCCGGTCACCAGCACAATGGCCTTCCGGCCCTTCTGCGCCTTGATGGTGGCAATCATCGCATCAAATGGCGAGGGCCAGGAGATGCGCTCCGCATGCTCATTCACGGTCAAGCTATGATGGCGATCGCCACCAATGATCACTTCCGCTTCCTTCACAAGCCGACTGGCAAGCGGCGAAAGTCCGCCAACGCCGTCTTCGCCTATACCGATGATTTCAAGCCAGTGAGACGCCATTTCAAATGCCGCCTTTGGCAAGTGCATTCACCGCCGCCGCGGCCAATGCACTCCCGCCACGGCGCCCGGAAATGGCGATGAATTCGCAACCGCGCGAATTGGCGGCGAGTTCGGCCTTCGATTCGGCAGCTCCCACAAATCCCACAGGCATGCCGATGATCAGTGCAGGCTTTGGTGCGCCATTATCCAGCAACTCCAGCAGGCGAAAAAGGGCAGTCGGCGCGTTGCCAATCGCAACCACCGCGCCGCCAAGCTGTTCTCCCCAGAACTCGACAGCAGCAGCGCTGCGGGTTTGTTGCGTGCTGCGGGCATGCGCAGCCACGCCTTCGCCGTTGAGGGTGCAGATCAGCTCGTTGTTGGCAGGAAGCCTGTCGCGAATGATGCCGGAGCGCACCATTTCGACATCGCAAAACACCGGCGCGCCGTTGGCAAGCGCCAATGCGCCTGCATCTGCAGCACCGGCGGAGTACGTCAGGTCATCGACCAGATCGATCATCCCGCAAGCATGTACCAGCCGCACAGCAATTGGCCGCAATGCTGGCGGCAATGCTGACAAATTCGCTTCCATTTCGATGCCAGCGAATGACAGCCGGTAAATCTCCTGCGGATCGCGAATGTAGTGAAGCCCCGCCATCGTCAATGCCGTTTCTTCAACGACTTCGGGCCAAGCGGGTGGTCGGCATGTGGATAGGGATGGTGCCCGTGCCCTTGGTCGTGCCCGTGGGCATGCCCGTGCCCGTGCCCATGGTCGTGCCCATGGTCGTGCCCGTGGTCGTGCCCATGGTCGTGCCCGTGGTCGTGGTGGTGCCCATGGTCATGCGAATGCCCATGATCATCATGCCATGTTCCGTCCGCATGCTGGTGTCTGCCTTCATGCACTGCAGGTGCCAGCGGGCCTGGCTCGGCATGGCTGTGCACCGGGGTCCAGACAAGACCATGCTTTTGGCAAAAATCCTTGTCGCGGCAGGAACCGTCGCAATCGCCCTTGCACGGGCAGTTTTCCGGAGCGCCGCCAACCCCTTCGACATGGTGATGGTGACTTGCCTGCGGCAGTCCGACTTCCATTTCAAAGCCGAGAACCTGTTCGCGGTATTTGCACATCTGGCAGTTCATCAACGCCTGCCCTTCGGTGATTTCACGCAAGCGCTCATCCAGCGTTGAAAGCACCAGCGGATGATCGTTGAGATAACCAGCCTTGATGAACTCGATGCCAGGAAACTTTGCCGCTGCATCATCAGCTTCGGTGTAGATCCGCTTCACCAAAACACCGGTGAAAAGGAAATACGGGAAAACAACGATGCGCCGGTATCCAAGCCGGGCGGCATGTTCCAGCGCCGGCGCGACCAGCGGAAAGGTCACACCGGAATAAGCGGTTTCGGCCCAGCCAAAACCCATGCCTTCCCACAACATGCGGGTTACTTTCGAGACATTGGAATTGGCGTCCGGGTCGGAAGAACCGCGCCCGACAACCATCAGCAGTGTCTCGTGCCGCTCGGCCTTGCCGCGCGCGCTGGCGAGCGCTTCTTCGATCCGTTCTCCCGCAGCGCGGATCATCTTGAGATCAATACCCAGTTCGCGGCCGTATTCGACCGCAATTCCCGGATTGAGCGCCGCCCATGAGTTGAGCACCGATGGAATGTCGTTCTTGGCATGCCCTGCCGCAAACAGCATTCCCGGCACCGCCAGGATGCGGCGGCAGCCTTGTGCCTTCAAACTGTCAAGACCGGCATGGATGACCGGATTGCAGAATTCGAGATATCCCCATTCCACCGGTACACCGGGATGGCGCTCGCGCATGGCCAGGGCAAGTTTGGCAAATTCATCGGCGGCGTTCTTGTTTCGGCTGCCATGGCCGCAGATCATGATGCCGGTCTTGTCGCCATTTGTCAGGGAAAGGCTCATGCTGCCTTGCCTTCGGTTGCGCCCTGCGCATCCTTTTCCTGATTGGAGCTTTTTGCTTTCTTGCCTTTTTTCGAAGGAAGCAATGCGGCAATGCCCGCAATCGCGCCCAGCGCTGCAATGCCGATCCAGTGACTGTGGCCGGCGACTTCGCCCACATGCCCAAGATGCGCAAACGTAACGACAGGGACTGCTGTGAAGCAGATGACAAAAGCGGCTGTTGATAAGATCTTGTCTCTCATGTCGGGCTCCGGTCCAAACGCATCTCTGCGCGGCACAGGCGCTAGCCTGCAAAAACCGGAACGAACCATGCCGCAATGCGCGGTTGGGACCTTCCCAGGAAGGCCCGCATGTGTCGGACAGTTCCGGAATTGGTTCCCTGATTGGGTCCACCGCACCGAAATCGGTTTCAGCCCCTTTGTTCCGCCATTGGCGGCAACAGGGCCCCGTCGCTTGAAAAGAACTTTAGAACTTCACTCAAACGCCGTCAAACGTCTTCACGGCGTCGGCATGTCAGCAAACGACATTGGCCCGTTCACATTGCCGACCGGGCAGCCTCAATATCGGCGGACGTAAGCCCCAGCACCTTGGCGGTGCGCTTGATCAACTCTGCCTCACTGACATCCAGCTGGTCGTCGGATTTGGCTATCGAGAGCATATGAACCAGCAAGTCGCGCTTTCTGGCCGGCTCGAATTCCTCAAACATTGCTGCAGCATCGTGCGCAGACGTGTTGTAGCCAAAATCCTTGAGGTATTGCATCACCTGCGGCACGTCTTCTTCGGGAATGGCGAATGCGGATTGGCAAATCCGCTTGAAATTGGCCATTTCTTCCGGGCGCAACTCGCCATCTGCCAACATCATGCGAACCAGAAGGATCAGTTCGCTGGTCAGCACAATGTCATCGGCAACCTTTTTCACCGAACGATTACCTTCGATGAATTCCCTGATGGACCGCAAGAACTGGTTGGCCATTGTTCCGAATCCGTTGTTACGCCTGCCAAAGCTTGGATGATCGCGCCCAAAAACTCAATGACGCATCACGCCCCGGCAAGGAAACGTTGTGGCGAGAACGGTTCGGGATCGCAAAACGGCTGCTCGCCGGTCATCATTTGCGCCAGCAACATGCCTGTTGCCGGGCCAAGGGTCAGACCGTGATGGGCATGGCCAAAATTCACCCAGACATTCTCAAGCGCATCGATCTTGCCGACAGCAGGCCGCATGTCCGGAAAAACCGGCCGAGCGCCCATCCATGGTTCCTTGTCCACGGCCTCGCCAAGCGGGAACAACGCCCGTGCAATCGGTTCCGCCTTGCGGATCTGCACCGGCGAGGGCGGCGCTTCATGCTCGGCAAATTCTGCCCCGCTTGTCAGGCGAATGCCCCGCGCCATCGGGGCAATCACGAACCCGTTGTCGTCATCCACCATTGGGCGCGTCAGCACTGCGCCATCCCTTGCCGCATAGTGTTGATGATAGCCGCGCTTCACGCCCATCGGCAGAACGACCCCATGTGCATCCAAAAGCCGCTTCGACCACGGGCCCAGTGCCACGACAATGACGTCAGCCTTGACCTCGGGAAGCCGCCAATGTCCATTTGAAAAACGGATTGAGCTTACGTCGCCTTTGATGAACTCGCCGCCCTCCCGCTCGAACAGTGCCGCATAGGCCTTGGTCAGGGCGCCCGGATCGCTCACGGTCCAGGGGTCGCGGTAGTGCACGGCAGCAGCCAGTTCGCTGGTGTTCAAATCCGGCTCCAACGCCGACAATTGCGCGGGTGTCAGCATCGATGCATTGATGCCGATGGCATTGAGTTCGCGCACCTGTGCTTCCGCGCGGCGCACCGAGGCATCGTTGCGATAGGCTGCCAGCCAGCCGCTACGGGCAATGAGATTGCCAGCGCCCGAAGCTTCGATGAGTTCGCCATGCGTTGTCAGGCAGCGCTCGAACAAAGGAATATTCGCCTCGCGGGTTTCGCGTGCCTTTGCCGGCGAAGAGCCGCGGAAATACCGCCAAAGGAACGGCGCAACCTTGCCGATCGACTTCAAATGATAGTTGGCTTCAACCCGCCTGTTCAATGCGTAGGAAAAGAGCTTGGGGATCGAACGGGGAAACAGATACGGGTCCACTCCCTCGCGCTGGATGATGCCGGCATTGCCGTGGCTGGTTTCTTCGCCCGGGCCGCGCCGGTCAACGAGGGCAACCGACAATCCGCTCCTGCGCAAATGAATCGCGGTTGATACCCCCACGATGCCGGCCCCCAGTACTGCGACATCAAACTGGTTGGTCACTCAAAACTCCACTCCGATTTGCGCTTTCACACCCGAACGGAAAGGATGTTTCACCATCTCCATCTCGGTTACAAGATCGGCAAATTCGATCAGCTCGTCCTTGGCGTTTCGGCCGGTGATAATGACATGTTTCATTTCCGGCTTGTGCTTGAGGAATTCGATGATCTCGCCGACTTCCAGATAATCATAGCGCAGCACGATGTTGAGTTCATCCAGCAGAACCATCTGCAAATCGGGGTCCATGATCATTGCCTTGGCCTTTTCCCATGCGCCTTGTGCAGCAGCTATGTCGCGCTGGCGGTCCTGGGTTTCCCAGGTGAAGCCCTCGCCCATCGTTGCCATCTCAACTTGTGCAGGAAAAGCCTCCAGCACCTTGCGCTCGCCTGTACCCCATTTGCCTTTGACGAATTGCACCACGCCAACCCGCATGCCGTTGCCGATTGCCCGAAATACCATGCCAAATGCAGCAGTGGACTTGCCCTTGCCCTTGCCGGTGTGAACCATGACCAGACCCTTTTCGATGGTCTTGGTGGCAATGATCTTGTCGCGTGCAGCCTTCTTCTTCTTCATCTTGTCGGCGTGGCGCGCGTTGAGCTCTTCTTCGGACATGTTCTTGAGGACTTCCGATTTCTCGGCCATTTCATTCTCCTGCCAGTTTTTCGAGCGTGAATTTCGCTGAATTGGAGCGCGGCGTCCACAGGCCGCGTTCGATTGCTTCCATGAAACGCTGCGCCATTTCCTTCAGCGCAGCTGGATTGTGCTCCGCCAGAAATTGGCGAACCTTCTCATCTCCAAGCCAGGCATCGTGAACGAGGTCAAAATGATGGCTACGCACAGCGCCTGTGGTCGCTGAAAACGCGAAAAGATAGTCCAGCGTCGCAGCAATTTCGAACGCGCCCTTGTAGCCGTGCCGCATTACCCCGGCGATCCATTTCGGATTGGCCGCCCGGCCGCGCACGACACGGGCAATTTCTTCTTCCAGCGCCCGGATCACCGGCTTTTCAGGCCGCGAATGGTCGTTGTGATAGACAGCTGGCCGCTTGCCGGTGCCAAGTTCGGCAGCCGCGCTCATGCCGCCTTCAAACTGATAGTAGTCATCGCTGTCCAGCAAGTCGTGCTCGCGGTTGTCCTGATTATGGATGACCGCATCGATTTTCGACAGTCTTTGGGCAAAACGCTGCTTTTCCTCACTTCCCTCATCGCGTGCGCCGTAAGCATAGCCGCCCCATGCCAGATAGGCTTTTGCCAGGTCTGCGCTGTTCTCCCAACCGCGCTCGTCGATCAAAGCCTGCAAGCCGGCACCATAGGCACCTGGCTTCGATCCGAAAATGCGATGCCCGGCTGTGTGCATCGCGTCCGATGATGCCATGCCGCCAGCTTGCAGCTCGGCACTTTCAAAGCACATGCGCGCCGCAATCGGGTTGTCCTGTTCGGATTCTTCCAGTGCTCCAACCGCTCGAACCGCCAGATCGTACAATTCAATCTGGGCCGGAAATGCGTCGCGGAAAAAGCCTGAAATGCGAAGGGTTACGTCCACCCTTGGTCGCCCCAGCATGGCTGTCGGAATGATCTCGTAGCCGGTTACCCGCCGCGATTGCGGCTCCCACAGCGGCTTGACCCCGATCAGCGCCATGGCCTGGGCAATATCATCGCCGCCAGTGCGCATGTTGGATGTTCCCCAGACCGAAAGGCCGAAGGCTTTCGGCCATTCGCCATGATCCTGGCGATAGCGCGCGACCAGCAGTTCCGCGGATTTGCAGCCAAGCTCCCAGGCTGCTGGCGTTGGCACCGCACGGCAGTCGACCGAATAGAAATTGCGCCCGGTTGGCAGCACATCCATGCGCCCGCGGGTCGGTGCGCCGGAAGGGCCGGGCTGCACAAACTTGGCATCAAGCCCGCAAAGCAGGCCGGCAAGCTCTGCCACGCCACATTGCGCCAGCATGGGCATCACGGTTTCATGAACCTGTTCCAGCACCAGAGCGGTTCGTGTCATTTCGGGTGTGCAAGCAACCTGCCCGCTGACCAATTGGCATGCCAGAAGCTCGATACGCTCAACCGTGTCGCCATTGCTGCGCCATGCGTCTGTGCTTGCCTGTTTCAGGATTGCCGGTCGCACGCCTGCCCACTCCGCTCCCATATCGCAATCCAGCGGATCGAAAGCCGCTTCTTCGAAAAGATCGGTGGCAATGGCTCTTTGCAGGCTGGCATCTGCGCCCTGCCCCGCACCGCGCGGAATACGTACCAGCGCAGCGGCAAGATCAACCGCCAGCCGCCCGGACGGCGCTTCGCCAAACACGTGCAAGCCATCACGTATCTGCATTTCCTTCAGATCGCAAAGCCACGCATCCAGCCGCTGCAGCCTTTGCTGTTCGCCCTCGCCCGCCTTGAGGCCGATGTCTTCACCAAGGCCCGATAACTCCACCCGCTCGAAAATCTGCTTCGCAATCAGCTTGAGCCGGCGCGGGTCAAAACCGCTGGCGTCGTAATATTCATCGACCAGCGCTTCCATTTCCTTCAAGGCCCCGTGGCTTTCGGCACGCGACAATGGCGGAGTCAAATGATCAATGATAACAGCAGCGCTGCGCCGTTTGGCCTGACTGCCCTCGCCCGGATCGTTGACGATGAAGGGGTAAAGATGCGGCATTGGCCCGAGCATCGCTTCTGGATAGCAGCCATCGCCCAGCGCCAGCGCCTTGCCCGGCAGCCATTCAAGATTGCCATGCTTGCCCATGTGGATGATCGCATCCACCTCGCGGCGCAAGAACAGGTAGAAAGCGAAATAGGAATGCGGCGGCACAAGGTCCGGCGAGTGATAGGTTTGTTTTGGATCGATGTTATAGCCGCGCGCGGGTTGCACCCCGACCAGCACATTGGCAAATCGCGCCAGTGGCAAGGCAAAACCGCCAGCAGCTTCCACAAAGGCCGCATCTTCTTGCGGCATGCCCCAGCGCTCGATCATCGCCTGACGAACCTGCGACGGCAATCTGGCAAAGCCTGCCTCATACTCTGCCAGCGAAAGCACTTCGCGGATCTGCCGTCCTGCAATTGCCGCGTTGGTGACGCCTTTTTGCAGATGGGAAATCAGCGTATCGCCATCCTTGGGGATATCCCCTGTGCCATAGCCAGCCTGACCAAGTGCCCTCAGCACTGCAATCGTTCCGGCAGGCGTATCGAGACCAACACCGTTGGCGATCCGCCCGTCACGGTTCGGATAATTGGCAAGAACAATCGCTACCCGTTTTTCGCGGTTTTCCAGCCGCTTGAGTTGGATCCACTTGGCTGCCAACTCCGCCACGAATTCGCAACGTCCCACGTCTGCGCGGTGCAAAACAATGTTTGCCTGCACCCGTTCGTCGTGGATTCCGGCATGTTTGAAGGCAATGGCCCGCGAAAGCACTCGCCCGTCGATTTCCGGCAAGGC
The DNA here is from genome assembly GCA_041739465.1 of Salaquimonas sp. Classification (GTDB taxonomy): domain Bacteria; phylum Pseudomonadota; class Alphaproteobacteria; order Rhizobiales; family Rhizobiaceae; genus BOKV01. Next base: position 19,694 of record JBGSNX010000083.1, read on the forward strand.
AACGTTCATGGCAAGATCGCGCGCTGAAAGCCCCTGCGAGGATTGCTGCCAGGCGTCGAGCGTTCCGCCCGATAAGATGGTCTGCAGCACCATCGCGCCGTTTTCTTCAAGCACGGTTGTCTTGAACGCACCACCCGGCGTACCAACCGCAAAACCGGTCGTGTTGAGCACGATATCGGGCGAATGGCGGGCAAAGATGCCGCGCAAGGTTTCGACGCTGATCGCGTCCTTGAGGCTGGAGACAAACACCGGCAGCGCATTGATGCCGCGATCTTTCAGCGCGTTGACCATTGCCTCGACTGGCTGCAAACCGCCCGACTGCACCAGCGCCCGGTAGAAGCAGATCGCCGCGACCGGTGCGCCGGGCATGAATACTTCCTCCAGCGCATCAACCCCGCTAATGCCCTCGCCCGGATACCAGATGCCTGCTTTCAGGAGCGGGGTGGGTCCTGGTGGAATTTCGCCCCTGCCGATCAAATGGGTGCAAAAAAGCAGGAAATTGGCAGCGTTTTGCGGGCCGCCCTCGTTGAGATAGGCATGCAGCAGCATCACTGCTTCGCCATCCAGCGTCGAAAACCGCGCAAGGCCTGGATCGGGCTTGTCATCGCCCGGCAGTACCGCGAGCAGAACGCCGTTTTCACGAGCCGTCACCCACAGCTTTTCCAGCCCGTAGGGCCAGTAGCTTTCGCCGCCAAGCACCCGCACCACCACCAGTTTCGATCCGGCAATGGTCTTTTGCGCATAGAAATCCACCGACATCGGGTGGGCCAGCTGCATCAAATTGGCTACGCGCAGGGAAACGGCCTCACCGGCCTGCCCAAGCGCACCAGCGAGCGAGGCAAGCTCGGTGTCGGCTGCCGAAAGAAAGACGATATCAGCCGGAGTTTGCGCAAGGTCGATAGCCTCGCTGCCCTCGTTGATCGCGCCTTTCTGGGCAAGAATCAGGTGCATCGGTCAGGCCAGCACCGCTTCGATCTCCGCGCGGATCAATGCTTCATCCAGGCCGTGAAGGCCGATGACCACCAGCTGGGAGCGCCGCGCTTCCCCTTGTGCAAACTCGCGATCGAAATGCATGTCCACGCGTCCGCCTACTGCCTGCACCAGCAGGCGCATCGGCTTGCCGGAAACTGCCGCAAATCCTTTCACCCGCAAAATGTCGTGCTTCTCGATCACGTTTTTGAGCCGCCCTGCCATCGACATGGAATCGGCTGTCTCGCCGCCTTCGACAACAAAGCTTTCGAAATCATCATGGTCGTGCATCTCGCCGTTTTCATGCTCGATCTCGTGGTGGGAGCGGCGGTTGCCGATCTGGCTCTCGGTGGCGCTGGCAAGGCCAAGCAGCACGTTGACTGGCAGCACGCCATTGGATGCCCGCACCATTTTTACCGCCCGGCCAAGATGGGCAGCCACCTCGCCCTCGATCCGCGACAGCGTGGCATCATCAACCAGATCGCTCTTGTTGAGAATGACCATGTCCGCTGCTGTCAGCTGGTCTTCAAACAATTCCTCCAGCGGACTTTCATGGTCAAGCGCGTCATCGGCGGCGCGCTGTGCCGCGACCTTGTCCTCGTCATCGGCAAACCGGCCTTCGGATACCGCGCGGCTGTCAACCACAGTGACAACGCCATCAACCGTTACCCGCTCGCGAATGAGCGGCCAGTTGAAAGCTGCCACCAGCGGCTGCGGCAATGCCAGCCCAGAAGTCTCGATGACGATGTGGTCAATGCGCCGGTCCTTGTCGAGGAGCTTGGTCATCGCAGGCAGGAAATCATCGGCGACCGTGCAGCAAATGCAGCCATTGGTGAGTTCGACGATGTCGTCCTCGCTACAGGTTTCCTCGCCGCAGCCTTTCAGGATATCGCCGTCAACGCCAAGGTCGCCAAACTCGTTGATGATCAGCGCAATGCGGCGGCCATTGGCATTGGCCAGCAGATTGCGGATCAGGGTTGTCTTGCCTGCCCCCAGAAAGCCGGTGATGACTGTTGCCGGGATTTTTGCAGTGCTTGGCGCAGAATTGGCGACCATGGTGATTGCTCCATCAGGATTTGAGGACCAGCGGCAGACCGGCTGCCACGAAGAAAACCGATTGTGAGGCGGCAGCAATGCGCTGGTTGATTCGCCCTGCATGGTCGCGAAAGGCCCGCGCCATGGCATTGTCGGGAACGATACCCAGACCGACCTCGTTCGAAACCATAACCACCGGCCCCGATGCCTGACCCAGCGCTGCTTCAAGCTGCGAGCCAGCTGCATCAATGTCGCGTTCGGCCATCATCAAATTGGTGACCCAGAGCGTCAGACAATCAACCAGCAGAACATTGCCGGGAACGGCATTGGCAATGATCGCCTGCGCCAGTTCCAGCGGTTCTTCGTGCGTGCGCCAGTTTGGCCCGCGGCGAGCCTGATGCAGCCCGATGCGCGAAGCCATCTCGCCGTCGAAAGCTTGCGCTGTCGCCAGATAGACCGGTTGCAGGCCGCAAGCCTCGACGAGGCTTTCGGCAAACACGCTCTTGCCGGACCGTGCACCACCCAGAACAAGGGTGGCGCGTGGCGCGATGCGGTGGGTGTTGGTGCTCAGGGCGCCAGACCGACGACTGCCAGTGCCTGGCTGCCCAGAACGAAAAGACCCGCTCCCGCAACCATGCCGCCGGTGATCCGCGACGAGGCGTTTTCAAAGGCCTGCTTGCCAGCTCCCAGAACCTCGACGACGACCGCACCGGCCGCTACCGCAATCACAAACTGGACGATGCCGAAGCTTGTAAGATAGGCAACCAGCGGCGTTGTTTCCGCGCCAACGATTGACTCGCCATAAGCATAGCCATGGAACAGGCCGGCAATTGCAAACAGTGCAGCCAGCGCAGGCACAGGAACCTTGGTGCCCGACAGGATGATGAACCCGCCAGCGACAACCGAAAGTGCAATTACCGTTTCAACCAGTGGCAAATTGAATGCCGCAAGGTGGATGCCGGTACCAGCCAAAGTGGCCGCCACAAACAGCGCCGGAAGCATGAAACGCCGTCCGGCCAGCACCGCCGCGATGCCGACAGCAACCACGAATGCCAGATGGTCAAGCCCGATCACCGGATGGGCAAAACCGGAAAGAATGCCCTCGGCCATGGTGCCGGGGGTCGCACCACCGGTTGGGTGATGAGCAAAGGCGGTTTGGGGAAAAGCCGCGATGGCGGCGAGAATCAAGGCAATGCGTATTTTCACAAGACCACTCCCGTGTCTGTTGTGGCGGGAGTGTGGATGCTGGCGGTCGGGGCGCGCAAAAAGACGCAGCCCAGGCTACACCGGCACACGGAACTGCCCGTCCGTTTCGTCCGTCATAGCAGGCAGGTCTCCTGGCTCGCGGTTCAATCGGCTTGCCCCCCTTCCCGGCGCTTGCGCACCAGTGGCTAACGGGCAGTCCTCACCACAATACAGTCGCGGGGTCGGCCAGGTTGAGTGCCCCCTGATTGGGTCGGCGTCACCTGTTCCCTTTTCATCCCTTGGGTCTTTCGACCCGTGTCGGGAACCTTCTATCTCGTCAATCGTATCGGAGCCGCATGGCTGGCGTCAATGGCGGAAAAACAAAGGTGTGGAGATTGTGGCGCTGGGAAAACACCTGATGCACTGCCCAATTGTGAGTGAATACAGGACCGGTGAAAATCGAGAAATCCAACCCGCATGTAAGTTCCTGATACTTTTCGCGGGATAAATTATAGTGCAATCAATAAGTTAGAATTGAAATTCCACCCTAAACCTCCCTTGCCACACCCAGCAGGGCCGATACATCGAGGCAGTCCTCCATTTTTGCCGCGAGTTCGTCGAGCGCGGTTTCGACCAGTGCCAGATGTTCGCCGCCCGAGGAGCGCGCCCCAAGGCTTTCCAGCAATGCGCTGCGGTAGAGCGCCGAGCCGAAAATGCCGTGCAGATAGCATCCGCTTACCCGGCCATCGGGCGAAACCGCCCCGTCCGGCCTGCCGTCGATATAGGCCATCGGCCTTGCGCAATCGGGCCCGCTGGTGCGCCCCAGATGGATTTCATACCCCTCCAGTTGCACATTGTTGAGGGGCAGGTTGCCATCTGCCAACATCGCCTCGACGTTGCGGGTGATTTTTTCGCCTTCCATCACTGTTTGCACATTCAGCAGGCCAAGGCCTTGTGCCTCGCGAATGCTGCCCTCGATGCCTTCGGGGTCGCGAACGAGCGTGCCCAGTATCTGGAAGCCGCCGCATATGCCGATGATCCTGCCGCCCCGCCGGTGGTGCTGATCGAGGTCATGGTCCCAGCCATTGGCCCGCAATTGCGCAAGGTCGGCGAGCGTCGATTTGGAACCGGGCAGGATGACGAGCGCACAATCCACCGGCAGCCGCTCGCCTTTGCGCACATATATCAAGTCAACCTCTTCTTCTGCCGCCAGCGGGTCGAGATCGTCGAAATTGGCAATGCGACCCAGCACCGGGACAGCAATAGTGATCCTGCCGCCGCCTTTGGGTGAAGCGCGGCGCTCCAGCGCCACCGAATCTTCGGCAGGCAGGCGGCGCACCATTTCAAGGAAAGGCAGTACGCCGAAGCTGCGCCAGCCGGTGTGGCTGGAAATTATTTTCAAGCCTTCGTCAAACAGGCTCTGGTCGCCGCGAAACTTGTTGATGAGATAGCCTTCAATCATGGCGCGGTCTTGCGGTGCCAATATGGCGTGGGTGCCCACCAACGAGGCGATGACGCCGCCCCGGTCGATGTCGCCCACCAGCACCACCGGCACCCGAGCGCGGGTGGCAAAGCCCATGTTGGCTATGTCGCCTGCCCGCAGATTGACCTCGGCGGGGGAGCCTGCCCCTTCCACCAGCACCAGATCGGCGTTTGCGCAAACCTTTGCAAAACTGTCCAGCACGGCTTCCAACAGTTGCGGTTTCAGCGCCTGATAGTCGCGCCCGCGCGCGGTGCCGAAAACCTTGCCCTGCACCACCACCTGGCTGCCGGTTTCCGATTGCGGCTTCAGCAGCACCGGGTTCATGTGCACCGATGGCGGCACGCCGCAGGCCAGCGCCTGCAACCCTTGCGCCCGGCCGATTTCACCACCGATCCCGTCCTCGTCAGGGTCGGCGACAGCGGCATTGTTCGACATGTTCTGGGGCTTGAATGGCATCACCTTGAGGCCACGCAGACGCGCCGCACGGCAAAGTCCGGCCACCAGCACGCTCTTGCCGACATCCGAGCCTGTTCCCTGAAACATCAAGGCATGTGCCAAAATTTCTCTCCTGCAACGACAGAAACTGTCCGAACTGCCCGATGTGACAGCACAGTGTTGTCACAAATCTGTTGGGTGGCGAGGGCTAACACGAGGATCAACGCGAACCAGCAGCAAGGAACCGATTCCATGTCGCATCTGCCAGCAGACCGCAAGACCGCATCTGGAAACCTCGCAAAGGCGGTCCACCAGAACCGGCAAATGAGCACCGATGGCATGCTGGAACGGATGTTCACGGCCTTGTTCAAGGGTCTTGTCTATCCGCAGATCTGGGAAGACCCGGAAATCGACATGGAAGCGCTTTGCATCAAGCCCGGCGACAAGATTGTTGCCATTGCTTCGGGCGGCTGCAACGTCATGTCCTATCTTGTGGCCGATCCTGCATCAGTGACAGCCATCGACCTCAGCCACGCCCATATTGCGCTCAACCGGCTGAAAATTGCCGCAGCAACCCATCTGCCCTCCCATGATGCGTTTTACAGGTTTTTCGGCAAGGCCGACGAAAAGGCCAATCTCGACGCCTATGAACGCCATATCCGCCCGCATCTGGATGCCGACAGCCGCAAATACTGGGAAAGCCGGGGGCTTGGTGGCAAGAAGCGCATCACCATGTTCTCGCGCGACTTGTACCATCACGGCCTGCTTGGATGGTTCATCGGCGCTGGCCACCGGATCGCCCGCCTGTATGGAATTGACCCGTCCGATATGCTCAAGGCGCGGACCATCGAAGAACAGCGCAGCTATTTTGACAAGGCGCTTGCACCATTGTTCGACAAGCGGATGATCCGCTGGGCAACGTCGAAAAAGGCCTCGCTGTTTGGGCTTGGCATCCCGCCTGCACAATACGAAGCGCTTGCCGCATCGGGCGGCGGCGACATGGCTCTGGTGCTGCGCCAGCGGTTGGAGCGTCTCGCCTGCGGCTTCCCCTTGTCGGAAAACTCCTTCGCCTGGCAGGCTTTTGGCCGTTCCTACAAGGAAATCGACGATGCCGGGCAGGCAGGCCCGTTGCCGCCCTATTTGCAGGCCCGCCACTTCGATGCCGTTCGCGGACGTGCCGGGCGCATCACCGCGCTCAACCAGTCGATAACGGCTTTTCTTGAGGGGCAGCCCGACCAGAGCCAAGATTGCTATGTGCTACTGGATGCGCAGGACTGGATGACGGACAAGCAGCTCAACGAATTGTGGGCCCAGATCACCCGCACCGCCCGCCCCGGCGCACGCGTCGTCTTCCGCACCGCCGCCGAGCCAAGCCTGTTGCCCGGTCGAGTGGCCGATGAAATTCTTGACCAATGGCGCTATGCGTCGGAAGAAAGCCTCGAGTGGACATTGCGCGATCGCTCGTCAATCTATGGCGGCTTCCACCTTTACACGCTGGAAAACTGATCCGATGAAAAATGCAGCGCAAGACCTCGCCAAGCCTTCGCAAGTTGCGGCCATGCATGGCGAGCGCCAGAGTGCCCGCGACCTGATGGATGGCATCTACCGCCACCAGCGACAGATTTACGATTTCACGCGCAAATATTATTTGCTTGGCCGCGACCGGCTTATCCGCGAACTCGATGTGCCAGTCGGAGGTCATGTGCTGGAGCTGGGCTGCGGCACCGGACGCAACCTCATCAAGGCAGCGCAACGCTACGGAACTGCGCATTTCAGCGGGCTGGACCTTTCAGGCGAAATGCTCAAAACGGCGCAATCAAGCATCGAGCGTCGCAGCCTTTCGGGGCGCATTCGTCTGGCGCAGGGCGATGCCACCGCCTTTGATGCGCAACAGCTGTTTGGAAGGGCCGTTTTTGATCGGGTGTTCGTCAGCTACAGCCTGTCAATGATCCCGCAATGGCAGGCAGTGGTCGAAGCGGCATTGGCAGTGGTGGCCAAAGGCGGCAGCCTGCACGTGGTTGATTTCGGCCAGCAGGTGCGGTTGCCCCGATGGTTCCACCAAGCGCTGCACGGCTGGCTCGCAAGATTTCACGTGGCACCGCGAGCTGATCTGCAAGCAGTATTGGCAGCCGCAGCGCATAGGCACGGTGGCAGCCTCGAATTTCAGTCAATCCTTGGCGATTATGCGCAGATAGCCACCATCAAAATACCTTAGAGCGCCAATCCCAGCGATTCCAGATATTGCTGCGCCTGCACCAGTTTGCCCTTGTCCTTCAATTCAAGGATCAGTCGTGGATTGTCGCAATGGCGGGCAACGGCATCAAAAACGGAGCGCCACAGAATTGTTCCCTCGCCCGGCGCCCAGTGCCGGTCTGCATGGCCGTCGGCATCCTGCAGATGCACATGGGAAAGCGCCTTGCCAGCGGTGATGATGAAATAATCAACCGGCGGCGCGCCATTGCTGACATGGCTGTAATGGGCATGGCCTGTATCAACCGACAGACGGACTGCGCTGCTGTTGAACGCCCTTGCCAGATCCAGCCGGTCGCGCGGATTGATGTCTTCAATGTTCTCGATGACCAGCTCACAGCCGATGTTTTCGGCCCGCTTGATCGCCTCGTCCATGGTTTTCACACAGCGGCCGATAACTTCATCGCGTTCGCCCGGATTGCTGTCGAAATTGTTGTAGTCCCATGTGGTGAAAGGGCTGTGCACCACCATGTGGGTGCCGCCCAGTGCCTCGCACACGTCAAGGCCTTGCATCAGGCGCTTGCGCACCACGACGCGCACATCGGGGTCCCTGGTGGCAATGTCAAAGCCCCAGAATGGCCCGTGAATGCCTACCCGGCCCGCATGCCCGTCCAGCAGGCGCTTGTAGCGGTCCACCAGCGGCGTCCAGTCAGCATTGAGAACCTCTGCCATGCAGAATTCCTGCAATTCAAGGTCGCGGTCCTTTTCCATGACCCAGTTGTGCAGGCGTTCCAACTCGCCGATCACCAGTGCGGCACCGACAACAGGCAGGTTCGTGGAAGACATTCACATTCTCCTTGCAGGTTTTCAGTTTTGTAGACGGGCTTTGTTTCAGCCCTGTGTCGCAATCCTTGGAGATTCAGCCCCGCGAAAGGCCCTTGGCAACCAGTTCCGCTTCATAGGCCGCCATCTTCGCAGCAAGGTTTTGCCCCAGATCGAGGAAAAAGGCCCAAGTGAAGATGCCGGTGTCGTGGCCGTCGTCAAACACGATCCTTACCGCGTAGTTGCCGGTTGGCACCAACCTTGAAATGGCGATGTTGCGTTTGCCGGGCACCGTCTTGCGTTCGGCTGCCGAATGGCCCTGAACCTCTGCCGATGGCGAAAGAACCCGCAACATCTCGGCCGGCAATGGGTAGGTCTCGCCATTGTCGAATTCCACGCTCAATGTCTGCCGGTCGGCAGAAACACGCAACTGGGTTGGCTTCGGTACTTCTGACATTTTCGACATCTGCTTGGAATCTCTTCCCGGTTTGGGCATACCTCGATCAATTGACGGGCGCTGTCGGGAAGTCAACGCAGTCATGCAACTGAAAGGCTGAGGAATTGGTGCAGAAAATCATCGTCATCGGCGGCGGGCAGGCAGCTGCATCCTTCGCGGCAAAGCTGCGGGAGCTCGAACCTTCTTGCGCAATCACCATAATCGGCGATGAACCCTCACTGCCCTATCAGCGCCCGCCGCTGTCCAAGAAATACATGACCGGCGAAATGACCGCCGACCGCCTGCTGTTGCGCCCACCTCAATGGTATGGCGAGGCAGGCATCACCTGCCAGCTTTCCAGCACCGTTGCAGCGATTTCCCCCAAGAGCAAAACCATCACTCTCTCCAGTGGTGAGGTACTGGATTATGACAAGCTGCTGTTGGCAACCGGCGCGACGCCTCGCACCTTGCCACAGTCAATCGGTGGCGGCCTTGAAGGCGTTTACACCTTGAGAAGCCTTGCTGATGCAGACCGGCTCGGCAGCGAAATGCGACCGGGCCGCAAGGTGCTGGTAATTGGCGGTGGCTATATCGGGCTGGAAGCAGCCGCTGTGGCCAATGGCCTTGGTTTGAAGGTTCATGTGGCCGAAATGGCAAGCCGCATCCTTCAGCGGGTCGCTGCACCCCAGACTTCGCAGTGGTTTTCCGACCTTCATCAAAGCCGCGGCGTCACAATCATGGAAGACAAGGCGCTGACACGCCTTGAAGGCGAAAATGGTCGCGTTGTGCGGGCCCATTTTGCTGATGGCTCGTCGCTGGAGGTTGATTTTGTGCTGGTGGGAATCGGGGTGGTGCCCAATGACGCCCTGGCCCGTAATGCGGGCCTCGAAACTGCCAATGGCATCGCGGTTGACAAGTCCACGCGAACTTCCGATCCGGACATTCATGCTGCTGGCGACTGCGCGGCCTTCGAATTCCGTGGACAACGAATCCGGCTCGAATCGGTTCAAAATGCGATCGAGCAGGGTGAAGCCGCTGCAAAGGCCATGACAGGTGAAATGGTGGACTATGCGCCAATCCCATGGTTCTGGTCGGATCAATACGATGCGAAACTGCAAATTGCCGGTCTCAACATGGGCTATGACCACACGGTCATGCGGCCAGGCCCGCGCGAGGGATCAGTCTCCGTCTGGTATTTCGCGTCCGGCCAATTCATCGCGGTCGATTCGATGAACGATTCCAAAACCTACATGTTTGGAAAGCGATTGCTGGAAACCGGGCGCAACATTTCTCCGGTGGATGCAGCCAACCCGGATTTTGACCTCAAAGCCCTGATACGTTAGGAATTGGCGACTGTGTCACATGGCGTCCTGCCTTGAGCAGGCCATATTCACAGCAAACACAGCTAGAATTCCGGGCAATAACGAACCTGCCGGGCGCAGACAAAAGGGCATGCCGAATGAGACCCCATACGCCGCTGCTTGACACGGTGCGCTCGCCCGAAGAATTGCGGCTGATTGCCGATGCCGACCTGCCTCAGCTCGCGGCGGAATTGCGCACAGACATGATCGACAGTGTCTCGCGCACCGGTGGTCATCTTGGCGCTGGCCTTGGTGTGGTGGAACTGACCATAGCCATCCATCACGTTTTCAACACGCCGGACGACCGGTTGATTTGGGATGTCGGCCATCAGGCCTATCCCCACAAGATACTGACCGGCAGGCGCGAAGGCATGCGGACCCTGCGGCAAGAAGGCGGCATTTCAGGCTTTACCAAGCGCTCGGAAAGCCCCTACGACCCATTTGGCGCAGCCCACTCTTCGACCTCGATTTCAGCGGGTCTGGGCATGGCCGCCGCTGCTCGCCACAAGGGCAAGGACCGCAACATCATTGCCGTCATCGGCGACGGCGCAATGTCCGCTGGCATGGCATACGAGGCCATGAACAATGCGGGTGCCGAAGACAATCGCCTGATCGTCATACTCAACGACAACGACATGTCGATAGCCCCGCCAACCGGTGCGATGAGCGCCTATCTGGCGCGTCTGGCATCTGGCAAGACCTATCTCGGCTTGCGCGACATCGGCAAGAAATTGAGCGCCCGCCTCGGCAAGCGTCTCGACACCGCAATCACCCGAGCCGTTGAACATGCGCGTGGCTATGTCACCGGTGGCACATTGTTTGAGGAGATGGGTTTTTACCACATCGGCCCGATTGACGGGCACAATCTTGGCCATTTGCTGCCAATTTTGTGCAATGTTCGCGATGCTGGCGTTGGCCCCATCCTCGTGCATGTGGTTACCCAAAAGGGCAAGGGCTATGAACCCGCCGAACAGGCCGCCGACAAATACCACGGCGTAGGCAAGTTCGATGTGGTCAGCGGCAAACTGGCTAGCGCAATTTCAAATGCTCCGGCATACACGCGCGTCTTCGGCGAAGCCCTGGTTGAAGAGGCCCGCCACGACCAGGACATTGTGGCCATCACCGCCGCCATGCCATCGGGTACCGGCATTGACCTGTTCGGCGAAGCATTTCCCGAGCGCACCTATGATGTCGGCATTGCAGAGCAACATGCAGTTACTTTTGCTGCCGGCATGGCTGCTGATGGCCTCAAACCTTTTTGCGCCATTTATTCAACTTTCCTGCAACGCGCCTACGACCAGGTGGTGCACGATGTGGCGATCCAGAAACTGCCGGTGCGCTTCCCGATTGACCGCGCAGGGTTTGTGGGCGCAGACGGCGCCACCCATGCCGGTGCCTTTGACATAACCTATCTTGCAACGCTGCCGGACATGGTGGTGATGGCTGCTGCTGATGAAGCCGAACTCAAGCACATGGTGCGCACGGCCGCCGCTTATGACGAAGGCCCGATTGCCTTTCGCTATCCACGCGGCGAAGGCGTTGGCGTTGAAATGCCTCAAAGAGGAGAAATCCTCGAAATCGGCAGAGGACGCATCGTGCGTGAAGGTTCACGCATTGCTTTGCTTTCGCTCGGCACACGCCTTGCAGATTGCCTGAAGGCAGCGGAAGAACTCGAAACCTTCGGCCTTTCCACAAGCGTTGCCGATGCCCGCTTCGCTAAGCCGCTCGACCGCGATTTGATTGCTCGACTTGCCCGCGAACATGCGGTGCTGATCACTGTGGAAGAAGGTTCAATCGGCGGATTTGGCAGCCATGTAGCGCAGTTTCTTGCCGAAAGCGGGCTTCTTGACAATGGTTTGAAGTTCCGTTCCATTTTCATGCCGGATGCCTTCGTTGATCAGGCAGCGCCCGGCGTGATGCTTGCCAATGCCGGCCTCGATGCCAAGGGCATTCTCGTCAAGACATTTGAAGCCTTGGGAATGGAACATCCCCGCGCCGCCTTGCTCGACAAGCGGTAAAGCGCGGGATTTATTTCGCCACGGGCAGGCTGCAGCAACCCTCATAGAGTTCGGGTGCATTGCCGTCACGTTCGACCAACAGGTCGATGCGCCAGCTGAAGTTTCGATCGCTCATGCCATCGGAGCATTGCTCATTGCGCCCCAGCATCGCAGTTGCGCGAGACTGGTCCTTGCCTGCAACAACTGCAAACCGGTGGTTCCTGCCAATTGCGGCCTGACTTGTGCGCAATGGCAGGTCAAAACTTTCCCCATCCATTGTCGCAAACGCAAGACCCTTTTGGTTGGTGATTGTTGCATTCCAGAAAGGCTCGGTTCCACCGCAGGTAAGCCCGTCGGGTACGTCCGTTGTGCCAACCATGGAAACGGAAATCGGCTCAAGGAATTTCATGGACACAAAGCCATCGCCGTCTGAAGCATGAACCCTGCCCCAGGCCTGACCTTGCGCCTCAACCACTTCCTGGACGTCGACCGGCCCCGCACCGGGATTGAAACTGCCAATCACCTCCGATGTCGCGTTTGCTTCGGTTCGGATGTTGAGAATGTCGCCATTTGCCACCCCGACAACGCGGTAATAGCCCGGCTCGGCCGCATTCGAAACTGCCATGCCGGCAATGAAAAGCATCAACGCAATAACAACCCGCATGTCATTTCTCCCGTCAGTTTTGGCCAGTAGAGGCCAAAATCATGAAGTCTTGAGCATTCGCAAATAGGGCTTCAATTCCTTGAAACCGCCGGGATATTTTACAGCTGCTTCCTCGCTTGAAACCGAAAGTGGGATGATGACATCCTTGCCCGGTGTCCAGTCTGCCGGCGTCGCAACCTTGTTGGCATCGGAAAACTGCAATGCGTCGATCACCCGCAGGATCTCATCGAAATTGCGACCGATGGTCATGGGGTAAGTCATCATCAGCCGGACTTTCTTGTTCGGGTCAATGATGAAAACGGAGCGCACCGGAGCAGTGTCGCTCTCGCCAGGATGTATCATCCCGTAAAGACTGGCGATCTCCAGATCATCATCAGCAACAATCGGGAAATTGAGATCGGTGTTCTGCGTTTCGTTGACATCTGCAATCCAGTGCAGATGCTCCTGGACGGAGTCGGTGGAAAGCCCCAGCGGCTTGGTGTGACGCTTGGCAAATTCGCCTGACAGCTGGGCTGTGCGACCCATCTCCGTGGTGCAGACCGGGGTGAAATCGGCCGGATGGCTGAAAAAGAATACCCAGCTGTCGCCAGCCCATTCATGGAACCTCAGGGTTCCCGCTGTCGTGTTGACCGTGAAGTCGGGGGCAGTGTCACCGATGCGAAGGGTCATGATCCGATCCTTTTTGAAGACTTTCCGGACACAGGGCTTCAGCCCTGCTGGCTCATTTGCCATAGCATGGTTGAGCGGGCACCGGAGCGACAATATGCGAGTACCGGTTTTGGCAATTCTGCCAATGCTTCGCCGAATTGCGCAGCGGCAACAGCTGGATCGGTTTGTCCCGGTGCCATCGGGATATAGCGCGATGGCAGGCCTGCAGTTTTAGCCGCAGCTGCAATTTGCGCAAAAGATGGTTGGTCCGGTCCCTCATTGTCGGGCCGGTTGCAGATGATCGAGCGATATCCCGCTGCGGCAATCCGTGCCACGTCTTCAGCAGCGATCTGCTCGCTTACAGAGATATCATCGTTGATGGGTCTGGGATTCATGAAAATGGTTCCGTTGTTTCAAAGGCCGTTTACCGGGACCTTGAGGAAGGTCTTTCCCGAATCATCTTTGGGCGGCAATTTGCCAGCCCGCATGTTCACCTGCAATGACGGGATAATGAGGCGCGGCATGGCCAATTGCTTGTCTCGCGTTTCGCGCATGTTCACGAAATCATCCTCGCTGGTCCCGTCCTTGAGGTGGATGTTGTGCTTGCGCTCTTCACCAACCGAAGTTTCCCAGCGGATTTCCCGGCCATTGGGACCGTAATCGTGGCACATGAACAGTCGTGTTTCTTCAGGCAGGGAGAGCACTTTCTTCGAAGAGCGGTACAGAATGCGAGCGTCGCCGCCCGGGAAATCAGCACGCGCCGAACCACCGTCGGGCATGAACAGCGTATCACCAACAAAAGCCGCATTACCCGCCACATGCGTCATGCAAGCGGGCGTGTGGCCCGGCGTGTGCATGACATTCACGGTCATGTTGCCGACCTTGTAGCTGTCGCCATCCTTGAACAGGCGGTCAAACTGGGAACCATCGCGCTGGAATTCGGTCCCTTCGTTGAAGATCTTGCCGAAAGTGTCTTGCACAATGGTGATGTTTTCACCGATGCCAAGCTTGCCGCCGAGCCTGCCCTGGATGTAGGGCGCTGCCGAAAGATGGTCTGCGTGCACATGGGTTTCGATCAGCCATTCCAGCTGCAAACCGTTTTCACGGATGGCATCGATCATCTTGTCGGCGTTCTCGTAATAAATGCGGCCAGCGGCATAATCGATGTCCATGACCGAATCGATGACAGCGCACGATTTTGAGGACGGATCGCGCAGGATGTAGGAAATCGTATTGGTCTGCGGATCGAAAAACGCCAGGACTTCCGGCTTGATTGAAAGGTCGGGTGTGAACGGCAAGCTGTGCTGCATGGTTCCTCTCCTGTGGATGTGGCGCGAAAGGCGCGCCTCTTTCAGACCTCAATATATATTAGAACTATCTAATGTAAAGGTCTTGACAGGCCATTTGCTGCCAAAAGCAGGCGGTCAATCAGATCAACAAGGTGGTGCCAGACCCGCTCATGCTGCGTTGGTTGTAGAGACTCTCCAGAAAACGCCACAGCTCCATCTTCACTGCTTCCGGTGGAGGGGTAATTTCTCCGGCAATGAAATCGGCGAACGTAAAGCCTTTTTGCTCGATGAATGCCAACGCAGCGCTGCTGAGCTTGGGCATGACCAGGTCGCGGTCTTTTTCGATGCGAAGGTAGTTTTCGGCAGCGGACGGCAAATGCAGCAAGGTGCCAATGGCATCGTTGCGAACCATTACAAATTCGCTGCATGAAAGCTGCGAGCGAACCTTTTGCGCTGAATGGATCGAACTCATCGATCGGTCCACGATGTAGAAAACCGCGGTACCAATGCCCGCTTCCATCGCGCCTTCGTCAAACCGGATGTCTTCAAATATCTTGAAGAACCGGTTGGTCAAACTGGCTTGCAGATCGATGATGTAGTGAAATCCCGGTTCCTCGATAATCGTATCAAACAGCCGCACCTGCCCTGCGGTCTTTGAGAGATCGACAATCTCGCTGTTGTCCGGAAAATAGTGCGCAAGGCCGCCATTGGGAAAATCGGTGTCAAACACCCGCACCCGGTCTGGCCCGGAAAGTGAAAGACTGTCGGCATACAGGCGCGCAAACAGCGTCTTGCCGTTGCGCGCCTGATCCGAGCAGATGATGTAGACATGGGAGCTGATGGTAGCCTCCCGCCTTTTGAGGGCTTATTCCCCTTCGGCCTTTTCCGGAGCCGGAGCCGCCTGTGCGGTGCGGCCTGCATCAAGGATAGACTTGATCAGTTCAAGCTTGTCGAGCAGTGCGTCGATGTCCGAGCGCCATTTGCGGACATAGCCGCGCAGGACGAACGAGAAATTGGCGTCAGAGCCGTTGGGCAGCTTGTTGCCGATGAAATCGGAGAAGGTCACGCCGGCAAGGTCCACCGCTTCGTAGGCCATCTCGTTGAGCTTGGGTATTTCGATTTCCCGCGCATTCGAAAGTCCGGCGAAATACTTCTTGAACGTCTTGTCATCCCATTCGAAGAAATTGGTTTCATTGATGAAATTGCGCGCAACGATGTAGGAAATACCCTTGGTGTACTTGGCCACTTCGCCCATTTCGTCGAGCGAGGCAATGGACGGCCCAACAACATGGATGAGGCCCATCTGGAACTGGCCTGCCCGGGCAGCTTCCAGAATGCCTATGCGGTCAAACACGTCCAATGCATTGGAAAGCGCGCCAGCCTTGAGGTCCACGACTGTCACCTTTTGGGCTGCCGTGCCCATGGTGTCGAGTACCTTCATCTGGTCCGCAACATTTTCAAGGTCAATAATTTCGGTGATTCCAGGGTAAAACCGCTTCAGCGTGCCACGCGGGTTTTCCGTGTCAAACGCACGGGCGAGCACGTTCCGGCGCGAAAGATAGTCGAGCAACGCGCGTGAAGTTGTTGTCTTGCCCACGCCGCCCTTGTCGGCGCCCACCAGGATCAGGGTTGGCTTCATCGATAAAATTCCCTTGTCATGCGCACCAAAGCGGCGCTGCCCCACCATGCTGCATACCGCAGCCTCTCGCCGATGCATACACCGCTTCGCGCTACAATTGAAGACCGCTGTTTGTCAGGGGGTTAATGGCCAAACCGGGCGCACAGGGCGCCCGGTTGAAGTTCATGAGAAGCTGAAGGCTAACTGCGTTCTTTCACATTGAACGTGACGAGGTGGATGGCAGAGGTTCCCTTGCCGCCTTCCTTGGCGTCGCCGCCTGCCGCAGCATCCGCCTTCTTCTCTTCTGCCTTGGCCTTTTCGAAGAGCTTGACCGCAATGCCGCGCGAATTGTTTTCGCCCGACTTCTTGGCAAGCGCCTTCGCGCCCTTGGCATCCAGCCGCTGGTTGCCCAGCCCTCCTTCGCGGCAGAACAGCAGCATCGTTTCATCGGCACCCTTGGTATCGAAGAAAACGTCGCCAGCCGCAGGATCGGGGATCACCCGCGCCTTGCCTGCTTCAAGGAACTTCTCGCCAATCATTGATTGCGGGATTTCCTCAACATTGCCATCGGACTCGATGTAGAAGATCTGCAGTTCGCACTTGTTGGTCGCCGTGACCTTGAACGAAAGCTTTTCGTCCACAAACACTTCGGTGTTTTTCACGTCGACCGAAAGCGCCAGCTTGTTACCCTTCTTTTCGTCCGCCTTCACACCGTCATCGCGGTATTCAGCGTCCTTGTAGTCGGGAGTGCCGTTCTCGTTGGTGCTGGCCGCTTCCTGAGCTTCCACCTTCAGCGGATCAAGCCCAAGCAGCGGCTCCACCAGCTTGGCGAATTGCTGCTCAACCTCGAAGCGCGGGACTTTCGATCCACCCTTGAGCTGGGTGACCCAGTCAAGACCGATGCGCAACACTTCGGCATCTTTCACGGTCTGAATCGACTGCTCGAACTCTTCGGGCGTCATGTCGAATTCAGCCGCCAGTGCGTCGCGGTCGAGATCGTCTTCGTAAAGATCGGCATACCAGGTGATGATCTCTTCCTTGGCAGGGCCGGAACGGCTTTTCAAAGAACCATCCAGTGCCTTTTCAGTAGCGCCGATCTCCTCAAGCGCATCGATGAAGCGCTTGCGGTCCTTGGCAAATACCTTTTCCAGTTCGCCCTGTTCGACATACATCTCGAGCAGCACTTCGCGCTGGCTTTTGCTGAAAGTCGGCGAGGCTTCGATGAAGTCGCGCAACTGGTCGCGTTTGGCGATCATGCCATCCGCATGGCAATCCATGCAGGAACGGCCATTGACGATTTCAACGCCTTTGCCGATTGGCCGCTGACGATAGGCGACAATCGAAGCAGGGCCACGATCAAGGCGAATACCCTTGTCGGTTGATAGGTAGTAACCCTGCAATCCATTTGGCAGCGAGAAGATCATTTCCCCGCCATCATGGTGGAACGAAGTCAGGTCCTCCTCCAAGGGCTCGATTTCCTTCGGGCCGTGCGGGTTGCGCTTGAGGCTCTGATCCCCATTGCTGCCGGCAAAGTCATAGGACTTCCAGTAGTAGCCGTCATTTGAGTCATGCCGCTCCAACATCCGGTTGTGGTCGGAAACGCCCGAGGAGCCTTCATCGAACGCTGCACGAACGATACGGCGGCGCTTGATGTTGTCGTCGACATCGACACCGATGCGCTTTTCAAGGTCGCGAACGTCCTCGGAAAGTTCAAGCAGCGCGTGGTAGTTTTCCGGCTTGGGCGCATTCGACATGAACCAGTCTGCGCGCATCAGCGGCAGGTCGGTGTCAACATCGGCAGCAAGCGTTTTGAGAACGGTGTCAGAGTCTGGATCATAACCATACGGATATGTCGAAACCAGCTTGTCCCACTTGGCGGAGTCCCACTTGAGATCGCGGATGTCGACGCGAACCAGCAGGTCCTTGGTGCCTGGCACAGGCTGCGGCACGACCAGGCTTGAACCAAGCGACACCGAGTTGATGAGCTTGGCAAAACCAGCCCTGTAGAGGTCAAGCCGCTTGTTAAAGGCGTCTTCTGCTTCGCATGGCAGCTTGCCATTGTACTCATGGCGGAACGAGAAGTAGCGGATGAAGGCCCGGTCGGATGCATTGACGTCCGAAAGATCCTTCACTGCAGCTTCAGCATGGTCGCGCCAGGCAAGAACCGGGCGGCTGCGTGCCGGCGAGGCTGACGCCAGCGCCCTGCTCAGCGATGGCGCATCGTTGAGCGAGTCAATCCATGCACCAAGCGAGGCAAGTTCATCAGCGCTTGGGCGCTTGCCGTAAGGCATGCGTCCGGAGGCAACCGAGGTGTAAAGCAGCGACTTGGATTTGTCGCCCGGTGTCACGAAAGCAGCATTGGCGGCAATCGACTGCAAGTCACCAGCAGGGAAACTGCCCTGGGCGCTTTCCCCCGGACCATGGCAATTGCGGCAATACTTGCCGACAAATTCGTCTGCAGCAGGCACGAGATTGGAATCGCCGCCAGCCGAAGCCAGCGTCAGTTCAGCAGAGCCATCCTTGCACGCAAGTTCTGGAGTTGGTTCGATCTTGGGCGCTTCGATTTCGCGGCCCTTCAAATACGCCAGCATGGCGCGGCGGTCTTCCTCGGACAGTTTGGATGTACCTTCGGCGATGCGCTTCATGACAGGGTCTGCAATTGGCGTTCCCCCAAGCTTGTTGCCATCCATCAACACGCCCTTGAAAAAGGACTCGTCCGATACACCGGCCAATCGCGCTTTGGTGATTGACGGAGCAACCGAGCCGGTCAGGCCTTTTTCGCCTTCATAGGCCCGTGTCTTGTCGAGCCCAAAATCCATGGATCGCGGCGTGTGGCATTCACCGCATGCGCCAACCGATTCTGCCAGGTACCGCCCGCGGCTCATCTGGCTGCCATCGTCCGGTTGGTAAGCTGCGGTATCGAAATTTCCGCGCTTCCAAAAAGCGATGGTGGCAGAGAGATTGTAAGGGAAGGAAAGCTGGTGTGCCTCGACCTTGTTGTCCGATTGCGGCAGCGAGTCGATGTACGCCTTGATGTCGATAACGTCCTCTGGCTTCATTCCGGCATAGGAGGTGTATGGCATCACCGGATAAAGGTGTTGCCCGTCCTTGCCGATCCCGTTCATCACGGCATTGAGGAAATCAGCATTGCTCCAGCCGCCGATGCCGCTTGGATGGGCGGAGATATTCGGAACGAAAAACGTGCCGATGAACGTGTCCATTTTCAGCCCGCCGGAAAGCACGCGCGCATCTTCGCCTGAGGAATGGCAAGCCGCGCACCCGGCCGCATTCATCATGTATTCGCCGTTTTTCACATCGGGTTTGTAACTGGCAAAGGCATCCTGCTTGAAAAGGTCGCGGGCATGCACGCCGACGGTTGACGTCAGCATGGTTGTCGCCAGCACCAGGGCGGCCACTGACAGCGATCTGCTGCGCGGGCTTTCCTTTTGCGGCGAAGATGACATCGGGGCGGAAGTCATGGTTCTTCTCTCCTGGTTGGGCTCGGGACGATCTGGTCCATGCTCTTTGTACGCTGCCTGCTGCAAATGCGTTGTGCGCTATGGCACAAGGCACGCATCCTCAGCGAAACTCGAAACGCTCATATTCAACGCGGCGCAGTTTGCGCCCGGTCTTGCGAAGTCCTGCAACAATGGCTTCCCGCAAGGGCGGAGGGCCGCAAAACCACAAATCGGCACCATTGAGATCAAACGGTGTGCCGCCTGCCAGTTTTTCGGCATCAATGCGTCCGGCGACCGCTGAATCATGCAGCGAGAATGAGAAATTGGCAACTTCCTGTGCCTTGGCAGACAGGATTTCGGCATCCACCGCTTCGCTGCCATCCCGCACACAATGAACCATGTGGATGCGCCGCTTTTCGTCCGGCTTGAGGCTCGCAGCCATCGCAAGGAACGGGGTCACACCAATGCCCCCTGCCAGCCACAACTGCTTGTCGCCGCCGCGCGTGTGAATGAACCGGCCATACCCGCCTTCGATGTGCAGGCGGTCACCCGGCTCCAGCTTCTCGCGCAAGGCAGTGGTGTAGTCGCCAAGCGGCTTGATCGCAAAACGAACCGAGCCGTCTTCCTTGCGACCGGCAATGGTGAAGGGATGTGGTTCGCGCAGGCCGCCCCGGTCCGATCGCAAAAACCCGAACTGTCCCGGCTTTGCGCTGATTGCCCAATTGAGCGGACGCGCTTCAATCACGGTGGCCGCCGGCAGCCGTGTGACCGACGAAACGGTGTAGGTGCGCCGCCGGGTGAATGCCCCAAGCTGCGTCCAAAGGTACGAACCGATCCCCAGCGCGGCAAAGAACAGCAGATAATTTGCCAGTAGCGATGTTGCAGTGAATTGCGCCGGTCGCTTGATGAAGAACTGGTGGAAGGCGATCAGGATGAAAAAGATGCCGATGAAACGGTGGCTGTTGCGCCACAAGTGATAGGGAACCTCATATTTGGTGAACGGTATCTTCTTCACCAGGCTGATGGCGATCAGGACCAGAAGTCCGCGAAAACCCCATTCACCGGCCTCCTTTGCCAGCGAATTGAGGCCGCTGGTCAACTGCTTTCCTTGAAAATCCGGGGTCACAAAATAATGCACAAGGATGAGCGCGAGTGCAAACATGCCAAGTTGCCGGTGAAAATGATACATCCGGTCGAGCCCGCCAAACAGCGGCTCAAGATAACGCGGCCTTGCTGCAAGGTACTGGTTCAGCGCCATTGCGACAAATGCAGTCGATGAGGCAGCCAGCGAAGCCCATGTCGTCAATCCCGAAGGGCTGGCGACCGGCGTCGATAGAACTGCTGCAGCAAGGCACAAGGCGATGAAAAGAATTCTGCCCGTCAAGAAATTCCCCGCAAACAAAAATCAAAGCAATTTCCGAAACGCAATTGGCAACAATGAAAAGGCCGGCGTCAAGTGCGCCGGCCTGGTTTTCGTTACCCTTGGGTGAGGTTGATGACTTCCACCCGGCGGTTTTCTGAAGCTTCCGGGTCGCCAGTGTTCTTCAGCCGCTCTTCACCGTAACCGATCGCAACCAGCCGGCTGGCTTCGATGTTGAATTCCTTGATCAGATATTCCCGTACGGCGGTCGCCCGGCGTTCGGAAAGTTCCTGGTTGAAGGCATCGCCGCCCACGCCGTCGGTATGACCGTTGAGCACGATGCGCGAGGAAGCCAAAGCAGCATTTGTAAGTGCCTTGCCAAGTTCATCGACATCGCCTTTTGATCCGGCGCTGATTTCAGCTGAATTGAACTCGAAGTTGATTTCGATGTCGATGCGCGGCAAGTCCTGTTTTGCGACGATCTCATCCAGCTTTTTGCGCTCCTCGATGCGAATGCCGCGGGAAGGCAGCTTCTTGAGGAATTCCGCGTCTTCAGCGCTGGCACCACCGGAATTTCCATTAATGGAACGGGTCAACGACCGGGTCTTCGGCTTTGGTTTCAGGCTCTCGACTATTGAGCCCGAATCAACAGTTTGGGCTTGGGCAGAACCCAAATGTGAAAATGTGACTGGCATCAACAGCAGACCGCCACTGACCAACGCGGCGTTCACAATTCGCGATATCGGTTTCATCTGCGTGCTCCTCAAATCCCTGGGCGTCAAATACCCGGCATGACCATATCATGCCGCATGTGACGTCGCCATGTTGTGCGAACTTGCACACTTCATTGTTTTGCCGGAACCACAAAATCAAAGCTTTGTCCGGCAAATGGCTCATTCTGGTAGCGAAAATGCCACCATTCGCGCGAGTAGTTTGAAAAGCCTTGCCGCCTCATCGCTTGCACCAACAATTTCCGGTTGGCCCGCGCTTGCGCACTCACGGCTGTTGACGCAGTATGGCTGAGAGGATCAAACAGGTCGAAAATTCCGCCCATTTCAGCGCTGGTGAACAAGCCGTCAGGGCCAAGCTTGCCAAAACCAATGTCCACCGATCCGCCGCTGGAATGGCCGGACCGTGCCGCGATGTACCCGGACTTGATCAAGCGTGAGCGGGCAATCTTCGGATGCCATTGCGGATCGGTGACTGACCCGCCTTCGGCAGCCCATTTCACAAAATGGCGAACCGCCCGCGCTGGCCGGTAGCAATCGAAAACCACCAGCGTCAGCCCGTCCGCCGCCATCGCGGCTTGCACCTTGCCCAAAGCCTCGGCAACCGGCTTTGCCAGAACGCATTGCGCGCCGTCATAGCCTGGAACCGGCACCTTGGTGAAATTGTCCGCGCCATGATAGCGAATGTCCTGGCGGATGCTTGGCGCAATTTCGCCCAGATAGGCAAAGCCTGGCGGTAATTCAGCCGCAGCGTTGCCGTTGACCGCTGTCGCCGCCATAAAGGCGAAAGCCAGCCAAATCCTCATTCGATGCGCAATTCGCTGATTGCTGTGTCGCGGTATTTCGAGCCGCGATAAACCGTGTCAATCTCGATCATGATCCAGCTGAGCAGATTGGAATTGTCGAGCGAGATTGATTGCCAATTGCCATTGTCCGACAGCTGAACTTCATTGCGGCCGCCTGCTGAATCAACAACCACAATCGTGCGCACCCGGTTGTTTTTCGAAAAGATGTCGCGGCTCTTGTTGTAGCCGTTGAGGATGTCGAGTTTGGAAACCGTGCGCGGCTCGGGAAAGCGGATGATGACTGCTTCACCCACGCCATCACCCTCCGAGCCTTCCACCCATGCCGTGGCAGGATTGTCGTCAAAAAGATTGTCAGGTCCGTATTGATTGCCTTTCTGCGCGTCGAGGATGGAAGACACGCAAGGCACCCCACCGCCAGCACCATTGCGTTGGTCGAGGCAGGTTTCGCCGCCAAAGCTTGGCGAAGGCAGCTGTTCGGGTTCAGGCAAGGCAAGGCTCGAAAGCACTTCATCCTTGATCTGCTGTTTGGCGCCAACTGGTTTTTTCTTGATGGTCAGGCTGTCTAAAATCGAAGTACCATTGGGATCGGTTACCCGTACATCGTCCGATTTGACTGCTGGATCTGCTGCAGCAATGCCTGTTGCGTTGAAAAAGAACTCACCTGTAATCGAACTGGTTTCCCAGGGGATTTGGCTCTCACCGGTCGCTTCCTGAACCTTGGCCCGAGCTTTCTTGAACACGCGCTCGATTGGCAGACCCGGCTCGCCCATCGCTTCAACAAGCGCTTTTGTATAAGGACTGTTGCCGTCTTCGCCGTCCAATGCCACCTGCCCCGGAGCTGTTGCATAGGCAATGTAAGAGCCCTTGGGCGCATCGACGGGCGCAAGTCCGCGTGAAGCGCTGCGGCCACTGCCGGCAAACGGATTGTTGCGGCAGGCATCGAGAATGATGATGTTGACGCCACTTTTGGATGATTCCATCACGCCCAGAAAATCATTGATGTTGATGGCCTCAAGGTCAACTTCGTCCTCGCTGGCGATGTTGGCGTTGACGGGCATCAGATAGTTCTCGCCCTTCACCTGCACTCCATGACCGGCGTAGTAAAACAATGCTGCCTCGGTATCCCGCTCGCGGATGGTCCGGCCGAATTCAAGCATCGCCCGCTTGAGAGTGTCGTAATCTGCATCCACCAGTGTTTTGACCGTGAAGCCTGTGCGCTGCAGCATTTCACCCATCAACCGGGCGTCATTTTGCGGGTTGGCCAATACCGGCGCGTTGGAATAATTCGAATTGCCAACAATCAGCGCAACGCGCTCGCCCGCAATGGCCGGGAGCCAACCGAAAAAGGCTGTCAGAACAATTGCTGCAATCAATGTCAGTCGGCGCATCATGGTCTCCAAAGGCTGGCGAAATTCTTGGTACGCCCTTGCGCCAAGGTCAACCGCAATTGACAGCATGGACGCGCCCGATCGTTTGCAATGTGTGGTCTGTCACAATTGCCCGGTTCATCGGGTGATAAGCAAGCTGGCTTGCTGCAACAAGGCCGATGTGGGAAGCTTGAACGCCGGGTGCAAAGCTAGGGGGAACAATGGCCGCAGCTTTGAAACAAATTTTCAGTGCGATTCGCCTGATGGCTTTGGTTGCCTCCCTTTTCGTGGCGTTTGCTCCAAGGCAGGCATTGGCAGGGCTTGAGCCGGGGCCGGGAAACTCCTGGCTCACAATCGCCAGCCGGACAAATGCCAGTGAAGCCATCGCAATGGCTCAGCAATATGCTGGCCAATTTCCCACCGTGGTGGTTTTTCAATCGACCAACGGCAATTTTGGCGTGACCCTTGGCTGGATGAACAAGGCAGAAGGCGAAAGCATCCTGCAAGCCCTTGTGTCCCAGGGGGCAATTCCATCGGACAGCTATTTTACGGCAGGCGCGCGCTTCGTGCGGGCCGTATGGTCCGCCAATGGTTCACACACTTACGGCGCGCGCGATCTGTATGCTTCTACCCGTATTGGCGGAATTGTCCGAAACCTCTCCCCCGCTCCGCAGCCCAAGAAGCAGGAGGCGCCGGTTGTTGCCGAAAAAATGGCCCCGCGCGACGGATTCGTGGCGGGCGTTGATGCAACCAAGGAGAAGTACCTTTCGCTGCGTTCGGGACCAGGTTCAGGTTTTGAGGAACTGGCCCGCATGCGCGAGAACACAGGCCTGGTGGTTACCGGCACCAAAGGCGGTTGGTTCGAAGTGCGCGTTTCCAACGGCATGCGCGGCTGGGCCTTTGGCAAATACGTGCAATTCGGCTCCGGCGGGCAGATCGCAAAAGCACCGCAAGACAAGGAAATTCCGGTGGTCGGCCCCGATAAGCCGGTAGTCAAGCAGGAAGAAACCGCCAGTAAATCCGTGGAAAAGGAAACGCCTGCACCAACGCTTGAGCCACAAAAACCGATGACCGACCAGAAACGTGTGGCACTGGTGCTCGGCAACTCAGCCTACCAAAATGCGACAGAACTGGCCAATCCCAAGAACGATGCCGACGCGATTTCCAAGAAACTTGCCGGGCTTGGTTTCACGGTCATTACCGGTCTGGACGGCTCCAAGTCCGATATGGAAAAATCCATCCGCGAGTTTGTGAAGCAACTGGATGGCGCTGACGTTGCCCTGTTGTTTTATGCCGGGCATGGCATGCAGGTGAATGGCAACAATTACCTCATTCCAATCGATGCAAAGCTCGAGGAATCCACCGCGCTTGACTTTGAGACCATAAACCTGGCCGCGATCCTCAATTTCATGAACGGCGAAGACCGCATCTCCATTGCCCTGCTCGATGCATGCCGCGACAATCCGCTGTCACGGACTTTCGCGCGAAGCCTTGGGAAATCCCGCTCTTCACTGATTGGCCGCGGCCTTGCCCGCCCGGATGTCGGCAATGGCGAAATCCTGATCGGATTTGCTACCGCGCCCGGCGAAACAGCTGCGGACGGCGAAGGAGATAATTCGCCCTTTACGACCGCCTTGATCAAGCACATGGACGCCAAGGACCTCGACATCGAGTTGATGATGAAGCGGGTGAAGCGCGATGTTTACGAGGCTACCCAGGAAGAGCAGGAGCCTTTTGTGGAATCCGGCCTTCGCCAGGAATTCCACTTCAATCCGAAATGACCGCGGTAGGCTGCGGTGCTTGCATGCCATGCGCCTGGGACACAAAATCGGCATGGGTGCCATTGTGGTTCCAGAACAAGGCCGCGGCGAGCGACGCAAGGGTGATCATCATGGCTGCGAATGCGGATCTGAGAACTTGAAATTTCATGGAAATGTTCCGCGCGCTGGGTATTTTGTCCAAAATCTCCCAACTGTCAGCGATCTTCAATTGCCCGATTGCCGCAGCGACCGATTGACGCCCGGCATATGCCGAATCTGCCTTGCCACCCCATTGGCAAACCATCGGCAGACAAATAGTTTGCAGCCAGCATGAAACCAGAAACGCGCACCCTCCAGTTCACAGCTGCTTGCCTGCCGGGAACGTCGAACAAAGGCGGGGCTACGCTGTGACCAGGCCGCGCCGCCTTTCCGTCTTTGGCTCCACGGGGTCAATCGGCGTCAACACGCTGGACGTAGTTCAACAGCACGGCGGACGAGATGCCTTTGAAATCATCGCCCTGACTGGTGCCGCCAATATTGACATGCTGGCACGGCAAGCGCGCGAGACTGGCGCGAAGATTGCCGTTACCGCAGATGAAAACCGGTTTGGCGATCTGAAAGCTGCCCTGTCTGGGAGCGGTATAACAACAGCCGCTGGGCGCTCCGGTCTGCTGGAGGCTGCGGCGATGCAGGCCGATTGCGCCATGGCCGCAATTGTTGGCACGGCCGGCCTTGAACCAACCCTGGCTGCTGCAGCCAATGGCACAAACATCCTGCTGGCCAACAAGGAATGCCTTGTCACAGGCGGCAGCCTGTTTGTTGACGCAGTAAAGGCGGGGGGCGGCGCGCTTATCCCGGTAGACAGTGAGCACAGTGCAATTTTCCAGACGCTGGAAACGGACAGGCATGAAGCGGTGGAGCGCATCATCCTGACCGCATCAGGTGGGCCATTTCGCAACCACAGCCGAGAACAGATGGCTGGCGTTACGGTTGAAACCGCCCGTGCCCACCCGAACTGGTCGATGGGCCTGAAAATTTCCATCGGCAGCGCCACAATGTTCAACAAGGCGCTGGAAATGATCGAGGCGATGCACCTGTTCGCGCTGCGCCCTGAGCAGGTGGAGGTGATCGTGCATCCCCAGTCGATCGTGCACTCGATGGTGGGCTATTGTGACGGCTCGGTTCTGGCGCAACTTGGCGCGCCCGACATGCGCACCGCAATTGGCTACGCGCTTGGCTGGCCGCTCCGTCGGCACCTCAATGTCGAGCGCCTCGACTTTGCCAAACTGGCGCGGCTCGATTTTGAAACCCCGGATGAAGAACGCTTCCCAGCCCTGCGGCTGGCCCGTGTTGCAATGCAGCGCGGCGGCATGCAATCAGCAGTGCTGAATGCAGCTGAGGAAACCGCCTGCAATGCATTCATCGCAAACAAGATCGGGTTCCTGAAAATTGCCGATATTGTGGAGAATGTCATGGACCGGATGATCAGCCTTCCGCAGCCAACGACCATGCAGGACGTATTTGAAGCCGACGCACAGGCCCGCCGTCTCGCCGCTGAGCTTGTATCCTAGGCGACAGCCCTTGCCAGCGCGCACTGGCTCCAAAGATCACACAATGCTTCGGTGAGGTGGGCTATGTCAGCGTCGGTGTGCAGCGGCGAAGGTGTAATACGCAGGCGTTCGGTCTTGCGCGGCACGGTCGGGTAGTTGATCGGCTGGACATAGACGCCGTAATTGTCGAGCAGCAGATCGGAAATCCATTTGCACTTTGCCGCATTGCCAACCATCACCGGAACGATGTGGCTTGGATTTGGCATGTGCGGAATGCCCTTCCGGTCCAGGCTAGCGCGCACTTTGGCGACATTGGCTTGATGCTGGCGGCGCTCTTCCTGGCTTTCCTTGAGATGGCGGATCGACGCCACGGCACCGGCAGCAATTGCCGGCGGCAAGGCCGTCGTGAAAATGAACCCGCTGGCATAGGAGCGCACAAAGTCGCAGGTGGCTGCCGACCCGGCAATGTAGCCGCCCATCACGACAAAGGCCTTGCGCAAGGTTCCTTCGATGATGGTGAGCCGGTCCATCAAGCCTTCGCGTTCGGCAATGCCGCCGCCGCGTGGACCATAAAGGCCAACCGCGTGCACCTCATCCAGATAGGTCATGGCCCCATGCTGGTCCGCGACATCGCAGATTTCACGCATTGGCGAAATGTCGCCATCCATTGAGTAGACGCTTTCGAAAGCAACCAGCTTGGGCGTTTCCTTGGGCAGGCTTGCAAGCTGGCGGTCAAGGTCTGCCGGATCATTGTGCTTGAAAATGCGCTTTTCAGCCCGCGAATGGCGGATGCCTTCGATCATCGAGGCATGATTCTTCTCATCCGAAACGATCACCACGCCGGGGATATTGGCGCCCAGTGTGCCGAGCGACGCCCAGTTCGAGACATAGCCCGACGTGAAAATAAGCGCCGATTCCTTGCCGTGCAGATCGGCCAGTTCACGTTCCAAAATCACATGATGGTGGTTTGTGCCGGAGATGTTGCGCGTGCCGCCAGCGCCAGTTCCACTGAGGTCGATCGCTTCGTGCATGGCGGCCATGACATCGCGATTCTGGCCCATGCCCAGATAATCGTTCGAACACCACACGGTAACCTGCTGGACCGAGCCATCGGCACGATGGCGTGTCGCACGTGGAAAACTGCCGGCATGGCGTTCAAGGTCAGCAAACACACGGTAACGGCCTTCCTCGCGCAGCGCATCAAGCTTCGCCTGAAAGAAGGCTTCAAACCCCTGCGTCGCCGGATTGACTTGTCCCTGCATGTCGCTGGAGCCGCTGGCAACCAGCACCGGTTTACCGGAATGGGTCATGCTTTGTCTCCTTTGGGATGCGCCGGGACCGGCGCCATCCTGTCCCTCCCGAGGACATGTTAAGAATTTTCATCGAACGACCTCCCAAGATCATGCAACCTTGTTTCCGGGCCATTGCAATACGAGGTTTTTGTACACACTGTTTAGCATGTGCTGTTTGATCAGGATCAACGGTGCAAAACGTCACAGCAGGACAGGAATCGCGCCACATGGCTTCGACCCAGAACCAAACCGGTAAGGCTACGGGAATATTCAGCCGGTTCGGCGGGTTATTGACCGCGATGCGCTCAACAAGAATGGAAGAAGCGGAACAGGCGCGGCGCAATCCTTGGCTGGCGCGCGCCCTTGAAGAAGAAAAGATGGAAGGTCAACGCATCGCCACATGGGCACGCAGTATTGCCCTTGGCGTCGTCGCCATCATGCTGGTTTACGTCAATCCACGGCTTGAAGTCATTTACTATGAAGTCCTGCTGGCAGCCTTCCTCTTGATCGGAATTGCCCAGTTTCGCGCTGCTCGCGTGGGCCAATCGGGGCTCGAACTTGCGCTCATCCTGCTGGACCTTGTTTTGTTAACGGTGACGCTGGCTGTTCCCAACCCGTTTGGCCAGGGCGAATGGCCAACCGCGATCCAGTACCGTTTTGGCGGATTTATCTATTTCTACATATTCCTTGCCTCGGCCACGCTCGCTTACAGCTGGCGCACGGTTCAAAGCATCGGCATCTGGGCCGGTGTGATCTGGCTGACCAGCGTCGGACTGGTGAGCTGGCTCGGGGTGACTTATCCCGAACTGAGCTCGAACGTCAAAACAGCGCTCGCCGGCTATGACCGTGTTTTCGATGTTCTCGACCCCAACAGTGTTGAACTGCGGATTCGCATCCAGGAAGTCGTGGTTTTCGTCCTTGTCGCCGCAATCATCGGCATGAAGTCGCGGCGATCGAGCCGCTTGCTGATGCGCCAGGCCGACATGGCGGAGCAGCGGGCAAATCTTTCAAGATACTTCCCGCCAAACATGGTGGAGGAACTGGCAAGCCGCTCGGACCCGATGGGCGGCACACGAACCCAGCGGGTGGCCGTGCTTTTCGCTGACCTCGTAGGCTTCACCCGGCTCGCTGAAGAGAGCAATCCTCAGGAAGTGATTGCCCTTTTGCGCAGTTTTCACGCAGGGCTAGAGGAAGCGGTTTTTTCCAATGGTGGCACGCTCGACAAGTATTTGGGCGATGGCGTCATGGCGACATTCGGCACGCCGCAATCAACCCTCGCCGATGCGCAAAACGCCATCAACGCGGCCTTTGCCATGCAGGCGGCGATGGACCGGATCAACGAGGAACGCGAAGCGGCGAACCAGACCCCGTTGCATCTTTCCATAGGCGTGCATTTTGGTGAGGTCACGCTCGGTGACATCGGCACAGCGCGGCGCAAGGAATTCGCCACCCTCGGCGATACCGTGAATGTTGCGGCAAGGCTTGAGGCGGCCAGCCGGGAACTTTCGTGCCGGATTGTCATCAGCAATGACGTGATGAACTCGGTCGATCCGGAATCGGAGCGCAAGAATTTCCAGACCCGCATGAAGCTGCACGGCGCGCTGCCCCTGCGCGGTCGCGACGAGCCAGTGGATGTGTGGACGGCCTGAAGCAATAGCTGGACGGAACTGCAAACATGGCTGCCATGCAAAAATCAGCAGGCGCAAACCATTCCACTCGCCTATAAGGCAGGAATGCAATCAGGATCAGGCAAGCCGAACCCGCAGGAAATAGCGCTCGCAATGGCTGCCGGGGCCAAAAAACACACGCCGCTGTCGCTTCGCATCTTCGTCCTGCTGGTGGCAAGCCTGATGGCGCTCAACGCACTTGCAACAGACATCATGCTGCCAGCCTTCCCCGCAATTGCTGGCGATCTGCAAACCTCGAGCATCACGCAGGTTCAGGCGGTCGTTACCACGTACATGATGGGTTTTGCGTTCAGCCAATTGTTCATGGGGTTTTTGTCCGACCGCTATGGCCGGCGTCCGATCTTGATTGGCGGACTGATCGTCTACACAATCGCATCAATCTTTACCGCAATTGCCGGGGACTTTTCACACCTGCTGGCCGCCCGGTTTGTCCAGGGACTTGGCTCAGGCGCGCCCCGCGTAATTGCCACGGCCACAGTGCGCGACTGCTACAATGGCCGCCAGATGGCACGCGTCATGTCGCTTGCGATGACGATTTTCATGGCTGCACCAGTGGTTGCCCCGGCCATCGGTCAAATGATCCTGCTGGTTGCAGATTGGCGTTGGGTTATGGGTTCCATCGCGATTTACGGCGCTTTCGTGCTGGCAATCAGCATCCGCTGGTTTCCCGAAACATTGGCGCACGAAGACCGCAGGCCAATATCCGTTTCGGCAATCTGGGTTGCCATCCGCTCGGTCATCGGCTCTCGCCAGACTGTCGGCTATACGCTGGCAGCGGGCACGTTTTTCGGGGCACTGTTTGGCTTCATCGGTCAGGCGCAGCAATTGATGGTGGAAGTCTATGGCCTCGGCGTTTGGTTCCCGCTGGCCTTTGCGGTGATGGCGTTGGCGCTTTCGGCGTCATCCTTCATCAATTCAGGCCTGGTAGAGCGGTTCGGCATGCGCCTCCTGTCCCACTGGGCAGTCGTTTTTTACAGCCTCACTACATTGCTCATGCTGATATTGTCTTTGAATGGCTTGCTCGGCTTCTGGGCATTTTCGATCATCCACGCAACCAACATGATGATCGTTGGCCTCGTGTTCACCAATTTCAACGCCTTGGCGATGGAGCCGCAAGGCCACATCGCGGGCGTCGCCTCATCTTTTGTCGGATCGGTAACCGTGGCCTTGGGCGCCGGGCTTGGCTATTTGATCGGAGCGCAGTTTGACGGAACGGCGACACCCCTGGCAGCCGGTTTTGCCCTATCGGGCATCAGCACGCTGATGATTGTTGCCTGGGCAGAAAACGGCCGTTTGTTCAAAGGCCGCAAGCCGGTTCGCTAGGGTCAAAAATCAGCAGTTTGCAGGCTGATGTCCACGCTGCGCGCCGCCCCATTGGCATCCAGAACCGTCAACCGCTGGAAGCCGATGCCTTCAGGTTTCCAGACCATTTGCCGGGTACGCGAAACGCTGCCACTTGGCTTGCCATTGGCGAGCAGCCGGAACGGAGGCCGTCCACCCTGCAGTTTCACAATCACCGGATTCACTTCACCTTGCATGGATGCAGGCACTTCTAGTGCCGAGCCGCTTTGCGGAAAGGCAATGTGCAGCATTTCACCAACATTCGATGGGGACAAGGGAACCGATTGTCCGGCAGAAAAACGCAACAGCGGATCGGGCAGTTGTGCCTGTTCGATCCGTACCGCACCGGCAGGTGCCTTGGGCAGCGGTTCTGTCCCGAATCCAGACCGCTCGAATGCCTCGAACAGGATGGGTCCGGCGGTGGTGGCACCGGTTATACCGGGCACTGCGCCATTGTCTGCCCGTCCGACCCACACGCCGATGACGTGCTTGCCGTCATAGCCAATTGCCCACGCGTCGCGGTATCCGTAACTGGTGCCGGTTTTCCAGGCGATCCGCAACGGTCGCGATCCTGTTGGATTGGGAATTCCCGAAAGCATGTCGCCAACATGCCAGCCTGCAACTCTTGAAAGCATCGGTGCCCCGCCAAGCGGACCCGGCAGGCGTTCGATGCCATCGCCCAGCGCAATTGGCTCGCCATTGCCGGAGCCAAGGTTTGCATACAACTGCACAAGATCGACCAGCGAAATTCCCGCGCCGCCAAGGCCCAGCGAAAGGCCGGGTTTTTCGCCTTGCGGAAAAGCCAGTGTCACCCCTGCCCGTTTGAGCCGAAGCACCAGACTGGACGGGCCAACTGCCTCAAGCAGTCGGATCGCTGGCACATTGAGTGAGCGCTGCAATGCTTCGCGCACCGTGACGTCGCCCTGGTAGGTCATGTCAAAATTGGTTGGACGATAGCCGCCAAAATCCTGTGGCCGGTCGGAAATCAGCGTTTCAGGTGCAACGATCCCTTCCTCGATTGCAAGGCCGTAAACGAATGGCTTCAGCGTCGAACCAGGGGAGCGAAGAGCATTTGTCATGTCCACCCAGCCGGAGCGGCTGTCGTCAAGAAAGCCGGCCGAGCCGACACGCGCCACAATCTCGCCAGTGCTGATTTCCGCCGCTACCAGCGCAACCGAAACACGTGGCCCATTGCGCAATGCCCCCTCGCGAGCCACCGCTTCCAGCATCGCCTGCAAACCAGCGTCCAGCGTCGTTTCATGCCGCAGCTTCTGTGGATCCCGGTCAAGGGCAAGCTGCGCAAGATGCGGCGCCAGCGAAGGCATCGCCATGCGCACGGTCGCGATTGTGGCTCGGGTTGTTTCTTCTGCTTCCCTCTGGCTGAGAATGCCGGCACGCACCATCCGCGCAACCACCCTTTCGCGCGCTCGTTGCGCATTTTCCAGATGGCGGTCCGGACGGCGCGCTTCGGGCGATTGCGGCAAGGCCACCAGCAGTGCCGATTGCGCAAGCGTCAACCTGCGCGGCTCACGCCCGAACCATGCAAGCGATGCTGCGCGGATGCCCTCAAGGTTGCCGCCATAAGGCGCAAGGGTCAGGTAAAGTTCCAGAATTTCATGCTTCGACAAGCGTCGCTCGATTTGCAATGCGCGCAGCGCCTGCCGGGCCTTGGCAACCAGGGAGCGCTCATCGCGGGGCTCAACCAGCCTTGCTACTTGCATGGTGATGGTTGAGCCGCCTGAAACGATGCGGCCATGCTGCAGCAATTGCCCGAACGATCTGAGCATTGCCAGGGGGTCAACGCCGCGATGGTCGTAAAACCGCTTGTCTTCATAAGCGATCAGCATGGCAACGAACTGGGGGTCGGTGCGCGCAAGATCGGCCTTCAGCCGCCAGCGCCCTTGCTCGTTGGCAAAAACACGCAGCGGTTCGCCATTGCGGTCGGCAACCTCGCGCGAAAAGCCTTGGGCAATTTCCAGTGGGGGCGGAAAGGCGCGGTCCAGCCGATCAAGTGCAAACAGGCCGACAGTGACGGCAACGGCCATCCCTGCGGCTGTCCAGGCGCCGCGCCAAGCGACGCGTTGCACTCTGCTCTTTGCGGCAGGTTCGCTCACTGCGCTGCCTTCACCTGCATGAAGCCGGTGGCGGTGCGTGCAGAAAGTTCCGGCCGGTACATGTCTTCGACTGTTGCAGCGGGCATTGTGTAGTCGCCCGGTGTCACCACGCGAACCACGTAGGCAACCGAGAAACTGCGGTCATCCTCGCCGCTTCGATTG
This sequence comes from Salaquimonas sp., assembly GCA_041739465.1. GTDB lineage: Bacteria > Pseudomonadota > Alphaproteobacteria > Rhizobiales > Rhizobiaceae > BOKV01. The sequence goes on from JBGSNX010000083.1 coordinate 53,452, forward strand.
AGGGCTGCCACAAACCTGTCAGCACGAAACTCGCTGTGCGCGACTTCCAGTTCGCCCAGCCATGAGAATGCTTCAAGCTCGGCACTTTGCACCAGCCGGGGATTGTCGATTTCAAGGCCGCCCGGCAAAAGATCGGTGACAAGCACACGGGACGAATCTTCCTGGGTTTCCTCGACAGTCAGCACAACGACATACCGCTCGTTCTGCACTGCCTGGGTGATGTCAGCGATCTCGCCATCCAGCGTGTAGAATTCGCGCGAAATGTTGAAGCCGTCACCCCCCGCCGCCAACGGCTCCAGCGGAGAAGCAAGCGTTGTAACAACAGCCGTCAGTGCTTCACCATTGGGGTTGCCAATGTTGATGGGCGCGTTGGCCGCATCATCGCCCGATAGCGTCATGGCCAGCGCGCCTTTGCGGGCTTCACCGTTCACGGTGAGGCTGAGTTCAGCATTCATCTCCTGCGCTGCGCGTGCAGCGAGCAGCATCCATGCCTGTTCTTGCGTGGAGGTGTATTTGCGCGTGGCAAGCTCGCGGACCATGAAGTCCATCATGGCCGGCACCTGCTGCGGAACCGGACGGGTTTCCGATGCCAGAGCCAGCATGGCCGCCCCGTCGCGCAACTTCGAGCCGTAATCATAGCCCGATGATGTGTGCGGCGTGCCGGAAGCCAGTTCCAGCGCGGAGCGGTAGATGCGCTCGGCACGTTCCACTTCATTGTACAACGACAGCGCCGCAGCGATGTGTGCACGAGCCAGCGGGGATACAAACTCTTCCAGCTTGGTGTCGGCGTAGTAGCGAAGGTCTGCTGCAGAAGCCATGCGGTTGCGCGCTAGAACATAGAGCGAATAGGCGATTGCGTTGCCCTCGGCAGCAATGTCGTCATTGTAGCCAAGCTTGTTTTGCAGATTGGTAACTGCAAGGCGCATCGCCTGCTCGGGAACAACATAGCCCTTTTCGCGCGCCCTCGTCAGGAAGTCGGTAACATAGGCATCAAGCCACATGTCGCGATCATCCGGCCCCCAAAGGCCGAAGGATCCGCTGGATGACTGGTAGGAAAGCACCCGGCGTACCGCACCGTCGACACGTTCTTTCAGGTCTGCCGTTTCAAGCAATTCCTTTGGCGCATCAAGGTCCGAGAGATAAAGCAGTGGCAGCGCCCGGCTGGTGGTTTGCTCGGCGCATCCATAAGGATAGCGGTCGAGCTGGGTCAGCAGCGAAGCCACGTTGAAGCCGGGCGTCCTCGACAGATTGACGCTTACTTGCGCCCCTTCGCGCCAGGACTGGGCCAGCAATTCGCTGTTGATGGCCAATGAACCATTGGCAGCCACGGGAATTTCCATACGCGTGGTGACCGGCAAGGTCGCCGGGCGAATGGTGACAAGTTGCGTGCGCGAGGCAAGCACCGCATCGCCATTGGTGGCAGTTATGGTCAATTGCCCGGTTCCGGGCGCAGTTGCGCGCAGCGGCAAGGAGAGCGTCTTGCGCTCGCCTTGCGCCAATGTCACCGAGGGCACAAATTCGCCGGTTTCCAGTCCGCCCGATGCTGCCAGCGCCAATTGGTATTCGCCAGCCGGCCCGTCGGTGTTTGCAATCTCGAACACAGCTTGCGCCTTGTCGCCCGGCGCCAGAACTTTTGGCAGGCTGGCAGTCAGCACCACCGGATCGCGAATGATCACATCGCCGGTTGCCGAACCAATTGACGACTTGCTCCAGGCAACAGCCATGACCCGCGCCGTACCATTGAACTCCGGCAGATCAAATTCGATGACGGCCTGGCCTTGCGCGTCCGTCGTGACTATGCCTGAAAACAGCGAGAGCAGCTTTTCCTCTTTCGGACTTCCTTCCGCTGAAAGCCCAGGCCCGTCGCCACCGGTTCGCACTGCACCGAAATTGCCAAGCGAACCGTCAATCAGATTGCCATAAAGGTCGCGGATTTCGAGGCCCAACTGCCGCTGGCCGAAGTACCATCCAACCGGATCGGGTGCCTTGAAACGGGTCAGGTTCAAAATGCCAACATCCACAGCCGCGACCGTGAGATGAGCCGTTTCACCTGTGCCCATGCCGCTGACCGTGACCGGAATTTGCAGCCGTTCGCCAGGGCGGGTTTTTTCGGGCAGCGCCAGCGCCACCTTCAATTCGCGGCTGTCAGGTACAATTTGCAGCCAGATCGTGCCGATTGCCCGCATCGGCATCCGGCTTTGCTGCGCCGAACCGGGCCGGAAAAGCGTTGCCGTTACATAGGCCCCCGCGCCCCACTCGCCTTTGACCGGAACTTCAACTTCGCTGGCACCCTCTGGAACCGAAACCTCAATGATCTGCACCAACCGATCGGCGCCGATTGCAACCTGCAACTCACCGGCAAAACGTGCCGAGACACGCAGCTTTGCAGTCTCGCCGGGTACATACTTCTCGCGGTCCAGCGCCACCTGCAATGCTTCCGGGGTTTCAGCTGATTGTTCAGCAACATAATAGCCGGCATCAAAATCATGGCTGGTGGCCGGTCCGGACTCATCTGCAGAAACGATTTCGAAGCGGTATTTGCCCCAGGTCACGGGCACATTAACAGCCGCCGGGTCAGCAGCAGTCACGTCCACAACGCCGGTCTGCTGCGGCACCGAAATCTGGTTGGCTTCATAGCGCCAGTACGAACCGTCGCGGTACCATTGGTAGTCCTGCTCCAGCCGGTAAAGTGTCCATTTCAGCCCCTTGGCTTCGGCGCGATTTCCAGTTGGATCAAGCGCTACGATCCGGAAAGTCGCATCAGAATTTTCAGATACGCTTCCTTCGCCAGCATCAGGTTTTACCCCGATCATGGCCGACTGCGGCGCTACCGGGATCGAGAGTTTTCGCTCGACGGCCCGCCCGCCATCTTCGCGCATGCGCAGGGCAAGTTCTGCCACCAGCGGCCTTGTTGTCACGGGCAATACACCGGGCGAAGCTTCAAAGCTGGCCTTTCCATCGTCATCAGTGCGCGGCAGATCAGCAATGGGGCGACTCTCGGAGCCATTGTCTTCTTCTTCAACGAGGCCGAAGAAATAGCCCGGCACGGCTTCAAGGGTACGGGCGGTTTTCAGGCGCATTTCGCCTTCAAGCGCCAGATTGTTTGCCGGAGCGCCATACAGGAACCTGCCATCAACACTGAAAACGGCGGGGGCCTCTTCGGTGATGGTCTTGGTCGTGCTCGCTAGGTCGAACTCGATGCGGTCGGGCGAGAAATCTTCAACGAGGAACAGCTTCTCTGAAACAGGGTCGGCATCGGGATCTGTCAGGACCAGCATTTTCCAAACGCCGCGCATGCCGTTGGTTGGAAGCTCAAATTCAGCCAAGTGCCCGCCGGTCTTCGGGTTTGAAGAAACGATGCGCGTGGCCTCAACGCCGTCCGGGCGTTCAAAGACGATGGTCAGCGGCAGGCCGTCAACGGCTGTTGAAGTATCATCGCGCGCCAGTGCCATTGCATGCACGGTTTCGCCAAGCCGGTAAATTCCGCGGTCTGTGTATGTGTAGATGTCAACCGGACCTGGTGCTTCGCGCCCGGTCACCCCGCGGTCAGAAAGGTCAAAGCCAGCACGCGAAAGATCAAGGAACACATAGTCCTCGCCCTTGGCTCCCGCCTTTCGGGCCGTTATCGCCGCCGGTGCCTGCCCCGCATTTCCGCGTAGCAAACCTGCCTCGAAACGCGCCACACCGGTGGCATCGGTGGTGGCCTTGCCAAGCACCTCGTTGTTACGGGCAACCAGGGTCAGATCAACCGCGTCCATCGCCTTCGCACTGTCCAGCGAACGGGTGAATACAGCGAGGCCGTCCGTACCCTGAAAGGTTGAAAGGCCGATGTCGGATACCAGGAACCATTGCGTAGCGCGCGGCTCCCAGCTGTCCGCCTCAGCGCCTTCCACCGTGGCTGTCAGTACATAGATGCCGGGCTCGCGGTTTGGCAAAACCTTGTCGAGCGGCAGGCTCGTGGCCGTCTCGCGGTTCAATTGGCGCTCGAGATCAAGCTTGCCTTCCCAGACCGGGCTGCCAAGCTCGTCGCGCACCTGTTCAACGCTATAGCCTTCAAGTTGCTTGAGGAATTTTGACTGGGAGAGCAGCGAGGCAATCGAGCGGTCGCCAACCCGGTACAATTCCAGATTGGCAGTGTCTGCATTGATGCCGATCACCGGAATGCCCTGACGCGCTGCACCGGGAAGCACAAAGTTTTCACCGGTGAAACGCACCGCAGGTGAACGGTCCCGTACATAGGCATTGATGACCACCGGCTCTTCCAGTGATTCATCCACGGTTGAGGGCAAACCAGCGCGCACCGCAATCTGGTAGCTCTTGCCGTGTTCAAGCCCCTCGGCACAGATGCGGCTCGTCCCCACGTCGAGTGCGCCCGGCTTGCCGTCAACTGTCACGTAGCTGGAATAGTCGACGCCCTTTTTGACCAGATTTTCAGAAAAATCGATGCAGGCACGCGGACTTGTATTGTCAGCCTCGATGCTGTTTCCCGTCACACGAAATCCGCGCGCCTTGCGCAATTCGCGGAAAGCATAGGAAACCGCAGGTGCGTCCTGCAACTTCAGGCTCTTCTTGTAGCCGCTCAATGCCGCTCGGTAATCGGAACGGGTTTCAAGGGCGCGTGAAAGTTCGGCCAGCGCAGCGGCGCGCGTCGAAGCTGTCCGTGTCAAAAGATAGGCATTGATTGCTGCGCTGATGGCGTGATCGCGCATCCGGTAGCTGCCTTCTGCGTCGGAGCGGGCATATTCGCCCGCCATCCGGACAAATTCGTTCCAGTTGTCAAGGTTCTGCAAATCGCTGCCCAGCGTTTCAGCCGCCAGGGGCTCTGCCGCTTCAAGGTTTCGGGTAATCATTGCAGTTCGCAGCGAAGCCATCAGGTCCGCTGTCGGCTCAAGGTCGTCACGCTCGCCAGCCTTTGTGGCGCGACGCAGGAAAAGCCGAGCTTCGTCGGCGGCCCCGCGGGGCAGGAAATCGAGTGCAGGTGGTGCGCCCAGATCAGCTTCGCGGACTTTCTCAACCAGCTTGCCGGCAATGGCCCCGTTGAAGGCCGTCGTTTCGCGGAAATCGCTCTTGAGAAAGCACCATTTGACTTTGGTGTTGTAGGTGAATGCCTTGCACTGGGCATCGTCGACGCAAGCCTGCTGGCACTCCTCAAGCGAGATGTCTTTCTCCGCTCGTAAATCGAAGCCGGGGTAATCGGTGTTTTCGGTGATTGTCACTTCCACATCGCGGGGCGCGGTTTGTGCGAAGGAATGGGTGGAAAAAAGCGTGGCAGCAAAAGCCAGCACAACACCGAACGAGGACCGCATGAAAAGCTCCCTTTGGAAACGAAATCGCCTGCCCCTGTCCGAAGCCCATGCCCCATGGGAACCGGATGGGAAAAACCTTAGGGCTTGATTGTGTCATTTGGGAAGCAGGATTCTCCGGGTTGAAAAAAATTCTGCAAATATGCTGTTGCCGCCCAGCTTCGACATGGTAGCCCTTGGTGAAGCAGGTCAGGTTGAACCAATGCCAACAGATCACCGTAGCCCCGAGGCAAATCCACTTGCTGGCATTGCCATGAAGATCAGCTCCGTGGCTGTCTTCACGGCCATGGGCGCGCTGATCAAGTCCACCGCACAGCACATTCCCCCCGGCGAAGCAGTCTTCTTTCGCTCGTTCTTTGCCATTCCGCTGATTGTCGCCTGGCTCGCCTGGCGCCGCGAACTCCCTTCAGGGCTCAAAACATCCAATCCGGCCGGGCATTTTTTCCGCGGGCTGGTCGGGGTGCTGGCGATGGGGTTCGGCTTCACCTCGCTCGGACTGCTGCCGTTCCCCGAAGCCATCGCAATCGGCTATGCGGCCCCGCTGATTGCAACAATTCTGGCGGCGATGTTCCTCGGCGAGCAATTGCGCGTTTTCCGCCTCAGCGCCGTCGCAATCGGCCTCGTCGGCGTGATGATCGTGCTGTACCCGAACCTCACTGTGTTTCGTAGCGCAGGCTTGCCGCCGATCCTGGCGATCGGTGCGCTGATGGCCCTTCTGGGCGCGATATTCGCCGCGCTGGCGCAGGTTTTCGTGCGCAAGCTGGTCACCAATGAGCGGACAGCAGCGATAGTCTTCTGGTTTTCGGTAACTGCCGCCACATTGTCCCTGACGACCTTGCCATTTGGCTGGGTTGTGCCCGAACCCAAGGAAGCGGCTTTGCTGGTCACAAGCGGCTTTCTTGGCGGGCTTGGCCAGATCCTGCTCACCGAAAGCTACCGTCACGCAGAAACGGCAGTGATCGCTTCGTTCGAATACTCCTCAATGCTGCTGGCGCTTGCAGTTGGGTTTTTCATCTTTGGCGAGGTTCCCACCTTCACCATGCTGGCTGGCGCAGCACTCATTGTTGCTGCCGGTCTCTTCATAGTGTTCCGCGAGCGAAAACTGGGCATCGAGCGCGCACAGGCGCGCAAGGCGATGACACCGCAGGGCTAGGGCCAAAGCTCACTCAAAAACGATGGAAGGACCGTCACTTTGGGTTGCCGCCACACCGGCCCAAACCTTGTGCGCAATGTCGCGGTAAATCTGGGCATTGGGTCCGGTCGGATCGGAAACCACGATTGGCAAGCCCTTGTCGGATGTTTCACGGATGATCATTTCCAGCGGTACTTCGCCCAGAAACGGCACGCCTAGCCGTATTGCTTCGGCTTTCGCACCACCATGGCCGAAAATGTCGTAGCGTTTGCCAGTGTCCGGCGCGATGAAATAGCTCATGTTCTCGACAATTCCGAGCACGGGTACTTCCACCCGCTTGAACATGTTGAGGCCTTTGCGCGCGTCAATCAGCGCCAGATCCTGTGGTGTTGAAACTATAACAGCACCGGCCAGCGGAACCTGCTGCGCCATGGTCAGTTGCGCATCGCCAGTGCCTGGTGGCATGTCGACAATCAGCACGTCAAGCTGGCCCCAGTCCACCTCGCGCAACATCTGCGTCAGGGCCGACATCACCATCGGCCCGCGCCAGATCATCGGTGTATCTTCCTCGACAAGGAAACCCATCGACATCACCGGCATGCCATAGCCATCCATCGGCTTCATGCGGCGGCCTTCGCCTTGTTGCGGCTTGCCCGAAATGCCGAGCAATTTCGGCATCGAAGGACCATAAATGTCGGCATCAAGGACACCAACCCGCAGGCCGTTTGCCTTCATCGCCAGCGCCAAATTGACCGCTGTGGTGGACTTGCCCACCCCGCCCTTGCCTGAAGCGACCGCAATGATCGAGCCGATGCCAGCAATGCCGGTCTTTGAGGGAATTGCCCCTTTGCCTTGCGGTGCAGTATGCGGATGCCCCGCGTGAGAATGTCCTGCATGCGAATGACCGGTCGGCGCTGGTTGCGGCGCACGCGATTGCGCAGCCGACTTCGCGGCGGTCAACGTCACCACCGCTTTGCTTACGCCCGGCATTGCTGCCACCGCCCGCTCTGCTGCCAGCCGCATCGGCTCCATTTTCTCAGCTTTGTCCGAAGGCACGGTGATCGAGAAATAGACCTTGCCATCAGCGGAAAATATTTCCGATACCAGCCCCAGATCAACGATGTTGCCGTCTCCGCCCGGACCGCGAACGGATTTCAGGCTGGCCAGAACGGCACTGTTTTCGATGGTCACTTTGACATACTCCAAGGCATTCGACGCGGCATGCGAACCGCCAACTTCAATTGGGGTCCTTGGGCGCTTTGGCAACCACGATAGCAGGTTTCCAAACATGCCCCTTCTGGACTTATCCAACGATGGCTGCTTCGGTTGCTTCGCGCATTTCGCTTTCGCTCACACCATCGGCCAGTTCGACGATCTTCAGCCCGCCCGGCACAACGTCCAACACACCCAGATTGGTAATGATGCGGTGGACGACCGCCTTGCCGGTCAACGGCAGTGTACAGGCTTTCAAGACCTTGGATTCGCCATGCTTTGACGTGTGATCCATCACGACAACGACACGCTTGACGCCGGCGACAAGATCCATCGCCCCGCCCATGCCCTTTACCAGCTTGCCGGGGATCATCCAGTTGGCAAGGTCGCCTTCTTCCGAAACTTCCATTGCGCCCAAGATCGCCATGGCGATCTTCCCGCCGCGGATCATCGCAAAGGACTGCGCACTGTCAAAGAACGCCGTCTGCGGCAGTTCGGTGATCGTCTGCTTGCCGGCATTGATGAGGTCGGCATCTTCCTCGCCTTCATAAGGGAACGGACCCATGCCCAGCATTCCGTTTTCCGATTGCAGCGTCACTTCCATTCCTTGCGGGATGTAGTTTGCCACCAAGGTCGGAATCCCGATGCCAAGGTTCACGTACATGCCGTCCTTGAGTTCCTTCGCCGCCTGAGCGGCCATCTGGTTGCGGTCCCATGCCATTTTTCAAGCCTCCTTATGCGCGCTTGCGCACTGTGCGCTGTTCGATGCGTTTTTCGTGCTCACCCTGGATCAGCCGGTGCACGTAAATGCCGGGCAGATGGATGCTGTCGGGATCAAGGCTGCCGAGTGGTACGATTTCCTCGACCTCGGCTACGCAAACCTTGCCGCAGGTGGCTGCAGGCGGATTGAAATTGCGGGCGGTCTTGCGGAAAATCAGATTGCCACTGGGATCGGCCTTCCAAGCTTTTACGATTGAAAGGTCAGCTACGATGCCGCGCTCCAGAATGTAGGTCTGGCCGTCAAATTCCTTGTGCTCCTTGCCATCGGCAATCACTGTTCCAGCGCCAGTACGGGTGTAAAAGCCGGGTATTCCTGCCCCGCCTGCCCGCATCCGTTCTGCAAGCGTGCCTTGCGGATTGAATTCCAGCTCAAGTTCGCCGGAAAGGTACTGCCGCATGAATTCGGCATTCTCTCCGACATAAGAAGATATCATCTTCTTCACCTGCCGCGTTTCCAGCAGCACGCCGAGGCCAAACCCGTCCACACCGGCATTGTTGGAAGCTACTGTCAGCCCCTTTGTTCCGGCATCGCGGATTGCGGCTATCAGCAATTCCGGAATGCCGCACAGGCCAAACCCGCCCGATGCGATGAACATGCCATCGAAAAGCAGTCCATCGAGCGCTGACTTGGCTGAATCATGAACCTTGTGCATGGTGTGAAAATCCCCGCTACAAATGCTTTGGCCCACAAACCGGTTTGTGCCCGGTTGGTACCCTGCGCGCTCTTTAGCAACAGCATGCGGTTGCGGGAAGCTGGATTCTTGTTGCGTCGCACAAAATTGAGGATGGCGGTGGGCCCGGAGGGCCTCAACCCCCCAACCAAGCGGTTATGAGCCGCCGGCTCTGACCATTGAGCTACAGGCCCGCCAGATTGCCCGGCAAATGCCGGGTTCAAGGTGACGAATAACCGCTTTGCGCCGGTGCTGCAAAGCTGGTGCCCGACAATGGCGCCGCTATCGCTGCCGCCGCCCGCACGCAAATAGTCCGCAAAATCCAGGCCGATCAGTTGCAGGCCAATTCACCGGACAATTTTGTCAGTTGGGCGGCGCGTGCTGGTGTTCGCCAAGTAGTCACGCCCTATGTTCCGATAGGTCCGTTGCGTGACTGGCTGCGGGAGGCTGAAGCGGCGCTTGCCAGACGGGACATCGTGGTTTGCAAATGGCAGCGTGGATGGGACAAGGCGATCTGGCCCCACGCCAGCAGCGGCTTTTTCAAGGTAAAAGACAAAATCCCGGTCATTTTGCAGGAGTTGGAACTGACATGAGCGAACTGCCACCTGAAAATGTGCAATCCTATCCTCGCCCGCCTCGTTTGGAGATGGTGCCGCACCGCATCACCATTCGCCTTGGCGGCGAATGGGTGGCAGATACAAGCTCGGCCCTGCGGGTTTTGGAAACCCACCATGCGCCGACTTATTATCTGCCAAGAAGCGATGTAAGCGCTTTACTGCGCCCGGTGGAGGGCAGCAGCTTTTGCGAGTGGAAGGGCGTTGCGCGCTACTTTGATGTGGCGGCCAAGGGTATTGCCGTTCAGCGTGCTGCATGGAGCTATGACCAGCCAACCGCTGATTTTGCCGGACTTGCGGGATACATCGCATTTTATGCCGGAAAGATGGAAGGCGCCTGGGTGGGCAACACCCGGGTCATTCCACAGCCGGGCGATTTTTATGGCGGCTGGGTTACCCCCAACCTTGAGGGCCGCATCAAGGGTGCCCCTGGAACCGAATACTGGTGAGAGGAATGTTGGCACACAAAAAACGATGCAGCTTTTTGTGTTGTTGGGCGGCGAGTCCACGGCTTTAGCCCTATGAAGAGCCGCAGCAAGGTTCACCCGCGGCTGGCCGATGTCGAGCCGACAATGCGCGCTTAAGGGCCGGGCGGGCACCGCTTCGTACATGATGTCGATGCCTAACGAAACGAACAGCCAGTCATGGGGAATTTCTTGAAGCCGGACACGAAAGCTTCCGCTTCAAGCCAATCTCAGCCGCTGCGGCAAAGAAAAGGAAAAAGACCAATAGTGCCTTGGCGCAGACATGAACCAGAAAACAGAGTCTGGAAGTTGCTCACTCCTCAGCGAAAATTCCGGCTCAGTTCTGGTTGGGAATCACCAGCTTTGTGCTTCAAAGTGCCCAGCCACCATCGATGATGTGGGCCTGGCCAGTGGTGTAAGGAGCGGTTGCCAGATAGATGGCAAGCTGGGCGATTTCTTCGGGCTTGCCAAGCCTGCCCATTGGCTGGCGGGCGACAAATGCCTTCATCGCCGCTTCATAGTCGCCGGTCGCCTTGAGGCGCTCGCCAAGCGAGGGGCTTTCCACCGTGCCGGGGCAAATTGCGTTGCAGCGAACGCCCCTCGTCACATAGTCGGCGGCAACGGATTTTGTGAGGCCAATCACCGCCGCCTTGGTCAGCGAATAGACAAAGCGGTTCGGCACGCCCTTGATCGAGGATGCGACCGAGGACATGTTGATGATCGCCCCGTCGCCGCGCTCCAGCATTCCGGGAAGCACGGCC
>JBGSNX010000084.1:0-20215 GCA_041739465.1 Salaquimonas sp.
TCTGGTTTTTTGCGTCGGCTTCACGCCGGTGATTTCACTGACGACCAATTTCATCGTCGGCTCTGCGCCCGTTGAGAAGGCAGGCATCGCCTCGGCCATGTCGGAGACCGGGGCAGAACTTGGCGGCGCGCTGGGCGTTGCCATGCTCGGCAGCCTGATGACAGCGATTTACCGGTTGCAAATGCTCGATGTTGTTGTGCCTGGCCTTTCAGGCAGCGATGCGGCAATCGCCGGCACATCATTGCCGGGAGCGGTGGCCGCCGCGCGAAAACTGCCCGGCGGCGGGCCTGAGCTTCTGGAGCCCGCCCGTGCCGCGTTCATGGACGCGTTTCACATCATGTCGTGGCTTGCAGCTGCGGCATTGTTCGGCCTTGCGATTGCCACTTGGAAAGTGCTGCGAAAAGCCAAAGTGGACTAGCTTCAATCCGTGTGGAAGACGTCTTCCATGCGCGCCCACCATTCGCCCGGCTTGCGGCTTTCATACGGGATTTGCATGGGATCGGTGATTTTCCACCATTCCAGCATTTGCGGGACGAGTTTCATCTTTGCCATGTCGGCCGCAAAATCAGTGCCGTGATATTCCCAATAGGCAAACAGCAGGTTCTCGGGTTCTTTGAGAAAAATCGTGTAGTTGGCGATGTTTGAATCCGAAATTGCCTTGAGAACCGCCGGCCATGCAGCGGCATGGATTTTCTTGTACTCATCAATGATCTCGGCTTTGAGCCGTATCACCTGCCCCATGCGCTCCATGGCCAATCTCCCGGTTGTCCTGTGTCTTCAAAGACCCAGCATTTTTTCGATCTGCTTCTGGTCACGCTCACCACCGGCAAAATCGTCAAACGCCTTTTCGGTAACGCGGATGATGTGATTGTGGATGAAAGGTGCGCCTTCAGCTGCGCCGTCTTCGGGGTGTTTCAGGCAGCATTCCCATTCCAGCACCGCCCAGGACTTGTAATTGTACCGCGCGAGTTTTGAGAAGATGCTGGCAAAATCCACCTGACCGTCACCAAGCGAACGGAAGCGCCCTGCCCGGCTGATCCAAGGCTGGTATCCCGAGTAAACGCCCTGGCGGCCATCCGGGTTGAACTCGGCGTCCTTGGCATGGAACGCCTTGATACGCTCGTGGTAGATGTCGATGAATGCCAGGTAGTCAAGCTGCATCAGCACAAAGTGCGAAGGATCGTAGTTGATCGTGCAGCGCTTGTGTCCCTTCAATGCATCGAGGAACATTTCGAACGTTGCACCGTCGAAAACATCTTCGCCCGGGTGGATTTCGTAGGCGACGTCAACGCCGACTTCGTCAAACGCATTGAGGATCGGCTTCCAGCGTTTGGCCAGTTCCTTGAACGCCTCTTCTATCAAACCCTCGGGCCGCTGCGGCCATGGATAAACATAGGGCCACGCCAGCGCACCGGTAAACGACACCATGCAGTCCAGCCCCAGATTGCGTGAGGCTTTTGCCGCAAACATCAGCTGTTCGTGCGCCCATGCCTGCCGGGCTTTGGGATTGCCATGCACTTCCTTTGGCGCGAATGCGTCAAACGCCAGATCATAAGCCGGATTGACCGCAATCAGCTGGCCTTGAAGATGGGTGGAAAGCTCGGTGATTTCGACACCTGCGTCCTTGCAGATGCCCTTCACTTCGTCGCAGTAGGTCTTTGATGTTGCCGCTTTCGCAAGATCAAAAAGCCGCGCATCCCATGTGGGGATCTGCACGCCCTTGTAGCCAAGCCCGGCCGCCCATTTTGTGATTGCAGGCAGCGAATTGAACGGAGCTGCGTCACCAGCAAACTGCGCAAGAAAAATCGCCGGTCCCTTGATGGTTGATGCCATGGTGTGTTCCTCCAGATTTTCGTGATTTGAAATTCAGGTGCTTTTGCGTGCTTTCAGCTTCTTTTCCAGCGTAGCAAAGGCCCGTTGGTAGACGTTGCTTTCGGTGCCGGGAATCAAGGTCAGGTCGTCCTGGGGGCTTGCTACCCAGTCGCCGGTCCACACACCGAAAGTGGAATTGTCCGCCGTGACCGGCCAAAGCCTTGGCCCGGAAACATAGTTCATCCAGGAAATTTCAGACTTGGTAATGCGGTAGAGGAAAGACCGGGTCTGGTCGCACAGCGACAGCAGTTCCTCGTTGAGATGGCCTTCGCCAAAGTAGAAATCACGCACGCCCGATACCTTGTCGGAGCGGGCCTTGTTCAGCATTTTCATTTTCGTGATTTCGTCATGCCATCCACCCATGCCGGCGAAATCGCGCATGACGCTCCATACGTCTTCAACGGGCGCTTTCATGACGCGCGAGGTCCAGACCTTGTTGGGAGCCCATGCTTTCCAGCACACACTGTCCTGCGGCTTTGGTGGCTTTTCGCGATTGATCTTTTCGTTGAGTGCCTTCCAGCCGGCAGCAAAAACATCCTTCGAAATGATGGCGACATATTTGCCCTCATCGCCCGGCGCCTCGTCAAACACCGCTTCCCACTGCGCGAAGGTCTGGTCGGTGTGGGTAACCGGCATCAGCTTGACGGTGGCGATGTAGTTCTTCACCGGAAAGGCCGGCTTTTCGAAATTGTAGGCGAAGGTGTGGTTTGCATCATCAAGGGTTAGCAGCCGTTCGCGGATGTGGCCGCCATCCTTGGTGTGAAACGAGCGTACGCATCCCACAACGTCGGCATCAAGGCCGCCCTCGATCTTGGAATCAGCAACGATCGGCACCCAGTCCGGCAGGCCGTTGAAATTGCGTATCATGCTCCACACCGTTTCGATGGGGGCCTTGATGATGGCGCTGGCGTAGGCGCGTGCCATGGCAGTCTCCTAAAACGAGATGGATTTGAACGAGCGCGTCTGCTCCGTCAGGGCAATTTCCGTTGGCAGCCGTTCCATTGAACTTGCGCCATAAAAACCGTGAATGTGGTGCGAATTCTTCAGGACAAATTGCGCGTCGGCAGGCGAGGAGATCGGGCCGCCATGGCATATCACCATGATGTCCTTGCGCACTTTCATGGCAGCTTGCGCCCATTCATCGATGATTGCCGGGCATTGTTCGAGCTTTACCGCAGTTTCAGCTCCTATCGTCCCGCCAGTTGTCAGCCCCATGTGCGCAACGATGATGTCGGCGCCTGCTTTTGCCATTGCCACGGCCTCGTCGGCAGAAAAAACATATGGCGTTGTCAGCAAGTCGAGCTGGTGGGCCTTTGCAATCATGTCCACTTCCAGCCCGTAGCCCATGCCGGTCTCTTCTAGATTGCGGCGCATGATCCCGTCGAACAGGCCGACTGTGGGGAAATTCTGCACACCGGAAAAACCCATCTTCTTCAGCCGGTCCAGCAGGTCATCCATCAGGGCAAAAGGGTCGGTGCCATTTACACCTGCCAGAACCGGCGTGTGTTTTACCACCGGCAGAACTTCGTGTGCCATTTCCTGCACGATCTCGTTGGCATTGCCATATGCCATCAGTCCGGCGAGCGAGCCCCGCCCGGCCATGCGGTAGCGACCGGAATTGTAGATGACGATGAGGTCGATGCCCCCTGCCTCTTCGCACTTGGCGGACAAGCCGGTGCCAGCGCCGCCTCCGATGATCGGCTGGCGACGCCTGACCATTTCGCGGAATTTTTCCAGAAGCACTGATCGTTCAATTCTGGCCATGCCGCCTCACGTGATTTGCCTGAATGCATTTGCAACCGCCTCGGCAAATTTCGGGCCGTTGATGTGGTCGTCGATTTCGATGAGCTGCCGGTTTGGCGCTGCCTGCCAACCTGAACGGATGGCAGAAAAGAGGGCGTCATCTGCCTGGCTGTCCGCAAACGGCATACCTTCGGCATCGATCGCGGAAACGCCCTTTAGCGGCAGAAAGAAACGCACTTTTCCTTGCATCTCGTTCAACCGATCGACAATCCACTTTCCAATCGATGCGTTTTCGGCGGGCGTTGTGCGCATCAGCGTGACCGAGGCATTGTGAATGTAAAACTTACGCGCCGCATACTTGTCGGGAACAGTTTCGCGGGCACCGAAATTGACCATGTCTAAGGCCCCCACCGAGCCAATGTAGGGAATTTTGGTGCGGATGACGGAGCCGAACCTGTCGCCAGTGCAGGGCAAAACCCCGCCGCAAAGATAATCGGCCACCTCGGTTGTGGTAATGTCTATCACTGCAGCCAGATAACCGCTGTCGACCAGCTTTTCCATGCACTGGCCGCCGGTCCCGGTGGCGTGGAAAACAAAGCATTCGCAGGTTGCATCCAGCCTTTCGCGAAGCTGTGTCACGCATTGTGTTGTGACGCCGAACATGGTGATGCCAACGGGCAGTTTGCCGTCTTTGACATCGGGTACCTGGTTGAGCACCATGCCGGCAATCGCATGCGCAGCATTGCCGATGACCTTGCGCGAGATGGCATTGAGGCCGGCAACATCGCTGACGGAATGCATCATCATGATGTCTGAAGGCCCGACAAAGGGCGCGACATTTCCCGAAGCCAAGGTGGAAACCATCACCTTGGGCACACCAATCGGCAACGCACGCATGGCAGCCGTGACAATCGAAGAATTGCCCGAACCACCCATGCCGATGATGCCTGCAATATCGTTGCGCGACTGCACAAAGCGGGTCAGCGCTTGCGCCATGGCACTGACCGCCTGGCCACGGTCGGTGAGGCCCAGAACCGCAGATGCGCCCTCAGGATGCCAATTGGCTACTTGCGCTGCGTTGATGTCGCAATCGCCTTCTGTCGGCCCTGTTGATACATCGACGAGCGTCGTGCGCACGCCCGCCCCTTCAATCAGTTCTACTGCATAGCGAAGCTCGCGATCCTTGGTGTCGCATGTACCGACAACATAGATGCGCGAAGCATCGCTCATTGTGCCTTTGCCCAGCCATTCTTCATCTGCTTGAAGCCTTCGCGGTAGACACTTTCGCGGGTCGGAAAGAAATCGCGCCAAACGCGAGTGGCCGCCGCCAGTTCAGGCATTGCACGGCCGAAGGCCTCAATGGTGAGCCAGCCATCATATTTTGCAGCACGCAGCGCCTTGTAGGTCGCTTCCCAAGGCACGTGGCCCTTGCCCGGTGTTCCCCGGTCATTTTCCGAAATGTGCACATGGATCATATGCTTCTTGATTGTCTTGATCGCCTTTACCGGATCCTTTTCCTCGATGTTGGCGTGGAACGTATCGTACATGGCTTTTACCGCCGGATGATCGACTTCATCCAGATAGTCGGCCAATTGCTCCATCGTGTTGAGGAAGTAGCACTCGAAACGGTTCAGCGCTTCCAGGGCAAAGCGGACATTCTTGCGCGCTGCATGGTCGCCAACCTTTCGGTGAAACGCGATGCCATTCTTGCGCTCGGCAGCGGTAGCGCCATTGCCGGAGAAGTATCCAAGCTCGGAATGCATTGGACCTGCCAGTGTTCTGGCACCTAGCGCGGCTGTGCAATCGATAGCCCATTTGGTGTACTCCACTGCAGCCTGGCGGTGCGCCTTGTCGGACGACAGCGGATTTTTTCCCGACGGCCCGATGACGCTGACAACGCTGCGCTCAAGGCCAAGCCGGTCGAGTTCGGCCCCCAACATCGCATAGTGGTCGGGAGTTCCTTCAAAGACCGGGATCTCGACCGTGTCATACCCGGTCTTTTTCAGGTCAGCCAAAATCGGAAAGTGTTCGCTCGTGACATGCGGCGTCCACAGCAAAAGATTCATTCCGGTCTTCATGGTACTTGTCCTCCCCGTTCCAGTTGCGCCGCGTGGCAAAGGCCAAAACGGCGGACTATATCTGCGGGCGTCAGTAGGTCGCCCGGCCTCCCGATGCATCAAAAACCGCGCCTGTCGAAAAGGAACATTCCTCGCTTGCCAGCCAGCAAACGAGATTTGCTACTTCATCGACGGTTCCAAAGCGTCCACGCGGGATTTTCGACAGCATGAAGTCGATATGGCTCTGCGGCATCTGGTCGAAGATCGGCGTGCGCACGGCGGCCGGAGTAACCACGTTGACCGAGATATTGTTCTTCGCAACTTCCTTGGCCAACGACTTGGTCATGCCGATCACGGCAGCTTTCGACGCGGAATAGCCTGAAGCGTTCGGATTGCCTTCTTTGCCGGCAATCGAGGCAATGTTGACGATGCGCCCGTAATCCTGAGCCACCATCAGCGGGATCACGGCGCGGTTGGTGAAAAATGTCCCGTTGACGTTGACGGCCATGACCTGCATCCAGCCATCAATCGGAAACTCGGCGAGCGGCACGGTCGGGCCGGTTATGCCGGCACTGTTGACCAGAATGTCGATGCCTCCGATTTGCGCGATTGTTTCCTTCACAGCATTTTCGACCGATGCATAATCTGAAATGTCGACCTTGATCGGACCATTCAGATCCCAGACGGCAACCTGCCCGCCCTGCGACCGGATGCGATTGACAACGGCTTCCCCAATGCCTGAAGCTCCGCCTGTTACAACTGCCCTGCGCCCCGAAAACCGCATCATCTGGTCATTTCCATCCTGTAATTCACGCGGTGATGTTTACGCCGCTCGTTGGTTCAAAAAAGTGCGCCTTGTCCGGTTCGATGCCGAATTTCAGCTTTGCGTCGACAATGGTGGGCATTTTCGACGCGACTGTTGCCTTCAACAGCACGTCACCAACACGAAGGGTCACGATCTTCTCCACGCCATGATTTTCAACGTCGTGAATGACTGCTTCCACCGGTCCATCGGGGCTGATTTCAATGTCTTCCGAACGAACGCCAACTGTCAGTTCCGATCCGGCAAAGCTGGACGGAAGCTTCAATTTCTGCGCACCGCCAAACAGGCTGCAAAGGGAGCCGGATACCGAACCAGGCAACAAGTTCATCGACGGCGAGCCGACGAAGCTGGCTACGAAGAGATCGCGCGGGCGGTTGTAGATTTCCCATGGTGTTCCCACCTGAACCAGCTTGCCCTTGTTCAGCACGGCCACCTTGTCGCCCATTGACATGGCCTCGACCTGGTCGTGGGTCACGAAAATGAACGTCGCTTTCAGGCGAATTTGCAGCTCTTTCAGTTCCGATCGCAACGCTTCGCGCAGCTTGGCATCAAGGTTGGACAAAGGCTCGTCCATCAGGAATGCACGCGGCTCGCGAACGATTGCCCGGCCAATAGAGACACGCTGCATTTCACCGCCGGACAAGCGGTCCGTTTTTCGGTCCATCAAATGGCCGATCCGCAGGGTACTGGCTGCCTTGTCAACGCGCGCATCAATTTCGGCTTTGGTGAAGTTGCGCGTGCGCGAGCGCAATGGAAACTCCAGATTCTGCCGGACCGTGTAGCGCGGATAAAGGGAGTAGTATTGAAACACCAGCGCAACGTCGCGCTCAGCTGCGGTTCGGTCTCGCACATCTTCCTGCGCAATTTCGATCGTCCCGTTGTCAGGGACGTCCAATCCGGCGATCAGGCGCAAAGCTGTGGTCTTGCCTGCTCCCGTAGGCCCCAGCAAGACGAAGAACTCGCCATCTGCAACGTCGAGGTCAAGTGAATCCAGCGCTGTGTTGTTGCCGAATTTCTTGGTGACCGATTGAAACCTAATGTGCGCCATTGCCAAGCCTTATGTGCAGGGATTCGCCTGACTTTGAATTGAAGAAATGGGTCTGCGAGGGATCGAGCCGAACCCATATTTGTTGGCCCGTCTTCTTGGCAAACCCGCTCTTGCTCCTTGCCCGCAGCATGGACGATCCGAACTTCAGATCAACAATGTCGTAGGCTCCCAACGGCTCAATCAGATGGACATGAGAGGGAACAAATCCGTCCTTCTGCGTATCGGCCAGCAACACGCCTTCCGGGCGAATGCCCAGCACAAGATCACCCTTTGCCGGCGAAGCCTCGATCTGCGCGGCCAGTTCAACCGGAAACTCAAAACCCTGCAGCGAACTGTCGAGGCTGACTTCAAGAACCTTGCCCTTCGTGCTGATTGCAGCGGGCGCAATGTTCATCACAGGACTTCCGACAAACTGCGCCACAAACAGGTTTGCCGGATGGTGATAGACCTCATCGGGTGTACCCACCTGCTGCAATATCCCGTCGTTCATGATGGCGATCCGGTCGGCCATCGACATGGCCTCGACCTGATCGTGGGTGACGTAGACGGTGGTCGCCTCATTCTCCAGATGCAGCCGCTTGAGCTCTGTGCGCATTTCTTCGCGAAGCTTTGCATCCAGCGCGCCCATCGGCTCGTCCATCAGCATCGCCTGCGGCCTACGCACCAGTGCACGGCCAATGGCGACGCGTTGCATGTCGCCGCCTGCCAGCGATGACGGGCGCTTGTCCAGAAGGTGTTCAATCTGAAGTGTGCGGGCAACCGCCCTCACCTTCTTGTCGATATCCTGTTTGCTCTCGCGCATCGCCCGCAACGGAAAGGCAATGTTTTCATAGGCTGTCAGGTGCGGATAAAGCGCAAAAAGCTGGAACACGAATGCGATGTCGCGGTCGCCGGCTTCAAGGCTTTGAACCGGCTTGCCGTCGATCAGGATTTCGCCCTTGTCGATTTCTTCAAGACCGGCAATCGCGCGCAGCGTTGTTGTCTTGCCGCAGCCCGAAGGCCCCAGCAGTACCACGAACTCGCGGTGCTTGATCGTCAGGTTCAGCTTGCGGATGACGTATGCAGACCCGAAATACTTCTCGATGTCCTTGAGGATGATCTCTGCCATTTGCGGACAATTATTCCTTGGACGGGAGGGGTTTGATTTTCGAAAAGACGTTGAAGCCGACAAGACCGATCAGGATGATCGTCACGCCATAGCTGTGCAATGTCAGGTTTATCGGCTGGCAAAGGGCGATGATCCCGAAGACCATGGTCCAGATCGAGGCCGGTTCGAAATATTTCACGCTCATTTCACGAAAACCCATTTGATCCCCCTATTTGCGGATTGCGCCGAAAGTCACGCCGCGAAGAAGATGGTTGCGAAGCATGAAGGTGAAGACAGCAACCGGGATGATGAAGAGCAACGTTCCGGCTGCAATGACCGTCCAGTCGATCAGGCCCGAGCCAACCTGGCTTGGAATGAATGGCGGTGTGGTCTGGGCCCTGCGATTTGTCATGATGAGCGCGAAGGCATATTCGTTCCAGGCCGTGATGAAGCAGAACACAGATGTGGCGGCGATGCCCGTCACTGCCTCGGGCAGCACGATCTTGAAGAAGGACTGCATGCGGGTGTAGCCATCCACCAGCGCGGCTTCTTCATATTCTTTGGGAATTTCATCCATGAACCCCTTCATCAGCCAGACCGAGAAGGACAGGTTGAACGCCGTGTAAAGGATTATCAGGCCGATATGGGAATCATTTAGCCCGACCACGCGGTACATCAGGTACATCGGGATCGCCACGACAATGGGCGGCAGCATGCGCGTTGACAGGATGAAGAAAAGCCAGTCCGCCTCCCCGGGCATCTTGAAGCGCGAGAAGCCATAGGCGGTGATTGTACCCATCGAGACTGCAATCACCGTACTGATGATCGCCACGATCAGGCTGTTCATGAAGCGGTTGGGATATTGCGAAAGCTGGATATTCGGCCCGACCCGCAGAATGCGCTCGCCGCCGTCATAGACGCGCTTTTCATACCAGGGGGCCGCTTCATAGACGGCGGGATCGACCGGCTTGGTCAGTTGTACCCGTTTGGTGAAAAGCTTGATGAAGGAGTTGATTTCCGGCTGGAAGAACACGGTTGGCGGAACGGTGGTTGCAAGGCTGCGCGGCTTGAATGCGGTGGAACCGATCCAGTAAAGCGGCGACAGGAAAATGATTGCAATAACAAGAACCGCTGCAATGGCAACACGGTTCATTGCCTTTTTGCGCGAGGAGGTGACGACAGCCATTTCTAGCGCTCCTTCGCTTTGTTGAGGTATTTGACGTAGATGTTGGTGATCGCCAGCACCATGATGAGAACGATGTAGGCAAGGGCGCAGGACTTGCCGGTCTGCCACTCTTGGAACGCAAACTTGTACAGCTTTATCGACACGAGTTCGGTCGTCGGCTGTGTAGACAGGATGTAAGCAACGTCAAATGTCTTGAACGCTTCCATTGTCCTGAAGATCAGGGCAATCAGCAGCAGCGGCGCAACAAGCGGCAATGTGATGTTGAAGAAAGTGTACCACGAACCGGCGCGGTCGATGGCGGCGGCCTCATAAAGATGCTGCGGCACAGCAGAAAGGCCAGCCAGCGACAAAAGCATCACGAACGGTGCCCACATCCAGATGTCGGTTATGGCGACCGCGTAAAGTGCCAGATCCGCATCCGATAGCCAGGCAAGGTCTCCCAATCCCAGCGCATAATTGAGTGGCCCCCAGGACGGGTCGTACAGCAGTCGCCAAAACAGGCCAACAACTGCAGCAGACATCATCATGGGCAGCATCAAGAGGGTCGTTATGAGGCCCTTTGCGGGAATTTTTCGGTTGAGCAGCAGTGCCAATCCGAACCCGATGACCATCTGGCCGAAGACGGAAACCATCACGTATTTCGCAGTTACCCAGAAATTGTTCCAGATGCGCGGATCGGAAAGCAGTTCGCGGTAGTTGGCGAGCCCGACAAATTTCACGGGCTCATTAACCGAGGCGCGAAAATCGGTGAACGAATAGCCAAGCGAGTACAGCAGCGGGAAGATGTTGAAGACGATCAGAAAAAGGATCGTTGGAATGATGAACACGTTCCTGATGGTCAGATCACTCCAACCGCGTGCAGCCGCCCTCGACGACGGATTGAGTGTGGCAATTGCGGCCATCTTTTCCTCGCATGAATGGTGAAAAAAACAGGAGGGGACTGGTGTCCCCTCCTGCCAACTGTTTTGGAAGGATCAGCCGCCGCGGCCGTACTTCTTGAACGTTGCGTTCCAATCCTTGGCAACGTTGTCGAGCACGGCTTGTGCGCTGCCGCCTTCGCCGCTGATCACGTAAGGATAGACGTGGGTGTTGATCTGGGTAAGCAACTCTGCATATTCGGGAACCGCCCAGAAATCCTTCACGATGAACATGGTCTGGTAGAATGCCTCATTGTACGGGGTTGCCGTACGGAAGGCTTCCGATTCAAGCACGGCCTTGTTGCAGGTGTATCCGCCAAGTTCGGCCCACTTCTTCTGTGTTTCGTCCTTGATGAACCATTCGAGGAACTTCATGGCCGCTTCCTGCTTTTTGGAATAGGAAACGATCGAAATCCCCTGCCCGCCAAGAGCCGCATGCTGGGCACCGCCGGGACCTGCCGGGTTCGCGAAATAACCAGTCACGTCGGCATTCGGGTTTGTTGCCTTGTTTGCCAGCGCCGGGAAGAACGCGAAGAAGTTCAGGCTCATTGCCGCGAGGTTTTCGGTGATGGCCTGGTTGCTTTCCTGGAAGAATGTCTTGCCCCAGTTTGGCGGTGTGAAGCCATACAGTGACTTGTACATCTCAACGGCTTCCGCGTTGGTCGCCGAATTCAGGATGCCGTCGACCTTGTATGACGCATAGTCACCAAGCTCGCCGCCATAGCTGAAGATCGTGCTCTCGATGCCCATGAGCATCGCGTCGTAGCTGTTGTCGGTGTAGATCGCGATGCCGTACCGCTTTTCGTCAGGACGGTGGAAAAACTCTGCAATGTCGCGCAGCTGCTTGTAGTCCTTCGGCACGCCGAGGTCATAGCCGTACTTCGCCTTGAAGGCCGCCATTTCCTTGGGGTCTTCAAACCAGTCCTTGCGGTACGCCCAACCGGCAGCGTCGCCTTCAAGCGGGACCGCCCAGTACTTGCCGCTCTTGCCTGGATACTCGGCATAGGCCGCAACTGTGGCCGGAGCCATGGTTTCGCCGATCTTGTGCTTGGCGAAGAAGTCGGTCAGGTCGACATAATGGCCACCGGTGGAACCGGCACCCAGCCACTGCGAATCGCCGACAACCATGTCAAAGGCGTCGCCCTTGGCATTGAATTCGGCGAAGGTCTTTGTCTGGAAATCCGGCCATGGCGTTGTTTGCACGGTCACGGTCACACCGGTTTCAGCGGTGTAAAGGTTGACCAGTTCCTGCAAGTAGTTTGCCGGGTCCCACTCAGCCCAGAAGATTGTCAGCTCTTCGGCCTGCGCGGCGGATGGAAATGTGCTGCAAAGGGCAATAGCCGTGCCCATGCTCAGCGACAGAAATGTACGTCTCAACATGCTCTCTCTCCCATTGTTGCCGGCCTTTTGCCTGAGGCCGCGTTCAGTGTCTTTCTTTCAAATAACAAGGGCCTTTGGCATGGCCCTGATATTGGGATGTCCCGCTCCTTCAGGTCATCCGCTTTGGGGTTCGTTTCCTTGTAATCCTCCTGTGACCGAACCCAAACTCAATCGCCTCACGATGCCTTTTCCCAATGTCCGGTGCGCGCTGATTTCAGCACGGCATCGGTCACCATATCGGTTGCAAGTGCATCCCTGAAAGTAGGTGCTGCCGGTTTTCCGCTTGAAAGGCCGGAAAGGAAATCGGCTGCCTGGTGGATGAAGGAATGTTCGTAGCCGATCTGCAGGCCCGGAACCCACCATTGCGACATGTACGGGTGATCGCCATCGGTGATGTGCAATGAGCGCCAGCCGCGCTCACGTCCTTCGTCACGGTGATCGAAATATTGGAGCCGGTGCAGATCGTGCAAATCCCAGGCAATCGACGCATGCTCGCCGTTGATTTCAAAGGTGTACAGGGCCTTGTGGCCGCGCGCGTACCGCGTTGCCTCGAAATTGGCCAATGAGCCATTGGCAAATCGCGCCAGGAAAAGGCTCGCATCATCGATGCCGACCTTTTCCGTCTTGCCGGTCAAGTTGTGGTGGCGTTCCTTGATGAAGGTTTCGGTCATGCCGCAGACCGATTCAATGCTGCCGTTGAGCCAGAGCGCGGTATCGATGCAATGCGCCAGAAGATCGCCGGTAACGCCGCTGCCGGCAACATCCACATCAAGCCGCCAAAGGCCTTGTCCACCTTGCGGCAAGTCCGCGGAAATCGTCCAGTCCTGAAGGAATTTTGCACGGTAGTGGAATATCTTGCCAAGCTTGCCTTCGTCGATCAATTGCTTGGCAAGTGTCACCGCTGGCACACGCCGGTAATTGTACCAGACCATGTTGGCGACTTTGGCTTTTTCCACCGCAGCAACCATCATGCGCGACTCGGCGGCGGAACGCCCCAGAGGCTTTTCGCACATCACCATCTTGCCAGCTTCCGCCGCTGCAATGGCTATCTCCATGTGCGTGTCATTGGGGCTGGCAATGTCGATGAGGTCGATGCTTTTGTCTTCGACCAGCTTGCGCCAATCCGTCACCGAGGATTCGTATCCCCATTGATCGGCAAATGCCTTGCCCTTGGCGGCGTCGCGGGCGCAGATGGTTTTTAGGATGGGCTGATAGCCGGTATCAAAGAAGTGGCTCACCTGCGAAAAGGCGTTGGAGTGCGTGCGGCCCATGAAGCCGTAACCCACCATGCCGATGTTCAGTTTTTTCCTTGCCATCTTATTCGGTCCATCCATGCGCATTGCGAACCTTGATCATGGCGGCAAGCACATCGTTCCAGGTTTGCTGTTTCATCATGATGTCGTTTGAGAACATGCAGCCATCCCAGCAAATGTGACGCGTTGCCTTGGTCACGGCACCATTGCCATCGCGCAGCCAGAACCCTGCATGATGGGCAATATCGAGCTTGCCATTGGGATCATTGGCAAGGCAATGGCGACCGGTCTTGTCGTGGCTGCCCATACCTTTGACGGTTGCGTCATTCTGCGCGACGTGAAAATCGATCATCCACGGACGCAGGGCGTCAGTCATGGTTTTCATGGCGGCATCCAGAACGCTTTTGTCCTTCCAGTCGTAGCCTTCGGGAAGGAGGCGCGCCTCGGGCGCGTTGTAGCCAAGCGTGTAAAGGAGGGTATGGGCCATGTCGGCCTGGAACCCGATGACATTGGGACGGTCCACCGCCTCAAGGGTTGCCAGCATAGCCTTCCATGAATGCATGCCGCCCCAGCAGATTTCGCCTTCTGCTGCCAAGCGCTCGCCATGGCCTGCAGCCACATCGCAGGCTTCGCGCCATGTTTGCGCAATCAGCTTGGTATTGCCTGCCGGATCTTTGTCAAAGTCCGCTGGACTTCCTGCCGAATCGATCCGGATGACGCCATAGTCGTGCACGCCAAGGTCGCGCAGCTTGCCCATGATGCGGCACGCCTTGCGAACGACTTCGACAAATTGTTTGCGTTCTTCAGCCGTTCCGAATGCCGGACTGCCCCAGATGGGCGCGACAGCAGAGCCGATTTTCAGGTTCTTCTTCTGGACCTTTACCGCCAGCGCCTTGATTTCATCGTCTGAAGCATCAATGGAAGTGTGTGGGTCAATCAGGAAAATGTCTATGCCGTCGAATTTCACTCCGTCAACCTGCGCGTTGACGGTCAGATCGATCATCGTGTCCAGATCGATTGCGGGTTCACTGTCCGGCCCCTTGCCGACCAGGCCTGGCCACATCGCGTTGTGCAGTTTCGGAAAATTGGCCATCGTGTTCATGTCTCCACCCTCACGGATCCCGTTTTTCAAGAGGATAATCTCAATTTTCCCTTGCTGTCCAGAACTATTATATTAGTATCACAGCCATGCAAGTCGACCTTTCCAACGTCCAGCTTGATCGCCGCCTCTCTTTGCGGGAGCAAATCTATTCGATCGTGCGGACCCTCATTTTGACCGGCGCGATCAAGCCGGGCGAAACAATCGACGAGAAGGACATCGCCGCGCAGTTGTTTGTTTCGCGAACACCGGTACGCGAAGCGGTAAAGAAACTCAGCGACGAAAACCTCGTTGAAATCATTGCACAATCGGCAACCAGAGCTGCCCGGATTGATCGCAAGGAAATTGAAGAATCCTATCTCATCCGGCGCGCGCTGGAGGTGGAAAGTGCCTCGCAAGCGGCAACCCGTATGACCCAGCAAAACGCCGACCACCTGTCCGACATCCTGCACGCACACGCGCGTGCCCTGGAGCGGCGGCAGTATGTTGAAGCCATCAAGGCCGATGATGAATTCCACCGCGCAATTGCCATGATCAGCAATCTGCCACGGCTGTGGAAAACCATCGAGATCTCCAAGGCGCAGATAGACCGTTGCCGTCACATGGTGCTTCCGCGGGCCGGACAGGCAGAAGCGACGTTGGATCAGCATCGCGAGATCATTCGCTCGCTTAACAGCGGCAACCGCGAACGGGCGGCTTTCGCAATGGGGGCACATCTTGATGCTGCCTATGCCAGTGCGGTGGCATTTCTTGACGCATCCAGCGTGAGCATGGTGGATGAACATGCGTAGGCGCGAAGCTGATTTCGCCAAGCCGCAATGGCTGGACATGACCAGGGCCATATCCTTTTTCAGCGCGGCTTTCTTCTTCCGGTTTGCCGGTTCGCAAACAACGAGAATTTTGGAGAAAAGACCATGAGTGCCCAAGCCGGGGAAGGAACCGTGCGCCTTCATCACAAGGACAACGTGATTGTTCTAACCAGGGCATTCCCGGCAGGCTCCCTGCCAACGGGCGCAGGCAACGCATTGCCGCGCAACACCCCGTCCGGTCACAAGGTTGCGACGGCAAACATCAAAAAGGGCGAGGCGGTAGTTAAGTTCGGCCAGATCATCGGATATGCGTCCGACCCAATCCTGATCGGCGAGCACGTTCACACCCACAATTGCTCAATGGGTGCCCATGACCAGAACTACAAGATTGGCGAAGATTTCGAGGCAGTTGATTATTTTCCACAAAACGAAACCCCGACTTTCATGGGGTATCGGCGCGCAGACGGCAGCGCGGGCACCCGCAACTACATTGCCCTTTGCGCTACGGTGAACTGCTCTGCAACGGTGGTGCGCCACATCGCCGATCACTGCAATCGCTCCGGAATGCTTGATGCCTATCCCAATGTTGACGGCGTGATAGCACTCGCCCACGGCACCGGCTGCGGAATTGCATCATCGGGTGACGGCTATGATGCCCTTCAGCGCGTCCTTTGGGGACACGCGACCCATCCCAATGTTGGCGCTGCGATCTTCATCGGCCTTGGCTGCGAGGTCATGCAGGTTGGCCGCATGAAGTCGATGTTCGGTTCAACCGGACAGGAAAGGTTTCACGGGCTGACCATTCAGGAAAGCGGTGGAACCCGAAAAACAATTGCGGCAGGCGTTGAAGCAATCAAGGCTCTGTTGCCGACAGTCAACGAAGTGGCGCGCGTGCCAATCCCGATCAGCGAATTGGTGCTGGGACTGCAGTGCGGTGGTTCGGATGGTTTTTCAGGCATCACGGCAAATCCGGCGATGGGCGCGATGACCGATCTGCTGGTACGATACGGAGGAACCGCACTCTTGTCGGAGACCCCGGAAATATATGGAGCCGAGCAATTGCTGGTGCGCCGCGCCGCTACGCAGGAAGTCGGCGAAAAGCTGATCGAGCGCATACGCTGGTGGGAAAACTATACGTCCATCAATGGCGGCTCGATGGACAACAATCCATCTCCGGGAAACAAGGCTGGCGGGCTGACAACAATCCTTGAAAAGTCGCTGGGCGCGACCGCAAAGGGCGGGACCTTGGCGCTTGCCGATGTTCTGCAATACGGCGAAAAGGTCAAACAGCGCGGCTTCGTGTTTATGGATTCACCTGGCTATGATCCGGTATCTGCCACAGGCCAGATCGCATCGGGTGCACAACTGGTGGTTTTCACAACCGGCCGCGGTTCGGCATTCGGGTCAAAGCCTGCGCCAACCATCAAGCTTGCAACCAACTCGGCCATGTACAGGGTACTTGAAGAAGACATGGACATGAACTGCGGCGACATCATCGACAGTGGGGTTTCCATTGTCGACAAAGGCAAGGACATCCTTGCAAAGGTGATCGAGATCGCTTCGGGCACCCAGAGCAAGAGTGAAGCGCTGGGTCTTGGTGACAATGAGTTTGTCCCCTGGCAAATCGGCGCAACCATGTGAGTTGGCCTGCGCTTCGATGATTCAGCGCCGGGTGTAAAAAGCCAAGGCATTGCCACCGAACAGTTTGGCCCGGTCGTTTTCATCAAACCCGGAAGATAGCTCCTGAGCGGTTTGCAGCCATTGATCATAGCCTGCCTTCAGCAGGCAGACAGGCCAGTCCGAACCCCACATGACCCTGTCGGTCCCGAATGTTTCCAGCACATGGCTTGCATAAGGTTGCAGCTGCGCCGTCGTCCATTCATCTTGGGTCTCGGTAACGAGTCCTGAGAGCTTGCAAAGAGCATTCGTTTCATCAGCGATGCGTTTCATGCCCTGTGCCCATTGTGCAAAGCCTTCATCGCTGGCACCAGCCTTGCTGATCTGCGGTTTCATGCAGTGATCGACGACACATCGCAGGTCGCGATAGCGGGTGAAAACAGACAGAAAGTTTGGTAGGTGGCGCGGGAACCCGAGCGCGTCAAAGGTCAGATCAAGATCGACGAGTGCTGAAAATGCCCATTGGACATCGCTGCGAAGCATCCAGTTGTCATCGGCGATATCCTGGATCATCGGGCGTACGCCGGCAAACTTGGCGTGGTTTTTCAGCCGCTGCAAATGCCGCAGATGGTCTTTGTTTTCAAAATCGATCCAGCCGACAACCGCCTCCACGAACGGCGTCGCGTCAGCGATCCCCAGCAGATATTCTGTCTCCTCGATGCTTTGCGCCGCCTGCACAAGAATGGTTCGGGAAATTTTGTTGGCCTGCAAGTGCGGCGCGATTTCCGCTGGACCATAGGTTCGCGTCAGGATGGGATGGTCTGGCGGCATCCAATGGTAATCACCGCGATCCGGGTTCCAGAAATGATGATGAGCGTCGACCTTGAGCATGGCTTGAACCTGCTTTCAGGGCGTCGGGGCATCGGCGCGGATCAACCCTTCGCGCTTCAGTTCGAGCCAGAGATCAGAAGGGATTTTCATATCCAGAATTTGCCTGTTCTGGATGACCTCGCCAACGCCTTGCCCTCCGGGAATGACAGATACGACGCTTGGATGGTGCAAAGGGAACTGCAATGCAGCGCTGATCAACGCAACATTGTTGTTATCGCAGATCGCCTCGATGCGCCGCACCCTTTCGATGACACCATCGGGCGCCGCCGAATAATTGTAGTTCGCGCCTTCCTTGGCACCGGTCGCCAGAATTCCCGAGTTGTACGGCCCGCCAAGGATGATCCCGATGCCACGCCTTTCGCAAAGGGGCAGGAAAGTCTCCAATGCATCCTGTTCGAGCAAGGTGTAGCGACCCGCAAGGAGAAAGAGATCGAAATCGCCCCGCTCCGTCAGGGTTTGGCAGACTTGCCACTCGTTGACACCGGCACCGAAAGCCTTGATCACGCCCTGATCGCGCAGGGCAAGCATCGCATAATATCCGGACCGCATGAATTCATCGATATAGGCATCGGAAGCGGCTTTGCTGCCATGGCTGAAAATGCACAAATCATGGGCGAGCAGAATGTCTACATGATCGACTCCCAGCCGCTCCAGTGACGCTTCAAGCGAGCGCATGATGCCATCGTAGGAATAGTCGAAAACCTGCTGTCTCGACGGCGTTTCAAAGAATTTGCCGATGGCCATGCGTTCTTCCGGCTTGCAAGCCTTGAGCAGACGGCCAGCCTTGGTGGTCAAAACGTAGTCTTCACGTTTTTTGCCGCGCAGGAACGGGTTCAGCCGTGTTTCGGCTAGGCCAAGGCCATACAATGGCGCGGTGTCAAAGTATCGGCTGCCGCTGTCCCAGGCTGCATCAAGGATGCTGGACGCCTCGGTTTCGGTTATCGCGCGGTACAGATTGCCGAGCGGAGCGGTGCCAAAACCAAGTTCGGTAAACTTGATGCCACCATTGCCGATGCGGTCAAAATTCCTGATTTTCATGAAAACCATCCCCCTTCAAACTGTTATATCAGTTCGAAAAATGGTTGTCACGCTTCGCAAGGCAGCCATCCGCCTAAACATCGACGTGCAGAAAAGAACGTGCGCAATTGTCGGATGCCAACGCTTGCGCACGTTCCGCCGGTCAGGCCTGAATGGTCACCTGCTTTTGGGTGCCGAGCCCGTCAATGCTCAATTCCATGACATCGCCAGCCTTGAGGTACAGCTGCGGCTTCTGGCCCATGCCAACGCCTGGCGGTGTGCCGGTGGAGATGATGTCTCCCGGCTGCAGGCTCATGAAGCGCGACAGATATGAAACAAGGAACCGGACGCCATAGACCAGGGTTTTGGTAGACCCGTTCTGGAAGCGCTTGCCATTGACCTCAAGCCACATGCCAAGGTCCTGCGGGTCTTTTATCTCGTCCTTGGTGACCAGCCACGGGCCGGTTGGGCCGAAGGTGTCAGCTGACTTGCCCTTGGTCCATTGACCGGAATGCTCGATCTGGAATTCGCGTTCCGACAGGTCGTTGATGACGCAATAGCCGGCGACATGGTCCATGGCCTTGTCTTCGGAAACGTATTTGGCCGTCTTGCCGATGACGACGCCAAGTTCGACTTCCCAATCGCACTTGACCGAATTGCGCGGGATTTCAACTGTATCATTGGGGCCGACGATTGCGGATGTCGCCTTCATGAAAATGATCGGTTCGGGCGGCACGGTCGCGCCAGTCTCGGCGGCGTGGTCGGAATAATTGAGGCCGATGCAGATGAATTTGCCCGTGCCGACAACGCATGGACCGAGGCGCGGCCTGCCTTTCACGAGCGGCAAATCCGCCACGTTCAACTTCGCAAGCTTCTTGAGGGAAGCTGGTGAAATCGCTTCCCCGCCGATGTCGGCAACATGGGCGGACAAATCGCGGATCTTGCCATCCTTGTCCAGAAGGCCCGGTTTTTCCTGGCCCGGTTTGCCATAGCGCAGCAGTTTCATGAGTGTATTTCCTTGTGCTTCAAAGTGCCCAGCCACCATCGATGATGTGGGCCTGGCCGGTGGTGTAGGGAGCGGTTGCCAGATAGATGGCAAGCTGGGCGATTTCTTCGGGCTTGCCAAGCCTGCCCATTGGCTGGCGGGCTACAAATGCCTTCATCGCCGCTTCATAATCGCCGGTCGCCTTGAGGCGCTCGCCAAGCGAGGGGCTTTCCACCGTGCCGGGGCAAATTGCGTTGCAGCGTACGCCCCTCGTCACATAATCGGCAGCCACGGATTTTGTGAGGCCAATCACCGCCGCCTTGGTCAGCGAATAGACAAAGCGGTTCGGCACGCCCTTGATCGAGGATGCGACCGAGGACATGTTGATGATCGCCCCGTCGCCGCGCTCCAGCATTCCGGGAAGCACGGCC
>JBGSNX010000089.1:0-19209 GCA_041739465.1 Salaquimonas sp.
CTCGCCGGTAATGGTTGTTGCAATCTGGATGCGCGAACCGTCTTTGCGCTCAAGGTGACCGCTGTCGCCAGGCTGGCCGCCGCTGGTCGCATAGAAATTGGTTTCATCAAGGATGATGCCGCCGTTTTGCGTCACGGCAAGCACCTTGCCCTCGCAGGCGGTCAGGTAAGCATCATCAAGAAAGGCAGTGCGGGTGATGAATGGCATGGCTTTTTTCAAGCAACGGTTTCAAACGGCACTTCAATGCTACTTTTCTTCTCCAGCCATTGCGGAACAGGCAGGTTTTTCGACCGCAGGAATTGCGGGTTGTAAAGCTTCGACTGATAGCGCGAGCCCTGGTCGCAAAGAATGGTGACAATCGTGTGCCCCGGTCCCAACTCGCGCGCCAGCGCCATTGCACCGGCAATGTTGATGCCGGTCGATCCGCCCATGCAAAGCCCTTCGTGCTCAAGCAGGTCAAAGACGATCGGAATGGCTACATCATCGCTGATCTGGTAGGAAAAGTCGGGCGTGAAACCCTCCAGATTGGCGGTGATGCGGCCCTGGCCGATGCCTTCGGTGATGGAGCTGCCTTCTGATTTCAATTCGCCACTTGTGTAGTAGGAATGGAGCGCCGCGCCCATCGGGTCAGCAAGGGCAATCTTGATGTTGCGGTTTTTTGCCTTGAGCCCCATGCCAATGCCAGCAAGTGTACCTCCGGTGCCGACTGCCGAGACGAAGCCGTCGATCTTGCCATTGGTATCGTTCCAGATTTCAACAGCTGTTGTGTGCATGTGCCCGTCGCGGTTGGCGACATTGTCGAACTGGTTCGCCCAGATGGCTCAATTTGGTTCGCTCTTTGCCAGCTGCTCGGCAAGACGCCCTGAAACCTTCACGTAATTGTTCGGATTTTTGTAAGGAACCGCAGGAACTTCGATGAGTTCGGCGCCCAACAGACGCAGCGTATCCTTCTTCTCCTGGCTTTGCGTCTCCGGAATAACGATAACCGTGCGAAACCCCATGGCATTGGCAACAACGGTGAGGCCAATGCCGGTGTTGCCGGCAGTTCCCTCCACAACAACGCCACCCGGCTTGAGAACACCGCGCCGTACTGCATCCTCGATGATGAAAAGTCCCGCACGATCCTTGACCGACTGCCCCGGATTCATGAATTCCGCTTTGCCCAAAATAGTGCAGCCTGTCGCTTCTGAAGCCTTACGCAGCTTGATGAGCGGGGTATTGCCAATGGCATCGAGAGTGGAAGCGCGGATCATGATTGCTCTGCCGTCCGGAGTTTGATTTGCAAAGAGAAACAACCTAGGCCATAGCGGACATCGCTATCAAGCACACGGGATAAAAATCGGCTTTTGTGCATGATCCGCCAAAGCGCCGTGGACGTATAGATGTCATTAAACCGGTAATGCACCCTTCGGCCGGACTTGAATCAGGTAAATCAGCATGAATCACGAAGACATGGCTGCAGGCGCAAACGAAATGCCATCCGCGCAAAGCGTGGAAACGCTGGACCAGTTGCTTGCCCATTATGTGGCAGGGAACCTGCCTGCGCCTTTGAGCGCGCTTGTCGGCTCCCACATTGAAATCAAGGAAGAGGGCCGCCGGATTGCAGACAGCTTCGAGATGCTGGCGGGTCGCGAGCTTGCGGCCATCAATCCGCAGGTCTTGAGCAACCGGGACGGGATGCTCGACGCGATATTTTCCAGTGCCGCGCCTCAGAATGTGACGCGCAGCGATGCGCCGACTTGCCCGGTTTTCCCCAGAAGCCTGATTGAATACACTGGCCACACCGCTGAAACCATTCCATGGCGCAACAAGCTGCCGGGCCTCAAGGAGTTTCGCATAGCGCAGACCCCCGGTTTCGAAGCGCATGTGTACTGGATCAGGGCTGGCAGGGCGATGCCGCACCACACACATGGTGGCTCGGAAATGACACTGGTTCTGGATGGCGGGTTTGCTGATGGAATAGGCCATTACCAGCGCGGCGATGTTGCAGCAGCCGATGAAACGGTTGATCACCGCCCGGTGGCCGATCTTGACGGGCCTTGCATTTGCTTTGCAGTAACCACGGCACCGCTGAAAATGACCGGATCGTTCCGTCAACTTTTTTCCGACATTTTCGGCCGCTAGCTGTTTTGCGGGGCAGGGGATCCGTTTCGGAGCCTGCCTTGTCTGAGGTGACGGGAAGGGACGCAGCAATGTGTCCCTTCCTTTTTTTAAAGGAACAAAATGAGCCTGTACCATGCGACACCCCAGGACGGCGCAGCCTGGATAACCGGAGCCAGCGAAGGCATCGGCCGCTCGCTCGCAATCAGGCTGGCTTCGCAGGGCTACACGGTCTGGGCCAGCGCACGCTCAGCTGAAAAGCTTGCCGCGCTTTCTGCCTCGTTTTCCGGCAAAGGCCGGATAGTGCCGCTGCCTTTGGATGTGACCGACCGCGAAGGCAGCGCTAGAGCTGTTGAACGGATTCTTTCGGAAAGCGGCGTCCTGGCGCTGGCAGTTTTCAACGCTGGAAATTTCTTCCCGGTTCGCGGGTTCGAACTGACACACGAGCCGTTTGACCGTTCACTCGAGATCAACCTGACAGGCGTCATCAACGGTTTGATCCCCGCCATCGAGGCCATGAAGAAGCAGGGGCGGGGGCAGCTTGCGCTGGTATCCTCATCTGCCGGATATGGCGGATTACCCAAGAGTGCGGCTTACGGTGCATCGAAAGCTGGCCTGATCAACCTTGCCGCCAGTCTCAAATTTGACCTCGATCCGATGAACATCCGCATCCAGGTGGTAACCCCTGGCTTTGTGGAAACGCCGTTGACCGGAAAGAACGATTTCCCCATGCCTTTCCTCTTGCCGGTGGACAAGGCCGCAGAAGCGTTTGCCAGAGGTCTTGAAGGCAACGCCTTTGACATCACCTTCCCGCGCCGGTTCACGTGGATGCTGAAGGCAATCAACATCCTTCCTTACTGGCTTTATTTTCCGCTGGTCGCACGCATGACCGGTTCAAAGCAAGGCTAGGTTTTTCCTGCCCTCAGCTTTTCCAGCGCCTGCCGGTCAAGGCCAAACCGCCACATGATTGCGATTGCGGCCAGCTTGAGCACGACAGGCAGCAGGGCATAGAGCGCTGAAAGCACGACAAGGCTTTGAGGATTTGAAAGTGCTGGCGTTTTGGCATCAAAACCGGAAAATTCCAGCACCGGGAAAGCAATTCCGACTGCCAGTGCCAGCGCCAGTTTTGTCACCAATGCCCATGCCGCAAAGTAGAACGCTGCATCCGCGCCGCCGCTTTTGCTGCTGCCAGCTTCAATGACATCGGCCTGCATCGAGGCGGGCAAGATGAGGTCGGCACCAAGGCAAAGACCGCTGAGCACGCAGATGATGGTGAACGCCGCAAGGTCGCCCGTCCCCAGCATTGCAGCAGGCAGGAATGTCCCGCACGCCGCAAGCATGGCCACCGACCAAACCCGATGTTTTGACCACCGTGCCGACAAATACGTCCACATCGGCATTCCGGCGATTGCGCATGCAAAATAGAAGATCAGCAGCGGCCCACGCCATTCTCCCGCACCCAGCCTTTGCTCGACAAACAGCAAAAACAATGTGGCCGGCAAGGCATTGGCAAGGCTGTTGAAGAAAAACGCGATCAACAAGCGCATGAA
Organism: Salaquimonas sp.; assembly: GCA_041739465.1. Classification (GTDB taxonomy): domain Bacteria; phylum Pseudomonadota; class Alphaproteobacteria; order Rhizobiales; family Rhizobiaceae; genus BOKV01. The sequence continues at coordinate 3,651 of JBGSNX010000089.1, forward strand.
ATACGGGTTCGTCGCCAGCGCCCGCACGGCCATGAGGGGCGAAGTCCCTGCAACAGCCGCGGTGGGTGGTTCCTTGAGCAGAACTGCAAGTGTGACAACGGCCGCAGGAAGGCCTACTGCGACAGCCACAGCAACCAGCGCCAGGCCATGGAAACTTGCCGGATCTTTCCAGCCAATCGAAAAGGGCAGGGCAATTGCTGCGATGGTTCCCACAAGCACAAAGCCTTCGCGCCACGCCGCTATTGAACTGCGTTCATGATAGTCATCTGAGAGTTCGGCCCCCAGCGCCCAGTAGGGCAGGACGAATGCCGTGTAGCCAATGGAGACGGCAACAGCGAAAACCCCAAGCCATGCGATGCCCGCCCCTTGAGGTGGCCAGAACAGTGCGAACGCCGCCAATGCCAGCGGCATGGACACGCCAACCAGCCACACCTTGCGGCGAAACCTGGCTGGCCAGCGATCCGCTGCAAATCCGATTGCCGGGTCAAGCAGTGCATCAAGAACACGCGCCAGCAAAAGCACCGTTCCGATGGCAGCCAGCGGCAACCCAAGGGCTTCGGCATAAAAGGTTGGAACCACAAGATAGAGCGGCAGCGCCAAAGCCGCCATGGGAAGGGCGGGCGCGGCATAGGCAGCCAATTGTCGAACCTGCAGACGGCTTTGCGGTTTTTGCTGGCTCACGTGCGCTGCATGAATACTTGGCGCACGTCTATGTTTCCGTTCATGAAGCCGGCCTCGCAATAGTGCAGGTAAAATTCCCACATGCGCCGGAAGCGCTCGTCAAAGCCGAGCGGTTTGATCTCGGTCCAGGCCGCGTGAAACCGTTCACGCCATTCAGCCAGCGTGCGGGCGTAGTCCTTGGGAAATATCCGCTCATGGACGGTATTGAGGTCCGCCTCATTGCCAAGCCGTCCAAGAATGTTGGGCGTTGGCAACATCCCACCGGGGAAAATGTAGCGCTGAATAAAATCGGGGTACTTCTTGTAGTACTCGAAACTGCGGTCAGCGATGGTGATGATCTGCAAGCCAGCCATGCCGCCGGGCTTGAGGCAATCGCGAACCTTGCCGAAATAAGTTGGCCAGTATTTCTCGCCAACCGCCTCGAACATCTCGATGGATGCAATTGCGTCATAGGTTCCGGTTTCGTCGCGATAATCCTGGAACTTGATTTCGACCTTCTCGTTGAGGCCTGCCTTGAACATGCGCTCTTTCGCAAAATCATGCTGTTCACGACTGATGGTAAGCGCGGTGACATGGCATCCGGTTTCCTTGGCCGCAAACTCGGCAAATCCGCCCCAGCCGCAGCCGATTTCAAGCACCCGGCTTTCATCGCCAAGGTGGATGTTTCGCGCAAGCGAACGGTATTTGGCCGTCTGGGCTTCTGCCAGCGATGCTTCCGGACGTTCATAGATCGCCGATGAATAGGTCATCGTCTGGTCGAGCCAGCGCGTGTAGAACGCGTTGCCAAGGTCATAATGCGAGGCAATGTTGCGTTTCGAGCCGCGCCGCGTGTTCTGGTTCAGCCAATGCTGAACCTTGGCGAGCGAGTTGAAAAACCAGTTCGGCGTCGCAACATCGATGTAGAGCTGCTCGTTTGCCAAAAACAGCGACAAGAAGGCGGTGACATCCGGGCTGGACCAATCCCCGTCCATGTAGCTTTCAGCAACTCCGATCGAGCCGCCCAGCAGTGCCCGGCGCGCCAGTCGCCAGTTGCGCAAGTGAACCTCGCCATTGGGACCGGGCTTGGGTGCATCGAAGAAGAAGGTCTCGCCATTGGGCAATTTCAGGCGGACAGAACCAAATTCGATCCGCACGAGTTGCCGCAGCGCAAAACGCACATGGAATGGAAGCGATGCAGTGGCTTCTGAAAGATTTTCAGCGGTCAGAACGGTTTCCGGTTCGCGAACAGTTTCGCGAAGGGAAAACGTGTTGCTGGCGGTTTCGAGGTCAGCAGTATTGATTTTGATGCTCATCGTTCACCTGCGGCCAATCCGGCGCCTTTCTCCGGATTGGCGATGCCTCCCCCTGAAGCCGGTTTTTCCGGCCTGTCCTGCAACTTCAAACCCTTGAGCCAAAGCCGCAATGCTTCAAAATGTATCCCGAACATTACTTTCCATGCAATTCCCGCAGTTTTGAAGATTGATTTCAAAAAGCCTGCCGTTGTCGCTTCCCGACGAACCCCGTGGAAAGTGGCAGAAAGAATGGGGCCGTCGCTGTCGGTTTCAAGGATGCGCACTGCTACTTCGTCTTGCGGAGGCTTGATCCGGAAATGATAGATCATTTCCATTGCCAGAAAGGGCGACACGTAAAACGCCTTTCGCCGGTCCTGGCGAATGCCGCTTTCGCTCGCCTGACCTTCCCGGATTGGCTCGACATAACAATGGGTTTCGCCAAAAGTGTTGCTAACCTGGTAGATCAACGATGTGACGGTTCCGTCGCTGTCACGGCAAAAGAACACGGCAAGCGGATTGAAGGTGAAACCCAGCAAGCTGGGATAACAAAGCAATTCAACCCGGCCTGGCGCTGCCATTCCTTGCTCTGCGAGCGAGCGGTTCACGAATTGCCGCAGCGTCGAGCCGTCCCTGAAACCATGATCGCGCTCGTGAAATGCCACAAGATTCCAGCGGTTGACCGAAAAAACGAAAGACTGACGGTTGGCTTCATCGAGCCGGTCAATGTCAATCAGGATTGTCGAAACGCCATAAGTAAAGCGGTGCGCAACCGGTTTCATCCGGGCATGCATCACCTTGCCGTTGTACAACAAAAGGGCTGGGGTGGCTTCTGCGTGGCGGACCGCGTTCATCCTATTCAGCCGCCTCCATCAATCGGGTTGGTCCATCTTCGCCAATCATCGGTTTGACGAGTTCCCACGGCGCGGGGCATCCCATCAGATTGGCGACGTTGAGGCCGGAAGACAAGCCGTCCTCATGAAAACCGTGGCGCGTCCATGCCCCGCAATACCAGGTGTTGTTCTCTCCCTGGATTGAAGGGAGGCGCTCTTGTGCGCCCAGTGCTGCCATGTCGAACTGCGGATGCGAATAGTCGTAAAGGCCGAAGGTAAGTTCTTCCTTGGGGCGATGTGGCGGGTTGAGCGTGATGAAAACCGGGTATTTCGGATCGAGATTTTGCAGCCGGTTCATCCAATAGGTGACTGAAATTTCGCGTTTGCTGTTGTCTTCGCGGGTTCCCAGGTAATTCCAGGCGGCCCATGCTTCGCGCCGCCTTGGCATCAGGGCGGGGTCGCGGTGCAGCCAAACGGCGTTGGCGCGGTATTTCACAGCTTCCAGCACGGCGCGCTCGCCTTCGCTAGGGTCTGAAAGCACACGCAATGCCTGGTCGGTATGCGTTGCCATCACCAGCCGGTCATAGGTTTCCACCCCACCGCGACTGTCCCGAATGGTGACCTTTCCATCCTTGCGCTCGATGTGTTCGGCTGCCGTATCCAGCAAAATCCGGCCTTTGAAGGCTGCAAGCAATTTCTCGACATAAACCTTGCTGCCACCGGTCACGGTTTCCCAGTAGGGCCGTTGCAAATGGATGAGGCGGTGATTGTCAAGAAAACGGATCAGGCTTTCCGCCGGATACTCCAGCATTTGCGCCGCCGGCGTTGACCAGATCGCTGCGATCATTGGAACGATGTAATCATCGCGCAAGGTATTCGAGATGCGGCGCTTGATGATGTAGTCGCCAAAGGTCAGCCCGCACAGCATGCCGTTTTCAAGGTCGTGCTTCGCGCGGGCGTTGAAGCGAAGGATGTCGCGCAACATCAGCAGAAACCGGGGTGAAAGCAGGTTGCGCTTCTGGGCGAAGATTGTACGCAAATTATCGCCGCACCATTCCAACGCGCCATTGTCGAGCGATACAGAAAAGCTCATCGATGTCGTTTCGGTAGGCACTTCAAGGTGTGCAAACATCTTGCACAAATTGGTGTAGTTCACCCGGTTGAAAACGATGAACCCGGTATCCAGCGTAACCGGGGTGCCATCATGGTCCACGGTCACCGTTGCCGAATGTCCGCCGGGCCGGTCGCGCTTTTCGTAAAGTGTCACGTCATTGGTTTGCGACAATGCCCATGCGGCCGAATTTCCGGAAATGCCGGAGCCTACAACTGCAATTTTCATGAATTACCCGGCCTTTTTCAATGATTCAAATGCCTGTGATGCCCTGTCCCTTGCCCTGGCATGGTCAACCAGCGGTTTGGGATAGGTGTCCCCAAGCTTTATCCTTGCCTTGAATAGAACCTCGAGCGGCGCTTCCCACGGCTTGTGCAAGTAACGATCCGAAAGGCCCGAAAGTTCCGGCACAAATTTGCGAACATATGCCCCGTCGGGGTCGAATTTTCCACCCTGGATGACAGGATTGAATATGCGGAAATAGGGCGCTGCATCGGCTCCGCAACCAGCAACCCACTGCCAGCTTGCCGAATTGCTGGCGGGATCGCCATCAACCAGCGTGTCCCAGAACCAGGTTTCACCGACCCGCCAGTCCACCATCATGTGCTTGATCAGAAACGAAGCCACGATCATGCGGACCCGGTTGTGCATGTATCCCGTCTGCCACAATTGACGCATCCCCGCATCGACGATCGGGTAACCGGTCATGCCCTTTTTCCAGGCGTCAAGTCCGGGGCTTTGGGTCAGCCATGGGAATTCGTCAAACCGCTGGTCGAAATTGCGCCAGTGAAGATCGGGGTAGTGAAACAGCAAATGCCATGAAAATTCGCGCCAGACCAATTCCTTGCGAAACTTCTCCAGATCATGCGCAGGAGCTGCCGCTTTCCCGGCTTCATGCCAGATTTGAAAGGGAGAAATCATTCCAAACCGCAAATAGGGCGAGAGCTTTGAGACGTGCGGTTTTGAAGGGAAGTCGCGCCCCTGCCCATACCCGATGATTCCAACTTGCAAAAATTCCTGCAGCAAGGCCATCGCGCCAGCTTCGCCAGCTAGCCAATTTTCGCGCAAGCCTCCGGCCCAGTCAGGACGGGTCGGCAACAAGCCAAGGTCGCTGACGGCGAGGCTCTCGATCTCTTGCTGGTGGCCTTGGATGGCCATTGGCGCAGGCAGAGGCGCGCGCGGCGCGGGCAGCTTTTCAAACGCCCGCCAGAACGGCGAATATACGCGGTAGGGTCCGCCCGCGCCGGTCAGCAGAGTTGTCGGTTCATGCAAAAGATTGGCCTGAAAACTGTGGGTTTCCACGCCCGAAGCAATCAGCGCGGCCTTCAGCTTCTTGTCGATGGCAACTTCAGGTCCGCTGTGCCTTCGGTTCCAGTGAACCAGCTTCGCACCGGTTTCGGCAACGAGGTCGGCAATCACCTCATGTGAAGGGCCACTGCGAACGACCAGTTTTGCGCCCAGTGCAAAGAGTGATTTTTCAAGCGCGACAAGCCCGTGATGCAGCATCCAGTCTTGCGCTGCGCCCGGCCTGCGTAGGTCCTGCGAGACAGTATCGCGCACATGGACGCACACCACCGCACGCCCTGATTGCACAGCTGAAAAGAGCGCCGGGTTATCGGATACCCGCAGGTCGTCGCGGAACCAGACGAGCACTGGACCAGCATTCTGGTTTTCTTGTCTTCGCGTGCCGCCCAAAATTGCCCCACCATGCTTGCCAAATGCAATTGCCAATAAATCAATACGGCCCGTCTGGCCATGCGGATCAATGGCTTGCCGATATTTCGCCCTTGTTGTGGGAAGGCCCAGCTTCAATCAGTGCGTCGTGAAAGGCGCCGATGTCCACGGGCGAGATATCGCGGCACTGCTGGGAAAGCTGTACTGCATCAGTGGCCCCGCTTTCCAGTGCCGACAAGAAGGCATTGTGGCTTGCCAGGAAAGCCTTGAACGGCGTGCTTGCGGCCATTGTTTCGTCGCCGACGAGGGCATAAAGCGTTGCTGGCTGGCTCTTGCCCTTCAAAGGCATTTTCCCACCCTTGAGAATTGCAAAATCGGGGCAGGCGAAGGCCGTTGTCTCTGAAAGAAGAATGGGCCAGCCTGCCGGTTTTGTGGTGGATTCAATCCGAGCGGCAACGTTCACGGTGTCGCCGACCACTGAATAGTCAAAGCGGTTGGTTGATCCCATGTTGCCAACACAGCCTTCGCCGGTGTTGATGCCAATCCCGATCTGCACATCGCCAAGGCCAATGTGCGGCCCGTGAAAACCAAATTCGTCTTGCGCATTCAGTTTTTCCAGCACTTCCATCATCATCAATGCTGCGCGTGCCGCCTTGCGCGGGTGATCTGCCACATCCAGCGGTGCATTCCAGAACGCCATGATCGAATCGCCGATGTATTTGTCGATTGCGCCTTCATGGGCAAGGATGGCTTCAGACAGCGGCGACAGCAGCTTGTTGAGAAAAGTCACCAGTTCCTGCGGCTTGAGTTTTTCCGAAATCGGCGTGAAGCCGCGGATGTCCATGAACATCAAGGTCATGTCGCGGATTTCGCCGCCAAGTTTCAGGCTTTCCGGATTTTTCTCAAGTTTTGCAAGGAGGTCAGGCGCAAGGTAACGCTGGAACGCCCCGCGCACAAAGCGCCGCTCGCCCTCGGTGAACGCGTACAGCATCAGTGTCGTCAGGATGAAAATCCCAAGGCCCGTCAGCATTGGAAAAACCGGATCGATCAGCAGCCCGTACCATGAAAATGCAATCCAGCTACACCCTAGTGCAATTGCCGAGAGCAGGGCGCCTGCCAGCGCTGAAACCGTTGCGCCAGTCAGCGGCAAAATTGCCACCATCAGCAGCGAAAGCAGCAGCATGACTGCGATTTCCGCCCCTCGGGCCCAATCGGGTCGAGTGAGGTAGCTGCCGGACAATATCTGGTCGACAATCTGGGCATGCATGAATACGCCCGGAACCTGTTCTCCAAGCGAAGTGGTGCGGATGTCGCGCAATCCGGCTGCAGTTGCTCCGATGAAGACAATATGACCGGAGATCAGCGGCTCAAGTGTCGCTTCGTCCAATTGCAAAAGGTCGGCAGCACTGAGGTAAAGCTTGGGATCATTGTGCGAGTAATAGATGAGAAATCGGCCGTTTTCGTCTACAGGCGCTTCGAAATCGCCAACCTTGAACTGTGTCATCGCCAGCTTGCCGCTGCTGATTTCGCCCGATGCCATGCTCGTCCTCAAGGTGAAGCTCTTTGCGTCCTGAACCACCCGCAACGTGTCGATTGCGAGCGCTGGATAGATGCCACCACCGCCAGCGGTAAACATTGGAACCCGCCGCACGATGTCATCATCCTGGTCCGCCAGTGAAATCGAGCCTTGGCCAACCCCCACCTGCTCCAATATTGGCAACGAGGCGATGGCACCGGTGATTTGTGGCAATTGCCCGGTCGGGTCTTCGCCCAGGAAATTGATCCCGGCCTTTCGTTCAGGCAGTTTGCTGCGCCCCTCACGGTCGTTGAAAAAACCAAGAACTACTTTCGTTTTGGCAATGGAATCGGCCAGCACCGCATCGTTTTCGGGAATGTTTGCAAGCGCCATTTCGAGCGCATCGCGACCAGGCCAGTTTTCCTCTCGCATCAGGCTGGCAAAGCCGCCCGGTCCGGTTCGATCGGCTTCCGAAAACACGATGTCGAGGGCGATGGTTGCAGCCCCCAGTTCGGAGAGCTTGTCAACGATGGCGGCCATCTTGGTGCGCGGCCACGGCCATTGGCCGAATTTGGCGATGGATTGCTCGTCAATTTCAACAATCCGGATCGGCTGGCCCAGTGGTTGGCGGGGCTTGATGCGCTGGTAAGTATCGAAGGTGAGGTCTTGAAGCGACCGCAGACTTTCAGGATAGGCGACACGCCATGTCCAGGCGAGTGCGATTGCAAAGCAGGCAGCTGCCATGACCATGATGGTCTTGCGGTTCAGAGCGCGCATGGCGGCCACCTTGCGCATTTGCCATTCACAGGTGCAACACCATGCCTTCGCGGGCTATGCCGCTCGGCGGATGCAATTGCCGGATGGCGCGTTCGATCAGTTCAATTTCATCATCGGTGCGAAACGGGACATGGTGAATGGCGAGCATTCGCCCGGCATTGGCATGCTTGCAAAGTCGCAACCCTTCTTCCCATGTTGAGTGTCCATATCCGGCAAAGTCGGGCAGCTCGACATCTGTAAAACTGGCGTCATAGGCAAACACGTCAACATCGCGGATCAGCGAAAGGACATCTTCGTTGAACCGGCCAGGCACATGCTCGGTGTCGGTCACAAATGCAAAGGACTTTCCTGCAAATTCGATCCGGTAGCCGGTGGCGCCGCCTGGGTGGTGCAGAGGAGCGGTCTTGACGATGATCCCTTCACCAAGATCAAGAACCTCGTTTTTCGCAACGCTGCGGTAATTTATCCGCGCGCAGAACACGTCTGGCCCTACCGGAAAATACGGGCGACGCATCAATCCGGTTACCGCGTCCTTTGTGGATTTTGCCCCGTCCAGTTCGCCCGCCCAGATGTCGATTGCGTATTCGGGCGAGAACAGGGGCGCAAAAAACGGCAATCCCTCAACGTGGTCGTAATGGGCATGCGTCAGCATCAGGTCTATGCGGCGCATTTTGGTCTGCTCGATAAGCTGGCTTCCCAGCGCCCGGATGCCGGTGCCGGCATCCAGCACGATCAATCTTTGACCGCAGCGCACTTCGGCACAAATGGTGTTGCCGCCGGTGCGGTGAAACTCCTTGCCAGGCGAAGCCAAAGTCCCGCGCACACCCCAAAAGGTGACCGAGAATTGTGATGGCGCTGGCTTGTTCAAGGTCTGTTTCACTTTCCCTTTTGGATCAGCCGGCCTTCAATTGATCGATCTGGCGACGCACATCGGTCAGTTCAGCAGTGGTTCTGGACAGCCGCATGGCAAGTTCGCGCATCACCTGAATGCCCAGCTTGGGAAAATCCACCATCAATCCCAAGAAATGCTCCTTCTTGATCTTCAGCACAACCAACTCGCCATGGGCCCGCAAAGTCGCTGTTCGCGGCACATCGCAAAGAATGGCGATTTCACCAACCACTGCGTTCTCGCCCAGCTTGGCCACGACGATTTCTTCGGTCTTGGTTTCAACAACCACATCCGCGTTGCCGCGCACGATGACGTAGGCTGCATCTCCAACCTCGCCCTGATGAAAAACGGCTTGGCCGTCACGGTAGATCATCCGGTCAGAGGCAAAGGCGAGGAGCTTGAGTTTGCCCGGATCGATCGCAGCAAACAACGGAATGCGCCGCAGGACGTCGACTTCTTCGCTCAGTGTCGCCATGGCTTTCTCCTCTGCCGGTTCGCGGTGTTCAGCTTCCGATGGCTTCCCGGTACACTTGCGACTCTTGCTGCAAGCGCACCGGTTCGCCGTCGTCGACCAGCACACCTTGCCGGAATACAAGCACGCGTTCGAACTGTTCGGCGAAAGCGGTATTCACCGGTGCCCAAACCACGCCGAATGAATGACCGTCGCGCCCGCGTGACTTTGCCAGCACAGTGTCCAAGATCATTTTCTGCGCCTTGCCGTCAAGCGTGTTGAGCGCCTGGTTGACGATCAGGAAGTCCGGCTTTTTGAGCAGGCCGCGCGCCATGTGCAATTTTTGACGCTGGGTTTCCGATAGCCGCTTGCCACCCGAACCGATGTTGAAATCAAGGCCGATGCGGAAAATGGCATCGGTCAAACCCATTTCGGTCAGCAGCGACCGAATCGCGTTGGTAACCCGCTGCGGGCCTTCGGCAACGCTGGATGAGATACGGCCAAGCAGGACATTGTCGAGGACCGAGGCCGCGCGATTGTACTTGTCCGGGTCAAAGAAACTGACGGGCGGAGCTTCCAACTGGCCCAGCGTTTCGCGCAGCATGTGCCGCGCTTTCAAGATTTCTGCCTTCATTATCTCGGTAAGCAGGCCAAGCCGGTTGCGCGATTCGGTGTAGGCAAAAGGCAGTTTGAGAATAAGTATCTGGTCTGCCTCAGCGATCTGGTTCAGCGGCTGATTGCCGATCCGGTTCAGAACAGCGCGGTAGACCGGGATCTGGTCGGCTTCCATGTAGGTCAGCTGGTCAAAGAACGGGTTGTCAGAGGAAAGATCGCCGAACAATTCAACGGTTGTCGAGGCAACATCCTTGCCCATGTCAAACAGCGCTTTTTCCAGCCCGGCACCGGCCAGAACCTTGCGCACCAGCGGGTTGGACGGAAGATTGGCAGGCTCCCACGCCGCTGTCATCGCGGTGCCGAAGAGGATGTTCTCGCCGATTGTCGCCTGGGTGTTGTATTCGTCAGGATTGAAAGGCTCGACGAGTCCGTCAAGGCCAAGTTCGCCGAGCCTGTCACGGAAAGCGTTGCGGGCGCGAATAAGGTCCTGGGTCAGTTCAGGGTGTTGTTCTGGATCAAGCGTTCCGCGCAGACCTAGTGCGCGCACATCCCCATCCATGTCCACATCGTTGAGAACGCGGCGAATCTCGGCTTCGAACTGCACCCTGTCCCGAGCGCCAATGCGCAACGCATCCACCCAATCAGCATCTGCTTCAAGATCGCTGTTGCCGGCAGCTTTTGCTTCTTCAAGCTGGCGTCGGCGTTCTCGAGTCATGTCTTCGGCAATCAACGGCCTGTCGACCGGATGGTTTTTGAGGACATAAGCCAGCGTGTCAAAAAGTGTGGCCTGCGGAAAATAGGTAGAGCCATCAAGATAGGCGAGGCGTCGCCCCGTGAAGGATTCGGGCAATTCTTCAATCGGTTTTCCGTCCAGTTCGACGCGCCCCGATGAAGCCTTCAGGATGCGCGCCAGTACTTCGGTGAAATGCGTGGCCCCAGAGTTCACCGCACCAATCACCGCAACCTGTTCGCCAATGCCGATGGTTGCGCTCGCCTTGTCGATCAGCTTGGAACCAGTTTCGTCGATCACCTGCAGATTGCTGATTTCATAGCCCTTGGTGATCTGCGCAATTGGGCCAGCCGTTGGCTCCTGCATCTTTTCCGGCAGCAAATCTTCCGCGGCAAATTGCTCGACAATCTGGGCATAGCGCGCATCAACCGTGAGGCGTTGCTGGTCATAGTCGATGAGGCCGCGGATCGGATCGGGAAGATCCTTGTAGGCAGCGATGACCGCAACCAGCTGTCCAATGTCGAGAGTGCCGCGAATGGCAAGGTATCCGCCCGCTGCGTAGAAGATGAACGCCAGGAACTGGATCAGCATGTTGTTGAGCGACTTGATCGCGAACTTGCGCTGATAAAGCTCGAACCGGATGAAGTAGAGGCGGCCAAGCGTATTGGAGAGCACGGCGCGCTCGTAATTGCTGGTGTCGTTTGCGTGGGTTTCCTGAATGCTTTCAACCACCTCGCCAATATGCCCGGCAAGCTTGCGCGACTCGATCTGGCGCTGCTTGCCAAGCACGATCAGGCGGCGACGCAACAGGGGTATCAGCCACGCCTGAAAGCCGACAACGACCAGCGTGACCATGCCCAGCATGAAATTCTGTAGAAAGATGAACACCAGTCCGGTTATCGCCTGACCACCCAGGAACAGCGGTTGCGTGAACGCATCGCCGATGAAACCGCCCATCGGCTCCACTTCATCCTTGATCATCGAGGCAATTTCAGACGCCTTTGTGCGCCGGAACCGGGGCAGGGGATAGCGCAAAACCCGGTCGAACATGTCAAAGCGCAGGCGACGCAGCATTCGTTCGCCCATGCGCCCCTTGTAGGTATTGATGTACCGCTTGAACTGGCCGTTGAGCGCCACCAGCAGCAGGAAGGTCAGGGCAAGTGCGAAAAGGTAATTCACCCGCTCAAGCGGGATGCCGTCAAATATCTTGATCGGGCCGCCGGTGATGAAATTGGGAAGCGGCAAATAGGTCGTGAAGAAAAGCTGGGTGTCGTCCGGATTTTCAAAGCCCGTACCCTGAATAGGGCCGTTGACGATGCGCTTGGGCAAGTCGAGGCTTAGAAAATAGGTCGGCATCGACGCCAGGATGACAATCAGCATCCAAAGCTGGTCCCGGCGCGAATTCATCCAGATGTAACGAAGGAGGCTGGGCTCCATCTGGTTCTTCAATGTCGGTCCCCACGGGGTTTGTTTTTGCTTGTGAACCGTCGCCGCGAAAAGCGTTGTCCGGTTGCCCCTGAAACTACACGATAGCAGGGAAATTGCGCGCGAAAAGCCCTACCGTCAGCCACGGCCAGTTTTTTTGGCAAGTGCGGTAAAATTGCCTGCGAACATTGAAAACCTGCCCTGAGACTTGGCGTCTTTCGATTTCTGCCCCTTGTCCATCCCGAGACGAAGCGCCAGCGGGCCGGTATCGCCAATTGCCACAACATCGACGGGCTCGGAAATGTTGTGAACGTTGATCCTGCTGCGGGAGCCAAGCTCCTGCGGATCGTTTATTCCGGCCACCTCAAACGTATGCACGGAGGCAACAATTCCGCATTTCAACTCCTTGGTGGCAGCTTCAAGCCGCGCAGAAACATTCACGGTGTCGCCAATCGCCGTCAGGCGTGAAGGTGAGACCTGATCTGAAGTTTTTCCTATGCGCCCCACCACCGCCATTCCGGTGTGCACGCCAATCCCGATCCGCAGTGGTTCCTTGAGATGCTGGGTAAGGATGCGGCTTGCATTTGCTGCAGCATCTTGCGCCGCGATGGCCGCTCGCAAGGCGTCCCGGCTTGCCTCAACGGGTGTTGATACCAGTCCGAAGAGCGCCATCATGCCGTCGCCCATGAATTTGTCGATATAGCCATTGTTGGTTTCAATGGCGCCGCCAACCTCCGCAAACAGGCTGTTGAGGATGAACACGATGTCGTAAGGCAGGCTTTTTTCCGAAATGCGCGAGAAGCCCCTTATGTCGAGGAAAAGCACGGCAATTTCCTTTTCAACACCCCATCCCAGCGGATCAGCGCTGCGACCGGCATTGGCGAAGGATTGCGGCTGGATCAACGGGCGGATTGACACGTCGCCGCGAATTCGGGCCTGACAGGCGAGCCGGATGCCGGGGTCAGCGTTCAACTTGTTGAGCAGTAGCGTTTCTGCATCGGTCTGCGCCGTCAGGTTTTCACGCCCTTCCACCACCAGGGTTCGGCAGGTCGAACACCGCGCCCGCCCTCCGCAAACCGACATGTGCGGGATGCCCCAAGCCCGGCTGACCTCCAGCAAAGTATGGCCCTGCGTGCTCTGGACCACCGTTCCGTCTCCATAGGAGATCCTGATCTTGTTGCGAAAGCGCTGGAGGGCCCACCGCGCCAGCATGACCGCCACGACCGCGAGCGCCACTGCGATGGCGCCCCATTGGGTCATATCTTCCAGTTGCCGCAGAGATTGCAGCATCGTTTGCGCGCCTTGCATAGCCTCCGATGGCTGTGTGGCAGTGCCGGTTGTTCCGCCGCCAGCTTGGGCGGCCAGTTGTTGCGCCTTGTCAAACTCGCGGCGGGCCGCCACGATCCAGCCAGTCAGCCCAAGCGAGGGCACCAGCACGGCAAGTCCTGCCAGCACGGCAAATCGTTGCAGGTACCATGGTTGCAGGCGCAGCCAGTAATGGATGCCGATGCAGGCATGAACCCAGACGATCAGTAGCAGTGCACTTTGTTGCAGCCAGACCGCAGGCCACAGCAACGCCAGTTCATGAGCATAATCGACTTCGATGCCAAGCAGGCTTTCAGCCCCGCGCGTGTAGGTCAGGTGGCTGAACAAGAACCACGGTATCGCCAACCCAAGCGCTATTTGCGACCATTCCCACGCTGGCCTGCGCCAGGTCCGGATGCTGACGAGTTTTGCCAGCGCAAGCGCGATATGCGTGAGCAGCGCACCATACAGTATGATCTGGCCGAGGATGTTGCCGGTGATTTCTTCCTGTACCTCGAGCATCGCCTCCATTGCCTCGAGCGATATATGCCCAAGCGAATGGTTGATGTAGTGCAGGAAAACATAGCCAAAAAGCACCAGGCCAGACCAAAGCCGAAGCCTCTGCAGCCTGGTTCCCTTGCCGGTTTTCAGATTGTTGTCTGAAGGGGCGTTGGCCATGCTTATCTCTTTGCCCTTGCATGTTTTTGGTGAACAGTGCGGTTCCGCATTAATTTCAGTGTGGCGGTTGAAGACGCGGGTGTGTGAAATCATTTACAGACTTCTGTCTCAATCACGCAACCTTTCAAGGATATCACATCATGGCGCATTTGGCGCTTATCCAGCCCATACGCGAATGGCTGATCGAACAGGCACTTGGCGAACCCGACATTGTCAGTCTTTTTGAAACCATGTGTCAGCGTCTAGCCGGGATCGGCATCCCGATAGCGCGAGCGCGGCTGATCTGGCAAACGCTGCACCCCTTGTTCCGTGCAGAAACCGTGGTCTGGGATCGGGGCAAGGCGGCATGGCTTGAACAGTTCCGCCATCAGGACAACGAGACCGACGCTTGGTTGAAAAGTCCGCTCAGGTTTACCCTGGAAAACCGTCTCGACATTCTCCGCCGTCAATTGCAGGGCGACAACGCCATGCTCGATTTTCCAATGCTGATGGAACTGAAAGAGCAGGGGTTCACCGATTATCTTGTGCTTGCAACCAGCATGGAAAACATGCTGTCGCCCAAAGACCCTGACCGGCGCGGGCCGCGCGGGATCCTTGTCACCTGGACCAGCGACCGCGGCGGCGGGTTTTCCAGCGATGACCTTGAATGCTTGCAGAAAATTCAGAAAGTTTTTGCGCTGGCATGCAAGACAATCGTGCAGTCGCGAATTAGCGCAAACATAGCAACAACCTATCTTGGCGCACGCGCAGGCAGGAGCGTTCTGAACGGCCAGATCAGGCGCGGCGATGGCGAGGAGACCAACGCTGTTGTGTGGTTCTCCGACATGCGCAATTCAACGATGCTAGCCGAATCCCTGCCTGCTGAAAAATACTTTTCGCTTCTCAATGCCTATTTCGAAGCCACGGCAGGTCCACTGGTAGACCATGGCGGTGAAGTTCTCGACTTTATCGGCGATGGGGTGCTCGGAATTTTCCCGTTTGCCGATGGCGACGGACTGGCTGACGCCGCCAAGCGGGCAAATGCGGCGCTGGACGAGGTCTTGGGCAAGGGCCTTCAGGTCAATGAAGAGCGCGAAACCGCCGGGCTCGATCGCTTCAGTTTTGGCATCGGCCTCAACGTTGGTGAGGTTAAATTCGGAAACATCGGCATCCCGCAGCGCCTGTCATTTTCGGTGATCGGACAGGCGGTGAACGAAGTTTCGCGGATCGAAACGATGACGAAGATGCTGCAACAGCCGGTGCTTTCGGGTGCAAAACTTGCAACTCTCAATCCTGAGCGCTGGCGCACGCTTGGTCAGCACAAACTGGATGGCGTGCTGGATCCCGTCGAATTGTTTGCCTTCCGGGCTGCGTGAAAAGACTGCTGCACAAAGAAAAAGGGCGGGGAAAAACCCCGCCCTTCATTCATTCCGTGAGTTCAGACGCTTATGCGGCGCTGAGCTTGTCCGCAGACGACTTGCCGGTGCGGGCATCACGGGTGATTTCGTAGTTGATCTTCTGGCCTTCGGCCAGCGAGCCCATGCCCGAACGCTCAACGGCTGTGACGTGGACGAATACGTCCTGTCCGCCTGTATCTGGCTGGATGAAGCCGAAGCCCTTGGTTGCG
>JBGSNX010000073.1:0-140882 GCA_041739465.1 Salaquimonas sp.
ATTCGTCGGATAATGTTCAAAAGTCCCATGTGGATCACTCCGTTGCCCCCGCCGCTCGCCGCTTTGGGGGAAGGTTCACATGGCTCAATTCTCAGTGGAAATTATGCGCTCACCTGGCCCAGTTCTGGGTGGAAATCAACAAACAATGGATGACTTAATAGAAAAGCTTAAATCGCAGAGCCAGACGGCCCATGATCCCCAGCTAGAGCTTGTTTTAATTCAAGCTGCAATCGGGGCTGGCCAAACCGACCCTGCTAAGCGACGCATGGCTGCGTTGGAAGTTCTGGATCCGAATGGCGTTGAAACTCTGACTGCTCAGGCTGCAGTTGCAAGCCACTTAGGTAATCACCGATTAGCTGCGAATAGAGCTGAAGAAGCGCTGAGACTTGCTCCGCGAGACGTGCAGGCTCGCATGCTGGCGATTGAGGCGTACTCTCGGCTAAGCGATACTGAGTTGGCGAGAAAGCACCGCGATATCTTCATCTCTCACGGACGCCTTAAAGCCGGGTGCTGATTTTCACCTCGATTTGATCCGCGTTTGCATCTGCTGCTGATTCATTCGGATAGGCGCAGTGGTTTGAAAGAATTGTGTTTACCACCCTGTCACCGGATCAGCACCAACTGACAAACCGGATCAATTCCGTTCGCAAACTAACAGCGTGCGAAAATGATCGGGGTTTTGCATGGTGCAGGATTTGCGGGAATGGACTTGCAGGATTCTATCCCGGATGTCGGAAGAAGCACTGAGTAGTCCTCGCTGTGCACTCGAACCTTTCAACACAAAATGTCCCTGGGTATGAACAGGGGTATTTAGAGAAACCGCACAGAATATTTCGCAATAATATCAAATATATACGGTTCGTATTCTGTTCCTCTCCTGGCACCATCGCACTGCAAAGTGCTATCCTGTGAACATCACTTGCAATCGCTGATTTTGTACGTGGTTGTCCGACTGTCCCCGGACATCCCAATGCCACCGCCCGATGAAAACGTGCACTTGAATGTGCGCCCGGAAACCCTGGCCAGGTTGTTGTAGCCCTTCGAGTCCTTGTTTTCCCAAATGGTCGAAGAATCCCAGTTCTGGCTGGGTTTGTTCAACGGGCGGCAATCCATGGTGGCAAAGCGATTTCCGCCAATCACACCAGACTTGATCTTGCAGATGCCGGGGAAACTTTCCGCGCCTGCGACACCGGCGTTGCAGCCGAAAAGCACCAAAGACAGCACCAGAACTCTTGCGCCATTGCCCATGAGACACTCCCGAAAAACCAGATCATGGACAACCGTATCATGCTGCCATCAGCAATCAAGGCGCGCCCTTGCGGATGCATGCAATCGACAGTTCAGGGTTTCAGGCTGGCATCAGCCCTTCTTGCCGGGCTTTCCCGGTGTTGTGTCGGCGCGCTTCATCTGGCTGGTGAAGCCGGTGTCGACCTTGACCGCCTTGGCGTCTTTTTTGGGCTTGCGTACTTCTTTGGTCTTTTTCTGCTGACCTTTGGCCATGATCTGTCTCCCGCTCCGGTTGGCACTTCGTTCAACCACAGAATCGCACGGTATCGCGTTTCCTGCAACATGGTGTGTTGACCCACGTCAAGGCGCGATGCCCGCCATTGTGGCCTGCTTGAACACCGGATTTTTCTGCAGGAGGGTTTCATGAAGTTTCCAACAACAGTGCATGGCACCGCAAGGATTACAGCTTTCATCGCCGCATCGCTGGCCTTGGCTGGTACCGCTTTTGGCGCAGGTCCCGTGGACATCGAACATGGCCGCGCCCTTGCCGGGGCCAATTGCGCGGGCTGCCATGCTATCGGCACTGAGGGCGACAGCCCCAACAAGGCAGCGCCGCCGTTTTTCACGCTTGGCGAGCGGTTTCCCGTGGAAACCATCGACGAGGCGCTGCTGGCAAAACTTCGGCCCGGCCACCCGGACATGCCCGCCTTCACGATGACGCCAAAACAGGCGGCGGACATTGGTGCCTATATCGGCTTTGTGCAGCCGGTGGAGCATGGCAAGCGGCTGGTTGAGGAGAACTGTGCCAAGTGCCACGCCACCGGCAAGACCGGTGACAGCACCCACAAGGACGCGCCGCCGTTTCGCTCATTGTCGCTGCTTTACCCGATTGATGCACTGGAGGAGGCATTTGTGGAAGGCATTGAGACCGGCCATCCCGACATGCCGATGTTCACCGCAACGCCAATCCAGATATCGCATATCCTCGACTACATCGCTTCGATCCAGGACCAGTGAGGCCATGACCATCAGGGCAAGGCGCACAAACAAAAAACCCCGCTGAAAGCGGGGCTCTTTGGAAGGGAATTTCAGGCTTGTGAAGGGATGGGCTGCAATCAGTTGCAGACCTTCACCTTTTCCCAATGCCAGCCATTGTAGCCATGAACCTTGACCTTGGTCCAGAAGCAGCGCGGCTGATAGTGGTTGTAGCTGTATTTGTAGCCGTAGTTGTTGTAGCCATGGTTGTTGTAGCCATGGTGATTGTTGTAGCCGTAACCGCCGGCCTGCGAAGTTGCTGTTGTGGAAACCAGCGCTGAGCCCGAAAGAACGGCAATTGCGACGGCGGCTGCTGCAGACTTTGAAAACATGTTCATGGCGTTCAATCCTTTGTTTGGCGACCGGTCTTCCCGGTCTTTTGTTTCTTCAGGCTGGCTGCCTTCCGATGAATTGAAGATGCACCCGATTGCGGCCGCCCGCTGTGCAATTGCGCACACCGTGAAATGCGCTGCAAAATCGTTGGCTGACCCCGCTGGCACGCACTATTGGCAGGCCCCGGAAGCTGCCATGGTTGCAAGCAGGCGCGATTTCCGCCAAACAGGGCGCAAATCCCGCAAAGGCGTTGGCCACAAAGACTTCAGGCTTCCAAATGACCATAAGGCTGCACAAGGGCGATCTGCCCAATCTTGACCATTACAAGGACAGCGCGGCCATCGATACCGAAACGCTGGGTCTAAACCCTGCCCGCGACAGGCTTTGCGTCGTGCAGCTTTCGCCGGGCGATGGATCGGCCGATGTGGTGCAGATCGCGCGCGGGCAAAAAACAGCGCCAAACCTGGAGCGGCTGCTGGCCGACCCGGCACGGCAAAAGATATTTCATTTTGGCCGGTTTGACATTGCCGTGCTCTACCATGCATTCGGAGTTCTGGCCTCCCCGGTCTATTGCACCAAAATCGCCTCGCGCCTGACCCGGACCTATACCGACCGTCACGGATTGAAGGATCTGGCGCGCGAACTGGTCGGGATCGATTTGTCAAAGCAGCAACAGAGCTCAGACTGGGCAGCCGAAGACCTTTCGCAGGCCCAGCTCGAGTACGCGGCGTCCGACGTTCTTTATCTGCATGCGATGAAGCAGAAGCTGGACGAGCGGCTGGCGCGCGATGAGCGGGTGGAAATGGCCAGCGCGGCCTTTGCCTTTTTGCCATGGCGTGCGCGGCTCGATCTGGCCGGCTGGCCGGAAGAAGACATTTTCTCGCATTCTTGATTGCGCCCTTTGTGCTAGAACAGCATCTGAAGGCAGCAATTTGAGCATGCTTTCTGGATTGTTAACGCAAATGCCGCAATGTTACCAAGAATGGGGTGACCAAACGGTGCTCGCCTGAACAGCAATAGCCAAAGCGCGGCCAAAGTTCAGGTTGCGAGCGACACCGCGAAAGCGGCAACGACCACGGACCGGATTTGACCCAGAACCGACCCAGCCAGCCGCAATCATACCGCCGTGAACATTCACCTGGCGAAGGAGATGTTTCGCGGGGCGGTACAAATGCGCGCAGCACCGGGGCGGCAAGTGGCTCAAATGCGCCCCTGCGCCATGTGCGAACTTCTCAAAGCGCTTTCCTGACCGCCGGTCGTTCGCCGGCAGAATTTGCCCGCGCAGCAAAGCACAGCCGCCGGGTGCGGTTTTTGAAGCTTGCGCTGCCGCTGGGCGGCACACTAACCATTTTCATACTGGTTGGCGCATATCTCTTTTCGCAGTTCAACCTGCCAACGATCGATCCGGGCGAGGCAAACGTCGTCAACGGGCAATTGGTGATGAACAATCCCAAGCTTGCTGGTACCGATTCAAACGACAGGCCATACACATTGTCTGCGGTTCGCGCGGTGCAGGACGCACAAAAGCCGAACAGGGTGATGCTGGAGAAAATCGAAGGCAGGCTTTCGATTGACGATACGAACTTCGCCCGGGTTGCGGCAGGAACCGGGCTTTACGATACCGAGGCCCAGACCCTTGACCTTGACGGCGCGGTAAGTGTCGATACCGATGACGGCATGACCATCCGCATGGAAGGGGCGTCGATTGACATTGACAAAGGACGCCTGGTCTCACAAAGGCCGGTTACGGTGGATACGGGGCGGGCGAAAGTAAGTGCGCAAACGCTGATTGTCGAGAACAAGGGAAAGACCATCATTTTCGAGAACAAGGTACGAATGGTCTTGCAGCCGATTGATCCGGCCAACGCGACGGATGGCACACAGTGAACCGTTTTTTCAGCCTTTGCATTGCGTTCCTTGCAGCAACACTTGCTGTTGGCATTGCTGGCGCGCAAACCTTTGGTGGCGCATTTGACGGCATGTCAAATTCGAAAGAGCCGATCCAGATCGAAGCCGACAAGCTTGAAGTTGACGACAATGCGGGAACTGCGGTTTTTAGCGGCAATGTCGCTGTTAACCAGGGTTCGACCTTGTTGAAGACAGACCGGCTGCGCGTCGTCTATTCGCGCGATTCAAACGGCCAGGCAGGCCCCGGCGGCAACGTCAAGCAGATCGAGGCAACCGGGCGCGTGGCAGTTCGCTCAAACGACCAGGTCGCCACTGCCGAAAAGGCCACGGTCAACATGCAAACCCAGATTGCCAGCCTTTCGGGAAATGTTTCCGTGAGCCAGGGCAGCAACATCATCACCGGCTGTATCGTCACCATCAACATGAAAACCAACAACATCGACGTAAAGCCGTGCCAGAACAACCAGACAGGTGGCCGGGTCAAGGTCTTGATCGACCGCGCCCCCGGAACCAAGCAATAGCGGCTGTGGGGCAAAAGGCTTGAAACCGGCTGGAACATCCAGAAAGCGGCCCGTTCGGGACGAAGGCTTCGCGCAAAGGATGGCGCGATTTTTTTCGTCGACGGCCACCCGCTTGCGCGGGTTGCTGCAGCGCGGCGGACAACAGCCTGCTGGCGCACCCTTGGGTGCGCAGACAGTTTCCAGCCCGCAGATCAAAGGCAGGACCGTTTCTCGCGAAGGCGTGCTGGCGGTTTATGGCCTGCAAAAGGCCTACAAGGGCAGGCAGGTCGTTCGCGGGGTGTCACTGGGCGTGCGGCGCGGCGAAGCCGTTGGCCTGCTCGGCCCCAATGGCGCTGGCAAAACCACCTGCTTCTACATGATCACCGGGCTTGTGCAGGCCGATGCTGGCCGCATCGAACTTGAAGGCCACGACATCACCCAGACGCCGATGTATCGAAGGGCGCGGCTTGGCATTGGCTATCTGCCGCAGGAAGCTTCGATTTTTCGCGGTCTTACGGTCGAAAACAACATCCGTGCGGTTCTGGAAGTCGTCGAACCTGACAAGAAGGAGCGCGAGCGGCAGCTTGATGCACTGCTTGAGGAGTTTTCGATATCGCATCTGCGCAAGTCGCCCTCCATAGCGCTTTCAGGCGGCGAGCGGCGGCGCTGCGAAATTGCCCGTGCGTTGGCAACCCGCCCCTCCTTCATGCTGCTTGACGAACCGTTTGCCGGCATTGACCCGATTTCGGTGGGCGATATCCAGGATCTGGTGCGCCACCTGACCCAGCGCGGCATTGGCGTTCTCATCACCGACCACAATGTGCGCGAAACGCTGGGCCTGATCGACAGGGCCTACATTATCGCGCACGGCAAGGTTCTGACGCATGGCCGTCCCGATGAAATCGTCAACAATCCTGAAGTTCGGCGAACCTACCTGGGTGAACAATTTACACTTTGATGACTTGATGCTGTTATAGCCAAGCAAAAAGCGGGCCACAGGCGAGGCGTGGCTTTCAAGGCAACAGGCAGCAGGCATGGCACTTTCGGCAAAACTGCAGATGCGGCAATCGCAATCGCTGGTGATGACCCCCCAGCTGATGCAGTCGATTCGCATGTTGCAGTTCAACCATCTGGAGCTGTCTGCGTACATTGCCCGCGAAATGGAATCCAACCCGCTGCTGGAACTGGCTGAACCGCGAGAGGAGCCATTCGAAGCAGGCGGAAGTGATCCCGACAATCTGCGGCCAGACAATTCCGGGCCGGATGCAGGTGTTGCTGAAGTGGGAATTGAACTCGACATCAGTGCTGCGGCAATCGAGGAAAAACTCGACATGCCGCTTGAGAACGTTTTTGACGCCGAAACGACGGACAATGTGCCTGGAACAGCGATTTCCGATCCGTGGAAGTCACCGGGCGCTACCACCAGCCTCGACGGCGAGGCGAGCGATCTGGATGCCTGGTGTGCGTCCGTGCCCACTTTGGCAGAACACATGCACGCGCAATTGTCGCTGACTTTCAAGGACAATGCGGACCGGGCCATCGCTGCCAATATTGTCGATTCGCTGGACGAAGATGGTTATTTGCGGCGCGATACCACCGAGATAGCCCAATCGCTCGGTACCAGCGATGCCCGTGTTGAAACGGTGATCGCAAAGCTACAGCAGTTTGACCCTACCGGGGTTTGCGCGCGCAATCTTGGGGAATGCCTTGCCATACAATTGGCAGAGCGCGACCGGCTAGACCCGGCCATGCGCATCATGCTGGCCCATCTTGACCTGCTGGCGCGGCGTGACTTTGCCGAATTGTCGAGGCTATGTGGTGTCGACCGCGATGACATTGCTGACATGGTGCGCGAAATTCGTGAACTGGAACCAAGACCGGGAAGCCGGTTTGACCGCTCGCCGATGCAGTCGGTGGTGCCAGATGTACTGGTGAAAGCACGACCGGACGGCACCTGGATGATTGAACTCAACACCGAAACGCTGCCGCGCTTGCTGGTCAGCCGCAGCTATCATGCGCGCGTCTCACGCAATTGCAGCAAGGAAGAAGACAAGGTTTTTGTGGCGGAATGCCTGCAGAGCGCCAACTGGCTGGTTCGCAGCCTCGACCAGCGGGCCCAGACAATCTTGAAGGTATCCAGCGAGATCGTTCGCCAGCAGGACATGTTTCTTGCCTATGGGGTTGAGCATCTGCGCCCACTCAACCTCAAGACCGTCGCCGACGCCATTACAATGCACGAATCCACAGTGAGCCGGGTAACTTCCAACAAATACATGATGACGCCGCGCGGCCTGTTCGAACTGAAATATTTCTTCACACAGGCAATTGCGTCTTCCACCGGAGAGCAAGCCCACTCGGCCGAGGCAGTGCGCCACAGGATACGTCAGATGGTGGAGAGCGAAGTTGCACACAACGTGCTTTCCGATGACACTATCGTTGACATCCTCAAGAAGGGTGGCATCGACATTGCCCGTCGAACTGTCGCCAAGTACCGGGAATCAATGAACATTCCATCATCGGTCCAGCGTCGGCGCGAGAAGGCCGGCGTGGCAGGTCGCCACAGCGCAATGAATGGCTGACTTTCACGCCGGCACCGCTGCAGCTTGACATGTTGCAAGCCTCAACCTAGAAGCGCCTCGTTATCGGAGTTCACTGCCTGGCGAGCAACCGGCAAGCCCGAGAACACAACCCCAGACACCGCCCCAAAATCAAGGCAGTGGCACAACTGCCGCCGGACGCTTGTTCGCACCGGTGTTGCGGTTCTATATTGGGGAATGCGCGCACGTGCCGCGCAGCAGACCACGGAGTACCGCAGCCATGAGCCTTCGCATTTCCGGAAAACAGATGAATGTGGGCGAAGCCCTTTCAGAACGTATCAAGTCCCGCATCGGCGAGGCCTTGGGCAAGTATTTTGAAGGCGGTTATTCGGGGCAAGTGACGCTTGAAAAATCGGGTAGCCGGTTTGACTGCGACTGCACCCTGCATCTTGATTCCGGTGTGGTGTTGCAGGCAGCTGCCTGGTCGCATGATCCGGCGGCGAGTTTCGAAGATGCCGCTGAACGGATCGAAAAGCGGCTTCGGCGCTACAAGCGGCGGCTCAAGGACCATCATGCCGGCAGGGCGCGTGTCCCGATGGCCGATGCTGCCTACACCGTCATGGCGGCCCCTGCCGATGATGAGATCGAGGTTGAAAACGACTACGCCCCCGCGATCATCGCTGAAATGTCCACTCCGGTGCACACGCAGACAGTGGCAGATGCGGTGGTCCAACTCGACCTCACCGACAAGCCGCTGATCGTCTTCACCAATGCCGCCAATGGCCGGATAAACGTTGTCTACCGCCGTTCTGACGGACATGTCGGCTGGATTGACCCCTCTGCAAGCTAGGAAGGCAGTGCAGCTGCATTTCCATGCGGCTGGCGCTTCTTCCTTATCCACAAGGTACAAAGGAAAATTGCATGCATCTGGGCGATCTGTTTTCCCCTGACGACGTTATTGCGGGGTTGCGTGCACCCAACAAGCGGCAATTGCTGCTTGAACTGTCCGAACGGGCATCAAGGCGCACAGGTTTGGCAGCCCGTTCGATCTTTGACGCATTGCTTCAGCGCGAGCGCCTCGGTTCGACCGGCGCAGGAAACGGCATTGCCATCCCGCATGCCAAGCTGCCGGGTGTGAAGAGGCTCATCGGAGTATTCGCAAGGCTGGAGCGGCCGGTCGATTTTGAGTCACACGACGACCTGCCGGTCGATATCGTGTTCCTGCTGTTGGCGCCTGAAGGTGCCGGTGCCGACCACCTCAAGGCGCTGGCGCGCATCGCGCGCCTGGCACGCGAGCCAGAAATGGTCGACAAGCTGCGTGACATGCGCGACGCGGCAACGATCTACCAGATGCTGACCACCGCGCCGACATCCAACGCAGCTTGAAGACGGCATTCCCGTTTTCAGTGAATGGCTACCGGCAGCAATGATTTTTCAAAGGCGCCCTGGAGCACCGAACCTGCATCTCCGCCCACCAGGATCGGCGTGCCATCTGCTGCAAACAACGCCCACAATCGCGCGTTCGGGTCGACGTTGATCTTGTCGGGGAAAGCCTCGTTGATTTCCTTGCCGGAAAGCTGGCGCAAATAGGCAATGTGGCCTTCGCCAATTGCCGCCAGTTCCTTCTGCGAGATCGCTACAAACCCAGTTTCGTGACGCATGCTACGCTCCTTTGGGCCCCATTCGGGCACCCGGTGATGCCAAATCCGGTCAGGCCTTTGGCGAAATTGAAATCTTGCGGACGATCCGCTCGGGCTCCTGACGGGTGAGATTGACAGCCAGCAAACCGTTTTCAAGTGTGGCTCCGGCGACTTCAATGCCTTCGGCCAGCACGAATGCCCTTTGAAATTGCCGGGCCGCGATGCCCCTGTGCAGGAATTGGCGATCAGGCTCTTCCAGTTGACGACCTTTGATAACCAGTTGGTTCTGTTCAACGGTGATTTCAAGATCTTCCTGCGCAAAGCCGGCAACTGCGAGCGTGATGCGAAGGGTTTCCGGCCTTTCCGGCTCGGGTTTCAACCGCTCTATGTTGTAGGGGGGATAGCCTTCATGGGTTGATTTGGAAACACGGTCAAGAAGGCGTTCCAGC
Organism: Salaquimonas sp.; assembly: GCA_041739465.1. Classification (GTDB taxonomy): domain Bacteria; phylum Pseudomonadota; class Alphaproteobacteria; order Rhizobiales; family Rhizobiaceae; genus BOKV01. Next base: position 9,630 of record JBGSNX010000073.1, read on the forward strand.
TCGTCAAAACCCAGAAGAAGCGGACTGGAAAACCCGGCCAAGCGCGACATCGACATCCTTCCCAAGCCCTGGCCGGACAACATCCGGCCTCCAGCAACCCGCTTGCACAGCCCGAAACGGCGCTGCGCCTGACTTCAATATGGGAATGCCTGCTTCAGGCTTCAACCAGAATTGACCGGGGGAGAAGCAAAGGTTGCATCAAGCGACGCAGTAAAGCCCGTAAAGCGTTCCGAGCACGCCGCGTACTTCGTCGGACGACAGGCCGTAGTAAATGGTCTGCGCATCGCGCCTTGTGCTCACCAGCCCCTTTTCACGAAGCTTTGCCAGATGCTGGGAAAGCGCGGACTGGCCAATGCCAACCGATTCGGCGAGCGCGGTGACGCTCTTCTCACCTTCGACCAGCTTGCAAAGCACCATAAGGCGGCGTGGATTGGCCATTGCACCCAAAAGGTCGGCGGCCCGTTCAGCGTTTTTCTCGAGTACTTCAATGTCCATGATTGAATATTAGTTGTTCCTAATTAAATTGCAATGTGACAAACTGCGTTCGAGCAAAAACCGGGGAGGTATTTTGCCCGCTCGCAACATTGAAGCGCGCTGAAAACGATGGCTGAAGACACCGGCCTGATAACGGGAGAACCGTAATTGACTGATTTCACACCCCTTGCCTCCAGTATCGGCGGCATTCTCATCGGCCTCTCGGCAGTGCTGCTGATGGCTTCGATCGGGCGCATCGCCGGCATGACCGGCATTGTGGCTGGCATCATCCCGCCATTTTCCAGCGACTGGCAATGGCGCGCAGCTTTTGTTGCCGGGGCGATCAGCGGCCCAGTATTGTGGGTGTTGATCACAGGCTCACCGCTCGCCATCAGCCTGCCGATATCAACCATGGCCATGGTCGTCGGCGGCCTGATTGTCGGGGTGGGCGTCACCTACGGTTCGGGTTGTACATCGGGTCACGGCGTGTGCGGCATGGCGAGGTTTTCCAAGCGCTCGTTCGTGGCTACCTGCGTGTTCATGGCGGCAACCTTTGCCACCGTTTATGTCATCCGCCATGTCATCGGCCAGTAAGGAAATCCCCATGCGAAACATTGCACCCCTCTTCATCGGCATGGTTTTTGGCATCGGCATTGTCATTTCCGGCATGGCCAACCCGGCCAAGATTCTCAACTTCTTCGACATTGCCGGGACGTGGGACCCAAGCCTGGTGTTTGTGATGTTCTCGGCAATGTTCACGGCCATGGCCGGATACCGGTTTGTGCTGGCCAGGCCAAAGCCGATTTTCGATGACAATTTCCACGTGCCGACTTCAACACAGATCGACGCGCCACTGGTTCTAGGTTCGATGGTGTTCGGCATCGGCTGGGGCATCAGCGGGTTTTGTCCTGGCGGCGCAATTCCAGCGCTCGGCCTTGGCCATTCAGGACCGCTGGTGTTCGTTGCGGCAATGACCGTCGGCATTGCGGGCGCGCGGGCTTTTCGCAATTACCAGGCCCGCACGGCAGCAATTGCCTGAAACAGATCTTTTCGAAGCAATCCCAAGGCCGGGCACAAACCCGGCCTTTTTCATAGGTGGCGGGGGTGCTTAAGCCTTGTGTCTTGATTGACAGCAGGGGCTTTTTCGCTACCACAACATCCAATCCAATCATGAACGGGAATGAAAGCCATGGCCGAACGCGTTTTGACAGAAGGTCTGAGGGTCGACGCTGACTTGCACGCCTTCATCGAGAACGAGGCACTGCCGGGAACAGGCGTCGACAGCGCAAAATTCTGGCACGGATTTGGTGCTCTCGTTGCCGATCTTGCGCCGCGCAACAAGGCGCTGTTGGCAAAGCGGGACGCATTGCAGGAGCAGATCGACGCGTGGCACATCGCCAACCGTGGCAGTGGCGCAACGATGGAAGTCTACCGCCAGTTCCTGCAGGAAATCGGCTACATCGTGCCCGAAGGACCGGATTTTTCGGTCTCCACGACAAATGTCGATCCTGAAATTGCAACGATCGCCGGACCCCAATTGGTGGTTCCGATCATGAACGCCAGGTTCGCGCTGAATGCCGCAAACGCCCGCTGGGGGTCCCTGTACGATGCCCTTTACGGAACCGACGCGCTGGGCGAGTTGCCGCAAGGCGGGGGCTATGACGCGGAGCGCGGCGCCAAGGTGATTGGCTGGGCGAAGGATTTCCTTGACGCAAGCATTCCGCTTTCCGGCGCAAAATGGGCGCAGGTGACCGCGCTGTCGGTTCGCGATGGCGCGCTTTTTTGCGCCACGGCAGAGGGCGAAACCGGCCTTGTGGACCCTTCGCAGTTCGTTGGGTCCGTTCCCAATGCCGCCGGATTGCAGGTGCTGCTGCGCAAGAACGGCATGCATGTTGAAATCCGCGTCGATGCCAGTTCGGCAATCGGCTCGAGCGACCCGGCAAACATCTCTGATGTCTGGCTTGAATCGGCGCTGACTGCGATCATGGATTGCGAAGATTCGGTTGCTGCTGTCGACGCCCAGGACAAGATTTTGGTCTACCGCAACTGGCTCGGCCTGATGAAGGGCGATCTTCAGGAGCAGGTTTCCAAAGGCGGCAAGAGTTTTGTTCGCAAGCTCAACCCTGATGTCAGCTTCACCGGTCCTGACGGCAAGAGCGGTATGCTCAAGGGCCGGTCACTGATGCTCATCCGCAATGTCGGGCACTTGATGACCAACCCGGCGATCATCATGGCCGATGGCGGCGAGATCCCCGAGGGGATCATGGACGCCATGGTGACGTCATTGATCGCGCTTCACGATGTGGGTCCAAATGGACGCCGGGCAAACAGCCAGGCGGGATCGGTTTACATTGTCAAACCGAAGATGCATGGGCCGCAAGAAGTTGCTTTCGCAGATGAATTGTTTGGCCGGGTCGAGGCGGTGATCGGGATGCCGGCCAACACGCTCAAGATGGGCATCATGGACGAGGAGCGCCGCACCACAGTCAATCTCAAAGAATGCATCCGGGCAGCCAAGTCGCGTGTCGTTTTCATCAACACCGGCTTCCTCGACCGGACCGGCGATGAAATGCACACATCGATGGAAGCAGGACCGATGATCCGCAAAGGCGACATGAAAGCTGCCACATGGATATCCGCCTATGAAAACTGGAACGTTGATACCGGCCTTGCCTGCGGTTTGAGCGGGCGGGCGCAGATCGGCAAAGGCATGTGGGCAATGCCGGATCTGATGGCGTCAATGCTGGAACAGAAGATCGCCCACCCAAAGGCAGGGGCGAACACCGCGTGGGTGCCCTCGCCGACCGCTGCAACGCTGCACGCAACCCATTATCACCGGGTGAATGTTGCCCAAGTGCAGAAGCAGATCGCAGGGCGGGCAAAAGCCAGGCTCGAGGACATCCTGTCCATCCCGGTTGCCAGCAGGCCCAACTGGACGCCCGAGGACATCCAGAATGAGCTCGACAACAATGCGCAGGGCATCCTTGGTTATGTGGTGCGCTGGGTTGATCAGGGCGTTGGCTGCTCGAAGGTTCCCGACATCAACAATGTTGCGTTGATGGAAGACCGGGCGACGCTGCGCATTTCCTCGCAGCACATTGCCAACTGGCTGCACCATGGCGTGACAAGCCATGTGCAGGTGATGGACACGATGAAACGAATGGCGGCAATTGTCGACGGCCAGAATGCCGGTGATCCGCTTTACAAGCCGATGGCACCGGACTTTGACGGTTCGATTGCCTTCCAGGCGGCTTGCGACCTTGTTTTCAAGGGCCGGGTGCAGCCATCGGGCTATACAGAGCCAGTCCTGCATGCGAGGCGGCTGGAATTGAAGGCAGCACACCACGCCTGAACTGCCAAATGCCGGCTGTTTGCCATTTGAGGTATCGGCATGGCAGACTGGCGGCATGCCGATTCTGGATCTTCACTCAGGAAATCCGTTGATCGACGGGCGTCAGTCGCAACGCGCACTGGCGATCCGGCGCGGGGTCATGCGGCATTTTCTGGAAACCGGCATGGCAATCATTGCAGAATTGCCGCTGGCTTCCGGCCGCCGCGCCGACCTTGTGGGCATGGACCGGCGCGGCCGCTTCATCATCGTTGAGATCAAATCGTCGATCGAAGATTTTCGAAGCGACAGCAAATGGCCGGACTATCTCCAGCATTGCGACGAATTTTACTTCGCAACCCATCCGCTGGTGCCACAGGAAATATTTCCGCTTGAGCAGGGATTGATCATCGCGGACCAGTTTGGCGCCGAATGTGTCCGTCCCTCAACAGCAGGAAACCTGGCAGGTGCCACCCGAAAGGCGCTGACCTTGCGGTTTGCCCGTGCTGCGGCGTGGCGGCTTGAACGGGTCGAAGCGCATTTCGAGGCGATGGGATTGGAACTACCGCAAGGCCTCACCGGCATCGACGGCGAGTGAGTTTACTTCGGCGCGCGCTTTGCAAGGATGCGCTGCAATGTGCGGCGGTGCATGCTGAGCCGTCTTGCGGTTTCCGAAACATTGCGCTCGCACAATTCATAAACACGCTGAATGTGTTCCCAACGCACCCGGTCGGCTGACATCGGGTTTTCCGGCGGTTCGGCCTTTTCGCCAACCTTGCGCAACAGGGCATTGTAAACATCGTCGGCATCTGCCGGTTTGGACAAGTAATCCATCGCCCCCAGCTTCACAGCCGTGACTGCCGTAGCAATGTTGCCATAACCGGTCAGGATGATGGCGTTGCAATCGGGGCGACGGGCACGGATCGCTTCGATCACATCAAGTCCGTTGCCGTCATTGAGGCGCATGTCGACAACGGCAAAGGCTGGCGGACGGCTGCGGGCCATGGCAATTCCGCTGGCTACTGTCTCGGCAGTTTCAACGGCAAATCCACGCGATTCCATTGCTCTGGCGAGCCGTGTGAGGAAGGGCTTGTCGTCGTCGACAAGCAACAGGGTTTTGTCGGTGCCAATTTCGTCCGAAACCAGATTGTCCGGCATTTTTGTTCCCTTTGCGAAAACCTGTAACTGTTTTGTGTCAGCGGCAGGCATTTGTCAAAGGCAGCGACCAAATGCCCGAGGCGTGCGATCATGCCTCGTTCAGGGATGGTCTTTGGTTCAGATCAATTTCAGCGCGCGCCCAGCGGATCGTGACAACGGCCCCGGTGACATCGGAACGCTCGGTGTTGGCAAACTCCACTGTCGCTCCGGAGCGTTCCAACAAGGTCTTTGCAATGAACAGGCCAAGCCCAAGACCGCCGCCGGTTGCTTCAGGATCGCGCCGCCGTGTGGTGAGGAACGGCTCGCCTACCCGATCGATCATGTTTGCGGCAAATCCCGGCCCGTCATCGCGAATGGTCACCATTATGCTTGCCTGATCCCATTTGGCAGCAAACTCCACGTGTGTGCTGGCAAAATCGACCGCGTTCTCCAACAGATTGCCAAGGCCATATTGCAGGCCGGCATTGCGCGCCAATACCGGCTCGCCCAAAGTTGCGCCGGGGGAGAGGGAAAGCGTCACGCCAAAATCGCGGTGTGGCGCTGCAACTTCTTCCATCAGCGAGGAAAGCGGTTGGCGTCCGATGTGGTCATCTCCCTCTTCTGAAAGAGAGGAAAGTTTCTGCAAGATCTGGCGGCAGCGCTCGGCCTGGCTGCGCAACAGTTTTGCATCCTCCATCAACGGCGAATCCTCGGTGAGTTCGCGCATCATTTCCTTGGATACCAGTGCAATCGTTGCGAGCGGTGTGCCCAGCTCATGCGCTGCGGCCGCTGCAAGGCCGTCCAGCGTCGACAAATGTTGTTCGCGTTGCAGGACAAGTTCGGTGGCGGCAAGTGCATCGGACAGTTTGCGCGCCTCATCGGCCACCCGGTAGGCATACATGGCGGTGAAAACCAGGGTTGAGACGATCGCAACCCAGGTCCCGGCGAGATAGACCAAAGGCAGGTTCAGCGTGCCCGTTTCGATCCAAGGCAAGGGCATGTGAAAGAACACAAGAAGCGTGGCCGCAATCCCTGTCAGGCATCCCAATGGCAGGATCTGTCTGGGCGACTGGGTGGCAGCCGAGACGACTACCGGCACCACAAGAAGCACCGAGAACGGATTTTGCAGCCCGCCGGTCAAGAACAGCAGCATCGATAGTTGGAGGATGTCATAGGCCAGCAGCGCCAGGGCTGCGATGTCGGGCAGCCGGTAGCTGGCGCGATATTGCAGTCGCAGGAAAACATTGAGCCACGCGGAAATCGCGATCAGCGCAAGGCAGGCCGACAGGGGAAGCGAATATCCAAGGCCAAAAGCCACCGCGCAGACCGCAACGGTCTGCCCAAGGATGGCCAGCCAGCGGATGTTGACCATGGTTTCAAGGCGCAGCCTTGAGCCAGCGGAATTCATCGTCAATTCATGCGCCATTGTTCATCCTGACAGTACAAGTCTCCAATATGGCCGATTGCGCCAACTTGGCAAACAGGCTCAGGTGCCGCGCGGCTTTGCCCGCGTGGTCGGCTGGGCGATTGCCGGATCTTCCGGCCATGAATGACGCGGATAGCGGCCTCTCATTTCGCTGCGGACCATTGCCCATGAGCCCTTCCAAAACCCCGGCAGGTCACGCGTGACCTGTATGGGACGGTGCGCAGGCGACAGAAGTTCGAGCGTCAGGGGCAGTGCCCCGCCCAGCACCGACGGATGGCGGGACAGACCGAAAAGCTCCTGAACACGTACAGCCACGAAAGCTGCGCCGTCTTCATAGCGAATCGGGTGCGCCGGGCCTGCGGGTGTGTGGAACATTGCAGGCAGCAAGCGTTCCATCTCACCTCCATCATGCCCGGACCCGGCAACCAGAAATGCCAAGGCTTCATACAGGCGCGAAGGAGAAATATCGGCAGAGGCAACCGGCATCGAGAGGAAAGGCTCAAGCCAGCTTTCGAGCGTTTCCAGCAAGGCGGCATCGCCAACATCGGGCCAGGAGGGATCATTGGTACGAAGAAACGCAATGCGTTCGCGCAAGCGGGTTGCAGCATTGCCCCAGTCGAGCCGGGAGAGGCCGGTCTTACGCAATTGCGCAAAGAGAACCGACTGCGGATTGTCATCGGGTACCAGCGGGGTGGGTGCATCCGCCAGCACCAGCGACCCGAGCCTTCGGATCAGGCGCGCCTTCACTTTGCCGCTGGCTTCATCAAACGAGACTTCCCGCGCCTGGCTGATACGGCTTTGGTGCAGGGACGCCAACTCGACAAGGTCAACAGGCGCTGCGGATACGATCCGCGCAGAAGCGGCACTGCCTTGAAGATCGGCAATCACCAGAAATTCCTGCCGTGCCAGCAGGTCGGTCTCTTCGATCCTTGCGCCGCGCCCGTTTGCGAGGCGGAATTTGCCAGTAGCACCCCTCGCCATGGCGATGCGGTCCGGCCATGCCAGCGACAACAATGCGCCTGTCGACAGCGACGCATTGGCGGCGCCGGGCCTGTCGGCACCGTTTGCAATGGATCGTGCCAAGCCCTTTGCGGCCTGCGCGCGCTCGCCCTTTTCGCTGCGAAAACGGTCGAGCCGTTGCGACAGGTCGACGGAATTGCCGCCAAGGCCACGTTCTTGTGCCAGAACCGCCAGAAGTGCGGCATCCATCGCTTGCCCGTGCTTTCCTGCCTCAACCACCATGTGGGCAAAGCGTGGCGGCAGCGGCAGTTCGCGCATTGCCTTGCCTTGGGCGGTGATCCGCCGTTTTGCATCGAGCGCTTCCAGCCCTTGCAACAGCTCGACCGCCTCGTTCCATGCTGCGGCCGGGGGATGGTCCAGCATTCGCATTTTTGCCGGGTCATCGACGCCCCATTGCGCAAGATCAAGAGCCAGCCCGCAAAGGTCCGCCTCAAGGATCTCCGGCGTCTCGTTTGCCGGCAGGCTGGCCGATTGCTGTTCACGCCAAAGCCGGATTGCAATGCCCGGTGCAGTCCTTCCGGCACGACCGGCGCGCTGGGCGATTGCAGATCGCGAGGCGCGAACGGTTTCCAGACGGGTGAGACCGGTGCGCGCCTCATAGCGGGGCACACGCTTCAGGCCGCTGTCCACCACGATGCGTACCCCGTCAATGGTGAGCGAGGTTTCGGCAATCGAGGTTGCCAGCACGACCTTGCGAACTCCTGGAATTGGCGGGCGAATGGCTTCATCCTGCGAACGCGGATCCATCGCACCAAACAGCGGGTAGAGCTTGACGTCCGCAGGCAAATGACCGTCGAGGCGTTCGGCAGTGCGCGTTATTTCGCGCTGACCGGGCAGGAATGCCAACACCGAACCCTCTTCGGAGGCGAGTACGCGGCGAATGGTGGCAGCAACGCCATCCTCGACTGTCTCCCCGGGCGGGCGTTCGACATGGCGAAGTTCCACCTCAAAACTGCGACCGGGGCTTTCAACAACCGGCGCGCCACCCAGCAGGCGCGAAATGGCTGCCGTGTCCAGCGTTGCCGACATCACCACAATGCGCAGATCAGGCCGCAAGGCGGATTGCACATCCAAGGCAAGTGCAAGGCCGAGGTCGGCATCCAGCGAACGCTCGTGGAATTCGTCAAAGACCAACGCGCTGATGCCTTCCAGAGAAGGATCATCCATCACCATCCGGGTGAAAACTCCTTCGGTGGCAAACAGGATGCGGGTAGCCGGGCCGGAACGGTTTTCCAGCCGCACCCGGTAGCCGACCTTGCCGCCGGGTTTTTCGCCAATCTGGCCACCCATGAAAGTCGCCGCTGCACGCGCAGCAATCCGGCGCGGCTCCAGTACCAGAACCCTGCCCTGGCACCATGACGCGCCAGCAAGGGCAAACGGTACACGCGTGGTCTTGCCTGCGCCTGGCGCCGCCGAAAGCACCGCGCAATTGCCCTTTGTTATGGCAGCCAAAAGTGTTGGCAGTGCCGCATCAACCGGCATGGTGCCAACGGGCAGATGGGCCGGGTCAAGGCTGGTCATGCTTCGCCAAGATCGACGATCGCGCCGCCCGCAGCATCGGCATCAGCACGATCATGTGTCACCAGCAAGACCGGCAGGCCACGGCTGCGCGCTTCAGCGAACACGAAGCTGCGGATTTGCTGCTTCAGCGCGGCATCAAGTTTCGAAAACGGTTCGTCCAGCAAAAGCGCACGCGGCTTTGACAACAACACCCGCATCAACGCGGCGCGTGCTTTTTGACCGCCTGAAAGCGTTGCCGGATCCCGCTCGAAAAAGCCTTCCAGTCCAGCCTCGGCAAGTGCCTGTTCTGCCAGTTCCCGGCGGCTGGCGCCGGCCGGATCACGAAGGGCAAAAACCAGATTTCCACCCACGCTCATGTGGGGAAACAGCAGCGGGTCCTGAAACAGAAGTCCCAAACGGCGTTGGTGAGCCGGCAGGCGAGTGATTTCTTGGCCATCGAGCCAGACCGAGCCACTTGCGGAAAAGGCAGGCTCAAGGAAGCCGCCGACAAAGGCCAACAGGGTGGATTTTCCCGAGCCCGACGCACCCATGACTGTGAGTACTTCACCGGGGGGAATGGTTGCCGAAAGTTCGACAAGCACGCGCTGGCCAAGACGGATCGCCACTTTGTCAAGCACAAGTCCGGTCGGCTTCAAATTCAAGAAACACCCTGCATGTCGCGCCGCCCGGCGTGGATGATTGCCGGAACCAGCGTGGCGAGCGCAAAACACAGTGCCGGCAGGACAAGCTGGACAAACGCATACACGCCAATAATGCGCCTGTCACCGCCCGAAGAAAGCGCCACAGCCTCGGTGGCCAGTGTTGGCCAGCGGCCAGCGCCGATCAGCAGCGTCGGCAGAGAGAGGCTGACCGACACCGCAAATCCAACGGCAGCAGCGGCAAGAACAGGGCGCAGAAGCATCGGCAGGCGGATGCTCCAGAAAATGCGGTTGGGCGTGGCACCCAGGGAACGCGCTACTTGCAGATAGCGCCCGTCAAGCGCCCGCCATGGATCAGACAACGACAGGAAAACATACGGAAGAACGAATACCAGATGGGTAAGCGAAAGCGCTGCAAATCCTGCATTCAGTCCGGTTGCCAGGAAGAAGAGTTGCAGGCCGAAAACAAAGGCGATCTGCGGGACCAGAAGCGGCACGTACAAAAAGAGCAAGGCCCGGTTGCCACCGGTTTTGCCGGTGCGCGCTTCCCGCTCAAGACAGGCGATGGCCAGAACCAACGCTACCAGCGTGGAAACCATGCCTGCAGCCAAGGTCACCGCAACCGGCTTGCCGAGCATTGGAAGCTGCCGCTCCCAGGTGCGCAATGTGAGGCTTTGCGGCAAGGCGTCGGGAAACTGCCAATTGCCGGCTATTGACCAAAGCGCCAGTATCGACAGGCCAACAAACATGGTCATTGCCGAGACAACGACAATGCCTGCAAGCAGCAGGCGGACCGCATTGTCTGATGAAAAGCGCTGCCCGGTTGTGGCCAGCCACCGCATTGAGGCTCCGGCAAGCCTCTCCAGCAACAGCCAGAGACCAAGCGCGCCGACCGTGATTGCCAATTGCAGGATCGCCCCTGCCGATGCCATGAAACGCAGAGACAAATCGGGATCGTTCATGAAATGAACCAGTCGCACCGAAAGCGGTGCTGGCTGGGTCGGACCAAGGATGACCGCAACATCAACAACGGAAGTTGCGTAGGCCAGCACGGCAAACACTGCGAGGCGGATTTGCGGGTATAGCTGCGGCCAGACGACATGCAGGAAACCGGCGATGCGCCCATAGCCCAGACTGGCGGCTATCGCCATCCGGCCCCGAGGTGCGATCTGCGGCAGGGCGGCAAGTGTCACCAAAAACAGGAATGGCAATTCCTTGGCAATCAGACCGGCCATCATGGTCAGCCCCAAGGGATCGTTGACAATGAGCCAGTCTGGCGGACGGGTGAACCCGGTCAATTCTGGCGATGCGACCCGCATCAGCCAGCCTGATGGTGCCAGCAGGAACGCCAGCCCGAAAGCCGCGGCAGCATGGGGAACCGACAGCAGCGGCGAGAGCAGATGCTGCAACCGGCGAAACACTCGCGTGTGCGACCAGCCGGCAACAAAACCGGCCACCACGATCACTGCAACCAGTGTGGTGATCAGTCCGGTTGCAAGGCTCAGGAATGAAGATCGCAACAGGCCGGGAGTTTGGAACAATTGGCCAAACGGCGCGAGGCTGAAGCCATTGCCGCCCAGTGCCGGCAAATAGCCAAATGCCGGCAGCAAGGTGGCAAGAAGACCAAAGGCAACGGGCGCAAGCAGAACCGAAATGGTGAGCGCAGGCGCTGCTCTCAGCATCGGGTCCGCCTGGCCAAAATCAGTTGGCCACGCCGTAGCGGCGCGTCCATTCCTGTTCGATCCGGGTCATCCAAGTGGCGTGCGGCTCGTTCAATGTCGGACCAAGTTCGCCGGGCTTCAAGGTTGCCACACCAAGGTCGAGCGCTTCGAACGCTGCGCGTTGTGCGGGGTCAAGTTTCTCCATCGACAGCACCGTCGGGTCGCCCCACACCTTGGGATCTTGCTTGCGCAGTTGCGCTTCAGGCGAAGCCATGAAGTTTGCCAGAAGGAGCGCACCTTCCTTGGCAGCGGCGTTGAACGGCACTGTCAGGAAGTGGGTGTTGCCAAGGGTTCCTGCGGAAAACACGAAGGAACGAACGGTATCGGGCAATTCGCCGGTGGCGATCGCGTTGGAGGCTTCCGCAGGAGAAAAGGCAAAGGCAATGTCTATCTCATTGTCGGAAAGCAGTTGCCGCAGTGCCTCCTTGTTTTTGGGGAATGTGCGCCCGGAGCGCCAAAGATTTGGCTGAAGTTCGTCCAGTTTGGCAAAGAATGGTGCCGTTACATCTGAAAAAGTCGCCTCGTTCACCGGCTGCAACAGAACGGCAGGATCAGCTACGGTTTCAGACAGCGCCTGCTTCAGGAAGGACGAGCCGATGAAATCTGGCGGCGAGGGATAGGTGAAACGACCGGGGTGCTTCTTGCTCCACTCAACCAGTGCAGCAAAGGAATCGGGCATTTCAAGTCCGCGTGCAGTGTCGTGGAAGAACACCATCTTTGCCATGCCCCAAGGCGATTCAAGGCCTTCCACGGGCACGGTGAAATCGACGGTTATGGTAGGCTTCTTTTCGTGATCGACATATTGCCAGTTCGGAAGCTTGTCTGCCCAGCTTGGTGAAAGCAGCAATTCCTGCCGCTTCATCGAAGCAAAGTTTTCGCCGTTGATCCAGATGACATCGATGGAGCCGCCCTCGACCTTGCCGGCCGCTTTTTCGGCAACAACCTTGGCAACAGCAGTTGCCGTGTCCTCAAGTTTCACATGAACGACGGTCACGCCATGGCGTTCAAGCATCACGCCGCCTGCCCAGGCGATGTAGTCGTTGATGTTCTGTGCGCCGCCCCATGCGTTGAAATAGACCGTCTGGCCACGCGCTGCTTCCTCCACGGCTTTCCAATTGGAAAGATCGACGGCGCTGGACGGGGTGGTTGCAGCCAGCAGAACCAGAAGTCCTGCGGTGGTTGTCGCGGTCAAACGCATTTTTTATTTCCTTCTTTTCTGTTTGCTTGTCTGGAAATAGCGTTTGAAGAAATGCCGGGTCAAAACACACTTGCGTTACGCTACAATTGATCTGTGGTCATGCATCGCGGTTTGTCAGCGTACGTGAGACGCAATCCAGCCATCCGGCATATTTGCGCTCGCGTATGTCGCTGTCCAGCTTCGGCTCGAAACGCTGGTCGAGTGACCAGACTTTTGCAAACCCTTCTTCATCCGGCCAAACGCCAGCGTGCGATCCGGCAAGCCAGGCCGCACCCAATGCCGTCGTCTCCAAAATCTTCGGCCGGTCGACTGGCGCGTCCAGCATGTCGGCGAGGAACTGCATGGTCCAGTTGCTGGCAACCATGCCGCCATCCACCCGCAACACCGTTTCGCCCGAAGGCTTCCAATCGCCCTGCATGGCTTCCAGCAAGTCGCGCGTCTGGTAGCAGACGCTTTCCAGTGCCGCCCGGGCAAACTCCTTCGGGCCCGAATTGCGGGTAAGGCCGAACATCGCGCCGCGCGCATCGGCATCCCAATAGGGCGCGCCAAGGCCGGTAAAGGCAGGAACCAGATAGACTTGCTGGGACGGATCAGCGGCAGCGGCAAGATCGCCGGTGCGGTCCGCCGCATCAATGATGCCAAGCCCATCGCGCAGCCATTGCACTGCCGCGCCCGCGATGAAGATGGAGCCTTCAAGTGCATATGTCGTCTTGCCGCCAAGGCGGTAGGCGATGGTTGTCAGAAGCCGGTTCTTGGACAGGACCATGTCGCGCCCGGTATTGAGCAAGGCGAAGCAACCAGTGCCATAAGTTGACTTGAACATGCCGGGGGCAAAGCAGGCCTGGCCAATCGTGGCTGCCTGCTGGTCACCGGCAATGCCGTGTATGGGTATTTGCACGCCGAACAATTCCTTGTCGGTCGTGCCGTATTCGGCGGCGCAATCATGGACCTGTGGCAACATCGAGGCTGGAACGCCAAGGATGGCGAGCAGTTCTTCATCCCAGCGGTTTTCGGCAATGTTGTAGAGCAAGGTGCGCGAGGCATTGGTTGCGTCGGTCGCGTGCACCTTGCCGCCGGTAAGCCGCCACACCAGAAACGCATCAATGGTGCCAAAGGCCAGTTCACCGCGGTCCGCAGCAGCACGGGCGCCTTCGACATTGTCGAGGATCCAGCGCACTTTTGTTCCGGAGAAATAGGGGTCGAGCAACAGACCGGTTTTTTGGGTAAAAAGTGGCTCCAGCTCTTGCGCCTTGAGTTCGTTGCAAAAGGGTGCTGTTCGCCGGTCCTGCCAGACAATGGCGTTGTGGACCGGTTTACCGGTCTTCCGGTTCCAGACCAGCGTGGTCTCGCGCTGGTTGGTTATGCCGATGGCGGCAACGGGTTTGCCGTCTGCCCCGGCAAGTGCCTTGCGCATGGTCTCAACAACGGTTTGCCAGATTTCCTCGGCATCGTGTTCAACCCAGCCCGATTTGGGATAGTGCTGTTTGAATTCCCGCTGTGCTGAGGCGATGATCTTCGAAGGCCCGCCAAACAGAATGGCCCGCGACGAGGTGGTTCCCTGGTCAACTGCCAGAACGAGACTTTCCATCTTTGCCCTCCCAGACAAGAATTAGCGTGCCATGTCCACAACAACGCGGCCGCGGATTTTGCCGTCGAGGATGTCGTGCGCCGCACCGATGATGTCCTCAAAGCCGATGGTGGTGGTCAGGGACGCAAGCTTTGCATGGTCAAGTTCCGTTGCCAGCCGCTGCCACGCCTGGGTGCGAAGCGACAATGGCGCCATGACCGAATCCACTCCCAGTAGGGCCACGTTGCGCAGAATGAACGGCATGACAGTTGCAGGAAGGTCAAACCCTTGTGCCAGCCCGCAAGCTGCAATTGCTCCGCCATACTTCGACTGCGCAAGCAGGTTTGCCAATGTGTGGCTGCCGACACAATCCACCCCGGCGGCCCAGCGTTCCTTGCCAAGCGGCCTACCCGGCTCGGACAGCTCCTTGCGGTCGATGATTTCCGATGCACCCAGCGATTTGAGAAAGTCTGCTTCTTGCGCCCGCCCGGTTGAAGCAATGACGTGCCAACCGAGGCTGGCAAGCAGGCTGATGGCAACCGTGCCAACCCCGCCATTGGCACCCGTCACCACAACAGGGCCGTCGGCTGGTTTCATGCCGTGGCGCTCCAACGCCATGACAGACAACATCGCGGTGTAACCGGCGGTGCCAACCGACATCGCCTGCATGGGGGTCAAACCGGTTGGCAACGGGATCAGCCAGTCCGACTTGACGCGCGCAAGACCGGCATAGGCTCCCCAATGGGTTTCCCCGGTGCCAAAACCGTTGAGAATGACCCTGTCGCCTTCGCGAAACCTTGGGCTTTGCGAGCTTTTTACCCGGCCAGCAAAATCAATTCCAGGCACCATCGGCCAATGGCGCACAACCGGGCTTTTTCCGGTTATCGCAAGGCCGTCCTTGTAATTCACCGTCGTGGCTTCGATGGCAACAGTCACGTCGCCATCCATCAGATCAGCCTCGCGCAGGCGGGTAACAGCCACGGTCTGCTTCTTGTCTTCGTCGCGCGAAACCAGAACCGCCTTGAAATCTTCAGCCATGTTTTCTCCCCCGTTTGCGCAAATGCGCCAAGCTTCAGGCTTTCTGCTCGTGCCTGTGCTCCAGAAACTCTCCAAGCACCACCAAAATGGCGCCAATGGTAATGAAGCTGTCGGCCAGATTGAATACCGCAAAAGACCAGTCGCCAACATGAAATAGTATAAAATCGACCACGTGGCCGAGGCGCAGCCGGTCGATCAAATTCCCGATGGCACCGCCGATGATGCACGCATAGCCGGCCCGCAGAAGCAGGCGGTCTGGCTCAGAACGCACCCAAAGGAAAATCACAACGCCGGTGATCAGCATGGTCAGGATGATCAGCGGCAGATCGCCGACGCCCGAGAACAGTGAAAATGCAATGCCGGTATTGTGCGTGCGGTAAAGTGCCAGCACCGGCAAAAGGTCGATCGACTGGCGCAAGGGCAGATAGTGTTCGACCGCCAGCTTTGAAGCCTGGTCCAGCGCCAGCAGGACAAGAACCAGAAAAATGCCAGTGCGCGTCTTCATGGTCGCGTCTTCATGGGCGCGATTTCATGCAGCTGAACCGGACAACGCTGCGCGGCGGACTTCAAACAACATCACGCCGGTGGCAACCGCAAGGTTGAGCGAATCGGCCTGCCCTGCCATCGGGATCAGGCACAGCTGGTCGCATGCTGCTGCCAGTTCTTGCGGCAGGCCCTGTTGTTCATTGCCCATCAACACCAGAACGGGCTTTTGCGAGTAGTCTGGAAGGCGAAAATCCACCGCGCCCTCAAGGTGGGTTCCCACCACCATTCCGGGCCAGGATTTGCGCCATTCAAGAAAAGCGCCAAGGGATGCGCGGGCAATGGGAACGTGAAACAGCGATCCCATGGTCGCGCGCACCGCTTCAAGCCCGAATGGATCGGTGGTTTCACCAACCAGAATGACGCCCTTGGCCCCAACGGCATCGATCGTTCGAATGATGGTCCCAAGGTTGCCCGGATCACGGACCCGGTCCAGCACGACCCAGACATCGCCCGACTTGGCGCGAATGGAAGACAGGTCGCTCCAGCGCTGGCCAATCACGCCGATGACCATTTGCGGATTTTCCCGGCGCGAAATGGCACCCAGCACCTTTTCACTGACTTCCAGCACCAGCGCACCACGGGCTCTGGCCCGGGCAGCCAAGGCCTGGACATGCGGCGCGGAGGCCGCGTTCTTGGCACAGACAAAAACATGAACCTGCCAATCGCCATCCAGCGCATCGGTCACCAGCTTCATGCCTTCGGCAATGAAGCGCTTTTGTTCATCGCGGTTTTTCTTCAAGGCAAGCGCCTTGATGTCCTTTACCAGCGGATTGGCAAGCGAGGTGACTTCCTTGACCTGACCGGCGTGGACCGGTTCATTGCTCACGGGGCGACCCATCGCGAATAGAGTGAGGTAGACAGCAGCCGGGCAGAGTTTTCGGTGCGAATGACCAGCTCTCCCGATTCGAGTTTGCCACCCTTGTCTCCCAGCGTTTCCTGCATGATTTCATGCAAAGACTGGAATGATGAACGGATCGAATAGGCTGTGAGAATGATGAACAGCGGTTTGTCGGACATCAGGTCCCGAACCAGGTCCAGCATGTGCGGCAGGTGCTCAAACAATTGCCAGACTTCGCCCTTTGGCCCGCGGCCATAGCTTGGCGGGTCGAGAATGATGGCTTCATACTTGCTGTTGCGGCGCAGCTCGCGTTCGCAAAACTTCACCGCATCGTCGCAAATCCAGCGGATCGGCTTTGATTCCATGCCCGCAAGCTGCTGGTTTTCACGCGCCCAGCCAATGGCTTTCTTGGAAGCATCAACATGGGTGACATGGGCCCCGGCACGCGCCGCCACCAGCGAAGCAAGGCCAGTATAACCAAACAGGTTCAGCAGGCGGACCGGCGTGCGGGGTTTTGCGACATTGTCCTCGATGAAACGCCAATGCACCGACTGCTCGGGAAACACCCCGACATGGCGAAACGAGGTAAAGCGGCCAAGATAGGCGATGCCGTCCCAATCGAGCGGCCAGGTCTCGCCGAGTGGCCGCCTCGGGAACCGCCAGCGGCCCATGCCGTCTTCATCGGTATCGCCGGTGAACACGGCATCGGCAGCGTTCCATTCGGCCTGCGGCAATGCCGGACGCCACAAGGCCTGCCCCTCTGGGCGAATGATCCGCAAGGGCCCATAGCGTTCAAGCTTCTTGCCATCGCCGCTGTCGAGCAAGGCGTAGCCGCGATCAGGCCCGTTCTCCAGCATCAACGGCGCAATCTCCGGCAACCGCCTTGTGGCAGGCGGGCGACGCGGCGGCGTCTGGTCAGATGTGGGCAGCGGCTGGTTCAAGGTGTTTCACAATTGAAAGACCGGTGAAGGTCTGGTGGAGGATTGAAAATTCTGGCATGGCGCAAAGGCACTGTTGCCACCGGGAGCGAACTCCCGACTTCAGGCAGCTTTGTTTTCGTTGACCAGTGCCGGTAGGTTGGCCGCAGGTGCTGCAGCCAGTGCCAGTTGATCAGCCCGGTTTTTCTGTGCTTCGGCATCCTTGCGCCATTGGGAAGCTTCGGTTGCCAAGAGCTTGGCAGCCTTGCGATAGCGGCTTTGGCCGAACCAGGTCAGCAATCCGCCGAGCACCATTCCGGATCCAAACGCCAGAAACAGGAAAACAAAAAACGGCAGTGTCAGCGAAATCGCCGGATTGTCGATCGAAAACGGGTCAAGCAACATCCTTACCGGTGTCCGGTTGGCCACGGAAAAAACGATGAGAACGATCGCCACGGGAATTGCAACGAAAAGCCAGAGCAACCGCTTCATGCTAATTTTCCTTTGGTCGCCAGTTTGTTGCGCAATCTGTTGGCGCGAAGGCCTACGCGCCGTTCAACCGCTCGCGCAGTTCCTTGCCGGTCTTGAAAAACGGAACCCATTTTTCGTCAACCTCAACCTTGATGCCGGTGCGCGGATTGCGTCCCACGCGTGCCGGACGGTTTTTGACCGAAAACGCCCCGAACCCGCGCAATTCCACGCGGTCGCCGCGCGACAAAGCATCGGTTATCTCGTCGAGAATTGCATTGACGATGTTTTCCACATCCCGCTGGTACAGATGCGGGTTTTTCACTGCGATGGCTTCCACCAATTCCGACTTGATCATTAACGCGACCCTTCAAACTCTGGAGCGAGACCTTGCATCACCGATTGAAGGCCGTCAAGAAACAGGCCACGGGAAAGCAGATTGCGCAGTTCCTTAACGGAAACCTTGTCGAGCGGCAAATCCAGAAGATGGCGAACCGTAATTTCGCTTGATGCACCTGCGAAAGGATTGTCGCTTTCACGGGTGGGTTTCCACTCGACGATCTTCAAATCCGCCGAAACCGACTTCGCTTCGACAAGCCAGGCCTTTGCCGCTTCCTCGCCGCCAATCCGGTCAACAAGTCCATTTGCAAGGCCTTGCGCGCCAGTGAAAATCGAGCCGTCGGCAAGCGCAAGGGTTTTTGCCCGGTCGAATTTGCGGCGTTCTGCGACGAGGTCCACGAACCAGCCGTAGGAATCGGTGACCACTCGGCCAATCATCTGCTTGGCTTCTTCGGTTGCAGGTTTGAATGGCGATGGCTCTGCCTTGAGCGGAGAGGATTTGACCGCATCAACCTTGACGCCAACCTTGTCGAGGAGGCTGGACACATCGCCATACTGGAACAGCACGCCGATGGAACCAACGATGGACGAGCGGCGGGCAATGATCTGGTCGCTGGCGCAGGCGATCATGTAACCGGCAGAAGCGGCAAGCGTGCCGACGCTGGCAACCACCGGCTTTTTGGCAGTGAGCGCCCGGACGGCTTCGTAGACGGCTTCGCCGCCAACCGTCGAGCCGCCGGGCGAATTGATATCAAGGATCACCGCCTTGACGGCGCTCTCCTTGCCCAGTTTCTCAAGCAAGGCGAGCAGTTCGCGATCGTCGGTGATGACACCTTCGACCTTTACCCGGGCAATGTGGCTGACGGCTTTTTCGCCGAATTGCCGAAACGCACCGCCCCAGGCGGCCAAAGAGACCAGCATCGCAGCCAGCGCGACAAAGGCTGCCAGCCGCCAGAAGCCAAGCTTTTTGCGGTTGCGGCGTTTTTCGATCATTTCATCTGCGGTAAGTGCCATATCGGCCTCCTGCCTCTTGTTTTGACGGGGTACCAGCAGCAGCCCGGTTCGGCAAGCCAGCCAGCTGCAACGCATCATCCCAAAACAAAAGGCCCGCAGCATGCTGCGGGCCCTGATGCTTGACAACCGACAGATCAGTCGGCCTTGCGTTCCTTGAGGGCCGCACCGAGAATGTCACCCAGCGAGGCGCCTGAATCGGTCGAACCGTACTGGGCAACCGCTTCCTTCTCTTCGGCGATTTCCAGTGCCTTGATCGAAACCTGCACCTTGCGCGACTTCTTGTCGAACAGGATGATGCGGGCATCGACCTTCTGGCCGACGGTGAAGCGTTCTGGACGCTGTTCATCGCGGTCGCGTGACAAGTCAGAGCGCTTGATGAACGACACGATGTCGGTCTCAGCGATCACAACATCAAGACCGCCTTCCTTGACGCCCGTGACTTCACAGGTGACAACGGCGCCTTTTCGAAGCGTGCCGGAATCCGAAGCCGAGGCAACCGGATCGCCGCCAAGCTGCTTGATGCCCAGCGAGATGCGCTCCTTCTCGATGTCAACGTCGAGAACCTTGGCCTTGATCATGTCGCCCTTGTTGAACTCTTCGATGACTTCTTCGCCCGGACGGTTCCAGTCGAGATCAGACAGGTGAACCATGCCGTCAACATCGCCGTCGAGGCCGACGAACAGGCCGAACTCGGTCTTGTTCTTGACTTCGCCTTCAACAACGGTGCCGTTCGGGTATTTCGCCGCGAAAGTGCTCCACGGATTGTCGAGCGTCTGCTTGAGACCCAAGGAAATACGGCGCTTTGCCGGATCCACTTCGAGCACCATGACTTCGACTTCCTGGGAAGTTGCGACGATCTTGCCCGGATGGACGTTTTTCTTGGTCCACGACATTTCCGAAACGTGGATGAGGCCTTCGATGCCTGCTTCCAGCTCCACAAACGCGCCGTAGTCGGTGATGTTGGTAACGCGGCCCGAAACTTTTGCGCCGAGCGGATATTTTGCGCCGATGGCACCCCACGGATCGCTCTCGAGCTGCTTCATGCCGAGCGAGATGCGGTGGGTTTCCTGGTTGACGCGAATGATCTGGACCTTGACGGTCTGGCCAATCGACAGGATTTCGGACGGGTGGTTGACGCGGCGCCATGCCATGTCGGTAACGTGCAACAGGCCGTCGATGCCGCCAAGATCAACGAACGCACCGTAATCGGTGACGTTCTTGACCACGCCGTCAACAACCTGGCCTTCTTCAAGGTTCTGCACGATTTCCGAACGCTGTTCGGCGCGGCTTTCCTCAAGGATGGTGCGGCGTGAAACCACGATGTTGCCACGGCGACGGTCCATCTTGAGAATCTGGAACGGCTGCGGATTGTTCATCAGCGGGGTAACGTCGCGGATCGGACGGATATCAACCTGGCTGCGCGGCAGGAATGCCACTGCGCCATCGAGGTCGACCGTGAAGCCGCCCTTGACCTGGTTGAAGATGACGCCTTCGACGCGCTCTCCAGCTTCGAACTTGCGCTCAAGCTTGGTCCAGCTTTCTTCGCGGCGGGCCTTTTCGCGCGACAGCATGGCTTCACCGAGGGCGTTCTCGACGCGCTCGACAAACACTTCGACTTCATCGCCGACCTTCAGCGTGTCGTCCTTGGCGCGAACGCCGAATTCCTTGAGCGGCACGCGGCCCTCAACCTTGAGGCCGACATCGATGATGGCCTGGTCTTTTTCAATCGCCGTGATGATGCCTTTGACAACGGTGCCTTCGAGCACGTCGTGGGTCAGGAAGGATTCTTCGAGAAGCGCGGTAAAATCTTCACGGGTCGGGTTCATGCCCGTTTGCGTCTGTATCATGGGTTCTCCTGGGTGGACCTCAAGCGTTCATGCGCTGGGTCCGGCGCCTTGGTTGGTGTTGTGTGTGAACGATCAGGATTGCCGCCCTTTCGGGCGATCCGGTCTTGCCGGGTGGCGCAGGGCAATCATGATTGTCCGGTTCATTTTCCGGTTCGATGACCGGTTCATTGACCGCAGCCGATGAAGACAATGTGCCTCAGAGCTGCTTTTGTCCCTTGAGAGCCGCCTTTTCCACAATGGCCAAGGCCGCCTCGAACGCCGCCTCTATACCCATCATGGTCGTATCGATCAAGTGCGCATCGGCAGCAGGGCGAAGGGGCGAATCCGTTCTTGCGCTGTCGCGCTGGTCGCGCCGTACGATGTCCGTCAGAATTTCGGCTTCGTCTGCGTGTTTTCCAGAGGCAGAAATCTCCTGCGCGCGCCGTTGTGCCCGAACCTGTGGCGCAGCAATCACGTAAAGCTTGACCGATGCATCGGGGCAAACAACGGTGCCGATGTCTCGGCCATCGAGCACCGCGCCGGGCGGCGTTTGCGCAAATTGCCGCTGCTTTTCAACCAGCACGCGGCGCACGCCCGGCATGACGGCAATTTTCGACGCAGCCTCGCCAATGGAATGCTCAGACAGCACTTCGCGGTCGAGCGCATCCAGTTGCACGTTTTCGGCAACTGCGACGGCAAGGCCTTCATTGTCGAGCGGCAGCCCAACCGAAAGCAGGGCGTGACCAACCGCCCGATAGGAAAGGCCGGTATCCAGATGCGGAATGCCCAGATGCTCCGCCAGAAGGCGGGCAAGAGTGCCCTTTCCGGAAGCCGCCGGCCCGTCAATGGCGATGATGAGGCTGCTCACTTTACCCACTCAAACGCTCCGGGTGAGGCCGCCATCAATGCGGATGTTCTGGCCGGTTATGTAGGATGAGCGCGGCGTTGCAAGGAAAGCAATGAGTTCGGCCACTTCCTGCGATGTACCGTAACGGTTCATCGGGATCCGGACACGCCGCTCTTCCTTTTCGGGCAATGAGTCAATGAAGCCCGGCATGACATTGTTCATGCGAATGTTGTCTTTCGCGTACTGGTCACAGAACAGTTTGGTGAAGGCTGCAAGGCCGGTGCGAAACACTGCGGAAGTGGGAAAATTCTCGTCCGGTTCGAATGCAACGCTTGTTGAGACATTGACGATGGCTCCGCTGCCCTGCGCCTGCATTTGCGGTGCAACCAACCGCGTCATGCGCACCACGTTCATCAGGTAATATTCCATCGCAACCAGCCAATCTTCATCGCTGATGGAAAGAATTGGCCCCTTGGGTCCGTGCCCGGTGCTGTTGACGACCGCATCGATGCGACCGAACTTTTTCATGGCCAGCTCAACAAACTGCCTGAGATGCACGGGGTCGCGGTTCGAACCGGTAAACCCAAGACCGCCAAGCTCAGCGGCAAGCGCTTCTCCCTTGCCGCTGGGCGACATGATGGCCACCGCATAGCCTTCCTTTGCCAATTGGCGGGCTGCAGCCGCGCCAATCCCCGAGCCGCCGCCTACAATGAGTGCCGATTTCAAGGTCATCCAATATCTCCTTCGAGGCGCGCGCCGAGCTCGGTCATCAACCCTTCGAACTGCGGGAAGCTGGTGGCGATCGGCGAAGCGTCGTCGACCGTGACAGGGTGTTGCGACGCCATGCCGAGGACCAGAAACGCCATTGCAATGCGATGGTCGAGATGGGTGGCGACATTGCCGCCGCCAAGGCCCTTGCCATCGGGGCTTCCGGTAATTTTCAGCCAGTCGGGGCCTTCCGCGCAGGTGATGTTGTTGGCTTCAAGCCCGCGGGCGACGGCGGCCAGCCGGTCGCTTTCCTTGACGCGCAATTCTTCAAGGCCCTGCATCAGCGTTACGCCTTGCGCAAACGCCGCGGCAATTGCCAGCACCGGATATTCATCGATCATCGAAGGCGCGCGTTCGGGCGGCACTGCCACCCCCTTCAGTTGCGAATGGCGCACGCGCAGATCGGCGACGTCCTCGCCGCCCGCCGCACGCTGGCCGATGATTTCGATGTCCGCGCCCATTTCCTGCAAGGTGAGGATCAGCCCGGTGCGGGTAGGGTTCATCAGGACGTTGCGAATGAGAATGTCGGAGCCCGGCACGATGAGCGCCGCCACCAGCGGGAATGCTGCCGATGACGGATCGCCTGGCACGGTGATGATTTGCCCGCGCATTGCGCCCTGTCCTTCAACGCGGATGTGGCGCACGCCATTGGCGGCGGTCTCGACTTCCAGATTGATGCCAAAGCCCTTGAGCATTTTTTCGGTGTGGTCGCGGGTCATTACCGGTTCGATGACTGTGGTGATTCCGGGCGCGTTGAGGCCGGCGAGAAGCACCGCCGACTTGACCTGCGCCGAGGGGACCGGAACGGTGTAGACTATCGGGTTCGCCTCGCGTGCGCCACGGATGGTGACCGGCAAGCGTCCGCCCGGTTGCTCGGCCAGCACCTGGCATCCCATCAGTTTCAGCGGGTCGAGCACCCGGCCCATCGGCCGCCGCGACAGGGAAGGATCGCCAACAAAGGTGGAGGGGAAATCATAAGCACCCAAAAGACCCATGAACAAGCGGCAGCCGGTGCCGGAATTGCCGAAATCAATGGGCGCTTGCGGCTCGAGCAAGGCGCCATTGCCGGTTCCGTCGATCACCCAGACTTCGCCTTCCTTGCGTACTTTGGCACCGAGCGCTTCCACGGCTTTTGCCGAATTGAGCACATCCTCACCTTCCAGCAAGCCGGTGACGCGGGTCTGCCCGGAAGCAATGCCGCCAAACAGCACCGAGCGGTGGGAGATCGACTTGTCGCCCGGAATGGCCACTTCGCCGACCAGCGGTCCGGACAATGCAGCGGTCATCGGGGTCTTTTTGGCATGAAGGTTCATGAAATTGTTCCGTGGGCAGGGCTTTGGCAGCGTTGTTGGCGGCCATGTATCACAGGGCTTTGACGCCGTCATTGCGCAAAAGGCGCGGGCTTGCAATCTCGCTGGAAGGACCCCAAGCTAAATTGGCTTTTGACAGCGCGGCCTTGCCAGTCTATGGGGAGCGCGATTTCCATTAAAACCCGAGGTGTTGGTCGTGGCCAGAGAAGAACTCGGCACAAAACGTGTCTGCCCGGAAACCGGCAAGAAATTCTACGATCTCAAGAAAGATCCAATCGTTTCCCCGTTCACGGGCAAATCTTATCCGCTCTCGCATTTTGTCGAGCTGGCGCCTGTTCGTGCGCGCAAGGACAGCGCCAAGGCTGCGAAAGTAGCCGAGACAGAGGTTGAGGCCGAAGAAGAAGAACTCGAGGAAGAAGACGAGGCTGCTCCGGAGTTTGTCAGCCTTGAGGACGCCGAAGAGGATGAAGCCGACGACGTGATCGAAAGCGACGACGAAGAAGAGATCCCTGATCTGCCGGACGTCGAAATCGAAGTGGCCGAGGAAGAAGACGAAGTTGAAGACGCCTTTCTTGAGGAAGAGGAAGACGAGGACGACCTTTCTGACGTCATCGGCGACGTAGACGGTGAAGAAGAAGTCTGAACCTGAAGATTGCGCCGGTCGGGATGGGGAATCCTGCGGGATTCTTTGTTCTTGATTTGACCGGCGCTGCGGACTAGAAGCCAATCCAACTGCAGCCCGGCCGACTTCCAACCGGCGTTTCTCGGGCTTCAGGCTTCATGCTGAATTGGGGTCATAGCTCAGTTGGGAGAGCGCTTGAATGGCATTCAAGAGGTCGGCGGTTCGATTCCGCCTGGCTCCACCAGTTCCCTAAAGAGCCTTGGTCAAAACCTGGCCAAAAAAATCTCAGCGATTCCCAATCCCGTCGTCAAAGCACTTTCTGGCCAAGCTTCTTCTGCGGAGCAGCATCATCGAATTCGGTGCGCAGATTGACGACCACACGCCTGTTTTGCGCCTTGCAGGATGTTTCGGGGCAATCTCGCACCGGTCTTTCCTTGCCATTGCCCTTTGCCCACATGCGCTGCGGGTTGATCCCCTTTGACGCAAGGTAGTTCAAGACATTGTTGGCGCGCTTGGTTGAGAGCGCTGTGTTGGCGGAGGCTGATCCCGGATCGTCGGAAAAGCCCTGCAATTTGGCCAGCCAATTGGCATTTCGGGTGAGCCAAGCGGCCTGGATGTCGAGCGTTTCGCGCGCAACATCGTCAAGTTCTGCCGAGCCGGAGGAGAAATAGATCCGCCGGCCGGCATTCATGATGAAATCTTCTTCGCTGCCGGGCTGGATCGGCGCATAGCCGCGCGCCGGCTCGTCGGTGACACCGGTTGGTTGCGGCGCAACGGCAAGTTCAGGCTTGGCAATGTCGTTGCAGCCCGAAAGCATGGCGGCAAGCACGCCAACCAGCATAAGCGGGCGAAGGAGGACAATTACGCGAAACAAGGCCTTGCTCCCATCATTCCGGCGCGAGAAGCACCGGGTCATTTTAATTCTCAGCCGTTTGCCCGATCGGCAATGTGTTCCAGAACCAGAACCGCCGTTCCCACGGGGCAGCGGCGGTACAAATCGAGGATGTCTTCATTGAACATCCGGATGCATCCTGAAGACGCATCGGTGCCGATCGAACCGGGCGCGACAGTGCCATGCACGCGGTACCCGGTGTCGCCTTTTTCATTGTGCAGGTAGAGCGCACGCGGGCCGAGCGGATTTTCCGGACCCGCTTCCATGAAATCGGGCAGTTTCGGGTTGCGCTGCTTCATTTCTTCGGGCGGGACCCAGCGCGGCCAACGGGCCCTTCGGGCAATGGTTGCCCTGCCGAACCACTGGAACCCTTCCTTGCCGACGCCCACGCCATAGCGCAGCGCAGTGTTGTTTTCCCAGATCCAGTACAAATAATGGTGGCGGGTATCGATCACCACCGTACCCTCCGGCTCGTCGGAGTAATACTGGACCATCTGCTTGCGCCAGCGCGGGTCAATCGCTTCAAAATTGGTGGCAACAAACTGGCCCGCGCCGTCATTGGAAAGACCGCGCGTGAATTTGCTGGCGGATTGCGCCAATGCCGGGCGGGTGATGATCGCCGGTGCCGCGATCATTGAAAGGGCTATGGCTGCCCCATTCACGAATTTGCGTCTGTCGATGGTCATGGCCAAGAATCCGTTTGTGGCTTGCCTGCTGCAAAACATGAACCAGCAGGGTGCCTGAAAGCCCCTTGCAACCGATTAACGCGCAAAAAGCCTGATTGGTCAACATCGGGCGGCAAATGCAACCGCCCAGCCCATTGTTCACGCGCAAATCGCGGCGAGTTTTGTTGCGCGTCATTGGATGGGCAAGGCACACAATGCAGGCCGTTCAAATCCAACCCGATTTGCCAAGCCCGTGGAGCTGACCAATGAACAAGTTTCTTGCGGCCATGATCTTGCCCGCCATGATCGCCAGCGCGCCGAATGTCTGGGCCATGGGCGCTGACGGACAGGCAGATCCGGTTGAGCCGCGATTTGACACCTCGCAATTCCAGAAGTCGCGCACCGTACACGCCGCGTGTGCGAGCGACATTGACCGGTTTTGTGCGCGGGTCATTCCCGGAGACCGCCGTGTCAGAAATTGCCTTTCTGCAAAGGATGCCGAACTTTCGCGCGGTTGCGCATCTGGCCTGAAAAGGGCGGGGAACGCATTCAGCCTGTAGGGGCGTTGTTCAAAGGTCAGAAGACCGGCGCTGGAAGCTGCGCCGGCCATTTCCAAACCCCGTGCCATTCATCAAAGCGCGATGCGGTATTTCGCAAAACCTTCAGCGCCATCGCCTGCCGCTTCGATCTTGACCGCAGTGACGGTCGAGATGAAATCCTTGGCCTTGGGTCCGGTTTCGAAGATCACGCTGGTTCCGGGCATCGCGACGAAGCTCCAATTGGAATCTGCCGAAGGATTGATGGTGCCCTGGTCGATGATGTAGCGCACGATGACGTCGCGGTTGGTGTCCGGCGCTTCGAAGACGATCTTGGAAGCGTTGATCTGCGGGAAATTGCCGCCGCCGCCGGCACGGTAATTGTTGGTGGCGACGATGAATTCCTGGGCCGGATCGATCGGCTTGCCATCAAACATCAGGTCGACGATGCGGCTTGCTGCTGTATCCGCCACTTCGCCCTTGTCATTGTATTTCGCAGGCTGCGACAGGTCGATCTTGTAGGTGACGCCGTCGATCACGTCGTAGTTGAACGAGGGGAATGCCGGATTGATCAGCGGCTGGTCGGCTTTGCCCGCTTCCACCTTGTTGAAGATCCCGGCCGACATTTCCAGCCAGTCCTTGACTTGCGCACCGGTGATCTTCACTGCGCGCACAGTGTTGGGGAACAGGTAAAGATCGGCGACATTCTTGATGGCGACATCACCAGCGGCTACATCGGTGTAGTATTCGGGGCCCGAACGGCCACCGGCCTTGAACGGCGCTGCTGCTGAAAGCACCGGCAGCGCGGCATTGGCCGAGCTCGCCAGCATCTGCTTCACGTACCAGGTCTGCGCCTGCGACACGATCTGCACCGACGGGTCATCGGCAACCAAAGCAAAATATGAATGGAGCGGCGCGGAAGTCTTGCCGACCGGTGTGCGGACATAGGCAAGGGTCTTTTCGTGCTCTTCCTTCACCGCCGCTTCGACACCGGCATCGCTTTCAACCAGCGGAACCACCTTGCGCTGTTCGTCGCGCTTGTAGATCGGCCGCGCTTCGGAGGTTGACGAGACGACGCGCCATTTGCCGCCGTCCTGTTCCAGCAACAGGTCGATAAGGCCAAGGTGCGAGCCCCAAAAGCCGCCCATGACGCCCGGCTTGCCGGCGATCAGGCCCTTGGCATTGTCAACGCCTTCGAATTTCTCGAACTTGGCGCCCGGAAAATCGAGGTGGCTGTGGCCGGTGACAATCGCGTCGATGCCGGGGATGGCGGCAAGCGGAATGGCGGCGTTTTCAAGGTTTTCCGCCCAGGCGGCCTGGCCCATGCCCGAATGGCAAAGGGCAACGACAATGTCGCAGCCCGCTTCGCGCAATTGCGGCACGAAGGCTTCCGCCGCCTTGACGATGTCGCGCGCATTGGCCTTGCCGTCGAGGTGACGCTGGTCCCAGGTCATGATCTGCGGCGGCACGAAGCCGATGAGGCCGATGCGGATGGGGTGCTCGGCGCCGGAGGCATCCTTGACCTTCTTGTCGAGGATCACCCAGGGCTTGAGAAAGGTTTCATCCTTGAGGACGTCTGCGGTCAGCGCGCCCTTGGTGAGGTTGGCGCAAACGACCGGGAAATTGGCGCCCGAAAGCACCTGGAACATGAAATCAAGGCCGTAGTTGAATTCGTGGTTGCCCAAGGTCGAGCAATCATATCCGAGCAGGTTCATGCCCTTGATCATCGGATGCACGTCGCCTTCCTTCATGCCGCGCTCATCGGCGATGTAGTCGCCCATCGGGTTGCCCTGCAGGAAGTCGCCATTGTCGACGAGGATGGTGTTGGTCGCTTCGGCGCGGATCGCGCTGATGATAGAGGCTGTGCGGGCAAGGCCCATCGTGTCGTTCGGCTTGTCGGAATAATAGTCATACGGCATCACATGGACGTGCAGATCGGTGGTTTCCATGATGCGCAGGTGCGCCTGGTTGGCGGCGGCGTAGGCGCTGAACGGATGCAGCGCGGCAATGGCGGCCCCGGCTGCAGCGCCACCCAGAAGGGTGCGGCGGGAAATCTGCTGCTGCCATGCAAATGCGGTGAGTTCAGCCGTCAGCCGGTCGCTCATGATGCGCTCCTGTCATCTTGTTTCGGGATTTGACCAAAACAACGCTAGATTGCCGCCATGACAGGAAAATGAACGGGCGGGCTATTTCTCGGGCTTGCTCTTGGCGTTCGACATCATGATGTCGATCCAGGCTAGCATCAGCGCAGAGACAACGAAAGCGATGTGGATGATGGTGAACCACATCAGCTTGCCATCGTCATACTCGTTGGCGTTGAGGAAAATCTGCAAAAGGTGGATCGAGGAAATGGCGACAATCGTCGAGGCGACCTTGATTTTCAGCGAACCGGCATCGATCTTGCCGAGCCAGTGCACTTCTTCGCCGGCAGCGCCTTCAAAGCGCGAGACGAAATTCTCGTAGCCCGAAATGATGACCATGACCACGAGGCTTGCCACCAGGGCTGCATCAATGAGCCCGAGCATCTTCAAAATGGTCTGCGTTTCGTCGAGGGTCGCGGCCTTCATGACAAAATCGGCCAGCTTCATGACGAAGGAAAAGCCGTAGATCGCCAGCGCCACGGCCAGCCCGAGGTAAAACACCACGAGCAGCCAGCGCGACGCCAGGATGATGCGTTCAACGAAAAGTTCGAGCTGTTTCATGGCCGCGCTTTTAGCAAGACCGGAAAGGAAGGCAAGTGGGGGCGGGCTATGAAAACGGCGCTTGGAGTTCTCCTGGATTGTAACCACTGGAAGTGCCGATTCAGTGCCGCCCCTGTTTTGTGCTCAAATGTTCACCTGCGTTCCGATCTCAACGACCCTGCCAGCTGGAATGTGAAAGTAGTCGGAGGCATTGGCACTGTTTCTGGCAAGCAAGATGAACAGTCGACTTTGCCATGCAGGCATGACGCTGTGGGCAGCGAGTTTAAGTGAGCGCCGCGAAACCAGAAAGGAAGTTGACATGATGTCGAAATTCCAGCCAAGCGAGCGACAAAGAACAAGACCTTTAGGGACATTTGGTTCTTCCATATAACCAAACGTCATCGTCACTTGCCGAAAGCGAGGTGAGATATCTACCATCTTCACGCGCTCGTTTTCAGGCACACGCGGAAAATCGGCGGTTACCACGGTCAGTATCACATTTTGCTCATGCAGCGACTTGAAATGCTTCAAACTGTGCATGAGTGCCACAGGTGCCAATTGAGGATTGGCAGTCAGGTAAACAGCAGTGCCTGGAATTGTCGGCGGCATCTTGCGTTCGAACGAGCGCAGCAGTTCAGCCAGCGGTATTTCCGATTGCAGGTCTTTTCTGGCCAGTACACTGGTGCCGCGCACCCATGTCCACATTATCAGAACAATCACGGCCGCAATTACGAGCGGTACATATCCACCTTCCAGAATTTTCATGAGATTTGCCCCAAGGAAAATGAGGTCTATGGCGAGGAACGGCACGATCAGCGCCAGTGCTGCTGAAATTGGCCAGTTCCAGTGCTTGTGCACTACGACCACAGCCAGTATCGCCGTGACGACCATTGTACCTGTGACGGCGATGCCATAGGCGGTCGCCAGTTTGGATGATGTTGCAAAGGCGAGCACAAGTGCGACGACACCTGCGAGCAAAAGCCCATTGACCGCAGGCATGTAGATCTGCCCCTCTTGTGCCTCAGAGGTATGCTGGATTCGCATTCGCGGCAGCAGTTTGAGCTGAATTGCCTGTTTGGAGATTGAGTAGGCGCCTGTGATAACGGCCTGACTGGCGATGATTGTTGCCAGTGTCGCAAGAATGACGACCGGCAACAATGCCCATGATGGGTAAAGCAAGAAGAACGGATTTTCGAGCGCTTCCGGTTGGGATAGCAACAACGCGCCTTGACCCAGATAGTTCAGTGCAAGCGCCGGAAACGCTGCAAACATCCATGCAAACTGAATCGGCCTGCGGCCAAAATGCCCAAGATCGGCGTAAAGCGCCTCGGCGCCAGTAACGGCGAGAAAGACAGCCCCCAGCACAACCAACCCAAGTGTTCCATTTTTTGCAACAAAAACAATAGCATAAAAAGGATTGAGCGATTGGAGTATGGCCAAGTTGGTGACGATATGCGAAATTCCGCCTATTGCCAGTGCAATGAACCAGACAAGCGTGATCGGCCCGAACCAGCCAGCTACTGCGGCAGTTCCCCGGCTCTGAACCATGAACAGACCGACAATGATTGCAATGGTTATGACGAGTACATAGGGCTCAAAAAATGGCGTTACCAGCTTGAGTCCTTCGACCGCGGAGAGGACTGATATTGCCGGAGTAATCAAGGCGTCGCCGTAAAACAGGGCCGCGCCCAACATACCCAGCATCAACACAGCAGGAACAGATCGACCCAGTGCGCGCTGGGCAAGCGCCAGAAGCGTCAAGGTTCCTCCTTCACCCTGATTGTCTGCCCGCAGAAGAATGAGAACATATTTCAGCGTTACGATCACAATAAGCGCCCAGATGATCAACGAAAGGACGCCAAAAACATCTTCGTTTTGGACGCCACCGTGTACCGCCCCGGTTGCCAGCATTGCCTCGCGAAATGCATAAAGAGGTGACGTGCCGATGTCGCCATAAACAACACCGACGGAGCCTAGCGTCAAAGCCCAAAAGCCTGACTTTTGTGGGGAAAGTAACTTGCCGTCGCCTACGCCAACCATAGGATGATGCATATGAAAGCCTCATTTCGAAACTGAAACTGATCGGACCTTCGGTATGCAGTCGCGCGCCATAAGTTTGCGATATGGATTTCATGCGCTGAGCATAAGGAAATCGTAAAGATCATGGACGGCCCCACGGAATTACGCCGAAACCTCTCAGGACATTTCTGGGGGACATCCTTCCTGAATATCGTCTGGGCAAATACCAGTAGGCAGATACCGAGTATCAAATCCCTATCAGCAGTTTTGATATTTGTTGTCATCGCGACAGCAATAAATTACTTAATTTATGATTCATTACAGAAAAACAGCATTTCGCTGATATTTCTTATATCTGTATTGTTGAGCTCTGTTTTTTTTGGATTTTGGACAGGAATTATAGCTTCAATTATTTCTTTCTTGGCGTTCAATTTTTTCTTTGTTGAGCCATTTCAAACTTTCAGGGTAAGCCGGGTAGAGGATTTTATTGCGCTCGCTGTTTTCATACTTGTTGCCGGACTGACGGGCACGCTCGCCGGAAGGCTTCGTGAACAGGCAACCTCAGCGCAGGAACGCGCAAGATTGCTGGAGAACCTCTTCGGTTTGTCAAATGCGCTAGGAGAAAGCACAAACGAAGATGAGGCTAAGCTGGCACTGATACGCAGTCTTTATCTGTTGACCGGCAAGAAGGCGTTGATCATTGAACGCGACTTGATTTCCTCTCCGCCGCTGAAACTTGAAGATATGGAGGCCGCTGAACGCGCTCTTCGTCATGGTACGTTTCAACGTGCTGCGGCATCGGGATGGGGTGCAGGCCAACTGAGCTTTTATCCTGTCGTTGTGGATCACTCGGCGCCGCTTGTTGTCGGCATGGATGGAGCTATCAGTTCTGTTGAGCTTGAAAGGGCCGCCAAGTCTGCCATTGAACAATCAGGCGCAGTGATCGCTCGCCTGAGGTCGGCACGGGACGCGGACCAAGCCCGAATGAAGGCGGATCGAGAAAGCCTTCGCTCTGCAGTTCTTTCATCCCTTTCGCATGATCTGAAGACCCCGCTAGCAACCATTCTCGGTTCAGTTACAACCTTGCGGGAGTTCTCAAATACATTGCCACAGGCTGCACGCGACGACCTGCTTCATGCAATTGAAGAAGACGCCCGCAGGCTCAACATCTATGTCGGGGACCTTCTGCACATGACCCGCCTGAACGCGGGCGTCGAACCCAAACTCGAATGGGTCGCTCCAAACGACGTTTTGAATGGTGCGGCAAACCGCCTGAGGCGAGTACACAAGGGTTGCAATATCGAGGTGCGCGCAGATGATATGCTGCCGCTGCTCAAAACAGATTCCGCCTTGTTGGAACAAGCTCTTTTCAACTGCATGGACAATGCGGCAATCTTTACCCCGAACGGATCGCAGATTACTGCTTCGCTCCAACTTCAACAGAGCACTTTGTTGTTCTCCATTGAGGACGATGGCTCTGGAGTGCCTGAAATTGACCAAGAGCGTATTTTCGAGCCATTTCAACGCGGTGCTCCTGCCACTTCAAACGGAACCGGACTTGGACTGGCTATCGCCAGGGGAATAGTCCAGGCACTTGGCGGCAGCATTGGAGTTGATAGTCCGATCAAAGGCCGTGGTGGCGCACGGTTCTGGATATCCGTGCCAATTGTCGAGGATATCGCCGCGTGACCACAAGGCACACCATACTGATTATTGACGATGAGCCTCAGATCCAACGTTTCCTGCGGCACTCACTTGCTGCAGCGGGTTATGATCTGCTTCATGCCGAAACGGCGGCTGCAGGGCTTAGAATTGCTTCCGGAGGACGCCCTGATGTGATCGTCCTTGATCTCGGACTCCCCGATATGGATGGCAAGGCGGTCTTGGGCCAGCTGCGCCAGACAACCCAAGTGCCAGTCATCATTCTTTCCGCGCGAGACAATGAGACAGAAAAGATCGCAGCGCTCGATCTTGGAGCTGACGACTTTGTAGCAAAGCCTTTTGGCATTGGGGAATTGTTGGCCCGCATTCGCGTTTGCCTTCGGGCCGACCGCGCACTGGCAGTGCCCTTGCAAAAGCTTGTGCTTGGCGATCTTGGAATAGACATCGAGGCGCACCGTGTGGATCGTGCCGGGACCGCCGTGAAGCTTACCCCCAAGGAATTCGATCTTCTTGTGATACTTGCGCGAAATGCCGGTAAAGTGCTTACCCACAGACAAATCCTGCAAACCATCTGGGGACCCTCCCACGTGGAAGATATTGCCTATCTGCGGGTTTTCATTGGTCAGTTGCGGCAGAAAATCGAGCTAAATCCCAAGGAGCCACAGCTGATACAAACTGAACCAGGTGTGGGCTATCGCGCGATGGATCAAGGGAACTAGAAAGCAAGCGCAAGGCAAGCTGTCGTATCCCGCAGGTCTTCTAGAATTCAGAAATCATTGGCGCACCCGACAAGATTCGAACTTGTGACCTCTGCCTTCGGAGGGCAGCGCTCTATCCAGCTGAGCTACGGGTGCGCATCGGCTGCTTTGCCTTGAAAATCCGATATCCGATTGGCGGGCGCACGGCAACCAAAAAGCCGAATTGCTGCCGCCTGGCCTCAGGCCGGTTGGGCGCTCACCTTGACCTTGCTGTCGTAAAACGCTGCGAGGCCGGCCAGCTCCAGCATTTCGTCATAGGGCATCTCGTAAGCCCACACCGCATTGTCGATCTCGTGGTCGCCAACGACGATGTTCCAGTAGCTGGCCGTGCCCTTGAACGGGCAGCGGCTGGCATGGGCCGAGCGCACCAGATGGTCGCCGTCAATGTCTTCGACCGGCACGTAATAGACCGGATTGTGCCCGGCTTCCTGCAGGACCACGGCCTTGCCGGTCTGTGCGATCTTCACACTGCCCACATGCACGGTGACCGTGCCTGAAAACGGGCGAAGGCTTATCGCGTGGTCGGGCCTTGCAGCAAAACCGGGCGAGGGATTGTTTGTCAGCGGCGCGTTCATTGGCGGGTCTCCCTTGGGGCGTTTTCCCCCGAGCAATGCCAAATCCTATCAGCGCGCCGTCTTCCACGCAAACCACAAGGCAACGAGCGCCAGCAATGCCGACAAAATCCGCCGCGCCACCTGCTCGCGCGCGGGATTGTTGAGGAAGGGCGCGGCAAATCCGGCCAGCGCGACAATTGCCGCATGGATGAGGGTTGCCGCAGCCACGTAAATCGCGGTCAGCAACGCGGTCTGTTCAAGTTTTGCGGCGGCCGGCAGAAAAGCAGGCAGAACCGACATGTAGAAGACTGCGGCCTTGGGGTTCAGAAGATTCGTGATGAGGCCGCGTCGAAAATAAAGTGCGGAGTCCTGCGCGGGCTCGTCGAGACTGGCTGCAGCGGAATGAGTCCACCCATCCCAGGCCAGATAGAGCATGTAGCACACTCCGCCCCAGCGCAGGATTTCATAGGCAAGCGGCGAGCTGTCAATGATTGCGGTGACGCCAAGCGCTGCCGCCATGCCGACCAATGCCAATCCAAGCGCTACCCCGGCCACGGCAGCAAAGCCGGGCCTTCGGCCCTGCGAAACCGCGACCATGGCGAGCCAGGTCATGTTCGGACCCGGCGTCAGCTCGATCAGGACCGAGGTTAGCGCGAAGGACAGCACGACGGAAAGCGGAAGGCCTGCTATTTCGAAAACTGGCATGGCTTCAATGCGCCTCGTCCCAGTTGGCGGCGGCGCGGGCATCCACCTGCAGCGGCACTTTCAGCGCCAGCGCCGGGAACGGGGCGTCGGTCATCACCTTTGAAATGAGCGGGATGGCGGCTTCCACATGCGCTTCCTGCGCCTCGAAAATGAGTTCGTCATGCACCTGCAGCAGCATGCGCACAGACAGACCGGCCTTTTCCAGTGCGCCGTCCATGCGCACCATGGCGCGGCGGATGATGTCGGCGGCGGAGC
The DNA here is from genome assembly GCA_041739465.1 of Salaquimonas sp. GTDB lineage: Bacteria > Pseudomonadota > Alphaproteobacteria > Rhizobiales > Rhizobiaceae > BOKV01. The sequence goes on from JBGSNX010000073.1 coordinate 44,920, forward strand.
CCTGGATCGGGGCGTTGATGGCGGCGCGCTCGTTGAAGGCGCGCACCTGCGGATTGGGGTCGGCAATACCGGGGTAATGTGCCTTGCGGCCAAAAATGGTCTCGACATAGCCGTTTTCACGGGCAAAGCGCTTGGTGTCTTCCATGTAGCCCTTGATGCCCGGAAACCGCTCGAAATAGGTCTTGATGTACTGGCCGGCCTCTTCACGGCCGATCCCCAGCTGGTTGGCGAGGCCGAAGGCGGAAATGCCGTAGATGATGCCGAAATTGATCGCCTTGGCCCGGCGGCGCACCATCGGGTCCATGCCCTTGACCGGCACGCCGAACATTTCCGAGGCGGTCATGGCGTGAATGTCCAGCCCGTCGGCAAAGGCCTTGGTAAGCTGCGGAATGTCGGCAATGTGGGCGAGTATGCGCAACTCGATCTGCGAATAGTCGGCGGAAATCAGCTTGTTGCCCTTTTCGGCGATGAAGGCGGTGCGGATCTTGCGGCCTTCTTCGGTGCGCACGGGGATGTTTTGAAGGTTTGGCTCGGAAGATGAAAGTCGCCCGGTCGAGGTTGACGCCATCGCGTAAGAGGTGTGAACGCGCCGGGTTTGCGGGTGAATGTAGCCGGGCAGCGCGTCGGTATAGGTGGATTTGAGTTTGGTCAGCTGACGCCAGTCGACGATGCGGCGCGGCAGCGGCAGGCCTTCAGCTGCCAGGTCTTCCAGCACCTGCGCCGAAGTCGACCATTGGCCGGTCTTTGTTTTCTTGGCGCCGGGCAGTCCCATCTTGCCAAACAGGATGTCGCCAAGCTGCTTGGGCGAGCCGATGTTGAAGCGCTCGCCGGCAAGTTGGTAAATCTCGTCCTCGATTGCCGCGGCCGATTGGGCCAGTTCGCCCGATAGCCGTGACAGGATCTGGCGGTCAATGGAAATGCCGCGCTGTTCCATGCGGGCTATCACGTCGATCAGCGGGCGCTCCAGACGTTCATAGACGCTCGCCATGCCTTCGGCGGCCAGTCTTGGCTTCAACACCTGCCACAGCCGCAGCGTCACGTCGGCATCTTCGGCCGCATAGGCCGTGGCCTTGTCGATAGCCACCTGGTCAAAAGTGACAATGGCGCGACCTGACCCCGCGACGTCCTTGAAGGAAATCGGCTTGTGGCCAAGCCATTTCTGCGAAAGCTCGTCCATGCCATGGCCACCGCGCCCGGCATCCAACACATAGGAAAGCAGCATCGTGTCTTCGAGCGGGGTGATCTCGACACCGCGCCGGGCAAAAACCAGCCAGTCATATTTGAGGTTCTGGCCGATTTTCAGCAGCGAAGGGTCGGTCAGTACCGGTTTGAGCGCGTCCAGCACCGCATTTTCACGAAGCTGTCCTTCAATCAAGCCGCCCCCAAGCAGATCGCCAACACCGCTCTTGTGGCCAAGCGGAATGTAGCAGGCGCTGCCCGGTGCATCGCTCAGCGATATTCCGACAAGTTCGGCCTGCATCGGGTCGAGCGAGGTTGTCTCGGTATCGATGGCGAACCGGCCTGCAGCCTTCAGCCTTTCGATCCAGCGGTTGAGCGCCTCCATGTCGCGCACGCATTCATAGGCGGAAGTGTTGATCGGCAAGGCCGACATCGCCATTTGCCGGGCGTTTACCAGGGCGGCGGGAGTGTTGCCTGCTGCTTCCTGCGTTGCTGTTTGCGCGCTTGCGGGCTTTGAAACATCACCTTGCGCATCAAGGTCGGGTCCGCGCATCTGTTCGCGGTCAGACAGGGTGATGCTGGCCGCATCAATCTGCGAGGCGTCCACCCCGGTTGCTTCTGCCACACGCCTTGTGAGCGAGCCGAACTCCATGGCCTTGAGAAACGCCACCAGGCGCTTGCCGTCCGGTTCATGCAGGGCCATTTCACCCAGTGGCGGCGCGTTGGCAATGTCGTCTTTCAGCGTCACCAACTGCCGCGAGAGGCGAACCAGATCGGCATTGGCGAGGATGTTTTCCCGCCGCTTTTCCTGCTTGATCTCGCCGGCCCGCAGCAGCAGCGTGTCGAGATCGCCATATTCCTCGAGCAATTGCGCGGCTGTTTTGGGACCGATGCCCGGCACACCGGGAATGTTGTCGGTGGAATCGCCGGTCAGTGCCTGCAGATCGATCATTTTCTCCGGTGGCACGCCCCATTTTTCGATGACTTCGGGAATGCCGATTGTCCGGTCTTTCATCGGATCGTAAAGATCGACTTGCGGCGTCACCAGTTGCATCAGGTCCTTGTCTGAGGAGATGATCGTGGTGTTGGCGCCAGCTTCGCGGGCTTGCCGGGCATAGGTCGCTATGATGTCGTCGGCCTCAAAGCCTTCCATTTCAATGCAGGGCAAGTTGAACGCACGGGTCGCCTCGCGGATCACCGCAAATTGCGGGCGCAAATCCTCGGGCGGTTCGGTGCGGTTGGCCTTGTATTGCGGATAGAGTTCATTGCGGAAGGTCTTGGACGAATAGTCGAAAATCACTGCAAAATGCGTCGGCACCACCCCCACGGAGGTGTCGCGCGCATCGCAGACCAGCTTCCACAGCATGTTGCAAAAGCCCGAAACCGCGCCGACCGGCAGGCCGTCGGATTTGCGTGTCAGCGGCGGCAACGCGTGATAGGCGCGAAAGATGTAGGCCGAGCCATCGACCAGAAACAGGTGATCACCGGCCTTCATTCAATGCTCCATGTGCCTGATTTGAGCGCGACGATTGCCCACCACAGCGCTGAAAGCAAGACAAAGCCGCATTCAGGCGGATGGAAGGTCAATTTCCGGCTCGCAAGTCACCGGAAAATTCACCGAGCGGGCTATGAAGCAGAATTTGTGGGCTTCCTCGTGCAGGGCCTGGGCCTTTTGCGGGTCGCTCTCATTGGAAACGGTAATCTTGGGTCGCAGCACGACTTTCACGAACTCGCCTGATCCGTCGCGATGCATCACCATTTCGCCATGCGCTGCATCTTCGTAGGCCATCACCACGACCTTGTTCACCGCGCACAAATGCAGGTACCAAAGCATGTGGCACGATGAGAGTGCGGCAATCAGCATGTCTTCGGGGTTGTGCTTCAGGGGATCGCCGCCAAGCGCCGGGTCGTTTGAGCAATGGACAACAGCCTTGCCCGGCGTTTCCAGATCCCATGTGCGCTTGTAGGCCTTGTAGCTGGATGTTCCCGATCCGGTGTTTCCGGTCCAGCGCACCGAAGTCGTGAAGGTATTGATTGCTGCCATTGCGAAAAATCCCATGTTACGGAAGTTTAATGCGGCTCACGCCGGAGTGATCAGATTTTCCATTGAAACGCCGCAATGACAAACACAAATGTGACAGGTGATTGGTTCCCGCCGATCACAGTTTCCCCGGCCTGTCCCCCGCCGGAGGAGACCCGTGCCGGGGCTCAGCCCGAAAACCGGCAGCGGCAACGGCACGGACTGCTGTGGCCCTCCCCCACCCGCCCATAGGCCGCGGCAGTCCGTCCAGCCTTCCAAACCAAACCGGTTCCGGAGGTTTTTTGCGGCTTTGAAGCGTGATCGGCAATTGACCGCAACGGCGAAGTGTCGGACTCTCACTGACCTTCAATCTGCCAGTCCGGAGCCATTCATGCCAGCCACCCAAGCCGTCCTTGCCCGCATTGACGAAACCATTGATGATGCGGTCGCCCACCTTCTTGAGCTGGTGCGCATTCCTTCAATTTCGACAGACCCGGCCCATGCAGCACAATGCGCAAAGGCAGCGCAATGGCTTGCCGACGACCTTTCCGGCATCGGGTTTGATGCAAAGGTCTGCCCGACGACCGGACATCCGATGGTTCTTGCGCACATGGCCGGTCCTGAAGGCGCGCCGCATGTGCTGTTTTATGGCCATTATGACGTGCAACCGGTTGATCCGCTTGGACTTTGGGAAAACCCGCCTTTCGAGCCGAAACTGGTCAAAAGCGAAGACGGGTCCATGCGCATCCTTGGACGCGGCACATCCGACGACAAGGGCCAGTTGATGACCTTTGTGGAGGCTGCGCGGGCCTGGAAGGCAGTCAATGGTTCGCTGCCGGTCGGAGTTACCATCCTGTTCGAGGGCGAAGAAGAATCTGGTTCACCGTCCCTGCATCCCTTTCTGGAAGCCAACAAGGCGGCATTGAAAGCCGATGTGGCTCTCGTGTGCGACACCAACATGTGGGACCGCTCCACGCCTGCCATTTCGACCGGACTTCGCGGACTTGTGGGCGAGGAAGTGGTGATCAAGGCAGCCAGCCGCGATCTGCATTCGGGCTATTACGGCTCGGCAGCGGCCAATCCGATCAATGTGCTCACACAGATCCTTGCAGGTCTGCGCGACGATAATGGCGCGGTGACCCTGCCCGGCTTTTATGAAGGGGTGCGCGAAACGCCGCCGGAAATCAAAAAGATGTGGGAGGGGCTTGGTTTTTCACCGGAAAAGTTCCTGGGTGCAATCGGATTGTCGGTTCCGGCAGGTGAAAAAGGCCGGTCGATCCTCGAACAAACTTGGGCAAGGCCTACCGCTGAAATCAACGGAATTACCGGTGGTTACACAGGCGAAGGCTTCAAGACCGTCATTCCTGCCGAAGCCCGGGCGAAGGTTTCGTTCCGTCTGGTGGGAGACCAGAACCCCGACAAGGTCCGCAAAGCCTTCCGCGACTATGTGCATTCAAAGCTGCCAGCCGACTGCCGCGCCGAATTCATTCCGCATGGCGGCAGCCCAGCCATTCACCTTGACTACACATTGCCCGAACTGAAAAAGGCAACCGCGGCCCTCAAGGACGAATGGGGCAAGGACACTGCCTTGATCGCCATGGGCGGCTCCATTCCGATTGTTGGTGATTTCCAGAAAATGCTGGGCATTCCGTCATTGCTGATCGGGTTTGCCCATGCAGATGACCAGATTCACTCGCCAAACGAGAAATACGAGCTGAAAAGCTTTCACAAGGGCATTCGCAGCTGGGCGCGTATCCTGTCGGCGCTGGCCCACTGAACGGATCTATTCGGCCGGCTGAACACTTCGGCGCACAGAAACCTGCCTTGGACGTTCGAGTTTCGCCCAGTTCGGGCGCTCGAACAGGAAGCGGCCAAAGCCAGTGCGCCGGATGATTTCATTGAGGATCACAGGTCCGGCAACGCCAATTGCGGTGACAATGTATGCAATTGTTCCGACATCAAGCTGGGGCGCAAACTTCAGCAGGATGCCGCGCGACACTGCCATTGGCAGGAAGAAGGCCAGATAGACCACGATCGAATTTCGCCCCAGATATTTCAGGGCTCGGGCAGCATGGAGACGCGAGACCAGGGCTGAGACAATGATGATTGCCGTTGCCCCGGCTGCGCCAAGTGCAAGCGAGATCACCGGAAGATCGGAAACATGGCTGGTGTCGTGGGGAGAACCCATCATGGCGAGAAGCTGTTGCGGAGCAGGCGAAAATGTCGCCAGCAAATTGACGCCAAACCAGGCGGTCAGCATCACCAATGCGCTCGTTGAGTTTCGTTGAACCCAGTTGGCAAAGGCAAAGATGTTGGTGGCGAACAGATAGCCAGCGAAGAAATAGACGTAGCGCGAAGCAAACTCGTCCACGATAAGCCAGCCAGTGTGAACGGGGAGGATTTCCAGAACCGCCGCCATTGCCAGCACAATTTGCCATGGCACGGATTTTAGCAGCCGCGTCAGCACGAAGAACACCGGCAACAGGTAGATGAACCACAAGGTGCCGAATGGCTGAACAAAGCTTTGAAGATACAAAACACCGATTTCATCTACAGACTTGCCATCGGCAACCCATGCCGGAAGCTTGATTGCAAACTGGATCGCTGTCCAAAGCAGGTAAAAATAGAAGAAATGCAGGACCTTGCGGTCCAGGTAACGCCGCCATGGCCGATCAATCACCAGCCCAAGGAAAAGTCCGGAAATGAGAAAGAAATCGGGCATCCTGAAAGGTTTGGCAAATTGCACAAGGTAGTGCATCCAGCCTTCTGAACCGGCAGCCTTTTCGACGCCAAGCGTCGAATGCATCATCACCACGAAGATGATGCAAATGCCCTTGGCATAGTCCACCCAATCAACGCGGCTGTCGCTGGACGCTCTTGCTGTCTCACTGGGGATTGCGGTCTTACTCACACTCATCGGAGCATCCTGCCGGACAATTGCGCGATAGGTTCAATTTCATGAAAACTGTAACGGATGGGACTGAAAGGAACGCTTAAGCCAATCGTTCCAATTTTAAGCAATTTTGCGTGAGAGCAATGCGGCTGCCTTGGCGACATGAGGCTTAACATCGCCTTAATTCAACATGATTAGGTTTTGCCGTGCCGGTGCTTTCCCGGCTTGCAACACCGTCAGACGAGAACAATGGCTTCACGCAGACCTCCAAATGGCCGGATCGAGCCGTCATTCGACGCCCCACCATCGCGCGGCGGCGAATTGCGTGTGAGCGCTGAAGACCGCGTGGTCGGTGCACCGCCTGCAAAACCTGCAAAGACGGGCACTGCACGCAAGCCGGCCTCCCGAAAATCAACGCAGAAAAAACCGGCAAGAGGCGGATTTTTCGGCTTTGTGCGCAAGGCGACCTATTGGGGCCTTGTGCTGTCAATCTGGGGTGGCATCGGCCTTGCCATTGTCGTTGGGTATTACGCAGTCCGGCTTCCCTCCATGGCCAGCTGGTCGATACCCCAGCGCCCGCCCAATGCCCGGATCGTATCGGTGGATGGCGAACTGATTGCCAACCGGGGAACGACCGGCGGAGAGGCCATGCGGCTCGACGAAATGTCGCCCTGGCTGCCAATAGCCGTCATCGCCATCGAGGATCGCCGCTTCAAACACCATTTCGGGGTTGATCCCATAGGCCTTGGCAGGGCGATGTTCACAAATCTGACCAGCGGCAGGCTGGCGCAAGGCGGCTCGACATTAACGCAGCAGCTGGCCAAGAACCTCTTCTTGGAGCCGGAGCGCACCTTGGAACGAAAAGTGCAGGAAGCCGTTCTGGCCCTGTGGCTGGAGACCAAGTTCAGCAAGGACGAACTGCTGGAGCTGTATCTCAACCGGGTCTATTTCGGCTCAGGCGCCTATGGCGTCGACGCGGCTGCGCGGCGCTATTTCAACAAGTCGGCCCGCGATGTCTCGCTTGGCGAGGCGGCGATGATCGCCGGACTTTTGAAAGCCCCCTCGCGGCTTTCGCCAGCTCGCGACCCGAAAGCTGCCGAGGAACGCGCGCAGCTGGTTCTGGCCGCGATGAAGCGCGAAGGCTTCGTTACGGATCGTGACATCGCCCAATCGCAGGCCATGGAGCCAAAGAAGGCTCGGCGCTATCTGACCGGTTCGCAGCACTACATTGCCGACATGGTGATGGCGCAACTTCCTGCCCTGATCGGCGAAATGCGAGACGACGTCATTGTTTCAACAACGGTTGATCTTGACCTGCAGAAGACTGCCGGAAAGCTGATTGCCGAAGTGGTGGCCAAGAAGGGCGAAAAGCTGAACGTCTCGCAGGGCGCGCTGGTTTCCCTCGATGGCACCGGCGCAATCAGGGCCCTGGTGGGCGGGCGCGATTATGCGCAGAGCCAGTTCAACCGGGCGGTGGATGCCAAGCGTCAGCCCGGGTCCGCCTTCAAGCCGTTGGTCTATCTGGCGGCGCTTGAAAACGGCCTGACGCCCGACAGCGTCAGACAAGACGCGCCAGTCCGCTTTGGCAACTGGACACCTGAAAACTATGACAAGAAATACCGGGGTCCTGTGAACCTTGAAACCGGATTGTCGCGATCGCTCAACACCATTGCCGCGCAGTTGGTCATGGAAACCGGCCCCAAGCAGGTGATCGAAACGGCTGCACGACTTGGAATAAAGTCGCCAATGCAGCCCAATGCCTCGATTGCACTGGGCACGTCCGAAGTTTCGCTGCTTGAGCTGACATCTGCATTTTCGCCCTTTGCCAATGGCGGGTATCGGGCTGAACCGTGGCTGATCCGCCGGATAACCACCGCGACGGGCGACATTCTCTACGAAAGGCAATCGCAAGAAATGCCGCTTGTGGTGCAATCGCGCGAGATGGGCATGATGAATTACATGCTCAAGGCAGTTGTTGCGTCGGGAACCGGCACGGCGGCACAGCTTGATGGCTGGGAAACCGCAGGCAAGACCGGAACCACCCAAAATTCGCGCGATGCGCTTTTTGTGGGCTACACCGCCAATCTGGTTACAGGCGTATGGTTTGGCAATGACGAAGGCGAGCCGATGAAAAAGGTGACGGGCGGCGGAATTCCTGCCGAAACCTTTGCAGGGTTCATGACCGCCGCACACATCGGGGTGCCGCCATCGCCGCTGCCTGGCCGCTATGAGCGGCAGATTGCGCCTGTGAGCGAGGAAATCGCTGGCAACACATTGCCGCCATTTGCGGAAGGACGGGTTGAAGGAGCAACTGAACCTTCAGTGCCAAAGCCACAAAACGAAGTCGGGGCCAGCGGCGAACGCCGCAAGCCCCGAAACATCCTGGAATTGCTGTTCGGCAAGTCAGGCTAGCATGCCGACTTTGCCGCCTATGCCTTGGCGGTCAGATCCAATTCAGGAATGCGCAGGACCTGGCCTGGATAAATCTCGTCCGGATCCTTGAGCATCGGCTTGTTGGCAAGGAATATCTGGTTGTACTTGGCACCATGGCCCTTGCCGTAATGCTTTTCGGCAATCTTCCACAAATTATCGCCCTTCTTGACGGTGTGGAAAAGCGGATCTTTTGCCGTGGCAGCAGCGACCTTGACGTCCGTGGCTTCAACCTTGGAAATGCCAAGCGTGTTGCCGACAGCAATGACTGCCTTTTCAAAGGCGGTCTGATCGGCGACCTGGCCCTTGATGACCGCTTTGTCGCCGTTGACTTCGACAACCACGTTCTCGGTGCCGAGCTTGTGCTTGTCGAGTTCCTTCTTGAGCGCCTCTGCTGTTGGCGGGACGTCTGCGCTGGCCAGACCGAGCTTTCTGCCAACTGATTTCACAAAATCGAAAATGCCCATCATCGTCTCCTTGGTGCCGGGGGATTTCCCAAAAACGCATACACCGAGGCAACGCCGCCGCAAAGCAGCAATGATGTGAAACGTTGCGGCAGGCAGGGCGCTATTGTGCCGCTACCAGGTGCGCTGGAGCTGCCGCACGAACATCAGCATCGACATGACTTTCGAACTTGTCGAAGTTCCGCACAAACATGGCAACCAGTTTGCGCGCTTGCGCATCATAGGCCGCCTTGTCTGCCCAGGTTGATCGCGGATCAAGTATCGCCCCGTCCACACCTGGGACAGCAACGGGCACCGCAAAGCCGAAATTTGCGTCGGTGCGGAACTGCGCCTGCTTGAGCGAACCATTGAGCGCGGCACTCAGCAAGGCGCGCGTGGCAGCTATCGGCATGCGCCGGCCAACCCCGTGTGCGCCGCCGGTCCAGCCGGTGTTCACCAGCCAGCAGTCAACGCCATGACGGGCAATCAGATCGCGCAGCAGATTGCCGTATTGCGAGGGGTGCAAGGGCATGAAAGGCGCGCCAAAGCAGGTAGAGAAAGTAGCCTGCGGTTCGGTGACACCTTTTTCCGTGCCAGCCACCTTCGCGGTATAACCGGAAAGGAAATGGTACATGGCCTGCGCCGGGGTGAGACGGGCAATCGGGGGCAGGACGCCAAACGCGTCCGCCGTCAGCATGATGATGTTCTTGGGATGGCCAGCGCGACCGGTATGCGATGCGTTGGGAATGAAGTCGAGCGGGTAGGCGCAACGGGTGTTTTCGGTCAAGCTGCCATCGTCGAAGTCCGGTGTGCGGTCTGCGCCAAGGACAACATTCTCAAGAACCGTGCCAAAACGCTGGGTGGTGGCATAAATCTCGGGTTCCGCCTGCTGGGACAGGCGAATGGTCTTGGCATAACAGCCGCCTTCGAAATTGAATACGCCATCGGTGCCCCAGCCATGCTCGTCATCGCCAATAAGGGTGCGCGATGAATCAGCCGACAGCGTGGTCTTGCCGGTTCCCGAAAGGCCGAAAAACACCGCCGGATCGGCTTCAGGGCCAACATTGGCGGAGCAATGCATCGGCATGACGCCTTTGCCGGGAAGCACGAAATTCAGATAGGTGAAGACCGACTTCTTTATTTCACCGGCATAGGAAGTACCGGCAATCAGCACGATCTTGCGGGTGAAGTCGCAGGCGATGACGGTCTCGGTGCGGCAGCCGTGGCGCTCGGGATGCGCACGGAAACTTGGCAGATCGAGGATGGTCATGTCGGCGACAAATTCTTCGACTTCTGCCTGTGTAGGGCGGATCAGCAAATTGCGGATGAACAGCGACTGCCATGCCAATTCGGTAATGACACGGGCGCGGACCCGGTTTGCGGTATCGGCACCACCGAAAAGGTCCTGAACAAACAGGTCCTTGCCGCGAACATGCGCCTGCATGTCGGCAAGCAGAACCTCGAATTTGCGCGGATCCATCGCCTTGTTGTTGTCCCACCAGACCTTGTCTTCAGTCAGCGGGTCGCGGACGACAAACTTGTCCTGCGCGGAACGTCCAGTGTGCTGGCCAGTCTCCACCGTCAGCGCGCCACCCTTGGCTATGCGGCCTTCCTTGCGGGCGATGGCGATTTCATAGAGCTGCGGCGCTTCAAGGTTGTAGCTGGCAGAGGCAAAGCCCTCGAGTTCAAACGCACCAAGCGGGAATTTGCGGTTCCAGTGCCCCGATTCGGTTGAACCGGGTTTTGTGGCGCCTTCAACGGTTTTTGCCATTAACGTTTTCCTCCTGCAGGTCGCGGCAGCGCGACAGATGGTGACATTGCTGGTGGCTTCGCCCCCATCCCTTACGATGGCTATACTGTCGTCAAAAAGTCATGACAAGCGCAGTCAGGCGAAAATGTTCAAATATTTCAATTGTTTAATCGATTTAAATTTTTTAAACGATTGAATTCACGCTGTCTGGTGATGCGATTTGGCACAGCGAACTGTTCGCCTCCCCCCGACAGACGGCAACCTTGACCAACCGATTGGCCAAGACCTCAATATGGCGCTAATGTGCAAGCCACATATTGTTCGCATTTCTCCCGCCTTTGCATTGGGCCGGTTGCAGCCGGTCACTTTTCGGCGAGACAATTTGCGAAAAGGAAATGTCATGGCCAGGGAGCCCGAACGCATGCCGACCATTGCCTTAGTGGACGACGACCGCAATATCCTCACATCCGTGTCCATCGCACTGGAATCAGAAGGTTACCGGGTGGAGACCTATACAGACGGAGCCTCCGCTCTTGACGGGCTTTCCGCCCGCAAACCCGACCTTGCGATCTTCGACATCAAGATGCCGCGCATGGATGGCATGGAGCTGCTGCGCCGTCTGCGGCAGAAAACCGACCTGCCGGTGATCTTTCTGACTTCCAAGGATGACGAGATCGACGAATTGTTCGGCCTGAAAATGGGTGCCGATGATTTCATCCGCAAACCATTTTCGCAAAGGTTGCTGGTGGAACGCGTGCGCGCCGTGCTGCGCCGGGCGGGAACGCCGGTGGAACCAGGCACCAAGACAACCGGAACTGCCGAGGCTCGTACGCTCGAGCGTGGTCATCTGGTCATGGACCAGGAGCGCCACACCTGCACCTGGAAGGGCTTGCAGGTGACGCTGACGGTAACGGAGTTCCTGATACTTTTTGCGCTCGCGCAGCGTCCGGGTGTTGTAAAGAGCCGCGATGCCCTGATGGATGCTGCCTATGATGACCAGGTTTATGTTGACGACCGGACCATCGACAGCCACATCAAACGGCTTCGCAAGAAGTTCAAGGCCGAAGATGACAGCTTTGAAATGATTGAAACGCTGTATGGCGTTGGATACCGCTTCAAGGAAGCGTAAGACCAGCCCGTTGGGCCAGCGCGTTGACCCAACGGGTTGACCCAGCGCACCGGCCCAACGCATTGGCATTGCAAACATCGGCCAAAGGCCGGAGGCAAGGCAGCAAGTGGAGCATGCCGGCACCATCGAACCAGGAAATGGGTTGCGCGAGAATGCCTCGACGCGGACCAGTTCCGATTCGACCGGGCGCACACCTGATGCCCAGGTGACCGCCAAACCGGGTATCGAACAGCCGGAGGCGAATGAAAATGTCTGCGTGAAAGGCCAGAATCGCTGGCGTTCGCTGCGCAGCAGGTTCTTTTCGACACTGACCCGCCGCATTGTTTCCTTGAACCTTGCAGCACTTGCGGTGCTGCTTTCGGGTATTCTCTACCTGAACCAGTTTCGTGAGGGCCTGATTGATGCCCGCATCGAAAGCCTGCTCATTCAGGGTCGCATCATTGCCGGCGCAATCGCGGCTTCAGCCAGCGTCGAGACCGATGCGATCACCATCGACCCGGAAAAACTGCTGGAATTGCAGGCCGGCGAAACCCTCTCGCCAAGCGCTGACACGCTTGAAACACTGGAATCGCCGATCAAGGCGGAGCGGGTTGCGCCCTTGCTGCGCGGCCTTATCCAGCCGACGAGAACACGGGCCCGCATTTACGACCGCGACGGCATCATGGTTCTGGATTCGCGCAACCTTTATGCTGGCGGGCAGGTGGTGCGCTTTGACCTGCCACCGCTCAACACCAACAATGAGGGAATGACCGTCGCAATCGGCAATCTTCTCAACCAGGTTTTGCAACGTTGGGACTTGCCGCTCTACCAGGAACTTTCCGGCAGCGGCACCCAGTACCCGGAAGTGTCCTCAGCGCTGACGGGCGCACCATCGACCATTGTACGCATGAGCGAAAACGGCGAACTGATCGTTTCCGTTGCCGTCCCTGTTCAGCGGTTTCGCGAGGTGAAGGGCGCTTTGCTGCTGTCAACGCAAGGCGGAGACATCGACCGGATTGTCACCGAAGAACGCATCGCAATCCTCCGGATTTTTCTTGTGGCAGCGATCGTGATCACCGTGCTTTCGATCCTGATGGCCAGCACCATTGCAAACCCTCTGCGCAAACTGGCCGATGCAGCGGTGAAGGTTCGGCACGGCGTCAAGACGCGGGTGCAGATCCCCGACCTTTCCTCGCGCGGTGACGAAATCGGCAATCTTTCGCAAAGCCTGCGCGAGATGACAAATTCGCTTTATGCCCGGATCGAGGCAATCGAGAGCTTTGCAGCTGACGTCAGCCATGAACTCAAGAACCCGCTCACATCGTTGCGCAGTGCTGTTGAGACCTTGCCATTGGCGCGCAATGACGTTTCGAGGGCACGTCTTCTTGAGGTGATCCAGCACGATGTGAAGCGCCTCGACCGGCTGATCACCGACATTTCTGATGCTTCGCGGCTGGATGCCGAACTTGCCCGCGAGGATTCCAGGGAAACCGACGTCCAAAAATTGATAGAGAACGTGGTTGCGATGCGCCAGATGGTGCCGCCCGATCAGAAGTCGGTGGCACTGACCCTCGATGTTGCCAAGGGTGCGCGCGGACTTTCCGATTTCCGCATTCTCGGCCATGAAGGGCGCATCGGGCAGGTGCTGAACAACCTCATCGACAATGCCCGTTCGTTTGTTCCCGATGGAACCGGCGAAATCGCAATTTCAATGAAGCGCAACGGCGCATTTGTGGAAATTGTAGTGGAAGACAACGGGCCGGGTATAGCGGCGGAAAACATCGACCGCATCTTTGAGCGCTTCTACACCGACCGCCCCGACGAGGGCTTTGGCAACAATTCCGGCCTTGGGCTGTCGATTTCGCGGCAGATCGTCGAAGCGCATGGCGGCACGCTTACCGCCGAAAACCGCAAGGCTCCACACAATGGAGCACGCTTTGTGATCCGCCTGCCAGCAGGAACATTGGCGCGCTGAGCATGGGCAACAACCACCATTGCAGCATTGTCGAGCTGGCAGGGGCCGGAGTCTTGATTGAAGGGCCTGCTGGCAGCGGCAAGACGTCGCTGGCGTTTGCCCTGCTGGAAGCGGCCCAGCGCCTAGGCATTGACGGGGCTTTCATCTGCGATGATCAGGCGCTTCTTGAGGCTCAGGATGGGCAATTGCGGGCGAACGCGCCACAAAGCATTGCCGGTCTGGCTGAGATTCGTGGCCATGGAATCGTATCGATCAGGCACAAGCCGGGTACAATTGTTGACCTGGTGGTGCGTCTGGTCAACGATGATGCCGTTGAACGGCTGCCACAAGACCGGAAAACCACACTTTGCGGGGTCGCAATCGCCATGGTCGAAGCACCGATGCGACATGAAGCGCGTGCCGCACGAATCACACTGGCAAGGCTTGCTATTCCTCTGGTATAGACGCCCCCACCAAACTGGCGGTGCGCTTGTCAAAACCACAAAAGCGCTACCGTCAAATGGCCGCAGGCCGGTCGAGAAAACCGGAAAGACGGCGCAATCACACGGGAAGTAGAATGATCGGACTTGTGCTTGTCACCCATGGCCAGCTCGCCACCGAGTTCAAGCTGGCCCTGGAGCATGTCGTCGGCCCCCAGGAAGCCATCGCGGCCATACCTATCGGACCGGAAGACGATATGGAGCAGCGGCGGCAGGACATTCTCGACGCGGTGGCCAAGGTCAATACCGGTGCCGGGGTGATCATCCTGACAGACATGTTTGGCGGCACGCCTTCGAACCTTGCAATCTCGGTGATGGAAACCGGTGATATCGAGGTGGTGGCGGGCATGAACCTGCCGATGCTGATCAAGCTTGCCAGCGTACGCGGCGAAGACGACATGGAACGGGCACTGACCTGTGCGCAGGAATCAGGCCGCAAGTACATCAATATCGCCAGCCGCCTTTTGCAAGGCCAGTAGCAGATGGACCCGATGTCCCATGGATGGTGACGCGGCGGCCGATTCCCGCATCCTGACGATCTGCAACAAGCGCGGACTGCATGCGCGGGCATCTGTGAAATTCGTCCAGTGTGCCGAGCAGTTTGATGCCGATGTCCATGTCGGCAAGGACGGGCAGATCGTGGGGGCAACCTCGATCATGGGACTGATGATGCTGGCGGCAGGCATCGGCAGTGAAATCCATGTGAGTGCCACCGGACCTCAGGCCGAAGAAGCGCTGGATGCCATAGCCTTGCTGGTAGCCGACAAGTTTGGTGAAGGCGAGTAACCGCATATCCGCATAAACATTTCTTTATGTGATATTGTCAATCAGGCCCATTGCTGCTAGTTCATCCCTGCGCAAGACAGCGCGCTGTGGCGGGAAAAGCCCGCATTGCAACCGAAATTGCCGCAGGAAACCCGTTTGCTTGCCGTCCCTTTCTGCTTTCGTGGCGAGAGTTCGATCGGCCCAACCGCTTCAGGAAAGTTTGAAAATGACCGATTATGCAGTCAAGGACATTGGCCTTGCCGAGTATGGCCGCAAGGAAATCGAGATCGCTGAAACCGAGATGCCAGGCCTGATGGCCTGCCGCGAAGAGTTTGGCACAACCAAGCCTTTGAAAGGCGCGCGAATCACCGGTTCGCTGCACATGACCATCCAGACCGCGGTGCTGATCGAAACGCTGACCGCGCTTGGTGCCGATGTGCGCTGGGCGTCGTGCAACATTTTCTCGACGCAGGACCATGCCGCTTCGGCCATTGCCGCAACCGGCGTTCCGGTTTTTGCCATCAAGGGTGAGTCGCTCGAAGACTACTGGATCTACACCGACAAGATCTTCCAGTGGGCCGATGGCGGCTTGACCAACATGATCCTCGACGATGGCGGCGATGCCACCATGTACATTCTGCTTGGCGCGCGCGCCGAGGAAGGCGAAGACGTATTGTCCAAGCCAGAGTCCGAGGAAGAAGAATACCTGTTCGCGCAGATCCGCAAGCGCATGGCAATGAGCCCGGGCTGGTTTACCAAACAGCGCCACGCCATTCGCGGCGTGACCGAGGAAACCACGACCGGTGTCAACCGCCTTTACCAGTTGCACAAGAAAGGCATGCTTCCCTTCCCGGCGATCAACGTCAATGACTCAGTGACCAAGTCGAAATTCGACAACAAGTATGGCTGCAAGGAATCGCTGGTCGACGGCATCCGCCGCGCAACCGACGTGATGATGGCCGGCAAGGTCGCCGTGGTCTGCGGCTATGGCGATGTCGGCAAGGGATCGGCCCAGTCGCTGCTGGGTGCCGGCGCCCGCGTCAAGGTGACCGAAGCTGACCCGATCTGCGCGCTTCAGGCGGCAATGGACGGCTTTGAAGTCGTAACGCTCGAAGATGCCATCGAAACCGCCGACATCGTGATCACCGCGACCGGCAACAAGGATGTTGTCACGCTCGATCACATGCGCCGCATGAAGGACATGGCGATCATCGGCAATATCGGCCACTTCGACAACGAAATCCAGATTGCCGCCCTGCGCAACCTGAAATGGACCAACATCAAGCCACAGGTGGACATGATCCAGTTTCCTGACGGCAAGCGCATGCTGCTGCTTTCGGAAGGTCGCCTGCTCAACCTTGGCAACGCCACGGGCCATCCGAGCTTCGTCATGTCGGCATCTTTCACCAACCAGGTGCTTGGCCAGATCGAGCTGTACTCGAAGGGCGAAAATTACGAAAACCGCGTCTACGTGCTGCCAAAGCATCTCGATGAAAAGGTGGCGCGCCTGCACCTTGCCAAGCTTGGGGTCAAACTTACCGAGCTTTCCAGCGAACAGGCTGCATATATCGGCGTGCCAAAAACCGGCCCGTTCAAGTCGGATCACTACAGGTATTGATCAGACCCTGATTACCCACAAGATGTTGAGGCCGCAGGATTGACAATTCCTGCGGCTTTTCTTTTTGCGCGGATTAAGCTTCTCGCCGATTCGGGTTTTGGCTAAGCTGCACGCGAATCATCAAAAGCTCCAGGTCAAAAAGGCCGCGCAGAGGGCGAACAGGCAGGGCGGTTTTGTCGGTCCCGGGCGCAATTCAGAGCGTTCGGGAGAAGACGAAGTGCAACCGCGCGTTTCCTGCAAATTGCCCTTGTGGCGATGAGGGAGCTGCGTCTGGGAATCAAGCGGCGAGAGGACCAGGACATGCCAGGGGCAAATTCCCCAATTCATTCGGAGGTTTTCCGAAACGATGCGCTGCAAGAAAAGCGGCGCGTTCGCCCGGTGACAAAGGCGAAAAATCTCCTGCGCGCCCTTTCGGTGCGTGCCGCGGCAACCACAATGTTTTCAGGCTTGTCTGGCCTGTCTGGCAGTTCGTTTGGCAGCGCGGCAATCGCTGCCGACGGAACGGCTCTTGCTGACGCCCTGTTGTTCACATCCGCCAACGTCATGATGCTGGCAGTTTTCGGCGGTGCCATGAGCTTTGCCATCCTGTCGGCAACCTGGCTCATTCGCGAGCGGGCGCGGATGACCGGTGAAAATGATGCGCTGAAAATGAGGGTTTCGGGTCTTCGCGCCAGCAATGAGCGGCTTGAGGCACTGGCAAGTGCCGGTGACCAGGTTGTGGTTGTCTGGGACGGTGCCGATGAAAAACCTGCCATTCTCGGTCGGCTTTCAAAAGCATCGGGGGCACCTTCGGACAGGGCAGCATTTCTTGCTTTCGGGCGCTGGCTGACTGCAGATTCAGCCATCAGTTTTGAAGGAGCGTTGAAGCGGCTGCGCGCCAACGCGGAAGCATTCGACTTGCCTTTGACCACAAAAACCGGCGTCATCGAAGCGCAGGGTCGCACCTCAGGCAGCCATGCTTTTGTGCGGTTCATAGAACTTTCCGGCGAACGCTCGGCGCTGGCGAGGCTCGAAGCTGAACACGCCCGGCTGCTCGCGACATTCGATTCCATCCAGACACTGTTTGAGCAATTGCCCATGCCGGTCTGGTTGCGTGATCCGGCGGGGGAATTGTTCTGGGTCAACAATGCCTATGCAAAGGCCGTGGACAGCGCCGATGGCGAGCAGGCTGTCGACCGGCGCCTGCAACTTCTCGACAGTGCCGAACGCAACGAAGTGGCGCGCAAGCAGCGTGAAACGGGCACCTATCGCGGTACGCTTCCGGCGGTCATTGCCGGTGACCGGCGCACCCTCGACTATACCGAGGTGAAGACTGCAGCCGGAAATGCCGGAATAGCGGTTGACCGCAGCGATATGGAAGCGGTGAGGGCAACGCTCAAGCAGACCAATGCCAGCCATGCCCAGACGCTCGACCACCTGGCAACCGCCATTGCCATGTTCGACAAGGCCCAGCAGTTGCAGTTCTACAATTCCAGCTTCCAGAAACTTTTCGGCCTGCCAGCTGGCTTGCTGGAATCACAGCCAAGCAATGCCCAGGTTTTTGATGCCATGCGGGCAGAACGAAAGCTGCCGGATTTTCCCGATTGGCGCAAATGGCGTGAGACCCAACTCAGCATCTACAAAGCGGTCGATGCGCGTGAAGACTGGTGGCATCTGGCCGATGGCCGGGTGTTGCGCGTGGTTGCAAACCCGCACAGCCAGGGCGGCGCAACCTGGGTGTTTGAAAATGTCACCGAACAGGTCGAACTGCGCACAAACTACAATTCACTGATGCGCATCCAGGGCGAGACCCTCGACAATCTGAGCGAAGCTGTCGCCGTTTTCGGGTCTGACGGACGTCTCAAACTGCACAATCCAGCTTTCGCCAAAATCTGGAATGTCGATGCGGAGCTGTTTGGAACGGGCAAACATATTTCGGGGCTGTCCAAACCGCTCAGTGACAAGCTTACCGAACCGCAGGCCTGGTCGAAGATTGTCGATGCAATCACAGGCTTTGACGATGCGCGCGACGATCTTTCCGGAAGGCTTGATACCGTTGATGGCAAGGTTGTCGATTATGCGCTGGTGCGCCTGCCTGAAGGCCAGACCATGCTTGCCGTGGTTGACATGACAGCAACAGTGCATGTCGAACGGGCACTGAAAGATCGCAACGAGGCACTGGAACAAGCTGACCGGCTGAAGAACCGCTTCCTGCAGCATGTGTCCTATGAATTGCGCGCACCGCTGACTTCCATCTCCGGCTTCGCCGAAATGCTGGAAATGCCCGAAATCGGCAAGCTCAACAGCAAGCAGCACGAATATGTTGGCCACATCACCGGTTCGGCAGACACGCTCAAACACATCATCGACGACATTCTCGACCTTGCAACTATTGATGCGGGCGCGATGACGCTCGATTTCGAGCCGGTGAATGTGGGCGAAGTGCTGGCAGAATGCAGCAATGCGCTGCTGGACGCGACCGGCCCGCGCGGCATTACCATCGAGAACCGGATATCGGCAGGCGCGCAGCAATTCCTTGCCGACCGTCGGCGGATCGGACAGATCCTCGCCAATCTTCTTGATAATGCGGTGCGCTTTTCGCCCGATGGCGGGAAGGTCAGCATCAGCACGGCACGAAGCGGCGACACGCTGGAAATCGTTGTTGCCGATGAAGGGCCGGGCGTGCCGTTGGAAAACCGGGCCAGCATATTCGAGCGGTTCGAGGGACAGAACGCAGGCGACAAGCGGCGTGGCACCGGCCTTGGGCTTTCCCTGGTCAAAAGCTTCGTTGAACTGCATGGCGGCAGCGTAAGCGTTGAAAACGCGGGCGAGCGCGGCGCCAAATTCGTTTGCCGGTTTCCGCGCGCGGCTGCCTGAGGCTCATGGAAAGCGTGCTGGACTACAATCTGGCTGATGAAGCAGCCACCATCCGGCTGGGGCAGGACCTTGCCATGGCCTTGCGGGCCGGAGATCTCGTGCTGCTTTGTGGCGAGCTTGGTGCCGGCAAGTCTACACTTGCCCGTGCACTGCTTCGCGCGCTTGCCGCAGACCGTCTCCTGGAAGTTCCAAGCCCGACCTACACCTTGTGCCAGCGCTACGACCTGCAGCTTCCAGTAAGCCATTTTGACCTTTATCGCCTTGGGCATCCCGACGAGATGGAAGAGCTTGGCCTTGGTGAGGCACTGGAAGGCGGCGCGGCACTGGTTGAATGGCCGCAAATGGCAGGCGATCTGTTGCCAAAGCATGCATTCCGGATTGATCTGCGGGATGATGACACTGGTGGACGGCTGGCGCGGATCGAGTGCAGCGATTTCAATGAAGCGGCGAGCCGGTTTGAGCGCAGCCGCAAGATCCGCGTCTTTCTTGATGGTGCGCTAGGACAAGCTGCCGAGCGGCAGTTCCTGCAGGGAGATGCTTCTTCGCGGCGCTATGAAACCGCGCACCTTGATGGCGATGTCTGCATTTTGATGGACGCACCGCGCAAGCCGGACGGACCGATCATCAAGGACGGCAAGCCCTACAGCAAGCTTGCACATCTGGCGGAAGACGTGACGCCGTTCATCGCAATCGGGGAAACGCTGCGCAATGCCGGGTTTGCCGCGCCAAAGATCATCGCCCGCAATATTGAAGACGGCCTGGTATTGCTTGAGCATCTTGGCACGCAGAAAATTGTCGACGCCGACAACCGGCCCATCGCAGCGCGGTACATTGCGGCGGCGCAGTTGCTGGCGGATCTGCACCAGCGTGACTGGCCACAGGCAATCAGGATTGATGGCGGAACTGCAGGACCGTTGACCCATGTCGTGCCCCACTACAGTTCAAGCGCATTGCTGATCGAAGCCAGCCTGCTTGTGGACTGGTATGCCAAGCGCGCCACGGGGCGCAGTGTCGACGCGGCCGGGCGGGCAGAGTTTTTCGACATCTGGGAACAGCTCGCCGGGATGGTCGAAGGCTCGATGCCAACGCTGGTTTTGCGCGATTACCACTCGCCCAACCTCATATGGCGCGAGAGCGAACCGTTTCCCCGCAATCTTGGCCTGATTGATTTTCAGGACGCGGTGCTGGGGCCACAAGCCTATGACCTTGCCTCACTGGGCCAGGATGCCCGGGTGGATGTCAGCAGCGGCCTGGAGGTTCAGATCGTTTCGGCCTATCTTGAGCTGCGACGCCCCGAGTCCGGTTTTGACGAGCAGACGCTGTTGCGCGATTACGCGATCCTGGCTGCTCACCGCGCAACCAAGATCCTGGGCATATTCGTGCGGCTTGACGAGCGCGACGGAAAACCCGGCTACTTGCGGCATCTGCCACGCATGCGCGACTATCTGGGCCGAAACCTTCGCCATCCGGCGCTGGTGCGCTATCGCGCCTGGTGCGCGCAATGGACCGACATTCAGCCTATGTAAATGAGCCGTCACAGCACCGTAAGAAACATGCATTATCCACAGCCGGATTTGTGAGCACCACCAGAGACAGAAATGCCCAGCAACAGCGTTTTCACAGCAGGATACCACAAGCGGGACATACCGGTTCCGCAGACTGCCATGGTGCTGGCGGCCGGCCTTGGCAAGCGGATGCTGCCGATCACCGAGCACATGCCAAAGCCGCTGGTACGGGTAAACGGCAAGGCATTGATTGACCATGCGCTTGACGCATTGGCGGCGGCAGGCGTGGCGCAGGCTGTTGTCAACATTCACCACCATCCCGACCAGATGGAAGCGCATCTGTCTACCCGCCAAACGCCGCTGATCAGGCTTTCCGACGAACGTCAGCAATTGCTGGAATCTGGCGGCGGTGTTGCAAAAGCCTTGCCGCAAATCGGCGATGACCCGTTTTTCATCGTCAATTCGGATACTTTCTGGATCGAGGGCTACCGGCCAAACCTTCTGCATCTGGCCGAACAATGGGACAGTTCGAAAATGGACATCCTGTTGCTGCTGGCTTCAACCCCGACGGCAGTCGGATATGCGGGGGCCGGGGACTTCACAATGGATCCGCAAGGGCGGCTGATCCGGCGCAAGGAGAGGCAAATCGCGCCTTTTGCCTATGCCGGGGCAGGCATATTTTCCCCTGCCGTGTTTCATGATTTGCCGCAGGGAGCATTTTCGCTCAATGTGCTGTTTGACCGAGCCATCGAATCAGAAAGGTTGTTTGGTGCGCGGCTTGACGGCTTGTGGTTGCATGTCGGTACACCCGATGCCATCGCCGAAGCCGAAGAGGCAATCGCACGAAGCGCTGCCTGATCCGGCCTCTCAAGCAGGGCGCGCAGAAACGGGGAAGTCGTGCCGGACAGGGTGGAAAATCCAGCTACAGGTTCGATGAACGTTTTTTCCGTTCCGCCGGACGCACCGTTTCTGCCAACGCTTGTCGAAGCACTCTTGGACGGGAAGCTGGTTCAGGGCTTTGCGCCGCGCGGAAACCCGCTTCTGCTTTCCACAGCCACCATCTATCTCCCAACCCGCAGGGCTGCACGCGCGCTCAGCGCGGCTTTCATTGACGCTTCCAACGGCAAAGCCGCGATACTTCCGGCGATCCGGACCCTGGGCGATGGCGATGATGACGAGTTTGATGCCTTTACCCTGATGGGAATGGGCGCAATGGAGCAAACCGGGCCAAGCCGGCCGCCGATGGGTGATCTGGAGCGAAAGTTGCAACTGGCGACGCTGGTGCGCGGCTGGACCACCGCAATGGCGCAAGCGACCCGCGAACTTTTCGGCGATGAGGACATTGCCAGTCCCTCATCCGCCCCGGACGCCATTCGCATGGCCGCAGATCTTGCCCGGTTGATGGACAGCATGGCGACCGAGGAAATTGGCTGGGAAGCGCTGAAGACGCTGGCAGGTGGGGACGACGAGCGACCAGAAAACTGGGCGCAGTGGTGGAACCTGACGCTGCACTTTCTCTCCATCGCCACGACAAACTGGCCACTGCTGCTGGACGCGCTTGGCAAAAGCGACCCGGCGGTGGAGCGGCGCAGACTGCTGGACCTGCGCACTCGCCGCCTGCTTGAAGCAGGTTCGAAAGGCCCGGTGATTGCCGCCGGTTCGACCGGCTCCATCCCGGCAACGGCGCGGTTTCTGGCGGCCATCGCACGGCAGAGCAATGGCGCAGTTGTGCTTCCCGGCCTCGATTTCGGCCTCGAAAACGACGTGTGGGATCTGGTTGGTTCTGCCGATGCGCACGATGAAAGCCTCGCGCTGTGCACTCATCCCCAGCACGGCCTCGCGCGACTGTTGAAAGCCATGGGATGCCAGAGGCCCGATGTCACACAAATCGGTGACCAGTCGAATGCCGCCCGCGCGCTGCTGGTGAGCCTTGCAATGCTGCCGGCAAGCGAGACCGGACGTTGGCAGGAGGCCGGAAAGTTTGATGTGCAAGCATTGGACCACATGGCATTGATTGAAGCGCCCAATGACCGGCAGGAGGCGCTGGCCATCGCCATTGCCTTACGTGAAGTCCTTGAAACCCCCGACAAAACCGCGGCCCTTGTCACTCCGGACAGACTGCTGGCGGCGCGCGTTGGTTCGGAGCTGTCACGCTTTGGCATTGAGATAGACGACAGCGGCGGGCAGCCGGTCTTGCAAAGCGAGCCGGTGGTTTTGGCACGCCTGGCGTTGGCAACAGCCACTTGTCCTGCCGATCCGGTCACGCTGGCCGCATTCCTCAAGCATCGCCTCGTCGTTGGCAGCGGGAGGATGGGGCGGCTGTTCGAACTTTGCGCCCTGCGTGATGCAATCATTGTGCCGCGGGCGGGCGAGCTGGGTCAAACCGCCATTTCCGCGCGCCGGATGTGGGAAGGGAACAAGCGGGCGCTGGCCGAGGTCAAAGCCATGCTGCCGCAAGACTGGGAAGCGCTGGCAATTTTTGGCGAGCGGATGGATGCAGCCTTGCGACCGTTGACCATGCTGCGGGACGCAGGAGAGGGCGTTGAAACAAGGCTGATGCTGATGGCCTTGGCACAGACGCTGGCGCTGCTTTTTGAAGGGCCGGAACTCGAGCGGTTCCATGCACGGCCCGGCGGCAGCGCGTTGCAGACGCTTTTCGAACGGGCGATGGCCCTGCCGGACGCAGAACTCAAGGTTTTGCCGGAGGAATTTTGCGATGTTCTCGATGCCGTGCTGGCAGGAGAGACAATGCGCGACAACCGCCGACACCATCCAAGGCTTGCCATTCTGGGGCCGCTTGAGGCGCGCATGCAACCGTTTGACCGCATCATCCTTGGCGGCCTCAATGAAGGCGTCTGGCCTGCACAAGCGCGCAATGACGCCTTCCTCAACCGGCCGATGAAGGCGGAAATCGGCCTTTCGACGCCAGAGCGGCGGATTGGCCAGGCTGCCCATGATTTCCAGCAGTTTTGCGGAGCACCAGAAGCAATCCTGTCGCGCTCATTGCGCTCGGGGAATGCTCCCACCGTTGCCTCCCGTTTTGTCCAAAGGCTGATGGTTCTGGCAGGCGATAGCGCCAGCAAAGCGCGGGCGAGCGGCAAACACTATGTTGAACTGGCGCAAACGCTGGACCGTTCGGCGAAAAAGGCGCAGCGCGTTTCTAGGCCCAACCCAAAACCGGCGGTGTCGCTGCGACCAGTCAGGCTTTCGGTCACCGAGATCGAGCGGTGGATTCGCGATCCCTATGCGATACACGCCAAACACATTCTTGGCATCAAGCCGCTACCGCCGCTGGAGCGTTCAGCAGACCCGTCACTGCGCGGGCAAATTTACCATGCGATCCTTGCCGAGTTTGTGCGGACAACAAATGGTGCCCGCGCCGACATGCAGGTGATGGAGCGCGTTGCCCGACAAGAATTTGAGAGGAACAACCTGCCAACCGAAATTGTCGCCATCTGGCTGCCGCGCTTTCTTTCCATCGCTGCATTGTTTGTGGACTGGGAGAACGAGCGCAGCGCGGAAGTCTTTGCAAGCCATTGCGAGCTGAACGGCAAGACCGTGGTGGGCGACACCGGCTTCATGCTGTCCGGAACGGCAGATCGCATTGACATCCTCAACGATAACAGCCTTTCGATCATCGACTACAAAACCGGGTCCAAGCCCTCTGCACAGCAAGCCCGAACCTTGTCGCCGCAACTGGCACTGGAAGCCGCGATGGCCAAGCGCGGAGCATTTGACATCGGCGCTGCCAGAACCTCTTCGCAGCTCTTGTATGTCCGGTTGCGACGGGGCGAAACGCTCAAGGTTGATGATGTTGTCGAGAAAAAACCGGGCGCGCCCGACGCGGACGGTTTGGCGGAACGCGCATTCAATGAGCTTACAAGACTGATCCGGGCCTATCGCAACCCCGAAAAGGGCTACCAGTCGCGCTTCGCACCGATGCTGGAGGCGGACATTTCAGGGGAGTACGACCATCTGGCGCGGGTTCGCGAATGGTCCACCGGGGATGATGAGCAGGGAGAAGGCGGCGATGGCTGAACCTGGCAGCATCCCGCTTGAAACCCGCATTGCGCAAGGCAAGGCATCTGACCCGGAAATTTCGGCCTGGGTCTCGGCCAATGCCGGTTCCGGCAAGACATTTGTGTTGGCAAGACGCGTCATCCGCCTGCTGCTGGCCGGGGCGAAACCATCGCAGATATTGTGCCTGACCTTCACCAAGGCGGCAGCTGCAGAAATGGCCAACCGGGTCTTCAACATCCTGGGCCAATGGGTTGCGATGACGCCGGAAGCCCTCGCCAAAGCGCTTGGCGACATGCTTGAGCGGCCAGCAACAAAGCGAGAATTGAGCCGGGCGCGCACATTGTTTGCCTTGTCGCTCGACAGTCCGGGCGGGCTGAAAATCCAGACAATCCATGCTTTTTGTGAAGCGTTGCTGCACCAGTTTCCACTCGAAGCCAATGTGTCAGGACATTTCGAGGTAATCGACGACGCACGGCGGGACCAGTTGATTGCCGAGGCCCGTCGCCAAGTCATGCAGGACATGGAAAGCGGCGGTGATCAGGCGGGTCTGCGCGATGCGCTTGACACGCTGATCGAACTTGCAAGCGATGATGCCATCGACAAGGGGCTTGATGCGATCATTGCCCGGCGCGACGCGTTTCTCGCTTGGACAGATGGAGATTTGCCAACCAGCATGGCACCGGTCTGGCGGCATACCGGTTTTGAGCCGGGCGAGGACGAGGCCAGCGTGATCCTGCAGGGATTTGGCAACTCGCTGTTTGACGACCGCGAACTTGAGCGGCTTGCCGGGTTGGCAGTATCGGCGGGCCGGTCGACCAACGAAAAATTCGCAGTCCGGATCGAAGAGTTTCTCAGGCAGAATGATCCGGTGAAGAAATTTGCGATCCGCAACGCGCTGTTCATGACGCAGAAATTCGAGCCGAAGGCACTTTCCAGCATCCTGACCCAGGCGGTTACCAAACACGAGCCTGGGCTTGCGGACGCATTGATCGAAGAAGCTGGCCGCGTGCAGGCAGCCTTCAGGCGACATGCTGCATGGAAAGTGCTCTCAGCATCTGCCGCGCTGTTCACCCTGGGCGAAAACATCCTGCAGCACTACATGCGCCTGAAGCGGCGCGGCGGCCTTGCCGATTTCAGCGACCTCGTGTCCTCGGCCAGCAATTTGCTGACGCGCTCGGCCGTTCGCCATTGGGTCCAGTACAAGCTCGATCGCGGCATCGACCATTTGCTGGTGGATGAAGCGCAAGACACCAGCCCGGCGCAATGGGCGATCATCAATGCGCTTTCTTCCGATTTCCATGCTGGCGAGGGCGCGACGGGCAAGACCAGAACCGTCTTTGCGGTCGGGGATGAGAAACAGTCGATCTATTCCTTTCAAGGGGCCGATCCACGCAAGTTCGCGCAGGAAGCATCGGCACTTGAAAGGCGGGCCATGCAATCTGGACAGGGCTTTGAAAAAGTCGGCTTGAACCTGTCATTCCGCTCGACGCCCGACGTGTTGGGCGCGGTCGACAGAGTATTTGCAAATGCGGACAATGCCAGAGGGCTTGGCTCGGGAGCGGCTGGCACAACACATGAAGCCATCCGGCGCAATGACCCGGGGGAAGTGCTGGTCTGGCCTTTGATCGGTGCGGAAACTTCGCCGCCCCAAACCGATTGGCTTGAACCGTTGGATCGCATCAGTGTTGCGCATCCAGCGGAGCAACTGGCGGCGCGGATTGCCGGAACCATTGCCCAGTGGATCGGTTCGGGCGAGAAATTGCCTGGCCGTAAAGAACCGCTCAAATGCGGCGACATCCTCATTTTGGTGCGGCGGCGCGATGTTTTTTCAACCGCAATCATCCGCCATCTCAAGGAAAGGGGCCTTGCGATTGCCGGTGCCGACCGCCTGAAGCTGACCCAGCACATAGCCATTGAGGATCTGGTGGCGCTTGGCCGGGCAATGCTGATGCCGGAAGACGATCTTTCGTTGGCGGCCCTGCTGAAAAGCCCTTTGTTTGGGGTCAGCGACGATGAACTTACCCAGTTGGCCATCGAACGGGATGATGAGCCGCTGTTTGAACATTTGGAATTGCTGGCTGGCATCGACAATGAAACGGGGCGGCAAGCAGCGGCAATCCACACCTGTCTGGTGGATTGGCGTGCGCTTTCGCAGCGACTTGCGCCTTACCAATTCTATGCCGAAATTCTTGGCGCAAAGGGCGGCAGGCGCAAATTCATGGCGCGGCTTGGCACGGAAGCCGAAGACGTTCTGGATGCATTTGAACAAGCAGCGCTTGATCACTCGGCAAACGGCGGCAAGGGCCTTGAAGACTTCATCGCAACGCTGTCGCGCTCCTCGCCGGAAATCAAGCGCGAGGTGGACATGCGGGAAGATGAAATCCGCGTCATCACGGTGCATTCCGCCAAAGGACTGGAAGCGCCCCTGGTGTTTCTGGTTGACCCCTGCAACGAGGCATTCAGCAGTTCGCACTTGCCAGCCCTTGCGGAGGTGACGCTCCCGGATGATCAGAACGGCTTCTTGTGGGCTGCCAGCGGGCGCAAGCAGGTTGACCTCCTCATCGTCCATGACGAGATCGCGCGGGTGGCAGGTGAGGAAGAGTACCGACGCTTGCTGTATGTCGGTATGACGCGGGCAGCAGACAGGCTGGTTGTTTGCGGATGGCACAAATCCAGGAAGACGAAATCACCGCATTGGCACTCGATGGTCAGCGAGGCCTTGAGTGTCGACTGGACCCAGTTGACCGGACCTGATGACGAGGTCACATGGCGCTGGACACTTGGCACGCCGGAAGCGCCCAAACCGGCGGACGAGGGCGAAAGCACGCCAGAACGGGCGAGCGCCGGCTTTGCCACACCTCCAGCCTGGTTGTTGCAGCATGCGCCGGCTGAGTTGCCAACGCCGCGGCCTTTGACACCATCACTTGCAGCATCAATGCTTGGGGACGTGGCAGTCACGGAGGTTGGCGGCGTTGAAACACAAGATGCAGCCGCTGTGCAATCAAGCCTTGCAGCGCGCAGTGCGGCTTTGTTGCGTGGCACGTTGACCCATAGGCTCTTGCAATATCTTCCCGATTTTCCTGCAGAAAACCGACCCGCGATGGCACATGCCCTGCTTGCAGGAGTGGCCGGCGAATGGCCGCAAGTGGTACGCAATGAGGTTGTCGGCGAAGTATTGGCGGTGATTGACCGGCCTGATCTTGCATTTCTTTTCAGTGAAAACAGCAAGGCGGAGGCCAGTGTTGCAGGCTATGTCACGATCCAGGGAAAACCTGTGCTGGTCGCTGGCCAGATCGACCGGCTGTCGGTTTCTGCCGAGCGCATTTCAATTGCCGACTTCAAGACCAATCGGGTGCAAACGTCGCAAATCCTGCGGGGATATGCACTGCAACTGGCGCTCTACCGGGCTTTGTTGATGCAGATTCATCCCGGCGTGCTGGTGGATTGCCATCTTGTGTGGACGCGCGAGGGCAGCGTCAGCACTTTGGACCACAAGGAGCTTGACGCGGCATTGGAGGCATTCACGTTTGCGAAAATGACGAATGATTGAGCCAGCAAATGTTGACGCACCTTTGCGGCAGGCATAGGCTGGCTTGAAATATCATGATTTGCTAATATATAAACGCTATCCGGCCTGCTGATTGGCCGAACCGCTGTGGTGAAGGAGACAAGCATGGCTACCCTCAAGGTCGACAATAGCAATTTCAAGTCGGACGTTCTTGATTCAAATGTCCCGGTAGTCGTCGATTTCTGGGCCGAATGGTGCGGTCCGTGCAAAATGATCGGCCCGAGCCTCGAAGAAATTTCCAATGAAATGGCCGGCAAGGTGAAAATCACCAAGGTCAATGTCGATGAAAACCATGACATCGCCGCGCAATACGGCGTGCGCTCGATCCCGACATTGATGGTTTTCAAGAACGGTCAGCCAGCCGCAATCAAGGTTGGCGCACTGCCAAAGAGCGCGCTGAGCGACTGGATCAAAAGCGCCAGCTGAAACCCTGGTTGAAATCAGGAACGAAAGTGAAAAGCCCCGAACGGCAAGGTTCGGGGCTTTTTTGCAAGGTGGCCGGATCGCCTTGATGGGTTACTGCGGCGCTTCATTGTTGTCGCGCAGCACTTCACCGACCAGATAGAGCGAGCCGCAGATGATGACGCGGCACGATTCATTGCCGGAAAGCACCCCTTCAATGGCGCTGAAAGCGTCTGCCACCGAAAGGCAGGAGTGCGCCTCCAGGCCGCAATCGCTGGCAACTTGGGCCAGAACCTTTGGCGCATAGCCTTGTTCGCTGTCATGGATCGGCACGGTGAATACCCGCTCGGCCAGTCCGGTAAATGCCTTGAAGAAGCCGGAAGGATCTTTGGTCTGCAACATGCCGGCAATGATGAACACCGGCATTGGCGCGCGCTCTTCCAGATTGGCAAGTTCCTGGGCAATGGCTTCGCCAGCGCCGGGATTGTGGCCGCCATCGATCCACACCTCAGCCATCGCCGGTGCGAGCAATGTGACCGGACCCGGCCTGAGGCGCTCCATGCGCCCCGGCCAGCGAACCGTTTCCATGCCTTTTTCAAATGCGTTGTCGGGAAGTTCGATGCCGGCATGGCGCAAGGCAGCGATGGCCGTTGCCGCATTGGAAAGCTGATGCGCTCCACGAAGACGCGGCAATGGCAGATCCATCAGCCCGTGGTCGTCCTGGTAGACGAGCCTGCCGCCATGGCCATGAAACACAAAATCTTCGCCGCCAAACCAGATCGGTGCCCGGCGATCACGGGCAACTTTGGCAAATACCTCGCGCACACTCTCAATCGGGGTCGAAACCACCACGGGCCGGCCGCGCTTGATGATCCCGGCCTTTTCAAAAGCGATCAGTTCTTCGCGGTCCCCAAGATGGGCAACGTGGTCCAGCGAAATACTGGTGATTATCGATACCAGCGGGTTGTCGATCACGTTTGTGGCGTCAAACCTGCCGCCAAGGCCAACTTCGATAATGGAGTAGTCGGCGGGATGCTCGCTGAAAAGCAGGAACATCGCCGCTGAAAGGATCTCGAAAACAGTAATTGGCGCATTGTCATTGACTGCGGCAACCCTGGCAATCGCAGCCTCCAAAACCGCATCCGACACCAATGCGCCGCCGCCGGGAGCGCCAAGCCGGTAGCGCTCGTGCCAGTTCACCAGATGCGGGGAGGTGTGGACATGAACGGTCTTGCCCGCCGCCTCAAGGATGGCGCGGCAAAAAGCCGAGGTTGATCCCTTGCCATTGGTGCCGGCCACATGAATGACCGGCGGGATGCGTTCATGCGGATTGCCCAGCAGGCGCAACACCCTCTCGATTCTCCCCAGCGAAAGGTCATAGCCTTTCGGGTGGATGGCCGACAGCTGACCAATCAGCTTCTCAACACTCATGCTGCCTGCCTGAAAATCATGGTTGCGCCGGTCGCCCCTGCCCGCCGCAATCAGGCCGGCTGTGTCTCGTCAACGGTTTTCAAGGGCTGGTAGTCCAGAAGAATTGGCTCCACGGGCCGCCTGGTGAAAATGGCCACGAGCCGGACAATGACATCCTTCAATTCGTTGCGCGGGACAACCATGTCGATCATGCCGTGTTCGCGCAGATATTCAGCCGTCTGGAAGTCTTCCGGCAGCTTTTCGCGAATGGTCTGCTCGATGACCCTCCGGCCCGCAAAACCGACAACCGCACCAGGTTCTGCAATGTGGACGTCGCCAAGCATGGCATAAGACGCCGAAACGCCGCCGGTGGTGGGGTTTGTCAGGACAACAATGTAGGGGCAGCCTGCTTCCTTGAGCAGTTCCACCGCTACTGTGGTGCGCGGCAATTGCATCAGCGAAAGTATGCCTTCCTGCATTCGTGCGCCGCCGGAAGCAGCAAAAAGCACGACGGGGAGCTTCGCGGCAGTTGCTGCAGCCATGCCCTTGATGATCATCTCGCCAGCAGCCATGCCCACCGATCCACCGATGAAGCGCATGTCATGAACAATCGCGACCATGTCGATGCCGCCAGCCTTGCCACGGGCTGCCAGAACGGAATCTTCCATGTCTGTATTGCGACGGTGTTCTTTCAGCTTGTCGACATAGCGGGTCTTGTCGCGAAATTTCAGCGGGTCAGCAGCAACCTTTGGAGGGTCGATCAGGCTGTACTCGCCCTTGTCGAAGAAATACCCAAGGCGCTCCCTTGCGGTGATGCGCATGTGGTAGCCGGAATTGGGAATGACACCCAGATTGGCCTCAAGGTCCTTGTGAAAGACCATTTCGCCGGTCTCCGGGCACTTTACCCAGAGATTCTCCGGCATTTCCTTGCGTTGAAGCAGGGAATTGATCTTCGGGCGGACGTAATTTGTGATCCAGTTCATGGGGTCCTCACGCCAGCCTTGCGGCTGCTACCGGTTTCATGATGCGCCATTGTGCCAAAGCGAGATGGCCGCATTGCGACGTTGAAGGCGACGGATCACGCCGCCACGGTGCGGGCCGCGCGTACCCCGCGTGAAATTTCTGCAACAAGGTCCACCACCGCCTGGACGGTGCCAGCTCCGGCCTTGCCGTCGGCGTCAAGTGTCGCGGCAATCGCCGACACAATGGCCGAGCCCACCACCACGCCATCGGCGCCCTGCCCGATGGCTTTGGCCTGTTCGGCATTGCGCACGCCAAATCCTACCGCCACCGGCAAATCGGTCTTGGCCTTGATGCGCGAAACCATGGCGGCAACTTTCGCCGGATCAGGAGCGGCAGAGCCGGTAATGCCGGTGATCGACACGTAATATACAAAGCCAGAGGTGTTCTGCAGAACCTTGGGCAGGCGCTTTTCATCGGTTGTCGGCGTTGCCAGCCGGATGAAATTCAGCCCGGCCTTGAGGGCGGGAATGCACAATTCGCTGTCTTCCTCAGCAGGAAGGTCAACGATGATCAGCCCGTCGACCCCGGCAGACTTGGCGTCGGCCAGAAACCGGTCATTGCCGTATTGGTAGATCGGATTGTAATAACCCATCAGGACCACCGGCGTTTCATTGTCGCCCTTGCGGAACTGGCGCACCATTTCCAGGGTCTTTGCCATCGTCTGGCCTGCCTTCAAGGCACGTTGGCCGGCGAGCTGGACCGCGGGACCATCGGCCATCGGATCGGAAAACGGCATGCCAAGTTCGATGATGTCGGCGCCGGCTCCCGGCAGGGCCTGCATGATCTTCAGCGAGGCTTCATAGCCGGGATCGCCGGCGGTGATGAAGGTCACGAAGGCCGGGCGGCCCTCGGCGCGCAAATCGGCAAAGCGGGCGTCAATACGGGTTTTTGTCATGTCTTTTTCAATGCCCAAAGCGCTCAAAGCTGGTGCCCCAATATCTTGCCGACCGTGAAAACGTCCTTGTCGCCACGGCCGCACAAATTCATCACGATGATCTCATCCTTGCGCATTTTCGGGGCGCGCTTCATCACCTCGGCAAGTGCATGGCTTGGTTCAAGCGCCGGGATGATGCCCTCGATCCGGCACAGAAGCTGGAAAGCCTCCAGTGCCTCAGTGTCCATGATCGGCACATACTGGACGCGGCCGGTATCCTTCAGCCATGAATGTTCCGGCCCGATGCCGGGGTAGTCGAGGCCAGCGGAGATCGAGTGGCCTTCCATGATCTGTCCGTCATTGTCCTGCAGCAAATAGGTGCGGTTGCCATGCAGCACTCCGGGTCTGCCGGCTGTCAGCGAGGCGCAATGCTGATCGCCGTCAAGGCCGTGGCCGCCAGCTTCGACGCCGACGATCTGCACTTCCTTGTCGTCAAGGAACGGGTGGAACAGGCCAATGGCGTTGGAGCCGCCGCCAACCGCCGCAATGATCATGTCAGGCAGGCGGCCTTCGACCTGGTGCAGCTGTTCGCGGGTGTCGCGGCCGATCACCGACTGGAAATCCCTTACCAGTTCGGGATAGGGGTGCGGCCCGGCTGCGGTGCCGATAAGGTAATAGGTGTCCTCGACATTGGTGACCCAGTCGCGCAAGGCTTCGTTCATGGCATCCTTCAAGGTGCCTGCACCGGCGGTTACCGGCACAATTTCAGCTCCCAGAAGTTTCATGCGGAACACGTTGGGCGATTGCCGCTCGACATCGGTCTTGCCCATGTAGACGACGCAGGGATAGCCAAACCGGGCAGAAACGGTTGCCGAGGCCACGCCATGCTGCCCCGCGCCGGTTTCGGCAATGATGCGGGTCTTGCCCATGCGGCGCGCGAGCAGGATCTGGCCGAGGCAGTTGTTGATCTTGTGGCTGCCGGTGTGGTTGAGTTCGTCGCGCTTGAAATAGATTTTCGCGCCGCCGAGGTGCTGCGTTAGCCGCTCGGCAAAATACAGCGGCGATGGCCGACCGGTGTAGTGCTTGTTGAGATGCTCAAGTTCCGCCTTGAAGGCCGGGTCTGCCTTGGCATCCTTGTATGCCTGATCCAGTTCCAGGATCAACGGCATCAGGGTTTCAGCAACATACCGCCCGCCAAACATGCCGAAATGTCCGTTTTCATCCGGTCCTGTGCGGAATGAATTGGGTTCTACCGGTTTCGTCACGCTACCTCACCTTTCATGGCCTTTCCCGGCCTCATCCGTTCGATCCGGCGCGCTTGCGCCAGGAATTGGGTTATTGCCGCCACATCCTTGATCCCAGGCGCGCTTTCAACGCCGGAGGAAACATCAAGGCCGCTGGCTTTAGTACCAAGAATGGCGCCTTCCAGATTGGCAATACTGATCCCACCCGAAAGCATGTAGTCAACCGCCGGGTCAAGCGTTGCAAGCATTTCCCAGTCAAATGCGACACCATTGCCGCCCGGTAGGTCCGCCCCTTTGGGCGGCTTGGCGTCGAGCAGCAGGCGATCTGCTATGCCTGCATAGGGTTTGACAGCTGCAAGATCACCAGCCTCTCGGATCGAGAGCGCCTTCATCACCGGCAAGCCATGGCGCGCCTTGAGCGCTGCCACGCGCTGCGGCGTTTCGTGACCGTGCAACTGAAGCATTGATGGCTGCATCATTGCCACAATCGCATCGAGTTCGTCATCGTTGGCATCAACGCTGACGGCGACGGAAGTGACCTTGCCGACAAAAGGCTGCCAAAGTGCGCGAGCTTGTTGAGACGTGACGTGGCGAGGGCTTTTTTCAAAGAATATGAAGCCGATATGGGTCGCGCTGCCCGCTACGGCAGCTGCAACGCCCTGTGCCGTTTTCAATCCGCATATCTTGATGTCGAGAGCCATGTTTCCCCGGCGATGCCTAACCGGCGAAGACCTATGGGAAATCTGCCGCCGAGTCCATGCGATCGGATGGTCAGATGATCTTGAGCCAGCGGAACAGCGCAATTTCCGCCAGGATCAGCACCATCATCATGAAGCTGATGAAGGCAAAGGCCAGCGGGTGATCGTTCATCGGAATGCCTGAGACATTCATCCCCAACATGCCTGCTATCAGCGAGGCTGGCAGGAACAGGGCGGAAACCACCGACAACAGCAGTATTTGCTTGTTCATTCGTTCAGAGCGGTTGTCGATGATCTCGTCGTGAAGAACCGCGCAGCGTTCGCGGGTTACTTCGAGTTCTTCGATGAAGCGGGTCATGGAATCCTGTGCTTCATGGAGTTTTGCCCGGTCGGCCTCCTGCATGAACGACACCCGTTCGATGAGGAGTGTCGAAAACGCATCGCGCTGGGGAAAAAGAAAGCGGCGAAGGTCGATGGCTTGTCGACGCACATCGGACAATTCGCGGCGCCTCAGCTTCTGGCTGCCTTCGACCACTTCGATCTCAAGGTCATCCACCGATTCAACCAGATCATCGACCATGGGTTCAATCGTGTCGACGACACGCAGGGAGAGGCGTGCAACGAACTCACCCACGGAATGTGGGCAAAAGCCCCTGCCCACTTCGGCCAGCAATTCTTGCATGGCCTTGGTCGGGCGGCGCCAGGTCGTGATGATGCCCGCCTTGTTGATCCACATGCGCACCGCAACCAGATCGCTTTCATCATCGATGAGAATGATCGCGCGGCCGCGCAGGTTGAACAGCAAGCCATCCTTGTGAGGAACGCATTGAGGCCTTGTGTCGGCTTCGCTGAGCATGTCGAACACAAGCGAATCCAGGGTGCCGTCCTGATGCAACTCGCCAAGCAGCGGGTTGGCAATGTTGCAGTGGATCCAGCCAAAGCCGCCATTGGTTCTGCTGCGGTTGCCAGGTGCTATCGGTGCAAAGATCCGCTGGGCTATCTGCCCTGCAGACCCGGCGACGGATTTCCCTTTGCCGTCAAACCAGAATGCAATTGGGCCGTCAGCCGCTGCTGCCGGATTGGCATCTGGCGCATTTTTCACCGCCGCATCCATCTCAGCCGGGCTCGATTGCATGCAGCAGTGATCCGTGGCGTTTGAGCCAGGCCTTGTGGCGTTCCATGGCAGGGCAAAGCTGTTTCACGAGTTTCCAAAAATCAGCGCTGTGGTTCATCTCGCGCAAATGCGCAACTTCATGAGCCGCCAGATAATCCAAAACCTCGGGCGGCGCCATCACGATTCGCCAGGAAAATGAGAGCGTCCGCGAACTCGAGCACGAGCCCCAGCGGCTGGTTGTGTCGGTGATGCGCAGCGCTTTGGCGCGTACTCCCAGCGAAGCGCAATGGCGGGCCACTGTACTGTCGAGGCGTTTGCGCGCTTCGCGCTTGAGAAAGGCTGTCACCTTGCGGCCAACATGGCCGCTCTCGCCAGGCACCAGCAATGCCGGCTTCCCGGCAAAGGCGCCAGGTTCGACCACGCCGCGCAGGCGTTCGACATGAACAATCCTGTGTTCAACGCCAAGATAGGGAATGAGCGCGCCAATGCCGGTTGCCACCGGTTCAGGGAGCTTGTCGATTCGTACGGCAACCCAGTTTCGGTTGCGAGCCAGAAAATTGTCCACCTGGCTGTCGCTGACATGCGGGGGAATGGTCATGCGCAAGGCTTTGCCGCCTGGAACGATGCGCAAGGTCAGCCGGGTTGCGCGGACGTTTTCAACCACGGCAACGGGAAGGGTGCGCCCGCCAGCTTCCACCAGCCGTTCGCGGCGCGGACTTGTGGCAACACGACGCTTCAAAGCGGAAAAAACCATCCTTGTTCACTCCGCGGCAGCTGACCCCCATGGTTTGAGGGCCTTCAATTCGACAGCATACCCGATTCTTGTGAAGGTAAAACAAAGCTTGCGGTGAGCCTTGCCGCCAACCGTTTGCTTCCAGCTGCTTGCAGCCAAATGAATACGGGGCCCGAAGGCCCCGTCTTTTTGTTTTTGCCGATGCGCCAGCTGATTACTGGTCGAACCGGTTGTCGGTGGACGGGCGGTTGCGGCGGGACATGAAAGCGTTGAACTCTTCCTGGTCCTTGGCACGGCGCAGTTCGCGAGAATATTCGTCGAATTCCGCGCGCATTTCATCAAGTTTGCGGCGCTCTTCTTCAAGGCGCTTCAATTCGGTTTCGCGCCAGTCGTCGAATGCAACATTGCCGGTGCGGGCATGGAAGCCGTTGTGCCGACCCCAGTTGCAGTTCTTGCCGTTGGTTCCGGACCGGGCAAAGCCGGACTTGAATTCTTCCAGACGGTCGCCCCACAGGATGTAGGCAATCATGGCGAGGCCAAGCGGCCAGAACACCATGAAGCCAACGACCATGAGGCCAATTGTTGCCGGCGTCCATGCCGGGCGGATCATTCCACTGCGTGTCATTTGCAATCACCCCTTGCTCAAGAGAAAGGCGAAATGCCTTCTCGGTGCAGGTGGTAATTGTCGCACTTGCGTTCAAGAAAAATCGAACATTGCTACAAAGCAGCCGTAGCGCGTGAGTGCTAACCCATTGAAATTGCAGCGCAGGCTTACGCCTTGGCTTTCTTCTTTGGTTTGGCCGCAAGTGCCTTCGCATTGGCCTGCTTGGCCGCGGACCCGCCTTGCGTGGCACCATTGGCATGCATGAAGCGGGCAATGCGTGGCGCAATTTCCGCCCGGAAGCGCGAGCCATTGAACACGCCATAATGGCCGACATCGGGCTGCATGTAATGCACACGCTTTGATTCGGGCAGCGATGAGCACAGCTTGTGCGCTGCCTGGGTTTGGCGAAGGCCGGAGATATCGTCGTTTTCGCCCTCGACAGTCATCAGTGCGGTGCGGGTAATCTTCGTGCAATCAACAAGCTGGTTGCGGTGGGTCATCTCGCCCTTGGGCAGGGCATGGCGAACAAAAACCGTGTCCACGGTTTGCAGGTAAAAGGCTGCATCAAGGTCCATGACAGCCATGTATTCATCGTAGAAATCGCGGTGCTTTTCGGCTGGTTCGCCGTCGCCCTTGACCAGATGGGCGAAAAATTCCTGATGGGCAGTGATGTGGCGGTCAAGGTTCATCGACATGAAGCCCGACAATTGCAGGAAGCCGGGGTAGACCGAACGCATGAACCCTGGATGGGGAAACGGAACCGGCATCACGACATTGTCGCGGAACCAGTCGATACCCTTGGATTCAGCCAGCTTGTTGACGGCAGTGGGGTTTTCACGGGTGTCGATCGGCCCGCCCATCAAGGTCATTGATGCAGGAGCACAACCATCCTTGTTGCCTTCCATGACTGCCACAGCGGCAAGCACCGGAACAGAAGGCTGGCAAACAGCCATCACATGCGTGTCCGGTCCCAGATAATGAAGGATGGAAATCACATAGTCGATGTAATCGTCGAGGTCGAAACTGCCCTCGCTCAATGGCACCATGCGCGCATCGATCCAATCGGTGATATACACATCGGCATATTCGCTCATGGTCTGCACCGTGCCGCGCAGAAGGGTGGCGTAGTGCCCCGACATTGGCGCAACGATCAGCAGGCGTGGACCGGCAGGTGCGCCTTGCGGCAGCACACGTTCAAAATTGATGAGATTGCAGAAGGGTTTTTGCCAAACGATCTTCTCGTTCACAACCACGTTCTGGCCATCGACCTTGGTGGTCTCGATTTCGAAGCGCGGCTTGCCATAGCGGCGTGTGGTGCGCTCGAACATTTCGGCGCTGGCGGCAATCTGCTTGCCAACAGCCGTGTGGCTGAGCGGATTGATCGGATTGCTGTAGAAAAGCCGCGTGGCATCCGCCACGGCGCGCCACGGTGTGAGAGCCGCATGCGACATCTCGTAGAGCTTGTAGTACATCTGGCTGCCCCGTCCGGTGCTGGTTTGTTGCGGGAGTTTGAAATCCCACCAGTCATCCAATCACTTTATTGTGCAGCGCACAAGAAATGCAAGCCCCGACTTTGGACCTACTGGCTTCGAACACACCCAGGCAGACAGCCTTATCCCCGAAAATCAGGCTCAGATACCCGCGCCAGCCATCTCGCTGACAATGTCCCGGGCAGTTTGTGCCGGATCAGCAGCTTCAAGCACCGGCCGGCCAACCACCAGATGCGTGGCGCCCGCCGCCATCGCCTTGGCAGGCGTCATGATGCGTTTCTGGTCTCCGGCCTCCGTACCTGCAGGCCGGATGCCCGGCGTGACGATGGCCATTTCCCTGCCAACCAGCGAGCGCACGAGCGCTGCTTCCTGCGCCGAGCATACAATGCCGCCCATGCCTGCGCTGGAGGCTTGTCTCGCCCGGCGCGCAACCATATCTGTTGCCGTGAGCGCATAGCCCGCATCGGCAAGGTCGGCATCATCCATTGATGTCAGTACCGTTACCGCCAAAAGGCACACCGAAGAGTTTGAAGCTGCTGAAACAGCCGCCGCCATTGCCTTGGGATAGGCATGGATCGTCAACATGTCGACGCCGAGCGCTGCGATGCTTTCAACGCCCTTGGCGATGGTGTTGTCGATGTCGAGCAGCTTGAGATCCAGGAACACCTTGCGTCCATCGCGTTTCAAGTCCCGCGCCAGTTCCAGCCCCCCGCAAAATGCCAATTGGTGGCCGATCTTGTAAAAACTCACCGCATCGCCAAGCTTGGCAATCATCGTTTCGGCCCGTGCCGCATCCGGCACGTCCAGCGCCACGATCAGCCGTGATTTGAGGTCGGCAATTTTCTCATCCAGCACCGCAAATGTCCCCTTTTCAAATCCGGGCGGTCAAAAGCGTGGCCGTCTCAACAACCACCCTGGCAAACGTTTCCGCCTGGCGGCGGGCAGCTT
The DNA here is from genome assembly GCA_041739465.1 of Salaquimonas sp. GTDB lineage: Bacteria > Pseudomonadota > Alphaproteobacteria > Rhizobiales > Rhizobiaceae > BOKV01. Next base: position 84,069 of record JBGSNX010000073.1, read on the forward strand.
CGTCGGCCAGTTCGTCGTTCTGGTTGAAGGCTTTGTCGGCAAAAGTGACGCAGAGCTGCTCGCTGATGACCAGCGCACCGCAATTGCCGATGCTGGCGCGCAAATGAACCAGGCCGCGCACGCCGCCATATCGACCGGGCGAGGCTGAAGCCAGACCAAAAACCTTTTGCTTGTAGGGCGCGAGACGTCCGCGTTGGTCAGAATTTACCCGGCTGACCCAGTCTATGGTGTTCTTGGTAAGGGGAGACACCGAGCAATTGTATTCGGGGCTGACGACCACAATTGCTTCGTGTTCGTGAAAAAGCCGGGCAAGTTTCAACGCGTTTTCCGGTTGGCCCTTTTGCGTTTCGAGATCCTCATCGAAGATGGGCAGCGGATAGTCGCGCAAGGTGATGTGGGTAATTTCGCATTCGTGCTGCAGCAGGGTCTTGCACACCACGCCAGAAAGTTTGGCGTTCCAGGAAGCGGACCGGTTTGAGCCGGGGAAAACGAGGATTTTCGGAGGTCGCATGGCGGAAAGCTTCCAGTACTTGTTGCCGGTCAGTCAGCCAGACCACCCAGGAAATTCTTCATCCGCGAGAAAAAACCCGCTGATTCAGGGCTGTTCTGGTCGGAAGCGCTTTTTTCAAACTCTTCCAGCAGTTCGCGTTGACGGCGGGTCAGGTTCTGCGGGGTTTCGGTCACCACCTGTATGTAGAGATCGCCGACATTTTGCGAGCGCATCACCGGCATGCCCTTGCCCTTCAAGCGGAACTGCTTGCCGGTCTGGGTGCCATCGGGAACCTTGATCTGCGCCTTGCTGCCGGCAAGCGTTGTTACATCGAACTGGCCGCCCAGTGCTGCAGTGACCATCGAGATTGGAACACGGCAAAACAAATCGGCGCCATCGCGCTGGAAAAATTCATGCGGCTTGATGGACAGGAAAATATACAGATCGCCCGCCGGACCGCCGCGAGCGCCGGCCTCACCCTCGCCGGCAAGGCGGATGCGAACACCGTCTTCAATGCCCGATGGAATATTGACCGAAAGCGTGCGCTCACGGGTCACACGGCCCTGGCCGCCGCATTTGCCGCAAGGATCGGAAATGACCTCGCCACGGCCCTGGCAGGTCGGGCAGGTGCGTTCGATCGAGAAAAACCCGGATGCAGCGCGCACCCTGCCCGAACCCGCACAGGTGGAGCATTGCTTGGGTGAAGAACCCGGCTTGGCCCCGGAACCCGAGCAGGCTTCGCAAGAGATGGCTGTGGGCACCGAGATCTCGGCGTTTTTTCCTTCAAATGCCTCTTCCAACGTGATTTCCATGTTGTAGCGCAAATCGGCGCCGCGCTCGCGGCCAGGGGCACGCCGTGCCCGGTTTCCGCCCATCATTTCGCCAAATATGTCTTCGAAAATGTCAGAGAACGCGCCACCGGCTCCCGAGAAGCCGCCAGGACCCTGTCCGCCGCCGCGTTCAAAAGCAGCATGGCCGAACTGGTCGTAGGCCGAGCGCTTCTGCGGATCTTTCAAGATCTCGTAAGCCTCGTTGATTTCCTTGAAGCGGCGCTCCGCATCCTTGTCATTGGGATGCCGATCAGGATGGCATTCCATCGCCTTCTTGCGAAATGCCGCCTTCAGGTCCTTTTCATCACAGCCCTTGGCCAGACCGAGAAGCGAATAATAGTCAGCCTTGGCCATGAAACCCCAGATGTCCGGTCAATTTGAATTGCCGCTTGCCCCGATATTGCCCTGTAGCTGGAAGAAAAGGCCGACCATCACCTAGCCGGCCTTTTTCACTGGCAAATTACGCGCTCTTCTTCTTGTCGTCGTCTTCGTCGACTTCCTCGAACTCGGCATCCACAACGTCTTCATTGCGCGAGTCGGCGCGGGCATCGGCTTCTGCCTTGGTTTCTTCGGCAGCTTGCGCGGCCTTGTACATGGCTTCACCCAGCTTCATCGTGGCTTCGCTCAGGCCTTCAGACTTGGCCTTGATGTCGGTTGCGTCGCCCGATTCAATGGCTGAACGCAAGTCAACAATGGCGCGCTCGATAGCACCACGCTCTTCGGCAGAAACCTTGTCGCCATAGTCCTTCAGCGATTTTTCGGCTGAATGAAGCAGTGATTCGGCCTGGTTCTTGGCTTCCACCGATTCACGACGGGACTTGTCGGCCTCGGCATTGGCTTCCGCGTCCTTGACCATCTTTTCAATGTCGGCATCCGAAAGACCACCGGAAGCCTTGATCGAAATCTGCTGCTCCTTGCCGGTGCCCTTGTCCTTGGCGGTGACATTGACAATGCCGTTGGCATCGATGTCGAAGGCAACCTCGATCTGCGGCATGCCGCGCGGTGCTGGCGGAAGGCCCATCAGGTCAAATTGGCCCAGCATTTTGTTGTCTGCCGCCATTTCGCGCTCGCCCTGGAACACGCGAATGGTAACTGCCGACTGGTTGTCCTCGGCGGTGGAGAAAACCTGTGCCTTCTTGGTCGGGATTGTGGTGTTGCGGTCGATAAGACGGGTGAACACGCCGCCCAGCGTCTCAATGCCGAGCGAAAGCGGGGTCACGTCGAGCAGGAGAACGTCCTTGACGTCGCCCTGCAACACGCCGGCCTGAATCGCTGCGCCCATCGCAACCACTTCATCGGGGTTGACGCCCTTGTGGGGCTCCTTGCCGAAGAAATCCTTCACGACCTGCTGGATGCGCGGCATGCGGGTCATGCCGCCAACAAGCACCACTTCATCGATTTCCGCTGCCTTCATGCCTGCATCCTTCAAGGCTGCAGCGCAGGGGCCAATGGTCCGCTTGACCAGATCTTCGACCAGCTGCTCGTACTTGGCGCGGGTCAGTTTCATGGTCAGGTGCTTTGGCCCGGACTTGTCAGCGGTAATGAATGGCAGGTTGATTTCTGTCTGGGCAATGGAGGAAAGCTCGATTTTGGCCTTTTCAGAGGCTTCCTTCAGGCGCTGAAGCGCCATCTTGTCGCCCTTGATATCGATGCCGTTCTCTTTCTTGAACTCATCAGCAAGGTAATCGACGAGCCGCATGTCGAAATCTTCGCCGCCAAGGAAGGTGTCGCCATTGGTCGACTTGACCTCAAAGACGCCATCGCCGATCTCGAGGATCGACACGTCAAACGTGCCACCACCCAGATCGTATACGGCAATGGTCTTGCCTTCGCGCTTGTCGAGGCCATAAGCGAGCGCGGCTGCGGTCGGCTCGTTGATGATGCGCAAGACTTCAAGGCCGGCGATCTTGCCTGCATCCTTGGTCGCCTGACGCTGGGCATCGTTGAAATAGGCGGGAACGGTAATGACGGCCTGTTCGACCTTTTCGCCCAGATAGGCTTCAGCCGTTTCCTTCATTTTCTGCAGCACCATCGCTGAAATCTGCGATGGCGAATATTTTTCGTTGTCGATTTTCACCCAGGCATCGCCGTTGTCGCCGCGCACGATCTCGAAAGGAACGAGCTTCTTGTCCTTTTCGACGGTCTTGTCGTCGTAACGGCGGCCAATCAGCCGCTTGACGGCGAACAGCGTGTTTTCCGGATTGGTCACCGCCTGCCGCTTGGCCGGCTGGCCGACGAGGCGTTCGCCATCATCGGTGAAGGCAACCATGGATGGCGTGGTACGCGCGCCTTCCGAATTTTCAATGACCTTTGGTTCCTTGCCATCCATGACGGAAACGCAGGAATTGGTGGTGCCAAGGTCGATACCGATTACTTTAGCCATTTTGGTCTCCTTTGAGCGAACAGCCCGGACCCTTTCGAGGCGTTCCGATTGGCCGATCCCATGGGATGAGAATCAACTACAAGTGATGTAGCCGCGTTGGCCGCTATATAAGGATGCCAGTCCGGCGCTGCAAGGATGGCAACCGCGTGCGAATCGCGGAAAATGATGCGGCTTGTGCAGATTTCAGGCTGGTTGCGGTTTTGCCGCCAGTGCATCGGGGTACCAGGCCGCAAACCACAATGCGCCGGCCAGCAGCACCGGAGTGATCGGCAGTCCGGCAATTCCGGCCAAAATGACCAGAACGGGCGACAAGGCGATGGCAGCAATCAGGGTGGTTCGCGCCAAGACTGCCGCAGTTGCCGTTGCCAAAAGCACCGCTGAGGCAGAGGCCAGCGCGCCCATGTCATAATTGAAGCTGTAGGGCAGGATGGCAAAACTGCCCAGACACAGCGCAAAAAAGCGCGTCACGCCGGATTCTGCCCGCCACAGCGCGAGCAATGCCAGTGGAAGCATGGCGGCGCTGAAGCCGGACTGCGCGAGCGATGCAAAACCTCCATCAAAGCCCTCCAGCCGCAGGGCCGAAAGCACGGTTGGCATCATCAACAACATGCCGCCGGACCAGCCAGTCATCACCCCTTGCTGAAACGGCAAAGTGATCTCGACATAGGCTTTCCAGCTTTCAAAGCCGAAAGCGGCCATCGACAGCAAGACCATGACAGCCGTGAAAAATGCGGCAAACAGGATCGTATGCCACTGCCGCGAAAACAAAAGCGCCACAGGTACCAGAATTCCCAGTTGCGGCTTGAACGTCAGCAAGGCCAGTAAAAATCCGGCCAGCAGAGAATGCCTGCCAGTGGCAGCAAAGGCCCCGAGCAGCAAAGCAGCGGTGAGAAACCCGTTTTGCACGGCGGCAATGTTGACAGCGGCAAATGCGAGATGGCCAGCAATCAGCCATTGCCTGTCCGCGCCGGGAGCATGAACACGAACGAAGGCCTGCAAAGCCCAGAAATGGGCAAATCCGCTCAATGCCATGAAAACCACGAGCGCGAGTTTGTAGGGCAGAAGGCCAAGCGGCAGGAAAATGAAGATCGCATGCGGTGGGTAAGACCAGGCGTGCGGCGGGTAATCCGTGCCAAACATTGCCTGAAGGTGGGCATTGTAAGCAGGCGGATCGAACAAAAGCGCGGTTTTGCCGGCCAGCACCAATTTTCCGGCCATCCAGTAATTGATGAAATCGGCATTGGTGAGTTCCATGCCGATACCCGGCTTGGCAAGGCCAGCCAGCAATGCCGACATGCGGGGGCCCAGTACGATGAACGCAGCCGCGAGCGACACCGCGCAAAGAACCAACGCCGCCCGGTTGACCCCGGCTGCGTTTGCGGCATTTGTCACGCTGTGTCCTGATTGATTGACCACCATGACGAAACCATCGCTCCAGCGACTGAATATTGCGTAAACCCATGCAGGTATTGCCAAGAGGCGTGCATTTCATTCCCGGCTATCTCGACCGACAGGCCCAGGAGGTGCTGGTTGCCGACGTGCGCGCCGTGGTGGAGGCCGCGCCGCTTTTCCGCCCGCAAATGCCGCGCACCGGCATGGAAATGAGCGTGCGAATGACCAATTGCGGAAGCCTTGGCTGGGTCAGCGACAAGGATCGCGGGTACCGTTATCAGCAGACACACCCGGTTTCCGGCCGACCCTGGCCGCCAATGCCGCAAAGCCTGTTGAACATTTGGGAAGAGCTCGCCTCCTTCAGCGCACCAGCTGAGGCATGTCTGGTCAATTTCTATGATTCATCAGCAAAAATGGGCCTGCACCAGGACCGCGATGAAGAGGAAATGGCCGCTCCGGTGGTTTCGATTTCGCTGGGCGACACCTGCCTTTTCCGGGTTGGCGGCAGACGCCGGGAAGAGCGGACCGTCTCGTTCAAACTGGCAAGTGGGGATGCGGTGATCCTTTCAGGTGAAGCGCGACTGGCGTTTCATGGCGTGGACCGGATTTATCCAGACAGTTCGAGCCTTCTCAAAAACGGCGGCAGGATCAACTTGACCCTAAGAAGGGTCACCAAAGCGACGTGAGCCAAAACGTCATGGCTGCGACAAGTTTCTGCCATGCCTTCGCAATGCGGCTGTCGCATTTGAAGGCTAGGCCAGCAGTCATGACCAAGAATCACAGAAAAGACTGGCCCTTGTGGCATTGCCTTTGGGAACACACGGCTCCTCCACGCAATCCGGTGTTTGTCAGAGCCTTCGCAATGCAACCTGCTCGACAAGGTGATCAGCGCCCTTGCGCAGCACGAGATCGGCGCGCGGCCGGGTCGGCAGGATGTTTTCGTGCAGATTGACCAAATTGATGGTGTCCCACAGATTTTGAGCGACCGAGAGTGCTGCTTCATCCGTCAGTTTTGAATAACGGTGAAAGAAAGAGCTGGGATCGGTGAACGATGTTTTTCGCAGCCGCAGAAAGCGTGAAACGTACCAGGCCTCGATCATCTTCTCGTCCGCATCAATGTAGATGGAGAAGTCGAAGAAATCCGACACGACAGGTATCGCCTTGCCTTCCTTGGGCAGTTCACGCGACTGCAACACGTTGATGCCTTCGAAAATCAGGATATCGGGCGTATCAACGGCAGCAAACTTGCCCGGCAACACGTCATAGATCACATGCGAATAGAGCGGGGCCTCAACGTGCTTTTCCCCGGCCTTGATTGCCGACAGGAAGCGCAACACCGCGCCAAGATCATAGCTTTCGGGGAACCCCTTGCGGTTCATCAAATTGCGTTCGCGCAATACCTCGTTGGGCAGCAGGAAGCCGTCGGTGGTGACCAGATCGACCTTCGGGCTGGAAGGCCAGCGTTTCAACAATTCCTGCAGGATGCGCGCCGTGGTGGATTTGCCGACTGCGACCGACCCGGCGATCCCGATAATGAACGGCGTTTTGGCACCGTTGAGGTTGAGAAACCGGTTGCGCTGGCGAAACAGCGCCAGGCTTGCTTCGGCGTGGGCTGACAACAGGCGCGAAAGCGAGAGGTAGATGCGCCGCACTTCCTCCAGCGAAATCGGATCACCGATCGAGCGAAGCCGCTCGACATCGGCATTGTCGAGGGTAAGCGGCGTATCGGCGCGGAAATCAGCCCATTGCGAAGCAGAAAAGTAACTGTAGGGAGAAAACCGCGACTTGCCATTGGCCGGGTCGGCAGCCCAGAAATCATCTTCGCGCGGGCTTGCGATCTGGTCCATCACGGCTGCCCTTCAGTTGCCGACCGGACGGGCGGCCTTTTCGGCAAGGCCCGATCGCGATGTGCGGCTCTTCAATTCATCAAGCACGCTGTCCAGCGGCAAGTCGGCAGCCCGCAGGACCACCAGCAAATGGTAAAGGAGGTCAGCGGCTTCCTTGCGCAACTCTTCGCGGTCCCCTTGCATGGCTGCAATGACCGTCTCGACAGCTTCTTCGCCCAGCTTCTGCGCGCATTTACCCATGCCTTTGGCAATCAGCGAAGCAGTGTAGGATTTGTCATCGCTTGACGCGGCGCGCTGCGCCACGATCTTCTCCAGATCGGATAGGGTGAAATCTGCTGACATTTCAAACGGCCCCGGTGCACATTTCGCACTCAATCGAGTCTTACCGGAATACCGGCGCGGTGCATATGCTGCTTGGCTTCGCCTATCGTATGGGTACCAAAATGGAAAATCGAAGCCGCCAGAACCGCAGCAGCGTGGCCATCGCGAATTCCTGCAACCAGATGGTCGAGATTGCCGACCCCGCCCGAAGCAATGACCGGAACCTGCACGGCATCGGCAACAGCCCTTGTCAGCGCGATGTCATAACCGTTTTTCTGGCCATCCTGATCCATTGAGGTCAACAGGATTTCACCCGCGCCCAGTTCAGCAATTTTGCAGGCAAATTCGACTGCATCCAGTCCGGTCGGGTTGCGACCGCCATGGGTGAATATCTCCCACCGCCCTGCCTGCCCCGGCAGTGAAACCTTGCGCGCATCAATGGCAACAACGATGCACTGGTTGCCGAACTTGTCAGCGGCCTGCGCCACGAATTGCGGGTTGTTGACCGCCGTCGTGTTGATCGAAACCTTGTCAGCACCGGCATTGAGAAGCGCCCGTATATCGGCGATCTCGCGCACCCCGCCGCCAACTGTCAGTGGCATGAAACAGTGTTCGGCAGTTTGCGAGACCACGTCAAACAGGATCGAGCGGTTGTCGGATGACGCGGTTATGTCGAGGAAGGTCAATTCGTCGGCGCCCGCTGCATCATAGGCCTTTGCAGCCTCCACCGGATCGCCGGCATCGATCAGGTCCACGAAGGATACACCTTTGACAACGCGGCCATTCTTGACATCGAGGCAGGGAATGATGCGCGATTTGAGTGTCATGGTTTGGTCTGCTTCAGCATTGCCAGCGCTTTTGCCGGGTCTATGCGGCCATCATACAGCGCGCGGCCTGAAATCGCCCCTTCAAGAATTTGTGCATCAGGCTTGGTCATGCGCTCAATGTCCGCCATCGAGGCAAGCCCGCCTGATGCAATGACAGGAATGGAAGTTGCTGCCGCAAGGGACAGCGTTGAATCCCAGTTGATGCCGGCCAAAATGCCGTCGCGGTCGATATCGGTGTAGATGATGGCAGCTACGCCTGCGCCTTCGAACTTTCGCGCAAGTTCGACAACGCCGAGAGTGGATGCCTGCGCCCAGCCTTCGACGGCAACAAAACCGCCCTTGGCATCAATGCCGACCGCAATCTGGCCGGGGAACAGGCGGCAAGCCTCCTTTACCAATGCGGAATCGCGCACGGCAATGGTGCCAAGAATGACCCGGGCAAGGCCCTTTTCCAGCCAGCTTTCGATGTGCGCAAGGGTGCGAATGCCACCGCCAAGTTGCACCGGATTCTTGGTGGCTTTCAAGATGGCTTCAACCGCATCGCCATTGACCGACTGACCTTCAAAGGCACCATTGAGATCCACCACATGCAGCCAATCAAAGCCCTGGGCTTCAAAGTCACGGGCCTGCGCGGCAGGGCTATCATTGTAGACCGTGGCCGAGGCCATTTCGCCAAGCTTGAGCCGAACGCACTTGCCGTCCTTGAGGTCAATGGCGGGAAACAAGATCATGGCTTCCACCCAAGGAAATTGCTTATCAAGGCAAGGCCCAGTTTCTGGCTCTTTTCGGGGTGGAACTGGGTACCGACGAGGTTGTCGCGGCCAATCATCGCCGTGACCTTGCCACCGTAATCGGTAGTTGCGAACAGCTCTTCCGGTCTTGTCGGGACCACATGGTAAGAATGGACAAAATAAGCGTGCCAGCCTTGCGGGCCCAGCGGAATGCCCTCCAGCAGGGGATGGAGGTTTTCGATATCCAGCGTATTCCAGCCGATTTGCGGGATTTTCGCGGCGGGGTCGTTCGGCGTGATCAATTGGCAATCGCCGGAAATCCAGCCAAGACCGTTGGTGATCTGCTTTTCCAGCCCGCGCGAGGCCATCAATTGCTGGCCAACGCAAATGCCAAGAAACGGGCGGCCGCCGCTGATGACCGCAGTTTCCAGCGCGTCAACCATGCCCGGCACTGCATCAAGGCCGGCCCTGCAATCGGCATAGGCACCAACGCCTGGAAGTACGATGCGGTCGGACGCGGCAACGATATCGGCATCTGCGGTAACGGCAATTTGCGCCGAAATTCCAGCTTCCCGCGCTGCGCGCTCGAACGCTTTGCGGGCCGAATGCAAATTGCCCGACCCATAATCGATGATCGAAAGCCGCATCATTCGGGAAAAATCCCGCTGGCCACCGGTGTTTTTGGCTTGAATGGCACTGTTTGTGCCCTGACTTCGGCAATGACGGCTGGCTTTTGCGGCAAATCCATCGAGAAAAACCGCAACTGCGCATCAGCCTCATTATCGGCAGCGATTGCTGCTGCTTCTTCCCAGCCGGTTTGTTCAAGTTTGGCTCGAACAAGATCGCGGCCCTGCAGCATCAGGAAAAAACCGGGCAAGGCGGGAAGCAGGGCCAGCATCGGATTTGAAGCCGTCGACGCCATCAGCGCCAACGCGCTTGCGACCAGGACATAGACCATCAAGGCCTGCCACAAGCGGTGCCAGATGAGAAAAAGTGCCGGAACGATCAACGCTAGGATTGACGGTCCATCGCTGATGAACCGGACTTCTTCGCGGTTGCCGCTGGCGGGCAGATATGCGGAATACATGGCCATGACCGCTCTCATAATTGCGGTTGGTGCATCGCACAAGCAGCTCTTTGCACCATGCACTCAGGCAGTCAGCGTGCCTTTGGTCGAAGGCACAGCTTCGGGCTGGCGTGGATCGGTCTCGATGGCGGCCCGCAACGCCCTTGCCACAGCCTTGAAACAGGTTTCGGCAATGTGGTGGTTGTTTTCGCCGTAATGGTTCCAGATGTGCAGGGTGATGGCGCCATTCTGGGCCAAAGCCTGAAAGAACTCACGGAACAATTCGGTATCGAAACCACCCACCTTGGGGCGCGAGAACTCGACTTTCCAGACCAGGTACGGCCTGCCTGAAATGTCGAGAGCTGCGCGTGTCAATGTTTCGTCCATGGCAAGGTCGATCGAAGCATAGCGGCGGATGCCCTTGCGCTCACCCAGCGCTTTTGACAGCGCCTGGCCAATCGCAATCCCGGTGTCTTCGGTTGTGTGGTGGTCGTCGATGTGCAGGTCGCCCTTGGCCCGGATCGTCATGTCGATCAGCGAATGGCGCGACAGCTGCTCCAGCATGTGGTCCAGAAAGCCGATGCCGGTCGAGATATCATGGCGACCGGTTCCATCGAGATTGAGTTCAACCTCGATCTGCGTTTCATTGGTGCGGCGGGCGATGCTCGCCTTTCGGTCCTTGCGCGGTGACATTGCAACAATCCTTCAGAAGCGAAGGGTTCGTATCATCGCAACATTGAAAAAGCCATAACGCGGTTTGCCGGCGATTTTACCTCGACAATTGCAATGGCGGCAAAAGCACATACATGTCGCTGTCTAGGCATGTCGTCGCCTAGGCATGTTCGCGTCAGGGCCCGGTTCGGGCGAAACTTCAGGAACACAGATGGCCGGTTCGGAAATCATAATGCACGGGACAACCATTGTTACGGTGCGAAAGGGCGGAAAAGTCGTGATTGCCGGCGACGGGCAGGTCTCGCTCGGGCAGACCGTCATGAAGGGAAATGCCCGCAAAGTGAGGCGGCTGGGCAAGGGCGGCACCGTGATTGCCGGTTTTGCCGGGGCAACGGCGGATGCGTTCACGCTTCTCGAGCGGCTGGAAGCGCGTCTTGAACAATATCCCGACCAGTTGATGCGCGCCTGCGTCGAACTTGCCAAGGATTGGCGCACCGACCGCTATTTACGGCGGCTGGAAGCCATGATGCTGGTCGCAGACAAGTCGGTTACGCTGGCGCTGACTGGAACCGGCGACGTGCTGGAGCCGGAAGGCGGCATCATGGCAATCGGCTCGGGCGGCAATTTTGCGCTGGCTGCAGCAAGGGCGCTTGCAGACACCGACAAGAACGCTGAGGAAATTGCCCGCAAAGCCATGCAGATTGCTGCTGAAATCTGCATATACACCAATGGAAATGTCATTGTCGAAAGCCTCGATGCAGCCTGACCCGGCGCCTGTTTACAGCTTTCGCACCCTGGAAAGCGCGGATTTGAAGCTCGTCAGGGCATGGCTTGAGCAAAGCCATTGGCGTGAAATTTTCGGCGACCCGGCCATCGCGCAGGCGCGGATTGCCGCCGGTCTTGACGATATTGCGGTTGAGACGCTGATTGGCGAACTCGATGATGAAGCCTTCGTGTTGCTGCGCTGCATTGACCCGCACCTCACCGATGACCATTTGCATGCGGACCAGCCCTCCGGCGCCATTTGCCTGGAACTGGCAATCGGCCCTGCGCAGCATGTGGGCAAGGGGCATGGACCAGCGGTTCTGCGCGGCATTGCAGACCTCTTGTTTGAGGAAGGCGCGCCACGCTTGATCTTCGATCCGCAGAAAACAAACAGCCATGCGATTAGCGCCGGGCAAAAGGCCGGCTTCGCCATTGTTGGCGAACGGCCCGACCAAAAAGACACCTTGCTGGTAATGGCGCTGGACAATCCGGACATGCCAGACCTGACGGATCTGCAAGAAGGACAATCATATCAATGACCAATTTTTCCCCGCGCGAGATCGTCTCCGAGCTCGACCGCTACATCATCGGACAGAACGACGCCAAGCGCGCCGTGGCAATTGCCCTGCGCAACCGCTGGCGGCGGCAGCAACTGGAAGGCCAGATGCGCGAAGAGGTGCTGCCCAAGAACATCCTGATGATCGGGCCGACGGGGGTTGGCAAGACCGAGATTTCGCGGCGGCTGGCACGGCTGGCCGGAGCCCCGTTCATCAAGGTTGAAGCAACCAAGTTCACCGAGGTCGGTTATGTCGGGCGCGATGTCGAGCAGATCATCCGCGATCTTGTCGAGGTTGGCATCCAGCTGGTTCGCGAACAAAAACGCGAGCAGGTGAAGGCCAAGGCACATCTGGCCGCCGAGGAACGGGTGCTGGACGCGCTCGTTGGCGCCACCGCAAGTCCGGCAACCCGCGATTCTTTCCGCAAGAAATTGCGGGCGGGCGAGATCGACGACAAGGAAATCGAGGTTGATGTCGCCGATACCGCCAACCCGATGGGCGGATTTGAGATTCCGGGCATGCCAGGCGGCAATATCGGCGTGCTCAATCTCAGCGACATGCTCGGAAAGGCCATGGGTCAGCGTACCAAGAAGCGCAAAACCACGGTCAAGGAATCCTATGGCCTGCTGATTGCCGATGAATCCGACAAGTTACTGGACCAGGAACAGCTCGTTTCGGAAGCGGTGCAAGCCGTCGAAAACAACGGAATCGTGTTTCTGGACGAGATCGACAAGATTGCAGTGCGAGATGGCTCGGTCGGCGGCAGTGTTTCACGCGAAGGCGTGCAGCGCGACCTTCTCCCGCTCGTTGAAGGCACCACGGTTGCCACCAAGCATGGCCCGGTGAAGACTGATCACATCCTTTTCATCGCATCGGGCGCATTTCATGTGGCCAAGCCATCGGATCTTTTGCCCGAATTGCAGGGTCGCTTGCCGATCCGGGTCGAATTGCAGGCGCTCAGCCGCGATGACATGCGGCGCATCCTCACAGAGCCTGAATGCAGCCTGATAAAGCAATATGTTTCATTGCTGGCTACGGAAGAGGTGAAGCTCGATTTTTCCGAAGATGCCATTGAGGCACTTGCCGATGTGGCGGTGGAGCTCAATGCCAGCATCGAAAACATCGGGGCGCGGCGGCTTCAGACCGTGATGGAGCGGGTTCTGGATGAAATTTCCTTCAACGCTCCGGATCGTTCCGGAACTGAAATTTCCGTCGATGCGGACTATGTGCGCAAGAATGTTGGCGATATCGCCCGCAACATCGATTTGAGCCGCTTCATCTTGTGAGCGGCATACTGGTTTTGCCGGTATCGACTCCGGCAGGGCTTTGCGGCACATTGGCGGCTTCATCCAACCTGTGGAAACCCATGCTTTCCTTGCGCAGTCCCCGTTTTGCAGCCCTTGCCTTGATTGCAGGGATTTTGCTTGCGCCAATTGATGCCAGTGCGCTGACGCCTGTAGAGCCGGGTAACCGCAATGCCAGCCAGCCCGGCATTCCTGCAGGATCGGTTTCGCGGACGCGGGCCACCAATGGCAGTTTTCAGGGAAAATACGAAAAAATCCGGGACCTGATTGGCCGGGACAAGAAATTGCAGCAGAAGATCAAGGTTGCGGCGGCAAAATACGGGATTGCCCCTGTTCACATCGTCGGCGCCCTGATCGGCGAGCACACCTACAATGTGGATGCACTTGATCATCTGCAGACCTATTTGGTGAAAGCAGCTTCTTATCTGGGCTCGGACCTTTCCTTCGAGCATGATGGCGAAAAAGTGCTCGATTTCGTCAAGCGGCCTGAGTTTGCCGCATGTGAAGCGCTGAGCGACAGCTATGATTTGTGGGCCTGCCGCGAAGATGTCTGGGTAGCAAGTTTTCGTGGCAAGACCAATGGCGGCAAAGCCTGGCCAAACGACCGGTTTGGCCGAGCTTTTTTCCAGCCGATCTATGCCGGCCAGACATTCGGTCTTGGGCAGCTCAACCCGCTGACAGCACTGCAGGTCAATGATCTGGTGGTGCGCACCAGTGGTTTCAAACCGCTCAATGCGGCGAAAGCACCGGAAGTCTACAAGGCGATCATGGATCCGGACACCACGCTGCATTACATGGCGGCGGTGATCCGCATTTCGATTGACGCTTATGCCGCCATTGCAGGCTACGACATCTCGACCAATCCGGGCATTACCTCGACCTTGTACAATCTTGGCGATGTGCGCCAGCGCGCGGCAGCCCTCAAGAAGCGCAAAGGCGTTCCGGAGGAAAATTATTACGGCTGGCTGGTGAACGACAAGCTTTCCGAACTACAAGCGCTGGTCAACTGAGCCGGCTCAATTTTGCCGCCGCCGTTGCGAGCGGCGTTTTACGTCAAACAGCAGCGCTTCAAGATCATCGCGGCCAAGGTGGCTGATCCGTTCGGCAACCAGATTGGCAAACTCCGTGGCTTCCGGCGAAAGGCCCGCGGTATCTACCACAATGCGCGGATGGGAAATGCGCGCCAGATCGAGAAGTTCATCGGCATCGTCCCAGATCACGTTGAAATAACTGATGATGCGCTGGATGAAATCCCAGCTCGGCTTGCCCCGCTTGCCATTTTCCAGGGCAGACAACCACGCTGCCGACACACCAAGGGCTGCGGCCATCTGTTTCTGGTTGACGCCTTTGGTGGCGCGCAGTTCGCGCACCCTTCGCCCAAACGGCGTCATTTGCCACCATCCTTGGCAGGCTTGTCTCGGCGCAGGCGAACATAAATTGCTCCCTCGCCCCCATGCTCGGCATGCGCGGTGCGGTGGCCTCCCACAAGCAGTTTGAACGGCTTTTCCTGAAACCACAGCGGAACGGCGCGCCGAAGCACACCTTCGCTGCTTCTGCCCTTGCCGGTAATGACCAGCAGAATGCGGGCACCACTGTCGCGGGACTGCCGCACAAACCGTAGCAATTCATCGTGTGCGGCGCGTTCAGTCATTCCGTGAAGGTCAATGCGCGCATCAATTTCAAGGCGGCCCTTGCGAATGTCGCGCACGGTCTTTGCATCGATCAGCGCCTGGCCCGAATTGGCCGGCCGGGACACCGGCGGAATGTAGGGCGGCAGAAATGGCAATTTGGGCCCGGCTTGCGGAAATACCGGCGCAGTGGCCTTTTCGCGCTTTACCGGTTTTTCAGGTTCCTTCGCCGGTTCATGGTCTAGCCATGCTTGCAGTGGCTCATCGTTTGACGCTGCAGTTCCGGCCAAGGGTGTAACGCTGCGGCGGATACGGTCCCACAATTCGCGCTCTTCAACGCTGAGGCCTCGCTTTCCCCGTTTCATAGGATACCGGCCATCAGGAATTCACACGGGTTTTTGGGCGAAGAACATAAAAGTCCGCTGCGTGGCGCACTGCACCGGCGATATCGCCCGCTGCCATGCCCGACCCGATGAAGAGATCACCCCTGCAAGGACCAACAATCGCTGTTCCGGTATCCTGAGCCACCATCAAGCAGCGAAAGTCTTTGCCAAGCCCGGCAATTGCCTGATGGGCGACAATGAAAACCGGCGTACCGAAGGTGTGCAATTGATGATCCACGGCAAGGCTGCGCCCTGCACTGAGCGGAACCGAGGCGGCAGCAACGGGTCCCAGTGATGCATCATCCTGCGTTGTTCGTTGGAAAAAAATGAAAGACCGGTTGCGGTTCATCAATTGCCGGGCGCGGGCAGCATCAGCGTCCAGCCAAAGGCGGATAGCCTGCATGGTCACGTCTTCGCGCCGCAAATGGCCGTTCTCGATCAACCAGGCACCTATGGGCGTGAACGGATGGCCGCTTTTACCATCATAGGAAATGCGCCAGACCTCGCCATTGGTCATGTTGAGCCGGGCAGATCCTTGAATGTGAACGAAGAAGCCATCTACCGGGCTTTCAATCCATGCCAGTTCCAGACCTTTTCCCGCCAGCGCACCTGCCTCGATGGCCGGCCGGTCGAGATATTCCTCAAAGCCGTGCGGAGTTTTTCTGGCAAACCTGAACGAAGCGTCTATCCCGGCGGGGCGGGTAAAGTCATCGATTTCGGCCAGATCGTGCGGCCTTGCGTAAAGGGGATAGCTGAACCGCGGCGTTTGCACCGGTGATGCTGAAAGTTCAGGTTCGTAGTAGGCGGTGACAAAGCCGGCGCCGCTATCAGGCACCAGTTTTTCCGGCTGGAAGTTCTCTTCAAAAAACGCTCTGGCGTTTTGCGGCGGGCACCCAAGTGCAGTTGGCGCAAGCCCCGCCAAACCGGCGGCATCGATGCCCAGCTGCTTGGTCGTGTAGGGTTTTTGCGCCATGCGAATTGCGCTTTGCCTGAAGCAGGCCAGCGCTGCGCCGTGATCGTCCCCGTTCCAGCCCGGCAGTTGCGAAAATGAACAAGGTTCGAAGCGGGCCATATTTTCGCACGGTTTGAAAACCGTCCCGTTTGGGACGGTCTGGATGGCAGGTTTCAGGAACCCGATTCGGTGGCAACAAGTTTCCAGTTGGGATCGCGCGAGCGGGTGTCCCTTGCAAAGGTCCACACATCGGTAACTTCAGCCACTTGCTCGGCATCGCCATCAACCACCTTGCCTTCGGCATTCATCGTTGCCGAAATGATCTGGCTTACAAAGCGCACTGTGACGTGGCTTTCGCTGCGCTGCATTTCAGCGCCGACGAGCGTGGCAGAATCTATTCCAACAAATGTCGAGCGCACCTGCTCACCCTTTGCTTCGCGCTCGCCAATTGCGGTGGAAAAACCTTCAAAGACTTCGCGTGACAAAAGGTTGCGCAGCGCCTTGCGATCGCCATCGGCAAAGGCCGTGACAATCATTTCATAGGCCATTTTTGCGCCTTCCAGGAAAGACTTGGGTTCGAAAGTGGAATCGGCAGCGTTGAGTTCGCGCAGCGCCGTGTTCAGCTTGGTACCGGGCTTGGCGATCTCGTCGATCACGGCTTGTGCCCGCGTTATGGTATTGCCTTCCGGCTCGGCTGGCGCACCCTTGCGCGGCAGTGTGACGATGTTGTCCTTTGCTGTATTGCGGTTTGCCGGTCCTTCCGAATTGCGCGGGTCGAATGGCGGCGGCTGATGGCCGTCGCGCTTTCCAAGGACCGAGCGCAGGCGCAACAGTATGAAAACCGTCACCGCAATCAGTATCAAAGTGGTAGGATCGTTAAATATGCTCATGAGCTCGCCACAACTTCCATTTGTTCGGCTGATATAGTCGCTTTGGCGGGAGTTTCAAAGCGGCCATTGGACTCTTTGGCAAGCCGCATTGCAAAGTCTGACCGCAAGTGTTCATTCGAGCGACAATCCATCTGGATCTTTCACCATGCGTTTTCCTGTTTTTGCACTGCTGCTGCTTTCTTGGCCAATTGCAGAAATTACGCTGTTTGCGTTTGTGGCTGGCAAGATCGGCATACTTTCGGGCCTTTTGATGCTGGTGGCCGCGATGTTGGCTGGCGGCCTGGTACTGCGGATTGCCGGAACATCCGGATTGCTGCGGATGCAGACGGCCATGGCGGCGGGCGAATCTCCCGGCAAGGAGCTTGCCAATTCCGCGCTGATTTTCGTCTCGGCAATGCTTCTCATCGTGCCCGGATTTGCAAGTGATGTCGTCGGACTTGTGCTGCTGCTGCCGTTCGTGCGCAATCTTGTATGGAAGTGGTTTGCCGCCAATTCAATCATTGTGCAGATGCCGGGCGGCTTTCCCGGCGCCCGCAGAGCTGGTTCGAGGCGCGGAGAACCGGGCGTGGTGGATCTTGATCCCGACGAATTCAGCGTGCATGAAGCCGGTGAACCCCATGACAACCAGACGAAACGGCGTTTGGACGGTCCCAGCTAAAGCGAAGATGCGCTGGCTGCTGATCTTGTTTCCAGCCAACCGGCATGCTAGCCAGCCGCATCTGCAATGGGTGGTTCCTTGTTCCGGATTTCCGGCGGCACCACGGACTTTCAATCAGGGACGGGCATTCCATGGCCAAAGCTTCGACACCGAAGGAAGAGAACAGCGCAACGCAGGCACAGCCGCCAATGCTCAGCGTGCTTGCGCAGTACATCAAGGATTTCTCGTTCGAAAATCCAAATTCCCCAGGTTCGCTGCGGCCACGCGAGAATTCCCCTGAAATCAACATCAACATCAATGTAAGCGCCACCTCGATCACCCAGAATGATTTCGAAGTGGTCCTTCACCTTGAAGCCAAGGCCGCCGAAGGCAAGTCGGGCGATGCCAAGGGTGTCGTGTTCAATGCCGAGCTGGTCTATGCCGGCATTTTCAGGCTTCAGGGTATCGCGCAGGAATCCTTGCAGCCGGCATTGCTGATCGAATGCCCGCGCATCCTTTTCCCGTTTGCACGGCAGATCATTGCCGATGCGACCCGAAATGGCGGCTTTCCTCCGCTAATGATCGACCCCATCGATTTCGCCCGCCTTTTCCAGTCGCGCATGGCGGAACAGGCCAAGACTAAGATAACCAACTGATCCTTGCCGGCTGAGGCTGTCAGGAATAGCGGGCCCAGATTGCTTCAGGGCCCAGCGTTTCCACGAACAGCTTGTGGCGCTCGATTTCACCCCGCGTCAGTCTTTCGGGCAGTGGCTGCGTCCTGTTGCGCCGTCCCTCAAATGCGGTGTCAGCAGAATTGTCGCCATTTTCAGACGTGACGCTGACATTCAGATCAGCGTCCAGAATGAGCGCAGCCTGCTTGCCACCATTGAGTTCGATGTAGACTTCGGCCAGCAATTCGGCGTCGAGCAAGGCTCCATGTTTGGTGCGGTGCGAATTGTCGATGCCATAGCGTGAACACAGTGCATCCAGTGAATTCGGCCCCATCGGATGCTTGCGGCGAGCAATCTGCAGCGTGTCGATAACCCTGTCCTGGGCAATCGGTGGAATGTTCAGCCGCGCCAACTCGGCATTGATGAAACCCATGTCAAAGCTGGCATTGTGCGCGACGAGTACCGCATCCGTAACGAATGCCAGAAAGGCTTCGGCAATTTGCGGAAAAGTAGGTTTGTCGGCTAGGTCTGCATCGCTGATGCCGTGGACACGTTGCGCCTCTGGATGAACCGGACGGCCTTGCGTATTGATGTAGGTGTGGAAGCTTCGCCCGGTCGGAAAACCGTTCTCAAGTTCAACCGCGCCTATCTCGATAACCCGGTCGCCCTGGTCATGGCGAAGGCCGGTGGTCTCGGTATCAAATATGATCTCGCGCATGGTTCCCACGTCGGGTTCAGGTTGATCTGGAAGCGATAGCGCGACACTGCATCATTGCCGCGAGATATTGCCCACAAAATCTGGTCTTGATCACAGGTTTTTCAATGCGGCTTGCCGCGTTGGATTGGCTGCCACTTACCCGTGCGCACCGCTTCAACGATCTTTGCGACCTGGGCTTTGGCATTCTCGATGCCAAAATCGGTGACAACCACAAAGTCAGCGAGCTGCCGCTTTTGGGCGTCCGGGATCTGCCGGGCGCGGATCGCTGCAAACTTTTCCTCGTTCATGCCGGGCCTTGCAAGAACCCGGCGCTGCTGTTCGTCCGGTTCTGCCGTCACCACCACGATACCATCAACCCGGTTTTCGCCACCGGTTTCAAACAGCAGCGGAATGTCCAGAACAACCAGTTTTTGGCCACTTGCGCGGGCATTTTCCAGGAAGATGCGCTCTTCTTCATGTACCAACGGGTGAATTGCCTGCTCCAGTTTGCGCATTGCCTCGGAATTGCCGATGACCTTTGCGGAAAGAAGGTTGCGATCCACCTTTCCGTCGATGACGGTGCCGGGAAACAGGGCTTCAACGACAGGGGCAGCCTTGCCTGCATAAAGCGCATGAACCGTGGCATCTGCATCGTGAACCATGATGCCAAGGGCGCGGAACATTGCTGCCGTGGTTGATTTTCCCATGCCGATTGAACCGGTAAGGCCAAGCACGATCATTTTTGTGCTGTCCTTTTCTCGAGGATCGCAAGAAGGTGTAGGCGCAGCCCGGCATCCACTTGCGGCTTGACGCCAAACCAGCGCTCAAAACCCGGTACCGCCTGGTGCAGCAGCATGCCGAGCCCGTCAATGGTCGCAAGGCCGCGTTCTTTTGCCTGCGCAAGAAACGGGGTTACCAGCGGAACATAGACAATGTCGGTGATGATCGCGTCGGCAGGTGCGTATTCAAGGCTGACAGGCTGATCGGCATTGCCGCCCATGCCAAGCGAGGTGGTGTTGACGATGAATTTTGCATCGACGGCGAGTTTTTCGGCCATTTCCAAAGGATATGCCGAAACCTTGCTGCCAAAGTTTCTTGCCAATTCCTGTGCTCGCGGCAGCGACCGGTTGGCAATGGCTATTTTCTCAAACCCTGCCGATATTAAGCCATGGACGATTGCACGCGCAGCGCCACCAGCGCCAAGCACCAATGCCGAGCCCGCAGAGCGCCAGTTGGAGCTGAAATCATCGAGATTTGCGCAAAATCCATAGCTATCAGTACAACTACCGCAAATTTTGCTGTTTTCGATCCACAAGGTGTTGACCGCACCAATGGCTGTGGCCTCGCCATCGAGGCTGTCGCACATGGCAAAGGCCAGTTCCTTGTGTGGAATTGTTACGTTCCCCCCGGCAAATCCTTTGTCGGCAAAGCTTTTCACGAATGCCGGGAAATCTGCCGGATCGACGGCCAGCCGCTCGTAACTTCCGTCGATGCCATAACGGCGCAGCCAGAAGCCGTGAAGATCTGGCGAGAGCGAGTGGGAAATCGGCCAGCCGGTCACAAATGCCTTTTTCACGATTTCTTCCTAGCCATCAATCAGCTTTCTTTGCCGCAATTCTTCCAGAACCGGCAAGAGCGGCAAGCCGATCACCGAGAAAAAGTCGCCTTCGAATGTTTCGATGAGTTGCGCGCCCATCCCTTCGATCTGGTAAGCGCCAACACTTCCAAGCGCATTCTTGCCGACAGCTGCAAGGTGCCTTCCGATGAAACCGGGATCAAGGGTGCGAAAAGTTATACGGCTTGTCGCCACATGGCTCCACACCGTTTCACCGCGGTTTGCCAGCGCGACCGCACTGTTCAAAATATGCGTTTGCCCCGAAAGCAGCAGCAGGCGCCGGGCGGCTTCTTCCATGTTGGCGGGCTTGTGCAGGATTTCGTCGTTGAAGCTGAGGGTCTGATCCGAGCCGATCACGAATGCTGAAGGGTGGCGTTCAGACACTTCCTGTGCCTTTGCCTGTGAGAGAATCAGCGCAACTTCCTTTGGCGTTGTGCCAGTTCCATCAAGGGCAGCCTCGATGGCGCGCTCATCAATGTTTGCCGGTATTGTTTCAATGGCGAGCCCGGCGTTTTTTAGCATTGTGGCCCGCCAAGGACTTGCGGAGGCGAGGATCAACCTGACAGCAGCGGGGCTCATCGTGCCTGGCTCCCGGCATTGAATTTCGCCAGATGTTCGGCGCGCAGGCTCAGTATCGCGGCTGCAGTTTCCTCGATTGATTTGCGGGAAACATCAATCATCGGCCAATTACGTTTCTGGCAGAGTTTTCTGGTGTGCGCCAGTTCCTCGGCAATTGCGGCCCGATCTATGTAGACGGGGCTGGGAGAGGTGACGCCATCGCCCAAAATACGGTTCTGGCGAACCTGGAATATCCGGTCTGTGGTGGCAATCAGCGCGACAACCAGCGGCCGCTTTGCAGCCAGAATGGCGGGGGGTAGATCAACCCCCGGCACTATGGGGACGTTTGCAGTCTTCACGCCACGATTGGCAAGGTAAATGCTGGTTGGCGTTTTCGACGTGCGGCTGATGCCGATCAAGATAATATCGGCATCCTCGATGTTTTCGGGCAAGGCTCCGTCATCGTGCATCATCGTGAAATTCAAGGCGTCGATGCGGCTGAAATATTCAGCATTGAGCTCATGCTGGGCACCGACTTTTCGCGCCGCAGGAATACCCAGATAAGCCTGGAATATCTGAAAAACCGGCTCGAGCAAGGATGTGCATGGCGTGCCCATGCGCTTGCAGTTTTCCTCCAGCAGCTGGCCAAGGTCGCTGTCGGCAATGGTATAGAGGACAATTCCAGGTTCCAGGTCGATTGCCGCTATCACTTTTTCAAGGTGTTTGCGGTTTCTGACCAGCGGGTAGACGTGCTCGATTGCCTGGGTGCGCTTGTATTGCGAAGTGACCGCGCGGCTGGCAGCAATCAGCGTTTCGCCGGTGGCATCGGAAATCAGGTGCAGGTGAAAATAGGTTTCTGCCTGGTTCATCGTTGCGGACGGGCCTGTGGATAAAGCGGGACAGAGCGCAGCGTTGCAGGCAGTCTGGCAAATGCATCCCCGCTGGCCGTCATTTGCAACACAATCCAATTCTCCGGGACAGGGATGTTTGAAGGCTGTGAATAGCGGGAAAAGCTTGTTTTGCACAGTCCGGCGTTTTCACTGGGCCGATGATTTGAGCAAATTGCCACTCAACCCTTTGAATTACATGGATTATTGAAGATATCCCCGCAATTCGCGCTGAGTTATCCTAGAACCTCGTGCGCAGAGGTTGTGCGGAAACGACAAACAATTCTTGGCATCGGGACATGATTGCCGCTATCCACAGACTCTAATAAACCCAATCGGCTTACAGCCCGTTTTTATGGAAAGAGGCATCTGTGCAGGAATCAGGCAAACGCAAGCTGATCAGGGTGTTGGATGGTGAGGTTTTCAAGACTCCACCGATCTGGATGATGCGACAGGCCGGGAGATATCTACCTGAATATCGAGCAACACGGCTGGTCGCCGGGAGCTTTCTTGATCTGTGCTACAGCCCGAAACATGCAATTGAAGTGACACTGCAGCCGATCCGGCGTTTCGGGTTTGATGCAGCAATCCTGTTTTCCGATATCCTTGTCATTCCCGATGCCCTTGGGCGACGGGTGACTTTTGAAGAAAAGCGTGGACCCCAGCTTGATCCGATAGATGCAAGCGAGATTGGCGGGCTTGGCAGCGACAATGTGCTGAAGCATTTGGCGCCGGTGCTTGAGGCGGTTTCGGGTATTCGCGCCGCCCTCCCACAGGAAACAGCTCTGCTTGGTTTTTGTGGCGCGCCATGGACAGTTGCCACCTACATGATTGCTGGTCATGGAACGCCAGATCAGGCTCCTGCCAGGTTGTTTTCCTATCGCCACCCCGAAGCGTTTTCGACACTGATCAATTTGCTGGCAGATGTCTCTGCACAATATCTGGTGGCGCAATTGCGCGCAGGCGCTGATGCGGTCCAGATCTTTGATTCCTGGTCAGGCGTGCTTGGGGAAGCGGACTTTGAAAAATGGTGTGTTGCACCAGTCAAAAGGATTGTCGACAAGGTTCGCAGCGAAATACCCGATGCCCGGATCATTGGTTTCCCGAAAGGGGCTGGGTTGCTTTATCGAAACTACCGCGAAGCAACCGGGGTAACGGCTTTGGGCCTCGATTGGGCAGTTCCGCTCAAATTTGCCAAGGAATTGCAGGGCGGCGGCGCGGTTCAGGGCAATCTTGACCCGATGCGGCTAGTGGCTGGCGGCGCAGCGCTGGATGAAGGCATTGATGCTATCCTTGAGACACTGTCGTCAGGGCCATTGGTGTTCAACCTTGGTCATGGCATCACGCCCGTGGCACCCATTGCCCATGTCGAGCAGATGATGAAGCGGGTCAGAGGCTAGGCGCAATGTACGAGACCGCCAAAATCCTCCATATTCTTGCAGTGATTTCCTGGATGGCGGGGCTTTTGTACCTGCCCAGGCTGATGGTCTATCACTCGGCAAGTGCGGTGGGTTCGAGCGAGTCTGAGACCTTCAAGGTCATGGAGCGCAGGCTGCTCAAGGCGATCATGACGCCGGCGATGATTGCCACCTGGGTTTTCGGACTTTGGGTGATGTGGGAAATTGGCGCGTGGCGTGAAGGCTGGTTCTACGCGAAAATGTTTCTGGTCGTGCTGATGTCGGCTTTTCACGAATTCTGTGCGGTCTGGGTCAAGGAATTTGCCCGCGACGAACGCAAACGGAAACAGCGGTTTTTCCGCTTTGCCAATGAATTTCCGACATTGCTCATGATTTTTATTGTGGTATTGGTCATCGCGAAGCCATTTTGAGCAGGCAGACGCCAAGGCCAAAAATTCGCTTGAGAGAATCAGCCTTCAGGCTTATTTTCTTTTCATTCCTTCCGAGTGCTCCGCATCCGGCCGGTGACGCGTATTCGCCACTGCGGCCCATCCAAGCGGATTAGCATTTTCCCCGATACTTGAATCCCCAAGAAAGAATTTCCTTCATGGAACAGATGAAATTGCAGGAACTCAAGGCCAAGACGCCGACCGATCTGGTCAGCTTCGCCGAGGGCCTGAACGTCGAAAACGCCAGCACGATGCGCAAGCAGGAGCTGATGTTTGCCATCCTCAAAAGCCTTGCAGAGCAGGACGTCGAGATTATCGGCGAAGGCGTTGTAGAAATCCTGATGGATGGCTTTGCCTTCATGCGATCGGCCAGCGCAAACTACCTTCCTGGCCCTGATGATATCTACATTTCACCCTCGCAGATCCGGCGTTTCTCGCTGAAAACCGGCGATACGGTCGAAGGCCCGATTCGGGGCCCGAAAGAGGGCGAGCGCTATTTCGCGCTGCTGAAAGTCAACACGATCAATTTTGAAGACCCTGAAAAGATCCGGCACAAGGTGCATTTCGACAATCTGACGCCGCTCTATCCAAACGAGCGGTTCAAGATGGAAGTCGACAACCCGACCACAAAAGATCTGTCGTCACGGGTCATTGACCTGGTTGCTCCTCTGGGCAAGGGCCAGCGCGGCTTGATCGTGGCGCCTCCGCGCACCGGCAAGACGGTATTGCTCCAGAACATCGCGCATTCGATCACCGCCAATCATCCCGAGAGCTATCTTATCGTGTTGCTGATCGATGAGCGGCCGGAAGAAGTGACAGACATGCAGCGCTCGGTGAAGGGCGAGGTGGTTTCCTCGACATTTGACGAGCCGGCAGCCCGGCACGTTCAAGTGGCTGAAATGGTCATCGAAAAGGCCAAGCGTCTGGTCGAGCACGGGCGCGATGTGGTGATCCTGCTGGATTCGATCACCCGACTTGGCCGCGCCTACAACACGGTGGTGCCGTCTTCGGGCAAGGTTCTCACCGGCGGTGTTGACGCCAATGCGTTGCAGCGGCCGAAGCGTTTCTTTGGTGCGGCGCGAAACATTGAAGAAGGCGGGTCGCTGACTATCATTGCAACGGCGCTGATCGATACCGGCAGCCGCATGGACGAAGTCATTTTCGAAGAGTTCAAGGGAACCGGTAACTCGGAAATCGTGCTTGACCGCAAGGTTGCCGACAAGCGGGTATTCCCGTCCATTGACATCATGAAGTCGGGCACCCGCAAGGAAGACCTGCTCGTCGAGCGCAAGGATCTCCAGAAGATCTACGTCTTGCGGCGCATTCTGTCGTCGATGGGAACAACGGATGCCATCGAGTTCCTCATCGACAAGTTGAAGCAGACCAAGACCAATGCCGAGTTCTTCGACACGATGAATACCTGATCGAGCTTCCGGATTTTTACTTCAGTCCGGATTGCTTTTACCTGACAGTATTTGTGCGAGCTCAACGGCACTGAATATTGGTGCTGAACAGCTTTGCAATGTGCAGACCATGGCACTTGGGACTGTGTCAGCTGCGGACTGGCGGGTTCCCATGAACACATGACCACGCCCGTCCGTGATCACCTTGAACGAAAGGGCTGGTTTGGCGGCAGTGCGCAGCACTTCAACAAACGATTCGGCTCCGGCACGATCTGGCGCACTGATGGTAATGTGCTGCTGTTGCTGCAATGTATGGACAGCGTTCCAGTATCCGGCTGCACCGTAGCGTGCGTCCTTCAGGATCGAATGCAGGCTTGCTGCCAGTGCCCATGCCTGTTCGAGCCACCTGGTATTGTCCGAGACGCTGGCAAGGCGCACCTGCGCTTCAAGGATCTGGCTGGCAGCCGAGGGATTGGCTTCGTCCTGGTGACATCCGGGCCGGGTAATCAAGGCTTCCGCATTGGATGCCGTGAGATAGTATCCGCCATTGCCATCGGAATAATCTGAGGCAAGGATTTCCATCCAGACCGATGCCTGGTCACGGTATCCGTTTTGCCCGGTGATTTCCTCCATCATTCGCGCTTCATGCAGGGATATCGCCGCATTGATCATCGCAGCATAATCGGTGGCAAGAGCTGGCCGCACTTGTGCACTACCACGTCTCGAATGGGGCAATCTGCCGGTTTCGTCCATTGATTCGGCAATGGAACGAAATGCGGATTTTGCCAGTTCCAACCATTCTGGATTGTTGAGCGCGAAAGCACATTCGGCCAATGCCCGGATGAAATAGCCGTTCCAATCGGTCAGTGTCTTGTCGTCGAGAGCAGGTCTCACGCGGCTCGCCCGCGCTTCCAACAGTTTGGAACGCGCCTTTTCCAGGAATGTTTCGGTCTGCGCATCCTTTGTGGAATCATTGAGCCTGTTCAGAATATTGTGGCCTTCGAAATTACCTTCTTGGGTGACGTCGTAAGCGTCGCAGAACAAATCGCTCTGGCTTCCAAGGATCGCGTCAATTTCAGCTTTCGACCAGACGTAGAAGCGGCCTTCTTCGCCCTCACTGTCGGCATCAAGGCTTGATGCGAACGAACCATCAGGGAGCAGCATTTCGCGCACAGCCCAATCAATCGTTTGTTCGATTCGCTGGCGAAACAAGGGCAATGGCTCAAGTTGCCAAGCCCATTTCAAGGCCCTGAGATAATGGGCATTGTCGTAGAGCATTTTTTCAAAGTGCGGCACCAGCCATTGGCCATCGACGCTGTAGCGCGAAAGACCACCGCCCAGATGGTCGTAGATGCCGCCCTGGCTCATGGTTTTCACGGTTTTGAGAAACGCGATTGCTGCTTCGCTGTCAGGGTCGTTGTTTGCCGATCGCAGCCACAACTCAGTAAAGGGTGCGTTTGGAAATTTCGGGTTGCCCCTGATGCCGCCATTGACCGGATCGTGCAACGACAAGAGGGCTTTTGCGACCTGCCTGAACTCCTCTGGTTGCGGCAAAGCTCCGGTGGTTTCCTTTGCTCTTTCCTGCAGATGCACGCGCAACGCCGTTGCAGATTTGACCAGGCTCGGCCGGTCGTTTTGCCATGCGTTGTTGATGGCTTGGAGGATCTGCGGGAAACTTGGCCTGCCATAGCGTGGCTCCGGCGGAAAATACGTACCTCCCCAAAAAGGGTTGCCGTCTGGGTCAAGGAACATCGTCATCGGCCAGCCACCCTGCTCGCCCATGGCATGCAGGGCCGCCATGTAAATCTGGTCGATGTCCGGGCGCTCCTCACGGTCGACCTTGATGTTGACGAACAGCTCGTTCATCAGACCAGCGATCGATTCGCTTTCGAAACTTTCATGCGCCATGACGTGGCACCAGTGACAAGCGGCATAGCCAATCGACAACAGGATCGGCTTGTCGAGGGTACGGGCTTCCTCCAAAGCTTGTGGACCCCATTGGCGCCAGTGCACCGGATTGTCGGCGTGTTGGATGAGGTATGGACTGGACGCTTCGGCAAGGAGATTGCGTGCTTCAGTGTTTGCGGACATGAAGGTTCCTCGCGTTGTGCTGTCGGTCGATATCAAGACAGACATTAGGGGAGATTGCCTCGATTGCACAGGATTTTGACCATATTTGCGCTCTCAAGCGGAGCCGTGCCGGCCGGCATTGCAGTTGTCAGGGTTTCGGGGCCTGCATGCGCGGATGTAGTTCTTACGTTGGCCGGTTTCATGCCGGAGCCGAGGAAAGCCTCACTCGCCGATCTTCGACATCCGTCCAGCGGAGCATTGCTCGACAGGGGCTTGGTGTTGTGGTTTCCCGGCCCAGCCAGCTTTACTGGCGAGGATTGCGCGGAGTTTCAGGTGCATGGGGGCCGGGCTGTGGTGGCGGCCCTTCTGGATGGGCTTGGCTCGATGGATGGCTTGCGGCATGCCGAAGCAGGTGAATTCTCGCGGCGGGCCTTTTTGAATGGCAAGCTGGACCTCACTGAACTCGAAGGCCTTGCCGATCTGATTGCAAGCGAGACCGAAGCGCAAAGGGCGCAAGCGGTAGCTTTGGCAAATGGTGCTTTTCGCCAGCGGTTGGAGCAATGGCGACATCAGATCGCCGGTTTGCGCGCATTGGTGGAAGCAGACTTTGATTTTTCCGATGAAGGCGATGTCATCGATTCGGTAGCGGAACAGGTTTGGCCAAGATGCAAATCCTTGGCTGAGGAAATGCAGGACCTGCTGGCCGGCGCCAATCGCGGCGAAATTGTTCGCTCAGGTTTCCAGGTCGTTCTGGCGGGACGCCCCAATTCCGGCAAGTCGAGCTTGCTGAACGCGCTGGCGAAGCGGGATGTTGCCATTGTTTCCCCGGAGGCAGGGACAACAAGGGACGTGCTGGAAGTCTGGCTTGATATCTACGGCTTCAAGGTCTGCATTGCCGATACAGCAGGTCTAACAGATAGCGCAGAGCCGGTGGAACGGGAGGGTATGCGGCGCGCCAGGGAACGTGCACGGAGGGCAGATCTCGTGGTCTGGCTTGCGGAGGATGGCTCCGCTCCTGGTGCTGGAGAAATTGAAAACGGCAGCGAATTGTTGGTTCTGCATTCCAAGGATGACAGCGGGCAGCATGGTGAGCTGGGTGTGTCAGTGCTGACTGACGCTGGTCTGGATGGCATTTTGGCAGCTTTGCGCCAACGGCTTGCGGATTTTCGTGGCAGCGGCGAGGAGGCGTTGGTCAGTCGTGCGCGTCAACGCGGGCATCTTGAGGCTGCTTGTGCCACGTTGATGAGCGCTGCTGTCGGGGATGCACCCAACGAGGTCCGGGCGGAGTTCTTGAGATCGGCCGGTGATGAAATCGGGAAACTGACAGGGAGCATCGGCGTAGAGGAATTGCTTGGGCGGATATTTGCCGAGTTCTGCATCGGCAAGTGACATGGTTCATCGTGTTTCACGTGAAACACTTTGAGGAACCGCTTTTGACGGATAGCAGCGTTTGCCCTATGAGCGTCTCGTCCAGGAGTAGACCATGCCAGCTGGCAACAAGTTTGATGTAATCGTGATTGGTGGGGGCCATGCCGGTACGGAGGCCGCGGCGGCTTCCGCGCGCGCTGGTGCACGCACTGCGCTTGTCACCCACAAGTTCGAGACCATTGGGGTGATGTCTTGCAATCCGGCAATCGGCGGTCTCGGCAAGGGCCATCTGGTGCGGGAGATTGATGCGCTGGACGGTATCATGGGCCGCGCTGCTGACATGGGCGGTATCCAGTTCCGCATGCTGAACCGGCGCAAGGGGCCGGCGGTTCGCGGGCCAAGGACACAAGCCGATCGCAAGCTGTACCGGTTGGCGGTACAGGAATCGATTCGGAACCAGAACGGTCTTGAAGTAATCGAATCGTCGGTGGATGATTTGCTGATCCTTGATGGGCGGATTGCCGGAGTGGTCCTGGGCGATGGGCGGCAGATATTGTGCGGGGCAGTCGTTCTGACCACCGGGACGTTCCTGCGAGGCCTTGTGCATATCGGCGAGACAAAGTTTCCTGCCGGGCGTATGGGCGAGGAGCCAGCCATCGGACTTGCCCTGACGCTTGAGCGCGCGGGATTTTCGCTTGGGCGGCTGAAAACCGGAACACCGGCGCGGCTTGACGGGCGGACCATCGACTGGAGTCGGCTGGAAATGCAGTCGGCGGACGATGAACCCGTGCCGTTTTCGACGATGACGGATGTGCTGCCCAACGCGCAGATCGAATGCGGGGTTACGCGGACAAACGCCAGGACGCATGCGGTGATCGAACAGAACATCCACCGCTCGGCGATGTATTCGGGGCAAATCGCCGGGGTTGGCCCACGCTATTGTCCCTCGGTGGAAGACAAGATCGTGCGATTTGGTGACCGGGAAGGTCACCAGATATTCCTTGAACCCGAAGGGTTGGATGACCACACGGTCTATCCAAACGGTATTTCCACGTCGCTGCCACTCGAGGTTCAGCGCGAATTCATCGCGACAATCGAAGGTTTGGAGCAGGCGACCATCCTGCAGCCCGGCTATGCAATCGAATATGATCATGTTGATCCGCGGGAACTTTATCCAAGTCTTGAAACAAAACGTCTTGCTGGGCTGTTTCTGGCCGGCCAGATCAACGGCACAACCGGGTATGAAGAGGCGGCGGCGCAGGGCCTGGCTGCTGGGATCAATGCGGCGCGGCTTTGTGGCGCGCAGGAGCCGGTGCATTTTTCGCGGGCGCAGAGCTATATCGGGGTGATGATCGACGATCTCGTGACGCGCGGAGTGACCGAGCCTTACCGCATGTTCACGTCGCGCGCGGAATACCGGCTTTCCCTGCGTGCGGACAATGCCGATCAACGACTGACACCTTTGGGCGAAAGTCTGGGCATTGTGGGGCGCGAGCGTTCCCAACGGTTCGCCAAGAAGAAGGCATTGCTCGATTCGGTGACGGAACGACTGAAGGCTGTGTCCACGACACCCAACGAGGCCCAACAGCTCGGCATCCAATTGAACAATGACGGAGTGCGCCGCTCCGGCTGGCAATTGCTTTCCTATCCGGACCTCGAATATGCCGACATTGCTCGGTTGCAGCCTGAACTTGCTTCAGTCCCCAAGGATATTGCCGATCAATTGAAGGTCGAGGCGACCTATTCCGTTTATCTGGGACGGCAGAAGGTTGATATTGCTGCGCTTGAACGCGAAGAGGCGGTTGCCATTCCAGGTGACTTCCGGTTCGGCGACCTCTCGGGGCTTTCGATCGAGTTAGTCCAGAAGCTGGAGCGGGTCCGTCCTGCCAGTCTTGGACAGGCTGGCCGCATCGAAGGGATGACGCCTGCCGCCCTGTCGTTGATCCTGGGTCATATCAAACGTGACGCCCGCAAGGTTTCTCCCGGCATAAGGCAGGCGTGAGCGGTGCAGCGCATTGAAAGCCTGCTCGATGATCAGCGCCAATTGCTGGAAAGCATCCATCCTGTTTCACGTGAAACATTGGACCGGCTGGAGCGGTA
This sequence comes from Salaquimonas sp., assembly GCA_041739465.1. Classification (GTDB taxonomy): domain Bacteria; phylum Pseudomonadota; class Alphaproteobacteria; order Rhizobiales; family Rhizobiaceae; genus BOKV01. Next base: position 114,959 of record JBGSNX010000073.1, read on the forward strand.
TCGGCAAGTGCTGGTGCAATGGCAGGCCAAGACCAATCTGGTTGCTCCCGCAACGCTCAACGATTTCTGGACACGGCATGTTGCAGACAGTCTGCAGATCAAGGCGCTTGCTCCAAATGCAGTGCGGATGGTTGATCTTGGCAGTGGCGGCGGATTTCCCGGCATGGTGTTGGCAATTGCAGGTTCTGAGCAGCCGGGCAGCGAGCACCATCTTGTTGAAAGTCTCAACAAGAAATGTGCCTTCCTGCGGGCAGTTGGCATCGAGACCGGCACGCGCTGCACTGTGCACTGCCAAAGAATCGAGTCGGCTGCGAAACAGATCGCGCAATCCACGATCAGGCCGCAAATTGTAACGGCCCGCGCATTGGCTGCTTTGCCCAAACTGCTTGAACTTGCAGAGCCTTTGATGGCTGTCGGGGCCAAAGCCCTGTTCCACAAGGGGCGGGATTATCTTGCCGAGATCGAAGAATGCCGTGGTTTGTGGCAGTTCGATCTGGTAGTACACGCGAGCAAGATCGAGACCGGTTCGGCCATCCTCGAGATTTCGAATTTGGCACGAAGTGCACGCTGAAATCGCGGTGTGCCAGGTCGGCCTGGAAACAATCACGGACGACGGAAACAACAAATGGGCGCGAGAACTGGTTCCAGGGTCATTGTTGTTGCAAACCAGAAGGGCGGCGTTGGCAAGACCACGACGGCCATAAATCTGGCGACTGCACTCGCCGCCATCGGCAAAACCGTGCTGCTGATGGATCTGGACCCGCAGGGCAATGCGTCCACCGGCCTTGGGATTGACAAGAACGCCCGCGAAGTTTCGACCTACGATCTGCTGACCGGCAGGGCATTGTTGAAAGACACGCTGATTGCGACCGCAGTTCCGCGGCTTTATGTGTCGCCGTCCACCCTTGACCTGCTTGGCGTCGAGATGGAAATCTCCGGCGCGCCCGACCGCACCTACCGCATTCGCCGTGCCATTGAGGAATATGTGCCCAATGGCATCCGGTTCGATCACATACTGATCGATTGTCCGCCGTCGCTGAACCTTCTGACACTCAATGCGATGGCGGCTGCGCACGCCCTGCTGGTGCCGCTGCAATGCGAGTTTTTTGCGCTGGAAGGCTTGAGCCAGTTGCTCCAGACATTCGAGCAGGTTCGCGGGTCGATCAATCCCGAGCTTGAATTGCAGGGAATTGTCCTGACCATGTACGACAAACGCAACAATCTGTCGGACCAGGTCGTTGAGGATGTTCGCAAATATCTGGGCGACAAAGTGTATGAGACCGTCATTCCCCGCAATGTGCGTATTTCAGAAGCGCCGTCTTATGGCAAGCCGGCTATCCTTTACGATCTGAAATGCTCCGGCAGCCAAGCCTATCTGCGTCTCGCCTCGGAGGTCATCAAGCGCGAGCGCAAGCTTGCAGCGGCCTGAGCGAGGCTTCTTGTGATGGTATCGCGAACTGCCAATAATTGATTCAGTACCGGAACAATCCGGAATAGCATATGAATGGAGTCTATAGCGAAATGGCGGAGGATAATTCACGCAAGCGGCTTGGTCGTGGTCTGGCAGCGCTGATTGGCGACAATGACAGCGGCATGAACAATTTTGGCCGGCCCGCCGCCGAGCTGCGTGCGGACCGCAAAGTGCCCATCGAGCACATTCGAGCCAATGCCAACAATCCGCGCAGGCATTTTGACGAAACGGGCCTTTCTGAACTTGCCCGCTCGATTGCCGAACATGGCATAGTCCAGCCAATCCTGGTGCGCACCATCAAGGCGGGGTCTGCTTCAGTTGATGCAGGCACCGCGAAATTCGAGATCATCGCTGGAGAGAGGCGTTGGCGGGCTGCCGCAAAGGCGGGCCTACATGACGTGCCGGTGGTCATCCGTGAAGTTGAAGACAAGCAGGCGCTGGAACTGGCGATCATCGAAAACGTGCAGCGCGCTGATCTCAACCCGCTGGAAGAAGCGCGTGGCTACCAGCAATTGCTGGATGATTATGACTACAGCCAGGCTGACCTTGGCACCGTGATCGGCAAGAGCCGGAGCCATGTTGCAAACACCCTGCGGCTGCTGAAACTGCCGCAAGCGGTGCAGGCCATGGTCAATGAAGGCACGCTTTCGGCTGGACATGCGCGCACGCTGGTGACCGCGTCCGACCCGTTGCGATTGGCCGAACGCATTGTGAGCCAAGGACTGTCAGTGCGACAGGCTGAGGCGATGGCGCAAGAAGGCCAAGCTGAAAGTAGCAAGCTCGGCGAAGTTGCAATGCCCATGCCGGTGCTCGAAACCAAAAGCGCCGACCTGCTGGCGCTGGAAAAGCGGCTGTCTGATCTGCTTGGGCTGAAGGTGGCCATTGCGTGGAATGGCTCAGGCGGCGGTGACATCAAGATAAAGTACGGAACGTTGGAACAACTGGAAGGTGTATGCCGCCGGTTGGAGAATGATCTCTAGGAATCAATTCCGCTGCCGTCGCAGCCGGGATGCTTCGTTGGCGATTGCCAGCAATTCACGCCCGGCAATTGCGCTACCCAAACCGCCGTTCGAGCGGGCTTGAAACACCGAAGCATCAAGCCGCGCCAATGCTTTAGCCAAGGCGCTCGCGTTCCAGATGCCCAGCGCCCGTTCAAAGGCCTGTTTTCGTGAAAAATGCAACGGCGGCCGCATTCCGGCAATGATCACCTGCGCAGGAGCCCGGTTTGCATCCATCTTGTGCCGCGCGAGCTGCAGGGCCTGAAAATGGCGCAGCGCCGAGAGCAACAACATGTCGCCAGAAACACCGGCCGCCGACAATCGCGGCAGCATCTCATTCAACGCGGCCGCATCGCCGCTTGCAGCAGCATCCACCAGATCATCTGTCGCAATCGCGGAGGTGTCGCCGATCAAGGCCTGGACATCGGCCAGTGTGACCTTGCCCTGGCCCTCGCAATACAGCGCCAGTTTGCTGATTTCATTGCGGCTCATGCGCCGGTCGCTGCCCAGATTGGAAGCCAGCGCCAAAACGGCGTCGGCGTCGATTGCCAGTCCGGCTGCCTGCATCTCGGTCTTGATCAACCGCTCAATATCGGCGCTGCTGTCGGGATAGCAGGGGATTGCCATCGCCTTTGCGGCCTTTTCCACGTTTCGGCGCAGGGCTGATTCACGCTTCAAATCGCCGGCTTCAATGATGACCCAGCAATCAATCGGTGATTTCTCGAGCAATGGCCGAACCGCATCGCTGAGGTTTCGCCGGGTCGAACCGCTGACCCGGATCAGTCGGGCTCCGCCGAACATGCCGATGGTCCCAGCTTCATCGGCCAGTCTGCCGCTTTCGGCAGCATTGTCGGCATCCATGCGAATGAGGGAAAACGGATCTTTCAGATCGACGCCAAATTTGCCGGAAAGCGCATCGGCCCGCTCGGATACCATGCCTGCATCCGGTCCATACAGCAGCCAAACACTGATTGAGCGATCCGGTCGTTCGATCATCGCTGCGGCTTGCGCCGCCTTGGCCTCAGCCATGTTATCCGCGAAGGTCGGCAGCGAGCGCCAGCCGCAACTGTTCAGCTGCATCACGGGCTGCGCGGTTTTCGGCATCCCGCAAGGCGCGAGAGTTTGCAAAATTCTGGGTGGTACGGTCATAAGGCGCGGTGGCGACGCGGCTGCCGCCGTTCACGCGGCTGTTGGTGGTGGTGTCAATCAGGTCGTAGCTGACCGTCACCGTGACTGCTCCGGCGGTAAAGTCGCGAATGTTTCGCACCGCGGCATATTCGTTTCCGGTCGCGCTTACCCGGATGCGGGCCTCATAGCGTGTTTCAAGCGGGTCACGTCCGCCATGCAGCAGGAAAATCAGATGGTTGCGCAGTTGCTGACCAACGCGCGTATCGACCTGACTGACGGAAACCTGCGAAAGCGTGCTGCCGGCAGCTGATGGGTCTGAAATTCCTGCGGAGCCGTACAACGGCTCCCAGGTGCAACCCGCCAGCATGGCCGGGCCGATGATTGCCAAAGCCGCCAAAAAGCTGCGTCTGGTTGATTGCATGAGGCTGGTCTTTCCAAAATCCATGGCAGGTTTCACTTCAGGCAACAATGTTGACGATTCTTTTCGGCACAACGATGACCTTGCGTGGCGCCTTGCCCTCAAGCGCCTTGTGTATCACATCAAGTGCAAGGACTGCAGCAACAATGTCGGCCTCGCCAGCATCTGCGGCAATGGTCACTTCGCTCCGCTTCTTGCCATTGATCTGCACCGGCAGTGTCAATTGGTCCTCGACCAGCATGGCTGGATCGGCCGAAGGCCAGGGCATTGCCGCCACCAATGTCTTGTGACCAAGGGTTTCCCAGCAGGCTTCCGCCAGATGTGGCATCATTGGTGCAATCATTTGCACCATCAAGGCAGCAACATTGCGCAAATGCGGCGATGTTTCGCCGTTACGCGAAGCGCGAACAGCGTCTTCAACGGCATTGGCAAGGGTGTAGATCTGGGCGACCGCGCTGTTGAAGCGCAATTCGGCGATCATGGTATCGACTTTGGACAAGGTGCGGTGTGCAAGGCGCAAAAGGTCGTCGGGTTCGGCAGCCTGACCCATTTCGACTGACAAGCCGATTTCCCCGGTCATGCGCCAAATTCGTTGGACGAACCGGTGTGCGCCCTCCACACCCGCCTCCGTCCAGATCACGTCGCGGTCGGGCGGCGAATCCGACAGCATGAACCAGCGAGCGGTATCGGCCCCGTAACTTGCAATGATGTCGTCGGGATCCACGACATTCTTCTTGGATTTGGACATCTTCTCGATGGAGCCAACTTCGATTTTCAGCCTCTGTGTTCCGTCAGGGCGAACCATCAAATGTTGCGGCGGAACCGGAGATATCGAAGCAAAGCCAACATCGGTATTGGCTACGGATTTGCCGTCCACCTGATCGAAGGCGACATTTGCGGGTTCGATCCACTTCCCCCCCGGTTCCTTGTACGTCTCGTGAACCACCATTCCCTGCGTGAAAAGCCCACGGAAAGGTTCGTCAGCGCCGCCATGGCCGGTCTGGCGCATGGCACGTGCAAAAAACCGCGAATACAACAGGTGCAGGATCGCGTGCTCGATACCGCCAATGTATTGGTCGACCGGCAGCCAGTGGCCAACGGTCTGTGGTTCAGTCGGCGTTGATGCCTCTGGTGCCGTGAATCTTGCGAAATACCAGGACGAATCGACAAAGGTGTCCATGGTGTCGGTTTCGCGCAAGGCGGCCTTGCCGCATTGCGGGCAGGTCGTGTTGCGCCAGGTCGGATGGCGGTCCAGCGGATTGCCAGGGCGGTCAAAATCGACGTCGTCGGGCAGGCGAACCGGGAGGTTTTCCTTCTTCTCGGGCACCACGCCGCAGCTTTCGCAATGAATGACCGGTATGGGGCAGCCCCAATAGCGCTGGCGCGAAATGCCCCAGTCGCGCAGCCTGAAGCGGACCTGGCCCTCGCCAAGATCGCGGCTTTCCATCCAGTTGATGGTGGTCTCGACCGCGTCATAGCCTGTTGCCGTGGTGATGCCGGCAAAGTGGTCGACATAGTCCACCGGCACATCCTTGGCCGGCACCAGGGCTTCGGTTCCAACCTCACTCACCATGCCGAGCATGTTGAAGGCGTTCACCACTGGCAGGTCATACTTGCGAGCGAAATCAAGGTCGCGCTGGTCATGGCTCGGGCAGCCGAAAATGGCTCCGGTGCCATATTCGATCAGAACGAAATTGCCGATCCAAACCGGAATGGTCTGGTCAGGGTAAATCGGATGGCGCACCTTCAGGCCGGTGTCCATCCCGAGCTTTTCGGCCTTTTCAACCGCTTCTTCGGATGTGCCAATGCGGCGGCACTCCTCACAAAACCGGGCTATTGCCTGATTTTCCTGCGAAAGCACTTTTGCCAGCGGGTGGTCGGCGGAAATTGCGAGGAAACTTGCGCCTCGCAACGTGTCGGGACGGGTTGAATAGCAAACAAGGTTCTCAAAGCCGTGGCTTGGCGCGGCCAAAGGGAACGGTATTTCAATGCCACGGCTGCGGCCGATCCAGTTGGCCTGCATCAGTCGGACTTTTTCCGGCCAGCGGTCGAGACCCTCCAGCGAATCCAGCAGGTCCTGCGAATAGTCCGATATCTTGAAGAACCACTGCGTGAGTTCGCGTTGTTCCACCAGCGCGCCGGACCGCCAGCCGCGACCATCAATCACCTGCTCATTGGCAAGCACTGTCTGGTCGATCGGGTCCCAGTTGACCTTGGACTTGCGGCGATAGGCAATTCCCGCCTCAAGGAAGTCCAGGAACAAGTGCTGCTGCTGCTGGTAATATTCGACGTCGCAGGTTGCAAACTCGCGTGACCAGTCAATGGACAGGCCCATTGTCTTGAGCTGCTTGCGCATTGCCGCGATGTTGTCATAGGTCCAGGCCTTCGGGTGGACCTTGTTCTGCATCGCAGCGTTCTCTGCAGGCATGCCGAACGCATCCCATCCCATCGGGTGCAAAACCTCATGGCCCTTTGCCCGCATGAAACGGGCAACGACATCGCCCATGGCGTAATTGCGCACATGGCCCATGTGAATGCGCCCGGATGGATACGGGAACATTTCAAGCACGTAGTATTTCGGCTTGTTGCTGGTTGCACCGCGCGGGGTCTCGAAAAGCTTCTGCGCTTCCCAAACCTTTTGCCAGCGGGCTTCGGTTTCGCTTGCGTTGTAGCGTGGGCTGGCCATATGCGCTTGTCTCTGCAGAATTTGCCGGAAAAAAAGGTATTGCGTGGTCAACCAGAAATCGGTGCAGGGGTCAACTGTCGCGCATGCCGGCAAACAAACGGAACGGGAAGAACATGATGGGTGATGCGGTCGCAAACCTGCGCAAAATAGAAGCAAGGATTGCTTCCAGCCAAACAAAGGCCGGCCGCGAGCCTGGGTCAACCATTCTGGTGGTTGTTAGCAAGACGTTCGAAGCGCAGGACATTGAACCGGTTCTGGCGAGCGGCCACCGGGTTTTCGGCGAGAACCGGGTTCAGGAAGCGGCGGGAAAATGGCCGCAATTGCGCAAAGCCCATCCTGGCATCGAGCTTCACCTGATCGGGCCTTTGCAGAGCAACAAGGCCGCAGAAGCGGTGGCGCTGTTTGATGTGATTGAAACCGTGGACCGGGAGAAGATTGCAGCCGCCCTGTCAGCCGAGATGAAGCGACAAGGCAGGCATTTGCGGTTCCATGTTCAGGTCAACACAGGAAAAGAGCCGCAAAAGGCGGGCATTGAACCGGAGAAACTAGCGGTTTTTGTCAACAATTGCAGGACGGTGCATGGTCTCGAGATTGAAGGCCTGATGTGCATACCGCCTGTGGACCAGGATCCTGCGGAGCATTTTGCCATGTTGGCCGGTCTGGCCCGCGAATGCAGGGTCGGCAAGCTATCAATGGGGATGTCCGGCGACTTTGAAACCGCGATTGCCCATGGTGCAACGCATGTTCGCGTTGGCAGTGCCATTTTTGGCAGCCGTTGATCCTGCGCGCTTTTGTTGCGAGTTAGGCTTTGACCAGAATTTGCGCGCCCTTGAGCAGTCTGGCCAGCAACCCACGCATCAATTTTGGATCAACTGCGATGCAGCCCTGGGTCGGGCCGCTGTCGGGACGGGTCAGATGCATGAAAATTGCGCTTCCGCGATTGCAGGCTCGGCGGGTGACGTTCCAGTCAAGCACAAGGCAGATGTCGTACAGGCGGTCGGATCGCAGCATCCGCTCGTGACTTGCTGAAAATGGCAGGCGCACCGGTCTGTTGTATGCCGGGTGCCCGGAAGCGTCACACCAGCCAAGGCTCCCGTCGGTCTTCTTCAAAAACTGGATTGCCGGGGAAAATCGCCACGCGGCAGGGCTGCGATACCCACCCAGAATCGCCATTGAACCGGCAGGCGTAGCCCCGTCACCTTCCCGTTTGAAGACGGAAATCCCGCTGCGGCCAAGGCTGCATGGAAAAACGCACCCACTGACGCGCAAGAAACCCCGGTGCGGTACGCGTCCGGGTGCCCGGCAAACGGTCATCTGAATTTTGGGTTTTCTGGACAGCGGTTTGAAGGGTATTGTCAGCATTGACCCGTTCCGGTCACAAATTGCGCGGATTGTTCACTTTCGTGTTGCTGCGGTGTCGTCTCGCTTACATTTTTGCGAGGCGCAACCTATGCAGTGTGCTAGTTTCAGGAAAATGCCAGTCGTTACAAGGGGGAATGCCATCCATGACATCAAGGCATATTTTGTTGGTTGACGATGATGACGGCTTGCGCGAAGCGCTGCATGAGCAATTGGCGATGCATGAGGAGTTCCAGATCAGCGTTGAATCAACCGCTGCAAAGGGAATACATGCCGCCCGCAACGAGCGCGTCGATCTGCTGATCATGGATGTCGGGTTGCCGGACATGGATGGCCGTGAAGCAGTCAAAGTGCTTCGAAAGTCGGGGTTCAAGGCACCAATTATCATGCTCACCGGACATGATACGGACTCTGATACCATTCTGGGCCTCGAAGCTGGCGCAAACGACTATGTGACCAAGCCTTTCCGCTTTGCAGTGCTGCTTGCCCGCATACGTGCGCAACTTCGCACCCACGAGCAAAGCGAAGATGCGGTATTCAGCGTCGGTTCCTACACGTTCCGGCCGGCACAAAAGCTCATGGTGGAACAAAACGGCTCAAAAGTGCGGCTGACCGAAAAGGAAACCGCCATTGTAAAATACCTGTACCGGGCCGAACAGAAGATCATTGGCCGGGACGAGCTGCTGGAGCAGGTTTGGGGCTACAATTCGGGCGTGACGACGCACACCCTCGAAACCCACATCTATCGCCTGCGCCAAAAGATCGAGAAAGACCCTTCCAACTCGCGGATGCTGGTTACCGAAGGTGGCGGTTACAAGCTGGTTCCCTGAAGCATCAACAGCGCATTGAGCGCGTCGCATTGACGAATCTTCCTGTCAAAGGGATAGGTTTGGTTCATGGCGCTGCAAAACGACGTCGATCTGCTGAAACGGGTGGATCTGCTTCGGGGTTTCCCCGACGAGCAGTTGCGCCTGCTCGCCTTCGGGGCGGAGCGCGAATTGGTCCGGGCAGGTCGCGAATTGTTTCGCACCGGTGATGAAAGCCAGGGTGGGTATGTTGTTTCAGGTGGCCAGATCGATCTGGTGATTTATCGCGGCAGCCGCGAGGTTGTTGTAGATACCTGCGCAGAAGCAACCCTGGTTGGCGAGCTTGGACTGGTGACGGCGGCAACCAGGGCCACCAGCGCGGTTGCACGCGTCAACAGCGAGGTGATGTTCGTGCCACGCGTGCTGTTCCACAGGATGCTTTCCAGCTATCCCGAGAGCGCGGCAATCGTGCATGAGCGTATTTCAGCCTCGGTGCATTCAATGCTTCGCCAGTTGGAAGAGCTGCATTCAGTGATTCAGGCAGCGCCGAAATTCGATCTGCCCAAGCGCCGATAGCCAATATCCCTCAATCCATGTCGAGAACTGCCATCACCGGCACGTGGTCGGATGGCTGTACCCACCCGCGCGCTTCGCGCAGGATCCGGATTTCCTTCAGCGATTTCGCCAGTTGTGGGGCTGCCCAGATGTGGTCAAGCCGCCGCCCGCGGTCAGCCGTGTCCCAATCGCGGGCACGGTAGCTCCACCACGTGTAAACCTTGCGATCTGGCGCAATGTGCTGGCGAATGAGATCGCTCCAGCCACCTTGGTTGAAGGCGTGGGTCAGGCCCTGTGTTTCCACCGGCGTGTGGCTCACCACTTTCAACAGCTGTTTGTGTGACCAGACGTCGTTTTCGAGCGGGGCGATGTTGAGATCGCCAACCAGCAAGGCAGGCACACCATCGTGGACCGCCGAAACCGATGCCAGCTCGGCGACATAGCGCAGTTTGTGGTCAAATTTCGGGTTGATCGCCACATCCGGCTCATCCCCCCCGGCGGGAACATAGAAATTGTGGATGCGCACTTTCTGCGAGCCGATCCTGAATAGTGCGGAGATATGGCGGCAATCGCCAACGCTGCAAAAGTCGTGGGAGTGCTGCTCTTCAAGCGGGCGGCGCGAGAGAATGGCAACGCCGTGATAGCCTTTCTGGCCATGCACCATCTGGTGCTCATAGCCCAGCTTGCGGAATGCCTTGCCGGGAAACTGGTCGTTCTGGCACTTGATTTCCTGCAGGCACAAAATGTCTGGCTGGTTTTCGATCAGGAAACGCTCCACCAAACCTTGGCGCAGGCGGACAGAATTGATGTTCCAGGTGGCAAGCGAGAATGGCATTGGGGAAACTTCCGGCGGGAGCGACTGCCCGAAACTGGGCTACCGGGCAGTTGCGCGCAAGGGCGAACAGCCAATGTCCCCGATCTTTGTTGCCGCTATCGCTGCTGCCGGCTGGGGTCAGCCGCGCTGCTTGCTTTCCTGAAGCCGACGCTGGATTTCACGCTCGTCGAAAGAGAACATCTTGGCAGGTATTTCGACGTTTTTCTGGACGTTGAACACCATCACGGATGTTTCCTTGCCCTGCGAATCCTTGATCGTCCACTGCCGCAAATCAAAGCTTGCCGGATCGAACATCAAGGTGATGACGGCATCGCCGAACACCTTGTTGTCGCCCATCACAATGGTCGTCAGATCAGCTTCCGAAATTACGTCGCGGATCGACTTGTCCTTGGCAGACACCTTGTCGCTCAGAAGCATTTTCAGCGGGGTCTTGTCGAGCGGATAAAAATCCCAGGTTTTCAGCTTGCTGTTGTGAACAGCGACCGTCTTGCCGTTCGAGATCACTTCAACCGAAGCTGGCTTTTCATAGTTGAAACGGATCTTGCCCGGGCGTTCGAGAAAGAATTTTCCACCCGTCTGTTCGCCATTGGGGCCGAACTGGACAAATTCACCAGACATGGTCGGCACCGACGAAAAATGCGTGCTGAGCTGTTCGACCATCTGCTCCTTGGAAAGCGGCGCAACTGCCTCAGTGGTCTGCGAGGCTGCCGGATTTGCGCTCATCAGCACGAAGCAGGAAAGGGCCGCCAGGGCCAGCTTTCCAGTTCTTGTGTTCAGGCGCAGGTCGCTAGTCTTCATCATTGTCTGGTTCCCGCAGTCGGGTTTCCAAAAGAAAACCCTCGCAAATGTGCATTTACCCATCCGAGTGGCCGAAAGATGGCCGTGGCCTGCTCAGATGGTCTCGTTTTCGCCAGGTACAAGGATTTCACGTTTCCCGGCATGGTTGGCTGAGCCGATCAGCCCTTCCTTTTCCATCCGTTCGATCAGGGAGGCTGCACGGTTGTAACCGATTCCCAGGCGCCGCTGAATGTAGCTGGTGGAAACCTTGCGGTCGTTGAGCACCACGGCAACTGCCTGATCGTAGAGATCGTTTGATTCGGAAAGCTCAAGCGTGCCAGCCGGTCCGGCAGAATAGCCTTCGCCAACTTCCTCTTCCTCAGCAGTAACTGATTCCAGATATTGCGGCACGCCCTGCGTCTTCAAATGTGCGACAACAGATTCAACTTCATCATCTGCCACGAATGGTCCGTGCACGCGCTGGATGCGGCCGCCACCGGCCATGTAAAGCATATCGCCCATGCCCAACAGTTGTTCGGCACCTTGTTCACCCAGAATGGTCCGGCTGTCGATCTTGGAAGTGACCTGGAACGATATGCGGGTGGGGAAGTTCGCTTTGATCGTGCCGGTGATCACGTCAACAGACGGGCGCTGCGTAGCCATGACAACGTGGATGCCTGCGGCGCGTGCCATCTGCGCAAGTCGCTGAACCGCGCCTTCGATGTCCTTGCCGGCGACCATCATCAAATCGGCCATCTCGTCGATGATGACGACAATGAACGGCATCGGCGAAAGGTCGAGCTCTTCAGTCTGGTAGACCGCCTCGCCCGTGTGCCTGTCATAGCCGGTCTGGACGGTGCGGGTGAGCTGCTCATTCTTCTTCTTTGCCTGTTCAAGGCGGGTATTGTAGCCGTCGATGTTGCGAACGCCGAACTTTGACATCTTCTTGTAGCGCTCTTCCATCTCGCGGACGGTCCATTTCAGCGCAACAACCGCCTTTTTCGGGTCGGTTACGACCGGTGTTAGCAAATGCGGGATTCCGTCATAAATCGACAGTTCCAGCATTTTCGGGTCGATCATGATCAGTTTCACCTGATCGGGCGACAGCCGGTAAAGAATCGACAGGATCATGGTGTTGATTGCCACGGATTTGCCCGAACCGGTGGTTCCGGCAACCAGCAGATGCGGCATCTTGGCCAGATCGGCTATGACGGGCTCGCCGCCGATGGTCTTGCCCAAGATGAGCGGCAACCGGCCTTTGGATGTTTCGTAATCCTTGCTTGCGAGCAGCTCCCGCAGATAAACGGTTTCCCGCTTCTGGTTGGGAAGTTCGATACCAATGGCATTGCGCCCGGGCACAACCGCGACACGGCAGGCAATGGCGCTCATCGAGCGGGCAATGTCGTCGGCAAGGCCGATGACCCGTGAGGACTTGATGCCGGGCGCAGGCTCCAGTTCATACATCGTCACCACTGGACCCGGGCGGACATTGATGATTTCGCCGCGCACCCCAAAATCTTCCAGCACGCCTTCCAGCAAGCGGGCGTTCTGTTCCAGCGCCTCGGTGGAAAGCGAGGCGTCCCTTGCAACATTCTTTGCTTCGGAAAGAAGGTGCAGCGAGGGAAGCTCGAACTGGTCGACATCGATAAGGCTGCCCTGCGCTTCACGCACAACCCGGTTTCCAGGTTGCAGTTTCTGCTTCATCGGCTGGACAAGCGCTGCCTTGCCAGCGATTGACGCACTTTCGCGGACCGGCTGGGATTGTGGCTTCCAGTCGTCGTCCTCATCGTCCTGTGAGTATTCATCGAAAACCTGTTCGCCATAGGCCGGTGCCATGTCCGGGGCCCTGAGATAGTCCTCGTCCTCGTCAAACTGCGGATCGACTTCCTGGGCATGCGATGGCTTGCCGGCCGCAAAGCCGGGTTCACGCCTGCCTTTGGGGTCAAAAGCCTCCAGCCCGTCATCGGGCGGGGTTACCAGCGAACTCCATACCTTTCGGGCCGAAGCTGCCAGTGATCTTGCAGTGTTGGTCCGTTCGCCTGAGCGGGCAGCAGTGGCCGGCCGTGCGTTGCCCCGCCGGGGGCGCAAGCGGGCGCGAAGCTGGTAGTACCAGTGTGCCATAGCCCCAAGCGCCAATCCTGCGTCGTCGTCATCGTCCTCGATGATTTCGCCGGTTTCGGGATCGTAGATGAGTTCTGCGCCGGACGAGCGGCGTACAATGAGGCCCGCTGAATAAAGCGTCATGAAAAACGCGGGAACTGCAAAAAGCAGAAAAAATGGCGCAGCCAGGAAACCGGATGGATACTGGCCGATGATCACGGCAGGGATTTTCAACACGAGATCGCCTGCCACGCCGCCGATCCCGGTTGGCAAGGGCCAGCTTGCAGGGCGTCCGAAGCAGCCAAGTGCCGCAGCCGCCAGCACCGTTGCCGGCAACCAGGCAATCATGCGCGACTTCAGCCGGTAGATGGGCTTTTGAATGATCTTCAGCCAAGCCCAGCTTGCTGGAACAACCAGAAATACCACGCTTGCAAGGCCGGTAAACTGCATCAGCAGGTCGGCAATTGTGCTGCCCGCAAAACCACCGGCATTTTCGGGAATACGGGCATTGGCATTGGAAAGGCTGGGGTCAACAACCGACCAGGTCGCAAGGGCTGCGAAACAGAAGGCGACAGCAGCTGCAAGGGAAAGGCCGGCAAGCACGCCGATCTGCCCTGCCAGCCAATTGCTGCCCGAGGAAGGCGCACGGTGAGTTCTTGCGTGATTGGTATTGGAAAGCTGCATTGCGGACCCCGTGGTTTCGCAAACGCTGCGAAAGGCACAAACTGCGATCAAACCTAAAGGGGGAAGGTTAAGGCGCTGTTAACCAAGGGGAATGCCGCGACCCGATTGACAAAAAAGGGCCCGGTGATCCGGGCCCCAGTTGTTGGAGCGCGAACGCTCCGACGGGTAGGTGCGGCGACAGCAAGTGCCGCCGGGTTATGCGATCAATTGTGGTATGCGGCTTCGCCGTGCGAGACGAGGTCGAGGCCGGTTGCTTCTGCTTCCTTGGAAACACGCAACCCGAAGATTGCCTTGACGATCAGGAAGGCAACAATCGAGACAACCGCACACCATACGATGGTGATCACGACTGCCTGGATCTGGATCATCATCTGGGCCATGATCGAGTAATCGTCGCCTTTGACGCCGCCCAGCGAAGCTGCGGAGAACACTGCTGTTCCAAGCGCGCCGATGATGCCGCCAACGCCGTGGATGCCGAAGACGTCGAGTGAGTCGTCATACTTCAGGCTGTTCTTGACGACCGAGACGAAGAAGTAGCAGACCACGGAAGCGATGGCGCCCAGCACGATCGCACCGATCGGGCCAATTGTGCCAGCCGCTGGTGTAACGGCAACCAGACCGGCCACGAGACCGGAAGCTGCACCCAGCATTGACGCCTTGCCGCGCAATACCGATTCCAACAAAGCCCATGCGATGATTGCACCCGCTGTAGCGGTGAAGGTGTTGATCATGGCAAGTGCCGCGCCGGCATTGGCTTCAAGGTTTGAACCAGCATTGAAGCCGAACCAGCCGACCCACAGCATTGATGCACCGACCATGGTGAAGGTCATGGAGTGTGGTGCCATGATGTCGCGACCATAGCCTTCACGCTTGCCGACCATGTAGGACGCCACGAGGGCTGCGATGCCTGCGTTGATGTGAACAACCGTGCCGCCGGCAAAGTCGATAGCGCCAAGACCAAACAGGTATCCGTTGGCATCCCAGACCATGTGGGCAATCGGGAAGTAGGCAAAAGTGACCCACAGAACCACGAATGCAATGACCGCCGAGAACTTGATGCGTTCAACGAAAGCACCAACGATCAGCGCCGGCGTGATGCAGGCGAAGGTCATCTGGAAAGCAATGAACACATACTCGGGAATGACCACCCCGACAGTAAATGTTGCAGCTTCAGATGCCGGTGTAACGCCAGCCAGGAACAGCTTGGCCGTGCCGCCCCACCATGGGCTTGTGCTTCCGCCGAAGGAGAACGAGTAGCCGTAGACAACCCAGATCACCATCACCACAGCGGTGATCATCGTGACCTGCATCAGGACGGAGAGCATGTTCTTGGCCCGGACAAGGCCGCCGTAAAAGAGAGCCAGACCCGGAAGGATCATGAAAAGTACGAGTACAGTGGCAATCATCATGAAGCCGGTGTCGCCCTTGTCCATCGTTGTGGCTGGTGCGGCCGCCGGAACGGTATCTTGCGCAAATGCGATGGCTGCTGAGGCGAGCGACATTGCGCCGCCGGCAACCAGGGTTTTGTTGATTCGAGTTAGCATGTTGGAATTCCCTGTTTTTCCAGAGCGCTCAGAGGGCGTCCGCATTGGTTTCACCGGTGCGGCTGCGCACCACGTGCTCGATTGAAAACACGAATATCTTGCCATCGCCGATCTGGCCGGTCTTGGCAGCGGCGGCGATTGCCTCGACGGCCTTGTCAGCCATCGCCGAGGACACCGCGACTTCGATTTTCAACTTCGGCAGGAAGGCAACGGCGTATTCTGCACCACGGTAAATTTCCGTGTGGCCCTTCTGGCGCCCGTAGCCTTTGACTTCAGTTACAGTGAGCCCTTCGATGCCCAGAGAGGTCAGCGCTTCGCGCACCTCGTCGAGTTTGAAAGGCTTGATGACAGCCATGACGATTTTCATTCAATCACCCGTTTGCTTGGGAAACGACATCATCGTTTCCGGTCAATAACCATTGAAAGGGTTTGTTAACCCCGCGGTCGGGCTTTCAGCATTCAAACCGCGTGCCAGTTTTCGCACTAGCGGTAAGCATCTGTTTTTATGGGATTATTATCCAGGACCTGAAAAAGGGCCTGCTGCACACATGCTTAAATGATCAATTATTAGGCATTATCCGTATTTTGCCTATTATTTCTGCAGTCGCAATGGTGCGATCAACTGACCGATCGACGGAGCCGAATCAATCCTTCCTGGGCAACGGAAGCGACCAGCCTGCCGTCCTGCGAATAAATCAGGCCACGGGTAAATCCGCGAGCGCCGCCGCTGCTGGGACTGTCCTGTACATAGAGGTGCCAGTTGGACATGTCGACGGGCTGATGAAACCAGATCGAATGGTCAAGGCTGGCGCCCTGCAGCCTGGAATCGAAGATCGACATGCCATGTGCAAACAGTGCGGTGTCGAGCAGTGTCATGTCCGAGGCGTAGGCAAGAACCGAGGCCTGAACCGCTGGGTCATCGGGCAAAGCGGCTGTGGCGCGGAACCATATCTGCTGGCTTGGCTGCAATTTTTCGCCCGAGAAATAATGGGTGAGGTCAACCGGGCGCAGTTCGATGGGCCGCTCACGCTGCCAATATCGGCGCACATTCTCCGGTGCCTTGTCGACATACATGTCGGCCAGCTGCTTTTCGCTGGGAAGCTCCAGTGGTGAGGGAACATCGGGCATTGGAAAGGCATGCTTAAGGCCCGGTTCATCCACATGAAAGGAAGCTGACATGGAAAAGATCGCCTGCCCGTGCTGGATTGCCTCGACCAGCCTTGTGGTAAAGCTGCCCCCGTCGCGAATGCGGTTGACCACATAGATGATGGGCACTGCCGGGTCGCCAGGCCGCATGAAATAGCCATGAAGCGAATGCACCTTGCGCGAAGCATCCACCGTGCGCTGCGCGGCAACAAGTGCCTGGCCGATAACCTGACCGCCAAAAACCCGCTGCCAGCCAGCTTGCGGGCTCAAGCCGCGAAAAAGGTTTTTCTCCAGCACTTCCAGATCAAGGGTCTTGAGAAGGGTATCAACTGCTTGCGACATCAGTGGTTCCAGAAGGATGCATTTTGGTGGGTGTCTGCGACGAGACGTTCAATGGCAGCAATGCCTGTGACATGCTAATTCATTGGTCAAAAGGACAACAGCCATGATCGAAGCGAAAAAGAGCAGGAAGAAGCCGGCGGCAAAGTCCGCCGCGAGCCTAGCGCCGTCCGATGGCGCTGGCGACGTTCTGGTTGCCGGTGGCGGCTATGTAGGCCTGTCAACGGCTTTGGGCATCAAGCTGGCGGCACCGCATTTGTCGGTGACAGTGGTGGATCTGGCACCTTTGGAGGCGCTGTCCAAGGACACGCGCGCCTCGGCGATCGCGGCGGCGGCAAGCCGCATGCTGGCTGCACTTGGCGCATGGGAAGAGCTTGAAGCCAATGCCCAGCCGATCAACAACATGATTGTCACTGACAGTAGGCTTGCCGATGCAGTGCGTCCGGTGTTCCTCACCTTCCACGATGACCGCTCCGGCGCAGATGCCAGCGAACCTTTCGCCCACATGGTCGCCAACCGCGACATGGTCAGCGTGCTTCGCCGCCGCTGTGTCGAAACCGGGGTTGAACTCATCAACGGACAAAAGGTTTCCGGCTTTGAAAACAAGCCCGGCAGTGTTGAGGTGCAGCTCTCATCGGGGGAGCGGCGAACAGTGCGTCTGCTGGTGGCCGCCGATGGCGTTCGCTCTGAACTGCGGGACCAGGCGGGTATCGGCAATGTACACTGGCCATATGACCAGATGGGTATTGTTGTCACGGTCAGCCATGAGCGGGAACATTACGGCCAGGCGGAAGAGCATTTTCTGCCTGCCGGGCCTTTTGCCATCCTGCCGCTAAAAGGCAATCGCTCCTCGCTGGTCTGGACCGAGCGCACCGCTGATGCCAAACGGCTGATGGAAGCCGACGAATTTACCTTTGATATCGAACTTGAGCGCCGCTTTGGCCATCGCCTCGGCGACATCAAGGTTGAAGGCCAGCGAAAGGCCTATCCGCTCGGTCTGACCCTGGCGCGCGAATTTGTGCGCGAGCGGTTTGCCCTGGCTGGCGACGCAGCACACGGCATTCACCCGATTTCCGGACAGGGCCTCAATCTGGGTTTCAAGGACGCTGCAGCCTTGGCACAAACCATCGTCGAAGCTGACAGGCTCGGACTTGATATCGGTTCGCTCAACGTTCTGGAACGTTACCAGCAGTGGCGCAGGTTCGACACGGTTCGCATGGGCGTCGTCACCGATGTTCTCAACCGGCTGTTCTCCAATGACAACCCGCTGGTGCGGGCAGCACGTGATTTCGGCCTTGGCGTGGTTGACCGGCTTCCGGCCTTGAAGCGCAGCTTCATTGATCAGGCGGCAGGTCGTGAAAAAGGCGCGCCTCGGCTGTTGCTGGGTGAGATGATCTGAACCGGGCTATCGCGGTATTTCGCTGTCTTCCAGTTGGCGCGCCTGTGAAGCCAGCATGATCGGGATGCCGCCCCTGACCGGGTAGGCGAGGCGCGCGGCCAGCGAAACCAGTTCCTGCCGGCTTTCATCGAAGCGCAAATTGGTGCGGGTCAACGGACAAACCAGCATTTCCAAAAGCTTGGTGTCGGTCTGGCTTCCGCTGATTTTGCGCATACCCGTTCCTGTCACTGGATTCCCGATCCCTGCCCGCCATGTTCACGGGCCAGCATCATTTCGGTGATGGCGATGAGCGTATCAGCACGAATGCGCAAATCGGAAGCCTCGAGAAGTGCCTGTTTCTCAGCCGGACCTGAAGGGCTCATCATGCACAGGGCAGTTACAAGCGAACAATTGGAGGCACGTTTGATGCTGTCCCAATCGGCCTCCATCGCGTTGGCCTTGAGGTATTTGCGGAATGTGCCTAGCAGAGCATCGCGATTGACCTGCGATCCGTCATCTTCGTCAAGATCGTGCTCGAACACCTCTATCCGGCAAACCCGGTAGCCACGCCGACCCTGTTCCTCATTGAGGATGCGGTACCTGGCTATGCCCGACAGGTTCATTAAATAGCGGCCATCGCCGCTTTCCTGAAACGCCGTTATCCGCCCCAGACATCCGATCTCGCACAAGGCTGGCCCGTTCGGTGTTTCACCGATGGGCTTGCCGGAAATTGCCATTCTTGGCTGAACCATGGCTACCAGCCGGTCCGAACCCATGGCATCGTCAATCATCGCAAGGTAGCGCGGCTCGAAAATATTGAGGGGCATCTGGCCGCCGGGCAGCAACAAGGCTCCGGACAAAGGAAAAACCGGAACCGTTGCCGGGAAATCTGCCGATGTCCGGTATGTTGCGTTGCCTGCCTGCATGATCGATCTCCTGTGCCACCATGATCTGTGGCAAAGCGCAGAAAACTCAAGAGAAGAGCAAGGAGGAAAGACGCCGACGGCCATAAAGCGTGGCAGGATCGAGCGGCCCCCATGCCTCGAACAATTGCAGCAATTGTGCCCTTGCACCGTCATCGCGCCATTTCCGGTCCCGCTGGACGATGGCCAGCAACTGGTCTGCCGCCTCCTCCCGCTCGCCGCGCACATTGTGAATGAGTGCAAGATCGAACCGCGCCTCATGGTCCTTGGGATTTTCAGAAATGCGTTGCTCCAGCGCTGCCGGATCACCAAGATTTGTCGCCTGCTCGGCGAGTTCGATCGCAGCGCGCAAGCTGGCGATTGCCGGATCGCCCTCCTTGCCGCCAGGGACGATTGCCAACAAGCCGCGCGCCTGCTCGATCTCGCCCATTTCAAGATAAATTCCGCCCAGACCGGCTATGGCGGCAAGATTGTCGGGAGCCTGCTGCAGGATGGCAGCATAGATACCTGCCGCTTCTTCCAGCGCTCCCTGGCCGACAAGCTCATCTGCGTCGGCCAGCGCCAGCTCAATGTCCGAAGGCCCGACCGGACCGACGAGCTTTTCCAGGAACTTGCGGATCTCGCCTTCGGGTTTTGCGCCCATGAAGGCATCCTTCGGCCGACCGCCGACAAAGGCAACCACCGCCGGGATTGACTGGATGCCCATTTGGCCAGCGACCTCCGGGTGATCATCGATGTTCATCTTGACCAGCTTCACCGCGCCGCGCGTCTCGGCCACTGCCTTTTCCAGCGCAGGGGCCAGCTGTTTGCACGGCCCGCACCATGGCGCCCAGAAATCGACGAGCACGGGGCGCTCAGAAGAAGCCTCGATGACTTCCGCCACGAATTGTGCCGTGGAAATATCCTTCACAGGCTCGGGGCCTTTTGCAGGAACCGGGGCGAATGTCGGCTGCGCTGCGGGCAGGGCAGACGCCCCCCAGCCACCGGCAA
The DNA here is from genome assembly GCA_041739465.1 of Salaquimonas sp. Classification (GTDB taxonomy): domain Bacteria; phylum Pseudomonadota; class Alphaproteobacteria; order Rhizobiales; family Rhizobiaceae; genus BOKV01. The sequence goes on from JBGSNX010000073.1 coordinate 135,096, forward strand.
AATGGGCAGCGGGCCGGTTTTCATTGTCAGCGCTCATGGTTCACTCCGATCGCCGCCTTGGCGTTGTTCAATGTTGTGTGGATTGATCCGCCTCATCTGCAGCGCCTGAAAGCGGCACGATCATCGGATCATGGCCCACATGCTTCAGGAACCGCAGCAAGTCTGGTCTGGAAATGGTGGTTGTCATCGTGTTGGTCAATGGGTGGCAGTTGATCTCGTCATTGGTGAGCAATTCCTCGTCAATCACCAGCTGCACCTTGTGATCGACATCATTCATCACGCAAAAAGCCGTCACCGAGCCCGGCGTTATGCCCAGAAATTCCATCAGGCGCTCTGCATTTGCAAACGAAAGACGGCTTTTGGCACCGATCAGATTGTGCACCCTGTTCATTGCGATTTCGGCAGAACCCTGCGCCACGATCAAAAAGTAATTGTCCTTCTTGTCTTTCACAAACAGGTTCTTGGTATGGGCACCGGGAATGCTGTCCTTGACTTGGCGGCTTTCCTCGACGGTGAAAACGGCTTCATGGGTGGCTGTCTTTGTTTGAATGCCAAGCGAAGCCAGCAATTTGAACAGGTCATCAGGGGTGGCTTGCATGGAAGTGGCAACCTTGTGCGCAGACTGGTAGCCAAGCCGTAGCGCCTCGTGGCGGCAGGATCAACCACGCCGGAAAAATGTATCCATTGTGTGCTTTGCCAGTGGAAAATTCCTGTTGCAATCCAGTGTGCCTTGCGGCATACACGCCGCACTGAACGGACGGTGTCCGTATGAGCGGGTGTAGCTCAGGGGTAGAGCACAACCTTGCCAAGGTTGGGGTCGAGCGTTCGAATCGCTTCACCCGCTCCAGTTTTTCCAACCGAAATTTCCGTAATTTTCATCTTGCGTGCTGATCACCGTTCAGCCGTCGTTGACGGTGCGTGCGGCATGGTATTGCTTGTTCACGCATCCGGTTTCCCCATATTGCTTGGAAAAGGAGAATTGCGATGTCAATCAGACCTGCAAACCGCATCATCGAAGCAAAGCCGACCATGGAAGGCGCCGGCGTGCACCTGCACCGGGCTTTCGGGTTTTCCGAACCTGAAATGGCCGATCCATTCCTGTTGTTCGATGATTTTCGCAACGACCAGCCGGCGCATTTCGAGCGCGGCTTCCCCTGGCATCCGCATCGCGGCATCGAGACCATCACCTATGTGCTGGCCGGCAATGTCGAACATGGCGACAGCCTTGGAAATCGCGGTGTGCTCGGGCCGGGCGACGTTCAATGGATGACTGCTGGCAGCGGTATTCTTCACCAGGAAATGCCGCAGGGCGATGCGCTTGGCCGGATGCATGGCTTTCAGCTTTGGGCAAACCTGCCATCGGCGCTCAAGATGACGCAACCGCGCTATCAGGACGTCCAGTCCGCCAACATTCCGGTGCTTGGCGATGACGACGGAACGGCGATCCGGGTGATCTGCGGCAATTACAAAGGCATTGGCGGACCGGTCGACGGAATTGCTGCCGAGCCGAATTATTTCGACATATCGGTTCCTGCAGGCAAGACCAAGCGGTTCAAGGTCGACACCAACCGCAAGGCTTTTGCCTATATTTTCGAAGGCTCGGGCATGTTCCATGATGCATCCGACCCCTTCGGCGTCTTGACCGAAAAGGAATTTGCCGGCGAGGAAATTCTCATTCGCGAGAAGGTGGGCAACCGGCACATGGTGTTGTTCGGCTCTGGCGATGAAGTGGTTGTAACCGCTGGCGAACAGGGCATGCGCTTTTTGCTGGTCTCGGGCGCGCCTATCCGCGAGCCTATCGCCTGGCATGGCCCGATAGTCATGAACACGCGGGCTGAGCTCAATCAGGCGATTCGTGACTTGCAGACCGGAAATTTCATCCGCGCCGCCTGACCGGCGCGGGTTTTCCGCAAGCTAGTGAAAATTGCGGCCTTTGGGCATGACCTTGCCAGCGCCGCTGGCGATGCGCTCGAAGTCATGGCGAAGCTCGGGCGCATCGGCCAGCAGGCGCGAAATGCCGTTTTTCAACTTCCCGCGGGCCCGTGATTCCATCACCGGGCGACGCACCTCGTCGGCGTTTGCCATGCCGCCCATCGCGTCAATGGTCTTCTCAGCCGACATGACGCTGTTATGGACCCCGCTATAGCCCTCGTCATGGCCAGCCACTTCCAGCAGGCCCGCGAGCATGGGCGTGGCGTCTTCAAGGTGCAGTGCCACGACGTGAGTGACGCCATCGGCGTGCTGGACCTTGCCATGCAGGCACACCAGACGCGCGCCGATGACGACGCCGCGGTACTTTTCCATCAGCTTGGGCCAGACAATGGCATTGGCGATGCCGGTTTCATCCTCAAGCGTCATGAAAACCACGCCCTTGGCTGAGCCCGGCCGCTGGCGCACGATCACCAGCCCGGCAATCTTGACCATGCGACCATTGCCGGTCGTTGCTATCTGCGAATTTGCAATGACGCCGGATTGTGCCAGTTGTTCGCGCAGGAAGCTGACCGGATGGCCCTTCAGCGAAAGCGAGAGGGTGCGGTAGTCTTCGATCACGGCCTGACTTTTTGGCATTTGCGGCAATGAAACCGCGACCTCGTGAACAGGATCCTCGCTGCCGGAGCGGTCGAACAGGGGCATTTCCCTGCCACGCGCCGCCTCATCGAGCGCGCGCACCTGCCAAAGCGCCTCTCGGCGGCCAAGGCCGATGGAGCCGAATGCGTCGGCATTGGCGAGGCATTCAAGGGCGCCGCGCGAAAGCCCTGCCCGCAGCCACAGATCGCGAACCGATCCATACCCGTTGCCGCGCGCCGCAAAGACCGCCTGCGCATCCTTCTCACCAATGCCCTTGATGTGGCGAAGGCCAAGCCGGACGGCGTGGCAGGAGCGTATGTCGCGCACCATTTCGCGATGGTGCGGGTGCAGCCTGCCGCCGGCATCGGAGCCAGGTTCCAGCGTACAGTCAAAACCGGCAAGATTGATGTCCGGCGGGCGCATCTCGATCCCGTGTTCGCGTGCATCGCGTACAAGCTGCGAGGGCGAATAGAACCCCATGGGCTGCGAATTGAGTATCGCGGCGGCAAAGACGTCTGGATAATGGCATTTCAGCCAGCAGGAGGCATAGACCAGCAGGGCAAAGCTGGCGGCATGGCTTTCGGGGAAGCCGTATTCGCCAAAACCTTCGATCTGGCGGAAACAGCGCTCGGCAAAATCGGCTTCGTAGCCACGGGCGACCATTCCCTCGACCATCTTGCGCTGAAAGGTGTGAATGGTGCCGACACGGCGAAAAGTTGCCATGGCGCGGCGCAACTTGTCTGCTTCTCCGGGCGAAAACCCCGCCGCCACAATGGCGATCTTCATGGCCTGTTCCTGAAACAGCGGAACCCCCAGGGTCCGCCCCAACACCGCCTCAAGCTCGGCACTGGGAAAGGTGACGGTCTCCTTGCCCTGGCGGCGGCGCAAATAGGGATGCACCATGTCGCCCTGGATCGGGCCGGGCCGCACGATCGCCACCTCAATGACCAGATCGTAAAATTCGCGCGGCTTGAGGCGCGGCAGCATCGACATCTGTGCCCGGCTTTCGATTTGGAAAACCCCGATGGTGTCGGCGCGCTGGATCATGGCATAGGTGCGCTGGTCCTCGCGCGGCAAGGTGGCAAGCGTGCGAACTTCGCCGTAATGGGCCGCCAGCAGGTCAAAAGCCTTGCGCAGGCAGGTGAGCATGCCGAGCGCAAGTACGTCGATCTTCAGGATTCCCAGTGATTCAAGGTCGTCCTTGTCCCATTCCACCATGGTACGCCCCGGCATGGCGGTGTTCATCACCGGAATGTTGCGGTCGAGCCGGTCGCGGGTGATGACGAAGCCGCCGACATGCTGGGAAAGGTGGCGTGGAAAACCGTTGATCTCGTTGGCCAGTTCCAGAACCTGCGCCACCACCGGGTCGGCGGTATCAAGGCCGCCTTCTTTCGCCTCGCGCTCGCCGAGGCTGCTGGCAGAATGTCCCCAGACCGTGCCTGAAAGTGCGGAGACGGCATCTTGCGAGAGGCCAAACACCTTTCCCACTTCGCGCGCCGCTGAGCGGGCACGGTAAGTGATGACAGTTGCCGCAAGCCCTGCATGTTCGCGGCCATATTTGGCATAGATGTACTGGATCACTTCTTCCCGCCGTTCGTGTTCGAAGTCGACGTCGATGTCCGGCGGCTCGCGCCGTTCGGGCGAAATGAACCTTTCGAACAGAAGATCGGTCAATGCCGGGTCAACATCCGTGATGCCGATGCAAAAGCAAACGGTGGAATTGGCGGCGGAACCACGCCCCTGGCACAAAATTCCCCTGGAGCGGGCGAAACGGACAATGTCGTGGACGGTGAGGAAATAGGGCGCATAGTCCAATTGCTCGATCAACCCCAGTTCATGACTGATCTGCTGCAACACCCGTTGCGGGGGGCCTCCGCGATAGCGCTGATGCGCGCCCTCCAGCGCCAGACGCGCCAGTTCCTGCTGACAGGAAAGGCCGTCTTGCGGTGCTTCTTCGGGGTATTGGTAGCGCAGTTCATCCAGCGAAAACGACAATTCGCCCAGCAGGCTCATGGTCTCGGCGATCGCCTGCGGATGTTCGCGCCACAGCCGTGCCATCTCGGCTGGCTGTTTCATGTGCCGCTCGGCATTGGCCTCCAGCCGCTTTCCTGCTGTCTCCAGCAACAGGTGTTCGCGGATGCAGGTCAGCACATCCTGCAGCCGCCGCCGTTGCGCCCGGTGATACAGCACATCATTGGTGGCCAGCAGTGGCACGCCTTGTTGCCTTGCCAGCAGGATGCGTGCCGCCAGTTCGCGCGAAAATGCCGGTCCGTAAGCTGGACACCCTGCAAGCCGGACTGCACCGGGGAAGGCTGTGCTCAACTCTCCGAGCATTACTCCAGTTTGTTTCGCTTGCGGTTCATTCAGCACCGAGACAGGCTGGACAGCCATGGAAAGGTTTGAACCGTGTTCCAGCAAGTCGGCCAGCGTCAGCCAGCACTCGCCCTTGGGCGCGCGCCGGTTGCCACCCGTCAGCATCGCACAAAGATTGTTCCAGCCCTTGAGATTGCGCGGCCACACGAAACAATCAGACGTGCCGTCGGCAAAGGCGAGGCGGCAACCCGGTTGGTAGCGCAGCCCTGCTTCCTTTGCTGCCATGTGCGCACGCACCACGCCGGCAACGGTGTTGCGGTCGGTCAATGCCAGCCCCTCCGATCCCAGGCGCTGTGCTGCCACGACCAGTTCTTCGGGGTGGGAGGCACCGCGCAGAAAGGAAAAATTGCTGGCCACGCACAATTCAGCGTACCCGGCCCTCGAAACACCGCGGGTCTGAAGCATGGGCGCGTTCATGCAAAAAACCCGTGCACGAACCAGCGCGGGGCTGGCGACTCACCGAAAAGGCCAAGGCGGAACAGCCAGAAGCGCCGACCGGCAGCATCCTCAATCCGGTAATAGTCCCGGGTTGGCGCAAGGCCTTGCCACCATTGCCCGCCGATGCGCTCGGGCCCTTCCGCGCGCACCACCTGATGCAACATGCGCCGCCAACGAAACCGCAGCGGCGGCCCGTCGGGTACTTCTGCCAGCGCTTCCACCGGTTCTGGATGTTCAAGCAGGCGAAGCGGCCTCTCGATGTGTTCCAGGTCTTGTTGCGGGTCCGGAACATTCATGGATGGTTCTCCAAGCGATGCAGGACGCAATATCTGTGCAGCTTCAGGCAGGTGCGTGTCACCGGGCACGGCCCGCAGCACCGCACCTTGCCCCAGCCGCGCCGCCAGCAGC
>JBGSNX010000062.1:0-7954 GCA_041739465.1 Salaquimonas sp.
TGCTTGCCGACATTCAGGTTGAAACCCACACCCTGGAAAAGATCGGTAACCTCGTAGAAATGCGCGAGGCATTTCGCGACCTGGAGTTTTCCATCCAGATCAATGACTCAACGCGGTGGTGGAGCCTGACCGGCAAACCCAATTTCACAACCGAAGGCGAGTATCTGGGCTATATTGGCATTGGCTCTGAAATCACCGCGGAAAAAACCGCCGAAATGGAAATCAGCCTCCTCGCCCATTCCGACTCGCTCACCGGTTTGATGAACCGGGCCCGTTTCAACGAGGAAATGGACAAGGCATCAGCAGCCATGGAACGCTATGGCACGCCCTTTGGCGTATTGTTCCTTGACCTCGACAAGTTCAAGTTGATCAACGACACCCGTGGACATCTCGTCGGGGACAAGCTGCTCAAAATGGTGGGCAAGCGCATTCAAAGGTTGGTGCGCGAGACTGACCGCGTCGCCCGGCTTGGTGGCGACGAGTTCGCCATCCTGATGCTGGACAAGTGCGACGCGGGTGCTGCGGCAAAGCTCGCCGCACGGCTGATCCAGGAAATTTCGCGCGCTTATGACATTGACGAAGAGCGCCACAAAATCGGCGTGAGCATCGGTATTGCACTTGCACCCGTCAATGGCACCCGCCCGAACCAGTTGCTGCGCAATGCCGACCTTGCCCTGTACCGCTCGAAAGCGGATGGGCGCGGTGTATTCCGGTTCTTCGAAGCACAGATGGATGCCGACCAACGCGAAAAGCGCATGCTGGAGCTGGAACTGAAATCTGCCATCGAAAACAACGAGTTCGAGCTCTATTATCAGCCGCTGATGTCAACAACCACCGGCAAGCCAACCGGCATGGAAGCGCTTATCCGCTGGCACCATCCGATCCGTGGCATGATATCGCCTCTGGAATTCATTCCGATTGCTGAAAAATCGACACTCATCCAGGAGATCGGCATCTGGAGCATCCGCCAGGCCTGCCTTGCAGCGCTCGACTGGCCTGACGATGTTGTGGTTGCGGTCAACCTTTCGGCGCACCATTTCATTGGTTCCGACATCGTTGAGAACACCCGCGCAACCCTTGCGGAAACAGGCTTGCCGCCTCACCGCCTGGAATTAGAAATTACCGAGAGCCTCCTCATCAACAACACCGAGGAAGCCTTGACGACCCTCAAGAAGCTGAAGGATGTCGGCGTTACCATCGCGCTCGACGATTTCGGCACAGGTTACTCGAGCCTTTCCTACGTGCTGAAGTTCCCGTTCGACAAGATCAAGATCGACAGGTCATTTGTCACGGCCCTGAGTGAAGATGAATCCGCAAAGGCAATTTTGCGCATGATCAGCACGCTGGGCGAATCCCTCAACATCAGGATCACCGCCGAGGGCGTGGAAACACTTGAACAGGTCGAATTCCTGCGTTCGATCCGATGCCACCAGTTCCAGGGCTACTATTTTGCCCGGCCGCTGAAAGGCATAGATCTGCCTTCATTCTTCCTGCGCCATGCCGACATCAAGGCGCCTGATGAGATCATTCCGGCCAAAGCGTTGATGGCCGGATAGGCTTGGTTTTGCGCATCTGACGTTGCTTCAGGACTTCGGCAGTCCAGTTAACATTTTATTCAGTATGATTGTTTACCTTCGGCTCACCATAACGCTGAGGGAAACATGTTCACAAAAGTTTTGTCATTGGCAGTCATCGCATTGGCGGCCACCCCCGCACTGGCAGCGGACATTGATCCTGAGCGCTTCTCCCAGTCGGGAGGGTACTCGTGGACCGGATTTTATTTCGGCGCATCCTACGGACAGTCGGACGCGCAAGACACGCAGGACAATTTCCCGATTGCTCCTGGCGTCGAGATCCAGCTTTACTCTGAAGGTGAGGCGAAATCGGGTGGCGTGTTCATCGGCTACATGCACCAGATGGGCAACCTCGTTCTAGGTGCAGAATACCAGCACGTTGAACTGAACATCCAATACATTGCGCCAACGCTTGGACCCCTCCCGATCTACCTTGAAGATGCGGACATCGTAAAAGGCCGTGTCGGCCTTGCATGGGGTCAGGCTCAGATCTACGGCGTTGCAGGCGGCACTTATGGCAAGATCAACATCGGCCTCGAAGATTGGGTTCCGATGGTTGGCGGCGGCCTCGATATTGCGCTCAACGAGCGCGTGATCGTTGGCGTTGAATACACCCACAGCTTCTTTGAAGAATTCGACGGCCAGCCGATTTCCGGCGAAATGAACTACCTGTCCGGGCGCGTCGGCTTCAAGTTCTGATTTTTGCAAAGTCGCGAAGCCTGAATGAGGCCGTGACCGAAAACCGGATCCTTCCCGGGACCGCCAAGATCAAGGGATGCCTCTGCAATTTGCAGAACAAGGGCATCCCTTTTTATTGTCTTGTCATGATGGATTGCGACAGCTGTGGCCGCTGTAACAAACGGAGCCGCAAATGACGTTCCCGAACGCAGTTTTGCTCCACTAACTGATGCTGCCGACCAGACATTGACGCCAGGTGCCGCAAAATCCACATAGTTTCCTTGGTTAGCACGCCTGAAGATACGCCTCCGCTCATCCACCGCTGTCACGGCAACAACGGTTTCATAGGCCGCAGGATAGGCTGGTGAAGCCTTGGGACCAAAATTTCCGGCGGCGGCCACGAGAACAATTCCGGCAGCATCAAGCCTTTCGACCATGGCCTCAAGCAACAGGTTTGCTTCTCCTGCCATGCTCATGTTGATGACCGCGACTTCCCTTTTTGCAAGATTGTCCATGGCCAGCACGACCGAATAGACATCGGCGCGTTCATCGCTTCCCGAACGGTGAAAGGCATCTACTGCAATCAGCAATGCATCAGGCAGCAATCCTGGCGAGCGGCTGTTGCCAGACCCCACCAACAGCGAGGCTACAGCCGTGCCATGCCCCGCACTGGATTGGACACTTTCAACACTGACAGGCTCTATCACTTCAATCCGGCTGTCGGAGAAAGTTTCGTGGCTCGTGTTGATGGCAGTGTCGATCAGCCCGATGCGTACATTTTCGGCACACGATCTGGGAAAGCCACCCTCCAAGGGCCAAGCCACCAACTTCAGCGCCGCGCAATGTCTGCCACTACAAGAAGCTGTTGTTTCGTCAGGCTGTGCTGCGACCCCGCTGTTGCGGTAATAGTGATTGGCATCAACCACAGCATTCGGGCTTTGAGCCAGAATTTCGTTCCGCGCTTCGTCAAAGTCCAAGCCCCGCGGCAGACCAAGGCGGACCATCAGTGTCGCGGGCTGGAATGCCCCGATCAAATCGCGTTGCAGCACCGTGAAATTTGCAGCCAAAAGCGCTTCAACATCATCATCATCAAGCCCAAGCGCCGTGATTTCGCCAGGGGCGGTGGCTGGCAATGCAGCTGTGGCACGTCCCTGGTTGTTGCGACGAACCGGCGCCTGCCGGTTTAAGCGCAGCAACTTTCGCAAGTTCTTGCCCGCTCTGCGAACTTGCTTGCCCGCTTCACCGCCGCCCTGTCCAGAACCAACAGTGGACCCGAAGCCCGAACCGCCACCATCGTCGCCATCGTCGCCATCATCCCCATCATCTTCCGCATGCGCCAGCGACACGGAAAGGGGTAAGCCATGATCGCCCCGACCTGCCCAACCAGTCAGCAGCAGGACGATGAACACAGCAAAAATTGTCTTGTTGAGATTTCCCATTTTCATCCTGTTGGTCTTGGCGGACTTTGCGCCGTTGCGCCGACAAGGCCGCTTCTGTAAGCAATCATGCGGAATACGGGCCATCAATCGCTTTATTCCACAAACCGCATGTGAAGGCTGGCATTGCAGGAAATTGATGGCGGATGAATTCGAAAATGGCTTGCTGAGCCTTCTGGGAAATTTGCGGCGCTATGCAATTTCCCTTTGCCGTTCGGCAGACATTGCCGATGAGCTTGTTCAGATTACCTGCGAAAAGGCCATCGCCAACCGTCAGTCCTTTGATCCCGCGACACGCCTCGACGCTTGGCTTTTCAGGATACTGAAAAACAGCTGGATCGACATGATCCGCAAGAAAAGAACCATGGGAACGCAGATCGAGATCGATAACGCCCCAACGGCACTCGTTACCGATGGCAACGCAACAACCGAGGCAGGCCTCAGGCAGTCGGCAAGGCCATTGAACTGTTGCCGGAAGACCAGCGCGAGATATTGCTGCTCGTTTGCGTTGAGGAGCTCTCCTACAAGGAGGCTGCAGATGTCCTTGATGTCCCGATAGGAACCGTCATGAGCCGTCTGGCACGCGCAAGGCTTGCGATCAGCAAGGAAATTGGTGAACGGTGATGTGGAATAATCCGAACGCTGGCGCGTATTCTGGCATGGGCCGAGGATAAAGCCATGGAAAAACCAGTCTTTGCAGATGAAATCCTGATGGCTTTTGCCGATGGACAGCTTGATAGCGAAACGCGTCTGGCTGTTGAGCGAGCCATGGCAGAAGACAATGCAATTGCAACGCGGGTGGAAAGTTTCATGCGTTCAGCAAAACTTGCCAAAGCCGCCATGGGTTCTGAACAGCAAATGTCTGTCCCCAAAGCATTGGAAAACCGGGTTCGCAAGTTGCTCGAAAAGGCTGGTGAAAACACATCCCCTGCCCCGGTCAATGCCAATGTTGTGGAATTCAGGCTGCCGACTTCCAAGGTGTCCGGCAGTAAACCCGCGTCACAGGTTCGGCGCGGGGCCCTGCCATTGGCCGCATCGGTGGCGCTGGTTGCCGGATCGCTCACGGGTTACATTGCAGGATCATCGCGCCCGACCGATACCGCTGGCATTGGTATTGCATTACTGGCCGATCCGGCAGTGGATGGGGCGTTGCGCACAATTGCTTCCGGCGCTTCCCGAGAAATTGGAAATGTCTCAGAACTGAGGGCAATTGCCTCGTACCGCGATAGCGATGGCTTGCTTTGCCGCGAGTTTGAACTTGATGGCAAGGACGGCACGGCGCTGGTTTCTGTCGCGTGCATGGTCAATGCAAAATGGGATGTCCGCTTTGCAATTGCTTCGCGCCAGTCGGGCGAAGGCTATGCGCCTGCGTCTTCGCTGGAGGCGCTGGACGCCTTCCTTCAATCCTCAGGAGCGATTGATCCGCTGACTTCCGCCGCGGAGGCAGCAGCTTTGCAGGCGCTGAGATAAAGATACACCAGCCGTGGAATAATCAGGGCAGCGGCCCGTTTCCGTTACAGTCAACGGAGGCTTGCCATGAATTTTCTTTCACCGCGCCGAAACAACACAATCCGCTTTCTTTGCCGACCAGAGGATGAGGGCGTGATAGCACCGCCCGTGCCGGCAAAAGCCTACTTGCCGCAATGGTTCCGCAAACTGGCGCCGGTCACGCAAGACCAGCTCTCCCCCCAGGACAATGGCCTGACAGTAAAGCGGTGCATGCCTTTTCTGGATGCCATGACAACGGGCTGGATCATTCCGCTTGCAGCAACTGTTCGCATGGAGATCACGGGCGGGGGCAAGACCGTCAACACCGGCTGGGATTTCGACCGGCCCTTGGTGAGCAACCATGCGCCGCACCAGATTGACGGGCACCCGCAATCGAACCTGCCGCCTTGCAAGTTCCACAATTTCTGGACGATTATCACCCCACCGGGCTGGAGTTGCCTTTTCATCAATCCAATGAACAGGCCAAACGGCCTGTTCGAACTGGTATCAGGCATAGTCGACACCGACACCTTTGCTTCGGAAATCCACTTTCCGTTTTTCGCCACAGGCCCTGATGGTATGCACATCATAGAGAAATCTTCGCCACTGGTTCAGGTGATCCCTTTCAAGCGGGACAGCGCATCCATTGAAGCGGAAATCCGGCCTGAAACCGCGATTGAAGCTGCAAACCGCACCAAGATACTGCGCAATACCAAGGCAGCAACCGGCTGGTACCGCGAGAATGCGCGGGCAAAGCGCTGAATCAGATCCAGGAAGACTAATTCCCAGCCCTCGTTTGCGGCTGCTACTCCGAACAAAAAAGGAGCCGGGCAAACCCGGCTCCTTTCTTCTGCATGCTTCCGGGCTTTGCGCTCAGTTGCTGTTGGAATTCGAGTTGCTGTTCGAAGACGAATTGGAAGACGAATTCGAGCTGCTGTTCGAAGAGGAGTTCGACGACGAATTGCTGCTCGAATTGGAGCTGCTGTTCGATGAAGAGTTTGAAGACGAGTTCGAGGAAGAATTGCTGCTCGAATTGGAGCTTCCGTTCGACGAAGAGTTTGAAGACGAGTTCGATGAAGAATTGCTGCTCGAATTCGAATTGCCCTTCGACCGGTTCCCCTTGCCTTTTCCCTTGCCCTGCGCGGCAATGGTGATGGCACGGAATTCAGTACTCACCGCAGGAGCCGCTTTCGCTGCCTTGGCAAAGAATGCTGCGACCGGGTTGTTCCGGCCTGCATCGGCAAATGCCGGTGTGAGCAAGGAACCAGTTGCAACCGCAGTTGCGGCAAGAATTGCTGTCAGCTTTTTCATGGCTGTTCTCCGTTTTGCATGGAACCGCACCATAGCGATCCCGACAACACCAACGGGTCAGCGAGCCTTCTATTCCTTCATGCGGAAACTAATTTGCAGGTTCCAATGCCCACCCCAAAGACGCTATTAGCGGTTCGCCGCGCCTGTGATCAGCGAATGCGCAAGTTGGCGGTATCACCCTTGCCCCGGTCGGCGATGAACCGCAGCCGGTCGCCCTGACGCTCCACCAGTTGGCAGTTGAGCGCGAACACCCGGTCACCCGCCCGCATGGATCGGCAGAAGTAACCGTCATTCCACGCCCATTGGCCACTTACATCCCGCCCGAACGCGCGTCCGCCGATGGTGCCGGAGGCTGCAACCGTCAGGCTGACACCAAGACCGGTAAGGCTCTTGCCACCGACGAGATCGACGAAAGCCGCCTGGTCCGTCACCCGGGTATAGCCTTGCGCCATCGCGGGCGAAGACAGCATGACCAGTATGGCAAAAAGTGCATTGCGCAATGTGTATGTCCTGTGTCCAGATTTGATTTGTGCCTATTGAACACGCGCCTGCATCTTGATCCAGGAATTGGAATAGTCCCAACGCATCCGCACCACACCGGACGCGCTTTGGGAATAGTTGCCGCGTGCCTTGTAACCGAAGCATTTACCGGAAAACGTTCCGCCGCCCACACCTTGCCTGCGGGTGCCGGAGCAAATCGTCTGGCCGCCGGCAGTTTGCAACTGGAAACGGGAGTCGATGGCGTAGAAGTCATCGACAATCAGCCGCCCGCCCTCGACATGACTGGATTTCGTCACCCCGTCGAAAATTTCCATGTTGGCTGGAACGACAATGCCCTGCGCTGCTGCGGGGCCTGCCAGTGCCATTGCGAATGCGAATGATGTCAGTTTCATCGTCGGCCTCCTTGGCCAAAGGTACCGAGGTGCCAAAAAATGTCAAACTGGATCAAGAGCCGCGCTGCCGTCCACGGTGTGGGTGTCAAACCCATGCTCGGTCAAGAACCGGCGCAGTAGTGCGCGGAACTCATCGTTGTCGTCGACAACGACCACACTTTCAGGTTTCCCGTCGATGGACGCGAGCCCGTCATTTTTCCCGATGCTTGTGCGATGCGAAGTTGTTTCAGAATATGAAAGACGCCCAACCTCGAAACACCTCGTCACATCTTGCCCTGATTTCGTAACACCCGTGAATTGCAGCCGCTCCATGATGGGCGACGCCATCACGAACAATGTCGTTCGTCAGATATGTGGAGAAGTAGCGATGTTTCGAACGGATCTTTCATTGGCGCTTCTTGGCGCTGTCTCGCTGGTCGGGGTCACTCTCGCATCTGCGCCGCAGGCCGAGGCCCAGACGGTCGTATACTGCACGGGAGTTGGCGTTCCGGCAGGCTGCGTCGTGCGCCCGGCACCGAGCGCAAGGGTGATCTACTGCACAAGCCCAGGTCTTCCCGTCGGCTGCGTTGCCCGT
>JBGSNX010000081.1:0-89549 GCA_041739465.1 Salaquimonas sp.
TCGGCGGCGGCCAGCGCTTCCCTCGCGTTGGCAAGTTCCTGTTGTACGCTGCGCCAGGCATCGCGCGCGGCGCGCTCGGCATCACCGGCTTCTTTCGCCCGGTTACGCCCTGCTTCATGGATTTGCCTTGCGCTGGACAAAACCTGCGCTGCATCCTGCGCTTCGCGTTCAAGTTCGATCAGGCGGTTTTTCTGGGCAAGTTTCTGGGCGGCGGCAGTGGGTGCTTCGGCGCCCGCAACATAACCGTCCCACCGCCAAAGATCGCCTTCACGAGTGACCAGCACCTGCCCGGGCGCTAGGGCTGCGGCAAATGTCTGCCCTTGTTCGCGCGTTGCAATGCCGGTTTGCGCCAGCCGCCGCGCAAGTTCAGGCGGTGCTTTGACATGGCGCGAAAGCGGCACGATACCATCGGGCAGCGGTGGATCACCGGCAGCATCGGTAAGGCTCCAATGGGCAGGAGCGGCAGCATCAACCGGTACGTCGAGGTCTTCACCGAGCGCTGCGCCCAAGGCCATTTCGTAGCCGCGATCTACGGCAATGCGCTCGACAATGGCGGGAAAAAGGTCTTGGCCACCCTGGTTCAAGATACGGCTCAGTGTACGCGCTTCTGTCTCGATCTGGTTTGCAACCGCTTCTGCCTGCGCCAGCGGCTTTCGCAATTCCTGTTCGGCGAGCCGGGCATTTTCCAGTTCCTGCTCGGCAGCGAGCGTGTCGCTCTCAACATCTTCGGCGCGTTTTTCCAGCAATTCCACGCGTTCGCGCCGTTCGGCTGAACCATCAAGGGCGGCTATCTGGCGAGTGACATCGGCAAGTTCGGTTTCGATGCGCTGCAATTGTTCGCCGGTGCGGCGTCCGCGTTCACCCGCCTCGCGCAATGTCTTTTCAAACTGCGCCTTGCGGGTGCGTTCCTGCGCAGCGGTCGCGGTAAGTTCGGCAAAGCCGTTTTCGCTGTCTGCAACCACGGCGGCTGCCGCTTCCATCGCCAGTCGGCTGGCCTGCATTCGTTCGTCGACACTTCCAGATTCTGCCTCAAGCTGGCGGGCTTCTTCGGCCAGTCGCCCGATGATTGCGCCATTTTCGGCAATCATTGCCTGCTCACGCGCAATGTCGGCGTCCAGTTGGACAATGCGCTGTTCAAGCTCCTGACGGCGGGCCTTGAGCCGGGCGACTTCCTCGTCCAGCTGGTTGCGGGCAATCGAAAGGCGTTGCAGCGCGGCGGCTGCCCTTGCCTCGTTGTCGCGCAATTCCGGAAGGCCGGCGGCCAGAATTGCTTGTTGCTTGGCAGCGTCTGCCTGCGCCTCGGCTTTGTGGCCTGTTGCAAGGGCTGCTGTGGAAAGCGCGCTCTGCGCTTCGCCCTCGGCGCTTTTGGCGGTTGACCAGCGCAGATGGAACAAAAGCGCCTCAGTGCGGCGGATCTCAGCTGAAAGCGTGCGGTAGCGGTTTGCCTGACGCGCCTGGCGTTTGAGGTTCTCGATCTGCTGGTCCATCTGGGCCAAAACGTCTTCGAGCCGCTCAAGATTTTGCTCAGCCGCCCGCAAGCGAAGTTCGGCCTCGTGGCGGCGGGTATGCAAGCCGGATATTCCGGCCGCTTCTTCCAATAGCGCGCGGCGTGCCTGTGGCTTGGCTGAAATCAGTTCGCCAATTCGCCCCTGACCCACCATCGAGGGCGAGCGGGCGCCGGTTGATGCATCAGCAAACAGCAGTTGCACATCCTTTGCGCGCACTTCCCGCCCGTTGATGCGGTAAGCCGAACCCGATTCACGCTCGATGCGGCGGGTAACCTGCAACTCATCTGCATCGTTGAACGCTGCTGGTGCAGTTCGCGAGGAATTGTCCAAAAACAGCCCGACTTCGGCAGTGTTGCGGGCAGGCCTGTTGCCGGAACCGGAGAAAATGACATCGTCCATGCCAGAGGCGCGCATGTTCTTGTACGAGCTTTCGCCCATGACCCAGCGCAACGCTTCAACAAGGTTCGACTTGCCGCAACCGTTTGGCCCGACGACGCCGGTCAGACCTTCCTCGATCAGGAATTCTGTTGGTTCGACAAAGGACTTGAAGCCCAGAAGGCGCAGCTTGTTGAATCTCACAGCTGCGTCCTTTCAGCCAAATGCGCGCAACTGCGCACAGCGCAACCGGTTCTCAAACCAGTTGCGCCACTCTCTTCGCGCTCAAAGGTATTTGTCGATGATTTTCGACATTTCCTCGAGCGACAATGCTCCTGTATGCTTTTCGCCATTGATGAAAAAGGTCGGCGTTGACTCAACGCCATAGTCCTTTGCCGCTTTGTCAAAAACTGCCCTGACCTTGTCCAGCAGTTCCTGATTTTTCAAGCAGGCTTCGAACGACTCCTGTGTAAAACCGGCCAGTTTGGCGATTTGCAGCATCGGAACACGCGCATCTACCGCTGATGCCCACACCTGCTGCTGTTTGTAGAGCACGTCGACCATCGGGAAATACTGCCCCTCCGGCGCGCAACGCGCCAGCATGAAGGCAGCCGCTGCACGCGGGTCGAACGGGAATTCGCGGAAAACCAGCTTCACCTTGCCGGTGTCGATGTATTTTTCCTTGAGGCCCGGCAGCGTGTTTTCGTGGAAATTTGCGCAATGCGGACAAGTCATCGAGGAATATTCGACGATGGTCACTTTTGCCGCAGGATCGCCCATCACCATGTCAGGCAGCGCCTGTGGCTCCATCAGCTTCAACGCCGATTGGGCAGCAGCTGGTGTCGATGCGATGCCGGACAGGGCAGCAGCAAGGGGCATTGACGCAGCGGTAGCAGCCATGGAGGCGGCCAGCTTCATGGCAATTCGGCGGTCAAAATTCATGGGTCACATCCTTTTTGTAACAGCTTCTTGCTTGTCGGCGCTTGCCGCCGTGAACGAGACTTTGCAATTGGCACAGAAAATGTGGCTTTGCCACCATCGGCGGTAAATTGATTGTTACAATCAGGCCCCTGAACGGGCGCTGAACACTGCGTTCAACGTTCGCCTTTCTCCCGCGCTGCTTTGGCCATGACGCCTTTGCCGAGGCGCGCGAGGCTTTGGCGCAACTTGTCGTCATCGACTTTTTCAAGGATGCCGGAAAGTCTTGTTGTCTGGGCCGGGTTCAGCCTTTGATCGAGCGGCATTGGCCGTTCGCGAAGTTTGAGCACAGGTTTTTGGACAATCCTGATGCGGGCAATCGCCTGAAAGCCGAAATAGATGTTGAGACGGGAGAGCACCTCGTCAATTTCGTGCTGGAACAGCACTGCCCTGGCGCCTTCGCAGGCAACGACCAATTGTCCCGGTTGGAACGGGTCTTCGTCCGTGGCGCGCCTTGGCCAGATTATTTTTTCCGGTCTTGTATACCCCGCGTGAAGTGGCCCGACAATTTCCGCCCAAGCCGCCAGCAAATCGATGCGCATGCCCGCACGGCGGGCAATAACCGGCTCAAGAACCAGCGCTGCAAGTTCGGAGACCGGCCTTGCCTTGCGAAAACGGTCTTGCGGCCCGCTGCTCATCCCTTGCAATCCGTCGCGGTGGCGCTTGATTTCATGCTGACAATCCTGTCGTTGGTCGCCATGAAAAACCCTGGTTCCGATCCTCAAGCAAGCGCACTGCTCGAATGGTATGACCGCCATGCGCGGCCAATGCCTTGGCGGGTGCCACCTGCATTGCGCAAAACCGGCGTCAGGCCAGACCCATACCACGTGTGGCTGTCGGAAGTCATGTTGCAGCAGACCCAGGTTCGCACGGTTGTCGCCTATTTTCTCGATTTCCTGCAAAAATGGCCAAATCTCAGTGATCTGGCCTGCGAAAACGACGATGAAGTGATGAAGGCCTGGGCAGGTCTTGGCTATTATTCACGAGCGCGAAACCTCAAGAAATGTGCCCAAACGGTCTGGCGTGAACTTGGCGGGGCTTTCCCGCAAACCGCAAGCGGCCTTGCCGCCCTCCCCGGCATCGGCCCCTACACCGCAGCGGCAATCGCCTCGATCGCCTTTGACGAGCCGGTTGCGGTGGTGGACGGCAATGTTGAGCGCGTGGTTTCGCGGCTGTTCCGCATCATGGAGCCGATGCCGCAGGGCAAGGAAACGGTTCGCGCCCATGTCAGCGCCATGCTGCCGATGGACCGGCCCGGCGATTTCGCGCAGGCAATGATGGATCTGGGCGCGACATTGTGCTCACCGCGAAAGCCGGCCTGTTCGCTTTGTCCGCTACAAAATGCCTGCCGTGCCGCCAGTGTTGGCGATGCCGAGGCCTTTCCGCGCAAACTGGCGAAACGTAAAAAACCTGCCCGTGTCGGAGCCGCGTTCGTGATCTGCAACGCCAAGGGCGAGGTATTCCTTGAAAAGCGCAGCGACAAGGGCATGCTGGGTGGCATGGCGGCCACGCCGACGACGGACTGGTCGGTTCGTGGCGATGGCGCCATTGGCGCATCCGCGGCGCCGATGGCCGGCAATTGGCAAAGGAAGGGAACGATCCGCCATTCGTTCACCCATTTCGATCTTGAACTCGAGGTGTGGCAGACGCAGGCCGCTGGACCCGTTCCATTGCCCGGCTGGTGGGCAGGCGGGGCAAGCCTTGCCGGCGAAGCGCTACCAACAGTCATGAAAAAAGTGATCGCTTGCGCTATTCCCGATGCATTCGATCGAATCAGTCCAGCCAAAGGCCGCCAGCAATGACCATCCGCCACATCGTTTTCGACATCGGCAAAGTGCTGCTCCATTACGATCCGGAGCTTGCCTATCTGGAACTCATTCAGGACGCCAAAGAGCGCCAGCAATTTCTGGCGGAAATCTGCACCCCGGAATGGAACATCGAACAGGATCGCGGGCGCAGTTGGGCCGAAGCGGAAGAATTGCTGATTTCCAGCCATCCCGACAAGGAAATGCTGATCCGTGCATGGCGGAAGAACTGGCACATGATGGTGCCGCACGCCATTGACGGGAGCGTCACCCTGCTGCGCTGGTTGATCGCGCAAGGCCATGACGTGACCATGCTCACCAACTTTGCCGCCGACACGTTCATCGAAGCGCAGGCAAGGTTCGATTTTCTCAACGAGAGCCGAGGCGTGACGGTTTCAGCTGAAATAGGCCTTTTGAAGCCTCAGCGCGAAATCTATGAAACCCACGTGAAGGCGTTCGGGCTTGACCCTTCAACGACGCTGTTCATTGACGACAGCGCCAAGAACGTCGAAGGCGCAATTGCTGCCGGATGGCATGCAGTGCTTTTTACCGACCCACAACAACTGCGGGCCGATCTTGCCGGTTTCGGCTTTCACGCGCCAGCAGCGGCGGTGTCTGCCCGGTAGCGGGTGCGCACCTCGTCGATTGGCTGCAGCTGGTCGCCTTGCGAAGTATGCCAGAAAGTCCAGCCGTTGCAGGCATCAAGACCCTGCACTATTGCGCCCATGCGGTGGATGGAAGCGGCATTGCCGTCCATTTGCACCGAGCCATCCATTCGCACGACTGCATGGAAGCGCCGCTTTGCATCGGTAAGGATAGTGCCTGCGGGGATCATGCCGTTTTCGACGAGCGCGCCGAAGGCCACGCGCGGTTCAGCGCGCTTGCTGGTGGTCACGGCCAAAACCGGTCCGGAGGCGACATCAATTGCTGCGATGCGCGCTTGTGCCGCCTCGATGTAGGAATCCTGGCGCTCGATGCCGATGAAGTGCCGCCCGAGCCGCTTGGCTACGGCGCCGGTTGTGCCGGTTCCAAAAAACGGATCCAGAATGATGTCGCCCGGACGGGTCGAACTCATCATCACCCTGTGCAGCAATGCTTCGGGCTTCTGGGTCGGGTGCGCCTTGGCTCCGGTTGCATCCTTCAGCCGTTCTGATCCGGTGCAGATGGGGAAAAGCCAATCCGAACGCATCTGCACTTCGTCATTGGCCATTTTCATGGCTTCATAATTGAACGTGTAATTCTTCGCGTTCTGGTCCCGTGAAGCCCAGATTAGCGTTTCATGCGCATTGGTGAACCTGCGCCCCCGGAAATTGGGCATCGGGTTGGCCTTGCGCCAGACAATGTCGTTGAGAACCCAGTAGCCAAGGTCCTGAAGCACCGAGCCGACACGGAAAATGTTGTGATACGAACCAATCACCCAGATCGTGCCGTTCGGCTTCAACACCCGCCGTGCGGCCAAAAGCCAGGCGCGGGTGAAGGCATCATAGGCGGCAAAATCCTGGAACTTGTCCCAGTCATCATCCACCGCATCCACCTTGGACTGGTCGGGGCGGTGCAAGGTGCCCTCAAGTTGGAGATTGTAGGGCGGGTCGGCGAAGATTGCGTCCACCGAGCCTTCGGGCATACGGGACATTGCTGAAACGCAATCGCCCTTGATGATCGTGTCGACGAGGGAAAACGGTGCGGCATTGCCGCGATTTTGGACGGAACCCAGTTCCGCCAGACTCAAAACGCTCATGATCCACCAGGTACGCAGGACAAAACCTGGGTGCATGGTTACTCAACGAGGTTGATTAAGGGTTAAGGGTTTGGATCGATTTGCATCAATTGGGGAGGCGCCTTCGTGTCGCCTCGACAATTGAAGCCTGCAAACGGCTTTGCCAGCGTCGTGGCATCTGCTAACGACACGCATTCCTCAAATCGCGTGTTGGTGTGATGTCTGAAATCAAGCTGGTTATTTTCGATTGTGACGGCGTCCTTGTTGATTCCGAGTACCTGGCGGCCCGCCATGAATCACGACGCTATGGCGAACAGGGTTTCAAGCTTTCAACAACTGAATTCTCAGGCCGTTTTGCCGGGAAAACGGGAGAGGTGATTTCAAGGGAAATCGAAGAAGAGCTTGGAAAGAAGCTGCCGGAAGGCTTCTACAAACAGGTTGAGCTGGAACTGGACGAAATCCTCGAGCGGGAAATTGTCGCGATCTCAGGCATTGCAGCTGCATTGAAGAAAATCACCCTGCCGCGCTGCATCTGTTCCAATTCAGGCCCCAAAAGGCTTGAGCTGATGCTGAAGAAGACCGGCCTGCACGAAGCTTTCAAGCCCGCCATCTACTCCGCCAAGGATCTCACACCGCCTGCTCCAAAACCTGCGCCGGACATTTTTCTGCATGCGATGCGCGAGTTCGGCGTTTCCGGCAGGCAGGCGGTGGTGATCGAGGATTCAACGCATGGCGTGTTAGCGGCAAAACGGGCCGGCGCACGGGTCATAGGCTTCACCGGCGGCAAGCACAGCTATCCGCAGCACGCCGAAAAACTGAGTGAAGCGGGCGCCGAAACCGTCATTGCCAGCCATTTCCTGTTGCCAGCCACCATTGATGCTTTCAGCCAATGGGACGGGTTTGGCCTGGACTGAAGCAAGTTCGGCCGGAAGACCGATTTTCAGGCGCTCTTGCGTTCGTAAAAAAGGATCAGCCCGCCGGTCTTGAGAGGTCGGCTTTCCCTCAAGGTGAAGTGGGTGCGCCCGCCTGTGGGTTTGAACAATGGCGTTCCCTCGCCCCACACCACGGGAGCAAGGCAGATGCGATATTCGTCCACCAGGTTTTCAGCCATCAAGGTTGAGAGCAGGTCAGCGCTGCCAAACACGTAAACGTCCCGGCCTTCCTCCTGCTTGAGCGCCCGAACGGTTTGTGCCGCTTCGCCGCTCAAAAGGATGCTGTTGGCCCAATCGGCTACTTCCAGGGTGCGGCTGGCCACCGCCTTGTCGACACCGTTCATCATGCTGGCAATTGGACCCTCTTCCTTGATCCAGTAGTCGCGCATGCCCTCATAGGTGCGCCGTCCAAACAGCAACGTCCCGATCTGCGCACCCTGAGTGAGCGAGAACTCCTGTAATTCCTCACCCCAGACCGTTGCGTGCATGTCGAGTTGCCAAGGGCTGGAGCCTTCGAAGAAGCCGTCCAGCGTCATGACGTTCCAGGCGATCAGTTTTCTCATGTCGAAGGTGCCTTTCCTGCCTGCAGATACCTGCTGTCAGCAACAAGTTGCTACTCGCAACGTTGAGAGGGCTAGCCGGTTTTGGCTTGGGCCAGTCTCAGTTGACCTTGGCCAGCGGCTTGTCCTTCGGCTTCACGCCCGAACCGGCCGGATCGTTGCGCTGCTCGTCATAGCCGACATAGATGATGATGTTTTCCTTGTCCGGCTTGGGAATGGTGATCGAGGAATCCACAAAATTGAACGTGTTGTTGGTGCGACCGGGCGGCACTTCCGTGGGCACTTCATGCAATTGCGTGTAAAGGACTTCATCACCGCGGGTGACGGCAATCCGGATCGGCATGAGGAACTGCCCGGTTTCACCGGAAGGCCCGGAAATGATGCGTCCGGCCACGCCAACCTTCATGTTGAGCAGGTCACCTGCATAATTGCACTCGCGAACGATCTCCGTAATCGTGGCGCGGAAACGCAACAGTTTTGCTGAGTCCGGATCGTCCTTCTTCATTTTCTCCGGAAACAAGTTGAAGGTTTCGGTCCCGGCCCGCTGGACTGTCTTGGGGCAATAGGCCCGCAAATCCTGCACCTGGTCCACTGCCGGCTGCGCCGGCAAGGCCTGTCCGGAAACCGATGGTTGCTGCTGCGCGCTGCCAAGGGTTGAATCCACCTGCCCCGATCCTGCGGTGCAGCCAGCCATTGCTGTCGTTATTCCTGCCATTGCTGCCGCTAGCATCAGCGACCGGCGACCCAAAAAATGAACACTTCTTTTCATTGCATGCTTCCGCAGATTGTCTTTCCGGTGCTTCTATAGCAGTCCTCAATTGGAATGCGAACGGGTGCAATAGAAACATGGCAAATCCGCCAAGCTTGCACTTGGCTTTTGAACAAGGCTAAAACGCGGCGCGCCTGCCAGATGGCGCACTTGCCAACTGGCGTCATGAGGATCGTTTCTTGCAATACAAAAGCACCCGCGGAACCGCGCCAGTCCTTGGCTTTTCAGATGCACTGCTGGCGGGACTTGCCCGTGATGGCGGTTTGTATCTGCCGCAATCCTGGCCGCAGGTTTCGGCTGCCGAAATCACTGCATTTGCGACAATGTCTTACAGTGAAGTCGCAAAGGCGGTTTTGTGGCCCTATGCCGGAGGTGAAATCGCAAGGGCTGACTTTGACGCGATGATCGATGCGTCCTACGCGACATTCAGGCATGACGCGGTAACCCCGCTCGTACAGACCGGCCCATCCCACTACATTCTGGAACTGTTTCACGGTCCCACGCTCGCCTTCAAGGACGTGGCAATGCAATTGCTTGCCCGGCTGATGGATCATGTGCTTTCGGGGCGGGGTGATCGGGCAACCATTGTTGGCGCGACTTCGGGAGATACCGGCGGCGCGGCAATCGAAGCCTTTCGCGGTCGCGAAAACACCGACATCTTCATCCTTTTTCCTAAGGGCAAGGTTTCACCGGTTCAACAACGGCAAATGACGACGGCTACCGATGCCAATGTTCACGCTGTGGCAGTAGAGGGCAATTTTGACGATTGCCAGGCGCTGGTGAAGTCGATGTTCAACGATCACAAATTTCGCGACAAGGTGCAGCTTTCGGGCGTCAATTCGATCAACTGGGGCAGGATCATGGCCCAGATCGTCTACTATTTTTATGCTGCATCAAGGCTTGGGGCGCCGCAGCGGGCCGTTTCATTTACGGTTCCAACAGGCAATTTCGGCGATATCTTTGCTGGTTATGCCGCCAAGCAGATGGGCCTGCCGGTCGAGCGTCTGGTGATTGCCACAAACCGCAACGACATTCTCGCTAGAACCATTGCCAGCGGGCGCTACGAAGTGACGGGCGTTCATGCCACCATTTCGCCTTCGATGGACATCCAGGTTTCATCAAATTTCGAGCGCCTGTTGTATGAGGCGGTCGGAGCCGACCATCAAGGCGTGCTGGCAATGATGGGTTCATTGACGCAATCGGGCGCGTTTGCACTGCCTGAGACAGTTATCTCACGCATTCGCGCCGAATTTGATGCCGGGGCAGCAAGCGAAGAGCAGACCGCTGCTATTCTTGCCAGAACCCTGCTTAACACTGGATACCTTGCCGATCCGCATACTGCCGTTGGTCTGCACGTTGCGCAGCAATACGCCGGAAATGCACCAATGGTGACGCTTGCCACTGCCCACCCGGCAAAGTTTCCCGATGCAGTGTTTGCCGCTACCGGCATCCGCCCGCAATTGCCTGCCTGGTGCGGAGACCTGATGCAACGGCCCGAACGCTTCGAAACGGTGGCAAATGACCTTGGTGCCATCGAGGCGTTTGTCGAAGCCCGGATCCGTCAGCCATAACCATCTTTGCGAAAGCAACTGACTTGGTGCTAAAACGAAATGACATGGCGGCAGTGTGACGGTAGAATGACGAAATGAGCGTAGAAGTAACACAGCTTGAAAACGGTCTGACCGTTGTGAGCGAAAACATGCCCGACCTTGAAAGTGCGGCGTTGGGGATATGGGTCAAGGCGGGTGCGCGCAATGAAAAGCGCGAACAGCATGGCGTGGCCCATTTGCTGGAGCACATGGCGTTCAAGGGCACCACCAGCCGCACCGCGATCCAGATTGCCGAGGAAATCGAGAATGTCGGCGGCGATGTGAATGCCGCGACAAGTGTCGAGACCACTTCCTACTATGCGCGCGTGTTGCAGGATGATGTTGAACTGGGGATCGACATTCTTCACGACATTCTGGCAAATTCGACATTCGACGAAGCCGAGCTGGAGCGCGAGCAGCACGTCATTCTGCAGGAAATCGGGGCGGCAAACGACACGCCCGATGATCTGGTTTTCGACCTTTTCCAGGATACCGCCTTTGCTGGCCAGCCAATCGGACGGCCTATCCTTGGAACCCCCGAAACGGTGAAGTCATTCGGCGCGCAAAGCTTGCGAGCCTATCTTTCCGACCATTATCGCGGGCCGAGCATGGTGCTTTCGGCAGCCGGCAGAGTTGACCATGCCAAGCTCGTGGCGCAAGCCAGCCAGACTTTCGGCCAGTTTGGCAATGAAGGTGGCGCTGCACCCCAGGCCGCATTCTACAGGGGCGGTGAATGTCTTTTGGAACGCGACTTTCAGGAAGCGCAGATCGTTATCGGCTTTGAAGGCAAACCGTACCAGGTTCGCGATTTTTACGCGTCACAATTGCTGGCAACAGTGCTTGGCGGCGGCATGTCTTCGCGCCTTTTCCAGGAAGTGCGTGAAAAACGTGGCCTTTGCTACTCGATCTATGCCTTCCATTGGGCGTTTTCTGATTCCGGCGTGTTCGGCATTCATGCCGCAACCGGGGAAGAAGACGCTGTCGAACTGGTTCCTGTAATCATCGATGAGTTGTTGCGTGCCGCACAGGACATCAACGAACAGGAAGTGAAGCGGGCACGGGCGCAAATCCGCTCCAGCCTGCTGATGAGCATGGAAAGCCCCTCTTCCAGATCGGGACAGATTGCCCGGCAGATCCTGCTTTACGGTCGTCTCGTCACCAACGAAGAACTCAACGACCGGCTCGCGGCTATCTCTGCCGAAAGATTGCAGGATCTGGCCGTTCGACTGTTTACCCAATCCAATCCGACACTTGCTGCGGTTGGCCCGGTCGGCGGCGTGATGCGTCAGGAAGAAATCGCTGCAAGGCTTGGCTTCCGTGCTGCGGCAGCGGCAGAGTAGCGTAGGGCATGTGAAATGCGGCTTTTCCTGAACAAAGCCAGAGACCGGAAAGAACTGGGCCAAGGCAATGTCTGGCTGCGCGAGCCGCGCACAGAGGATTTCGCACAGTGGCGCGATCTTCGCGAGCAGAGCGCCGATTTTCTCATGCCATTCGAACCCCGCTGGCCGCTTGATGACTTGAGCAAGGCCGGCTTCCGGCGGCGGTTGGACCGGCATGCCCGTGAAGCTGCCGCGCTTACCGCCCACACTTGGTTCGTCTTTGGCAATGGAGGCAAGGAACTGCAGGGCGGCTTGACGCTCTCGCAGATTCGCCACGGTGCCTCGCATTCAGGCCAGATTGGCTACTGGATGGGCAAAAGCCATGCCGGTAAGGGCATCATGACCCGTGCGGTTGGGCTTGTTCTAGCCGAGGCCTTTTCACGTTTCGGACTGGAGCGGGTGGAGGCAGCCTGCCTGCCGGAAAACATTCCATCCATCCGCGTCCTTGAAAAGTGCGGATTTGTTGCCGAAGGAAAGGCAAGAGCCTACCTTGAGATAAACGGGGTGCGCCGCGATCATCTGCTGTTTGCAAGGCTGCGCAGCGATACATTCGTGCAAATTCGGGCCCCTGAAAGTGTAGCGCAAATGCAAGGCGCAACGCTCCGATAAAGACTTCCGTCAAGACGTGCGGCGTTTACGCGGGCGGCTTGGCAGGTTATGGCATTTGCAGAGCGCATGTGGGCCAAGGCCTGCGCGCGACAAAGCTTGGAACAGGCAGCATTGAATTTTGCAATCAAATCACTTCGGCACGCGCTGCTATTGCTGGCATTGTCAGCATTGGCCGCGTTGTGCATTTCCAGCCCGTCGATCGCGCTGGAGCCTGTTGTGGTCAGCAAGGATGCGCCTGCGATCGATTTGACAACGTCGCTGGAGATGCATCTTCGCCATTCAGGAAGCCTGCGCATTTCCACCGCTCCCGATCTTGATGGCATTGTGCGCCGCATTGAGGTGCGTCCCAAACTTGACGAGGATGCCAGCAATTGGGCGGTATTCTCGCTTGCCAACAACAGCAACGAGCAGATCGACAGGCTGATTGTGGCTCCCCACTACCGACTGGCAGGTTCAGGGGTGTTCTGGCCAAACCTCGACACTGCCCGCATTGGTTCGATCACGCCCAGCGAAGGATTTTCGCTGGAAGCGCGCCAGGACCGCGAAGCTGATGTTTTCCTCGTGACCCTTGATCCGGGTGCAGTCGTCACGCTGATCGCCGAATTGCACACGCCCTCGCTGCCCAAGCTCTATCTTTGGGAGCCTGACGCCTACAAGGACACAATCAACAGCTACACGCTGTATCGCGGCATTGTTCTTGGAATATCGGGCTTGCTAGCCGTGCTGTTGACCATTCTGTTCGTGGTCAAGGGTTCGGCTATGTTCCCGGCCACTGCCGCGTTGGCATGGGGCGTGTTGGCCTATGTGTGCGTCGATTTCGGGTTCTGGGACCGGGTGATCACCATCTCGCCCGCCGGCGCGCCAGTCTGGCGGGCGAGCGTGGAAGTGTTCCTTGCAGCAGCATTGCTGATTTTCCTCTACGCCTACCTCAATCTCAACCGGTGGCATTCGCACTTCTCCACCGTCGCCATTGGCTGGCTGCTTGGCCTTGTGCTGTTGCTTGGCGTGGCCATTGCAATTCCGGAGGTCGCAGCAGGCATAGCCCGCCTGTCGTTTGCGCTGACCTGTCTTGCAGGCGCGGGTCTCATCGTTTTCATGGCATTGCGCGGCTTTGACCGCGCCATCATGCTGATACCGACCTGGATCTTGACGCTGGCTTGGCTGATGGGAGCCTGGCTAACCGCGACAGGGGCAATTTCCAACGACATCATTCAGCCTGCACTTGCCGGGGGGCTGGTTCTGATTGTCATGCTTCTTGGCTTTACGGTGATGCAGCATGCATTCGCCGGCGGTATCTTGTCGGAAGGCATTGTCAGCGATGTCGAACGGCAGGCATTGGCCCTGACTGGATCGGGTGACATCCTGTTTGACTGGGATGCAATGCGCGATTTCATCCACACAGGCGAGGAAGCTGCCAATATTCTGGGCCTGCCGGATCGGGTGTTGAACGCGCCGGCCAAAACCTGGATCAACCTGGTGCATCCCAACGACCGGGAGCGGATCAGATCGTCGCTCGATGCCATGGTCGACCACAAGCGCGGCCGCATCGGCCAGACCTTCCGATTGCGCTCTGACGCGGGACAATATCACTGGTTCCGCATGAAACTGCGGCCACTGCTTGGAACCAGCGGTGAACTCATTCGCTGCATTGGCACAATCAGCGACATTACCGATGCGAAAAATGCCGAAGAACGGCTGTTGCATGACACCATTCACGACAATCTCACAGGCCTCGACAACCGGCTGCTACTGGTCAGCCGCCTCGAAACCGTGATGTCGCTGTCAAAGCGGGACAATGGCGCAAGGCCTTCGGTCTTTCACATCAACATCGACAAGTTCCGCGAAATCAACAATCGGCTCGGCTTTGGCGTTGGCGACACCATCCTGCTGACCGCGGCGCGGCGACTGAGCCGGCTGTTGCGGGCGGGGGACAGTCTTGCCCGCCTTGACGGGGACCAATTTGCGCTGCTGTTGTTGGCGGAGACTGCGCCGGACAAAATTGCCGCCTTCGCAGATTCCATCCGCAAGACGCTGAATGCGCCATTGATGTTTGCGGGCGATGAGTTGAACCTCACTGCCTCCATAGGCATTGCCACCATGACCGGTGAACACTCGCTTCCAGCAGACATTCTGCGCGATGCTGAGCTTGCCATGATCCAGGCCAAGCGGTTTGGCGGAAACCGGATAGAGCCCTTCCGCCCTGCGTTCCGAACGGCCCGCGACGAGACAACGCTGCTTACCGAAGACCTCAAGCAGGCGATCGAGCGCAAACAGATTTCAGTGCTCTATCAGCCGATTGTTGCCCTGTCTGACAAGATCATTGTTGGTTTTGAAGCACTGATCCGCTGGAACCATCCAAGACTGGGCCAGGTTTCACCGGCTGATTTCATACCGGTGGCAGAGCGTTCGGGATTGATAAACCTGCTCGGCGCCTACGTCATGGAAACCGCTGCGAGTGACTTTGCGGGCCTTGCCCGCAGAACGGGCGACAACACCCTGTTTGTCAGCATCAATCTTTCGAGCCGTGAATTGCTTCGGCATGACATTGTCTCCGATATCGCCGAAATCCTTGAAAACACCTCCCTGCCAGCGTCGATGATGCGCATTGAACTGACGGAAAGTCTGGTGATGGAGAACCCGGAGAACTCCAATGAAGTGCTGCGGCGCATCAAGGCATTGGGCGTCGGCCTGTCGATGGACGATTTTGGAACCGGCTATTCCAGTCTAGCCTATTTGATGCGGTTCCCGTTCGATACGATCAAGATCGACCGTAGCTTCATACAGGCCCGGGACCGCAAGGAGCGTCTGGTTGTGTTGCGCTCGATCATCGCCATGGCACATGGCCTTGACCAGAAACTGATTGCAGAAGGCGTGGAAACTGAAACCGACGTGGCTGAACTGTTGCAACTCGGATGCGAGTTTGGCCAGGGCTACCTGTTTGGTGAGGCGATGGGCATTCAGCAGGCGGAAGCGATGGTGGTTGAAGAGTATCGCCTCGCCGGCCAGTAAGCTGGCTGAAACGCTGCTCAGGCGTGGCCGGCTTCGCCCGACAGCAACAATGGATTGATGCCCATGTTGCGCAGCGCGCGCTGGTACTTGGTGTCTTCTTCAAGATCGAAAATCAGCGTTGCATCGGCATTGCAGGTCAGCCAGCCATTGGCACTGATTTCTTCTTCAAGCTGCCCGGCAGCCCATCCGGAATAGCCAAGCGCAATGAATGCCCTGCTTGGCCCGCGACCAAGCGATATGGCGCGAAGAATCTCAAGTGTCGCTGTCAGCGAAACGCTTTCGTCGATGACGATGGTTGATTCAGCAACATATTCGGGGGAATGCAGGACGAACCCCCTGCCCGGTTCAACCGGCCCGCCATTGTAGAGTGGCGTGCGAGACAGATGCGCAGCAAACCGCTTCTTTTCGTCCTCGCTGATCACATTCAACTGGGTCAGAAAATCGGGAACCGAGGGCTTTTCCAGTGTGCGGTTGATGACAAAACCCATCGAACCATCTTTGGAATGGGCGCACACAAACACAACGGTTCGCTCGAACCGGGCGTCGCCCATGTTGGGCATCGCAACCAGAAACTGGCCTTGAAGCGAATCGAGGCTGCGAATCATCGAGGATCTTCCAGAAGTCTTCATATCTCACTTTAGCGCGACAATTCGTCCGGGAAAAGCCGGTGGATGTGCAACTTTGCGATCTCCTTCACTGAAAAATGAGCAAATGGCATCAGAGTTGGTTCGCATTCTTCCATGTCCGGGAGTAGTTCAAGGCATGACCAGATCATTCCCATTTGCTGTCCTTGCGGTTTCCTTGTGGTTTCCGTTTTCTGCGCAAGCTGCTTCCACCCAGTGGCAAGATCTGGGCGGAGGAGAGGCGCGGCTGTCTGCAAATGTCGACCCGGCCAGCGGAAAGGTTTCGGGCGTTGTTGAAATCCGCCTAAAGCCGGGCTGGAAAACCTATTGGCGCGAGCCGGGCGGCTCCGGCATTCCACCTATATTCGACTTCTCGAAGTCGGAAAATTTCGCAGGCGTCGAAGTGGCCTACCCAGCGCCGAAGCTTTTGAAGTCTGGCTCAAGCGAGTTTGCCGGTTACGACGGACCGGCAGCATTTCCGTTTGAGGGATCGCGCCCTAACCCTAGGCAGGGCGGCGCCTTGCGGTTGGAATTGCTGGCCGGCGTTTGCGAGGAAATCTGCATACCTGCCCAAGTCTCCTTTGAAATCGGCGAAGCAGAACTCAACCAATCTGATCCAAGGACCGAAACACTGGTTGCTATGGCCCGACTGAACCTGCCCGGTGAACCCAATGCGCAGTTCAAGGTCGAGAGCGTGGTGGTTTTGGACAAAACGCTGACCATTTCAGCCTTGGTCCCGCAATCAGACCAATTGGCGCTGTTCGCCCAAGGTCCGTCGGGTTGGTACATGGCATTGCCAAAGCTTTCTGCGAGATCTGAAAACCGGGCTGAATTCACAGTGGAAATGACGGGTCAACCCAAGGGCTTCGTGGCGTCAGGGCAACAATTCCGGTTTACGCTTGTGGCTGGGTCCAGAGCCATCGAACAAAGCCTGACCGCCCAATAGTTTTTCCTCGAATTTTCCAGTTTCGACCTTATAACACGCTGCGAAGCTGTTTCTTGCAGCAGTTCAACCTTGAGGAAAATCATGACAATTGAAGCAGGCCAACAGCTACCCGAAGCAATGTTCAAAGTGATGACGCCAGATGGTCCCGCTGACCGTACGGTCGGCGAAGTTTTTGGCGGCAAGAAGATCGTGCTGTTTGCGGTACCGGGTGCATTCACCCCGACATGCACGATGAACCATCTGCCGGGATATCTTGAGCATCACGAGACAATTCTCTCGAGCGGCGTCGACGCAATCGCGGTGGTTTCGGTCAACGATGTCTGGGTGATGTCGCAATGGGCCAAATCGACCAAGGCCGAAGAAAAGATCATTTTCCTTGCCGATGGCAATGGCGCGTTTACCCGCGCAGTCGGCCTGGAAGCTGACATGAGTATTGCGGGTTTCGGGAGCCGGTCGCGGCGTTATTCGATGATCGTAGACAATGGCGTTGTGAAATCCGTCAATGTCGAGCAAGGCCGCGGCGTTGATGTTTCCGGCGCAGCGCACATCCTTGAGCAATTGAAGGCCTAGGCTGAGCCGGGTTCGGCTTTTTTCGACTTGAAAGGTGCCATGCCGTCGCGGGCCAGTTCGTCCGCACGCTCGTTTTCCGGGTGACCGGCATGGCCCTTGACCCAATGCCAGGCGATCGAATGTCTTGTGGTCGCGGTGTCCAACTCGCGCCACAAATCCTCGTTCTTTACCGGCTTCTTGTCGGAAGTTTTCCAGCCATTGCGTTTCCAGTTGGCAAGCCAGCCGGTTACCCCGCCGCGTACATATTGGGAATCGGTATAGAGGTCGATCTCACATCTGCGCTTGAGCGCATTGAGCGACTCAATTGCGGCGCGAAGTTCCATCCGGTTGTTGGTGGTCTCGGCTTCACCGCCACTTAGTTCCCGCTCGTGCCCGCCATAGCGCAGCACTGCCCCCCAGCCACCGGGGCCGGGATTTCCCGAGCATGCCCCGTCCGTCCATATTGATACCCGGCCTGTCTCCTGCGTCATTCGGCCATGACCGGGACAAAGCCGTATTGCTGTGCGGATTTGACAGTTTGGTGGAACCTGAGCTTTGCCAAATATTCGCGCGGATCGTGCGGAATGACCAATGCACCCGGCGGCACGTTCAGCCAGTCATACAAGCGGGTCAGCAAAAAGCGCATGGCCGAACCGCGGGCCAATATCGGCAATGCCGAAAATTCAGCGTCGCTCAGCGGGCGGATCGCGCAATAGTTCGACAACATTGCGGCCGCCTTTTGCGGATCAATTTGCCATTTTTCGTCAAAGCACCAAGCATTGAGGCAGATGGACAAATCATAAGCGGTGATGTCGTTGCAGGCAAAATAGAAGTCGATTACGCCCGAAAGATTGTCGCCAAGAAAAAACACATTGTCGCGGAAAAGATCGGCATGAATGACCCCGCGCGGCAGGGATGAGGGCCAGTTGGCTTCAAGATAATCGAGCTCACGCGCAATGAACGGGGCCAGACCATCTTCAACTTCGCTTGCACGTTCAGCCGATCTTTGTGCCAGCGGTCGCCAGTTCGCCAGTGTCAGGGCATTGGCGCGGTGAATATCAAACCCGTCGGCGGCAAGGTGCATTCTTGCGAGGATTGCGCCGACCTGTCCGCATTGCGCCGGGGTTGGCATGCGCACGGAAACTCCGTCCAGCCATGTGACAATGGCTGCCGGCTTGCCTTCCAGCGTACCCAAAAGCTGCCCATCGCGCATGGCGACGGGGCGCGGGCAAGTGATCCCCCGCCCTGCCAGATATTGCATGAGCCCAAGAAAAAACGGCAGGTCCGCCGGGTTCACCCGTTTTTCATACAGTGTCAGGATGAATTGCCCGGCGTCTGTTCCTAACATGAAATTGGAGTTTTCAACGCCCTCGGCAATGCCCTTGAGGGCGTGAAGTTCGCCAAGGTCGTAGTGGCGCAAATGGGCGCGCAACGCATCGTCGCGTATTTCGGTGTAGACAGCCAAGGATCAGCTCCCGTTCACAAAGGCCATGTCGGCAGTTGTCAGCGGCACGTCGCGCAATGCACGCATGACCGGGAACATTTCGGTTTCCTGCGCTGTTTCAGCCAGCTCAATTTGCATGTTGAAGCGCGAGCGGATGCTTTCGATGATCTCGTTGACCAAGATTTCCGGGGCTGATGCACCGGCGGAAAGTCCTATCACGCGTGCGCCTGCAAACTCGTCCCATGGGATTTCTGCGGCAGAGCGCACGAGCATGGCATTTTTTGATCCGGCCTTGAGCGCCACTTCGACCAGACGACGGGAGTTTGAGGAGTTTGGCGCGCCAACAATCAGGAAATGGTCCGCGCCTTCTGCCGCAAGCTTTACCGCGTCCTGGCGGTTGGTGGTGGCGTAGCAGATGGATTCAGCTGCCGGGTCCTGAAGCATCGGGAACCGCTGCCGCAGCTTTTCAAGAATGCCGGCGGTGTCATCTACCGACAAGGTGGTTTGTGTAACGTAGCCCAAGGCCGCCTCATCTGGCGGTGACAGCGCGTCAACCTCTTCCTCGGTTTCCACAAGTGTCACCGCGCCTTCGGGCAATTGCCCCATGGTGCCAATGACTTCGGGGTGCCCGGCATGACCGACCAGAAACACATGACGGCCAAGGCGCATGTGGCGCAATGCCTGCTTGTGAACCTTGGAAACCAACGGGCACGTGGCATCCAGATACATCAAATTGAGCTTTTCGGCATTGGCAGGAACCGATTTGGGAACGCCATGTGCCGAGAATATCACCGGCTGGCCGGTCGCCGGGATTTCGTCAAGTTCGCGGACAAACACGGCACCGCGGGCTTCTAGCCCTTCGACGACATAGCGGTTGTGGACGATCTCGTGGCGAACATAGACCGGTGCGCCGTGCTTTTTCAGCGCCAGCACGACGATCTGGATTGCCCGGTCAACGCCTGCACAAAATCCGCGCGGCCCGCACAGACGCAAGGTCAGATCGGT
This sequence comes from Salaquimonas sp., assembly GCA_041739465.1. Taxonomy (GTDB): domain Bacteria; phylum Pseudomonadota; class Alphaproteobacteria; order Rhizobiales; family Rhizobiaceae; genus BOKV01. The sequence goes on from JBGSNX010000081.1 coordinate 19,798, forward strand.
TTTGGCGGCTGTTGGCTGGTTTGCTGATGCGTTCACTAGGCAACACTCCTCATGGTTCGAAATGACGCATGAGCGACGCTCAAGTCAAGCCGGGGTGCGACGGGAAAACAGAAAGAAACCGCCAACCCCAAGGCAAGCTGCCGCGAGGCCGAACCACGTGAAGGCGTATTGCAAATGGCTGTTTGGAAACTGGATGATGGTTGTGCCGCCCACCGGCAGCGATCCGGCAACAGCAGACGGCCCTGCATCGACGAAGAACGGCACCAGCGCGTCGGGCTCAAGCCCGGCAGCCACCGCCATCTCGCCCATGCTTTTCCAAAAGAATGTGCGGTTTTGCGGCTCGTTTTGCGGCGTGAAGCTGTTGGGCTTTTGCGCCGGAACCTGACGGGCGAGGCCGGATATCTCCTGAACGCCATCCGGCACGCTGTCCGGCCTGGTGGCCGCATCGCGCCGATCCATTGGCACAAAGCCACGGTTTACCAGCAGAACCCGGCCGTCATCCAGCCGCAGCGGTGTGTAGACATTCCAGCCCGATGTTTTGAGGGTGGCGAAGAAGAACATCTCCAGTGAATGGTCGAAGCGGCCGGAAACGCGCACGGGCAGATATTCGATGTCCTCGCCCTTTGCCAGCAATGCTTCTGCTTCAGCCAGCGGCATCTGCGTGCTCTTGAGCCGCTGCTCCACCTTGGCTATCAGCGCTTCCTTTTGACCCAATCGCTGCAATTGCCAAATCCCGAGCGCGCACAAAACCGCGGTCGCGCCAAGCACACACGCAATCAGCAGCAGCCTGGAAAACCGGCTCATGAAAGGCGGCCCTGCTCAGCTTTCGTTTGAAACTGCAAAGCTATCATCATCGCCTTGGTAATGCGCAGGGCCCAAAGCGACAGGCCGGTGATCAGCGGTATCCACAGGATCGCATGAACCCAGAACGGCGGTTCGAAAGTCGTTTCGACAAAAAGCGCCAGACCCACCACAACGAAACCGAGAATGAGGATGACAAACACTGCAGGGCCGTCGCCTGAGTCGATGAAGGCATAGTCAAGCCCACAGGCATTGCAACGCTTTGCCGGGCTCAGCATTCCGTCATAGAGCTTGCCCTCCCCGCATCGCGGGCAGGCGCAGCGCAAACCGATGGTGACAGGTGAAAGCGCGGGAAACTGTTTTTGCGGCGCGGACATTTGAGGAGTGTCGCCTTCCATTACGGCAGGATTTCGATTTTTGTGTTCCATGCCACGATTTCCCACAGATCATCCAGATCGTCATTTGCAAGGCCGATACAGCCATTGGTCCAGTCATAGTTCTGAAGTAGCCATGACAGCCAGCCGAAACCATCCCATTGCCCGTGAATCATGATTGCGCCGCCGGGCTTTACCCCTGCTTCGCTGGCCCGTTTGCGGTCCTCGGCATTGGGATAGGAAATGTGCATCGCCTTGTAGGCAACGCTGTCCACCTTGCGATAATCGAGCGTGTAGACACCTTCCGGCGTTCTGCCATCGCCCTCTTTTTGCTTGTGGCCGAACGGATTTCCACCAAGCGAAATATGGTAAGTCCTGATCTTGATGTCGTTGCGCCAGGCTTCAAGAATGCGCTGCGACTTGATCACCCGCAAAAAATCAACGGGGTCTTGCGGCGTTGGCCAGCCGCCAGCCTGCGCTGGCATGGTCAAAACCAGAAATACAATGATTGCCGATAACCAACCCCAGCGCATGCAGCCCCATCACTTGTGAAATTGGAGCGGGCGGCTCCCTTTCAAGAACCGCCCGCCGATGTTTGGCATTGAACCCGGGCGAGGCAATCAGCCGTGCACGGTCGCGCCCCAAGAGGCCCAGACATAGACTGCGCAAAAAAGGAACAGCCAGACCACGTCAACAAAGTGCCAGTACCAGGCCGCAGCTTCGAAGCCGAAATGCTGCTGCGGTGTGAAATGGCCCGCCATTGCACGCAGAAGGCAGACCAGCAGGAATATGGTTCCGATCAGAACGTGGAACCCATGGAAACCTGTCGCCATGTAGAAGGTCGCACCATAAATCGACCCGTCAAAGGTGAATGGCGCGTAGATGTATTCATAGGCCTGAACGCCCGAAAACAGCATCCCCAGGGCTACCGTGATGACAAGCATGCCTTTCAGCGTGCTGCGGTCATTGTGCAAAAGGGCATGGTGCGCCCATGTGACAGTTGTCCCTGAAAGCAGAAGGATGATCGTGTTGAAGAGCGGCAGGTGCCATGGGTCGAGAACCTCGATGCCCTTTGGAGGCCAGTGACCGCCGGTGTGTTCGACGCGCATGACTTGCTGTGCTTCGCCTGCAAACAGGCTGGCATCAAAGAATGCCCAGAACCATGCGACGAAGAACATCACTTCCGAGGCGATGAACAGGATCATGCCGTAGCGCAAATGCAGCGAAACCACGCGGGTATGGTGGCCCTGATGGCTTTCCTTCACCGTGTCACTCCACCAAGCAAACATGGTGTAGAGGACGATGATCAGCCCGATGAAGAACAGGAAAGGATTGGCCAGGTTAACGCCGCCCAGCAGGAACTCGCCATCGGCAAGCCAGCGCATGTAACCAACACCGCCAATGGCCATTATCAATGCGCCGATCGAACCGATGAACGGCCACGGGCTTGGGTCTATGATGTGGTAGTCGTGGTTTACCTTGTGCCCGTCGGCCATGCTCATGCTCCCATATTTTCAGCGGGTTTGATTGCTCCCGCCAATCCTGAAATTCCTGTCAGCCGCCGGACTTGCCAGCAGCCTCGCCCTCAGTCTGCACTGCCACCGGGGATATCTGCTTGTCGGTGGCAAAGAATGTGTAGGACAGCGTGATGGTATTCACATCACGCCCTTCCTCGGTTTCGACCATTTGCGGATCGACGAAGAATACGACTGGCATTACCAGCTTTTCGCTTGGCTTGACCACCGTGTCGGTGAAGCAGAAACACTCGATCTTGTTGAAGTATGGCCCCGCCTGACCCGGCGTCACATTGAAAGTTGCCGTACCGGTTCTGGTGGCATCGCCCATGTTCTCGGCAATGTAATTGACCTGTATCGTCTCGCCAAGCCGGACGGTTACAGAGCGTTGCGCTGGATAGAATTTCCAGCCAAGCCCGCGCTGGATGTTCGCATCAAAGCGCACGGTCACTTCACGTTGCGAAAGAGCGTTGCCGTTGGCATCGGCGCGTTGCGTCGTTCCGCCATAACCGGTGACCTGACAAAACAGTTTGTACAGCGGCACCGAAGCGTATGCTAGGCCACCCATGCCACCCACCAGGGACAAGCAAACCGCCAGCACCTTGTAGTGCTGCCGGATACCGCCTTTGGCCTGAAGGGTTGGCTCGTTCATGTTCTGGTTCTCACAACGGCCGGGCAAGAATGTTGGCACCCAGTTTTGCCCAGGTGCCGACATAGACGATCACCACGAACGCCACCAGCGCCAGTGCTATCGCCACATTGCGGGCGCGCTGGGCCTTTTTCTGGTCCGGGGTCATCTCGACTAGTTCAGGTTTTGCCATTTCCATACTCACATCAGATCCATGACGACGCGTTCAGCCAGCAGCACGGCGAACAATGCGAACAAGTAGACAATCGAGTAGCCGAACAATTGCTTGGCTTTGATCATCTTGGTGTCCTGCGGGTCCATCAAATTGACTTCCCATGCGCGCCAGACAAACACACCGCCCAAAATGGCTGCGGCAGCGGCATATGCCGGTCCGTTGTACCCAAGCACGAAGGGCAGCATCCCGCTCAAGGCCAGCAGCACTGAGTAGATGAATATCTGACGCTGTGTTGAGGCATTTCCTGCCACGTTCGGCATCATCGGCACGCCAGCCCGGCCATAATCAGCCGACTTGAACAATGCCAGCGCCCAGAAGTGTGGCGGCGTCCAAAGAAAAATGATCAGGAACAGGATGAAAGGTTCCAGCGCAAATGTTCCGGTAACCGAAGTCCAACCGATGACCGGGGGAATGGCACCAGCCGCACCGCCGATGACGATGTTTTGCGGGGTCCAGCGCTTGAGCCACATGGTGTAGACGACAGCATAGAAGAAGATGGTGAAAGCCAGCAATGCGGCGGACAGCCAGTTGATCAGCACGCCGAGTGTTGCGACCGAAAAGATCGACAAAATGAGTGCAAATGTCAGGGTTTCCTGTGCGCTCACCCGGCCAGAAGGGATTGGCCGTTCTGCTGTGCGCCCCATGACAGCGTCGATATCAGCGTCATACCACATGTTGAGCGCGCCAGACGCACCTGCGCCAATTGCAATTGCCAGGACGGCAATGAAAGACAGCGCCGGGGACAGATTGCCCGGTGCCACATACAGGCCAACGAAAGCGGTGAATACGACAAGCGCCATGACCCGCGGCTTGAGCAGGTCGAAATAGTCGCGCGGCATGGCCGAGGATACCAGCGTCGCGGTCGATTCTTCAGAAATTGCCATCAATTGCGGGCCTTTGGTTTTCCACTGGATACCGCAGTGGAAGGGAGCCGCCGGGAATTGGTCTCGGCGGCTGGTTTCGTCAGTGGTTGTCACCCTTGATTACCGGCAGGGTTTCCCACTGGTGATATGGCGGCGGCGAAGAAAGCTGCCATTCAAGCGTGGTCGCACCAACACCCCACGGGTTGTCTGCAGCAACGCGCTTTTTCATGAATGCCTCGATTACCGCGTACAGGAACACAAACGTGGCGAGCGCCGAGAGGTAAGAACCCCAGGAAGAAACCGCGTTCCAGCCTGCATAGGCATCTGGATAATCGACATAACGGCGGGGCATGCCGGCAAGGCCGAGGAAATGCTGCGGGAAGAATACGAGATTGACCCCGATGAACGTCATCCAGAAATGCAGGTTTCCAAGGAATTCGCTGTACATGTAACCGGTCATTTTCGGGAACCAGTAGTACCAGGCAGCGAAGATGCCGAACACTGCGCCCAGTGACAGCACGTAGTGGAAGTGAGCCACCACGTAATAGGTGTCGTGCATGCTGCGATCGAGGCCGGCATTGGCGAGCTGGACGCCTGTCACGCCGCCAACCGTAAACAGGAAGATGAAGCCGATTGCCCAGATCATCGGTGTGCGGAACTGGATAGAGCCGCCCCACATCGTGGCGATCCAGGAGAATATCTTCACGCCGGTCGGAACAGCGATGACCATGGTTGCAAACACGAAGTAGCGCTGCGTGTCGAGCGAGAGGCCAACCGTGTACATGTGGTGAGCCCACACGATGAAGCCGACCGCGCCAATGGCAATCATTGCCAGAGCCATGCCCATGTAGCCAAAGATTGGCTTGTTGGAGAAGGTCGAGACAATGTGGCTGATGATGCCGAAAGCTGGAAGGATCAGGATGTAGACTTCCGGGTGACCGAAGAACCAGAACAGGTGCTGGAACAGGATCGGGTCGCCGCCGCCTTCAGGCGCAAAGAAGGTGGTGCCGAAATTGCGGTCGGTCAGCAGCATGGTGATGCCACCTGCCAGAACCGGCAGCGACAGCAGCAGCAGGAATGCGGTGATCAGAACCGACCAGGCAAACAGCGGCATCCGGAACAGGGTCATGCCCGGCGCGCGCATGTTGAAGATCGTGGTGATGAAGTTGATCGCGCCCAGAATGGACGATGCGCCGGCCAGATGTAGCGAAAGGATCGCCAAATCCATCGCAGGACCAGGCTGGCCAGAGGTTGAAAGCGGCGGATAGATCGTCCAGCCACCACCCACGCCATTGGCGCCTGCCGGGCCTTCGACAAACATCGAAAGTACCAACAGTATGATGGATGGAGGCAACAGCCAGAAAGAGATGTTGTTCATGCGCGGGAACGCCATGTCCGGAGCGCCGATCATGATCGGCACCATCCAGTTGGCGAAGCCGCCAATCAGCGCAGGCATGACCATGAAGAAGATCATGATGAGGCCGTGTCCGGTGACGAACACGTTGTACACATGGGGATCACCGAAAATCTGCATGCCGGGCTCGTGCAATTCGGCGCGCATGGCAACAGACAGACCCCCACCAAGGAAGCCCATGGTGATTGCGAAAATCAGGTAGAGGGTTCCGATGTCCTTGTGGTTCGTTGAAAAGAACCAGCGACGAAAGAAACCCGGCTTGTGGTCGTGCGCATCATGCGCTGCGTAACCTGTTGCCATTTGTCTTACTCCCCAAAAAATCAGTTACCCGCGAGGGTGGTCTTGCCGGAAACGGCTGCCATCAATGCCTTGTTTGCGTCTTTCAGGTCGCCCGCCGCAGCAGACTTCCATTGGGCAAACTGCTCATCTGAAACCACCCGAATGGCGATCGGCATGAACGCATGGTTGGTGCCGCAGATTTCCGAGCACTGGCCATAGAACAGGCCTTCACGATCAGCCTTGAACCATGTTTCGTTCAGGCGGCCCGGCACTGCGTCCATCTTGAAGCCAAGGGCGGGCACGGTGAATGCGTGCAGTACATCCGAAGCAGTGATCAGAACGCGCACCATCTTGCCGACCGGAACCACCAGTTCATTGTCAACGGCGAGAAGTCGGGGATAAACGGCCTTGTCCTGCTTTCCGGTCGCTTCGCGCTCTTCTTCCTGCATCATGACAGAATCAAACGAAAGCGCGCTGTCGTCCTGGTACTCATAGCCCCAATACCATTGGAAGCCGGTCGCCTTGACGGTCAATGCCGGTTCTTCAGTTGGCACCATCTGGTACTTGAGGAGACCAAAAGACGGGAAGGCAATGAAAACCAGGATGATGATCGGGATAATCGTCCAGGCTGCCTCAATCGTGCTGTTGTGGCTGGTTTTGGAAGCCACCGGATTTGCCTTGGCGTTGAAGCGCACGATGACGACAATCAACAGAGCCAGAACGAACAGGGTAATCGGCACGATGAAATACAGCGTGTACAAATCGAAAGCAAAAATGCGGGCAGCAAATTCGCTTGCCGGTGACTGATGCCACATCTGCCAAGGTTGGATCTGGTCGGCGGCAGCCATGGCCGCGCTGCCCAAAACGGCTGCCGTGAAGGTCGCCACTGCCGTGAACAATTTCGTCAAATTGCCATCTCCCATGCGAGGGGCATAGCCCCGAAGTGTCTCTTCTGCCGACCTGCCCGACCGATTGGCAAGTAAAGGTCAACACAAACGAATTAGAGCGTAGTCGGATGGGCGGCAAGCGAAATGCCAAAATGCCTCAAACCGAACCGCATTGACCTGTGTCAAACCACAACCGCTTGTTGCCTGCAACTTGCCTAATGGCATGAATCGTGCGGCATTTTCGCTTTTGTTCGAGGAACCGCCGCAAGTCCACCGCATTTGCAATCCATTCAAACCCCGCTTGTTGCGGATTTTGGCGCAAAGCTGGCTGCCCAAGACCGCCCCTGCATGTGCTATTAGAGTGTGATTCGCCAATCGACGGGAATTCCCCGAAATGCTTCAAAAACCTGCCTTCAAACGTGTTTTGCCTGCATTGGCACAGACAATTGCCGTTCTGGCCATAGCCACTGCGTTCCATGCAAGTTCCGGTGCCAGCGCGCAGATGCGGGTGCAGTCCGAGCATGGCGACTGGAAAGTCATCTGCGAAACACCACCCGGAGCCAAGGCCGAACAATGCGGCATGCACCAGGCGGTGCAGGACGACAAGCGAACCGAACTGGGCCTTTCAATTACCGTACTGCGCCCGGCCGACCGCAAGGGCGATTTGATGCGCATCCAGGCGCCGCTCGGCATTTTGCTTCCCACTGGTGTCGGCCTCGAGATTGATGGCGAAAATTTCGGCAATGTCTGGTTCATCAAATGTTTTGCAGATGGCTGCTGGGCGGACGCCAATGTTGACGAAAAGCTGCTTGGGGCCCTCAAAAAAGGCAAACAGGCGATTTTCAAGGTGTTCCCGACACCCGAAGAAGGCGTGGCTATTCCGGTAGACCTGACCGGCTTCACGCAGGCCTACGAAAAAATTTCCTGATGCAAGTCCCTGCCCGTACCGGGCTGTCGCCCCGGTCCTGACCCTGGAACAATCAGCAACAAGTGATCCGCCCGTGTCACGCATGGTTCCCCTCATCATGGCGGTTGCCCTGTTCATGGAGCAGATGGATTCGACAGTGATAGCTACGGCGTTGCCGGAAATCGCCCTCGACCTGCAAACCAGCCCGATTGCCCTCAAGCTCGCGATGACCTCCTATCTGGTGGCACTGGCCATTTTCATCCCTGTCAGCGGCTGGATAGCGGACAGATACGGCCCCAAAAAGGTTTTCATGGCGGCTATTGCCGTGTTCGTGGCGAGCTCGGTGCTTTGCAGTGCCGCCGATTCGCTCGGATTCTTTGTTGTGGCGCGTTTCCTTCAAGGCATGGGCGGGGCGATGATGACCCCTGTTGCCCGGTTGGTGCTGGTGCGTGGCACGCCGCGCAGCAAATTGGTCGAAGCCATGGCATGGCTGACCATCCCGGCCCTTGCAGGACCGCTGATCGGACCGCCGCTCGGCGGATTCATCACAACTTTCGCCAGCTGGGAGTGGATCTTCCTGATCAATCTGCCAATCGGAATTGCAGGGCTGCTGGCAACCTGGCGATACCTGCCGCAAATGCCCGCACTTGCACCAGCGCCGCTCGACTGGACCGGATTTGCATTGGCTGGTGGCGCGGCTGCCGGCATTGTGTTCGGCATGTCGGTCGTCAGCCTGCCGGCGCTGCCTTTGCAATACGGATTTGCGGCCATCGCGACCGGGGTGATTTGTGCCGTTGCCTATGTCTACCATGCCAAACGCGCCGAAAAACCGATCCTGCCGCTGTCGCTGCTGTCCATTCCCACCCTGCGTGCCAGCGTTGCAGGTGGCTCTTTCTTCCGCATCGGTATTGGCGCGGTACCGTTCCTGCTGCCGTTGATGCTGCAATTGGGCTACGGCCTCAGCGCGTTTGACAGTGGAATGATCACTTTCATCGGGGCATTGGGCGCAATGTCCATGAAGTTTGCCGCTGCCCGCATTTTCCGGCAATTTGGCTTTCGCCCGGTGCTGATTGCCACCGGCATCCTGTCTGCAGCTTCGGTCGCTGCCATTGCCGCCTTCCCGCCCAGCGGCTATGGCGCGGTGGGATTGTATCTGGTGTTGCTGGTGAGCGGTTTTGTCCGCTCACTGTATTTTACCGGCATCAATGCGCTGGCCTATGTTGATGTGCCAGAACAGCAGACCGCCCAGGCAACGGCCCTTTCTGCGGTTGCACAGCAGACCAGCATCGCCATGGGAGTGGCGGTTGCCGGTGCCATTCTTGAAGCTACGCTGTATTTTGGAACCGGCGAATTGACCGCCGGTTCGTTCAACACTGCCTTCATTCTGGTAGCGGTGATCATGACCTTGGGAACCCTTCCCATGTTGCGCATTGACCGCGATGCAGGTGATGAAGCATCTGGCCGGCTTGCACGGCGAAGTGAAACCACCGCATGATTGCCGATGGCCAAAAGCCGCCCTACATTGAGGGCAACCAAGGAATCGAACGATGAACCAACCCATTTCGCTTGCAGACCGTTTTGATGTCAGTCGGGATACCCTGGAAAAGGTTCTCAAAGAGAGCCTTTCGGGCACGGAAGACGGCGAGTTGTTCATGGAATATGTCCAGTCCGAAGGGCTGGTTTTTGACAATGGCCGCCTGAAGGCAGGAAATTTCTCAACCGACCAAGGCTTTGGTCTACGGGCGGTTTCCGGCGAGACCTCGGCCTATGCCCATTCCGGTGAATTGTCGCTGTCGGCATTGAAGCGCGCAGGCGATGCGGTTTCAGCGGTGCGCAGCGGTCATGGCGGCAAATATGCTGCCGCGCCGGGTGGCACCAACAAACGGCTATATGGCGACGAGAACCCGATCGGCACGCCAGCCTTTGAAGAGAAAGTGAAACTGCTGGGCGAGATTGACGCCTATGCAAGGGGGCTCGACACGCGGGTGCGGCAAGTATCTGCCAGCATTGGTGCCAACTGGCAGGTTGTTGAAATCCTGCGGCCCGATGGCTCACTGGTGCGCGACATCCGGCCGATGGTACGGGTGAATGTCTCGATCATTGTGGGCGATGGCGACCGTCAGGAAAGCGGCTCTTACGGCATGGGCGGGCGCAAGGGGTTTGGTGAGTTCATTGCCACCGAAAACTGGCGATACGCTGCGGATGAAGCACTGCGCCAGGCGTTGGTGAACCTGCATGCGGTTCCTGCTCCAGCAGGCACTTTTGACATCGTGCTTGGGCCGGGCTGGCCGGGTGTCATGCTACACGAAGCTGTCGGGCACGGCCTTGAAGGCGATTTCAACCGAAAGAAAACCTCCGCATTTGCCGGACTTTTAGGCGAACAGGTCGCTTCCAAAGGGGTGACCGTGGTGGATGACGGGACCATCTTCGAGCGGCGTGGCTCGCTGACCATTGATGACGAAGGCACACCAAGCAACAACACGGTGCTGATCGACGACGGAAAACTGGTCGGCTACATGCAGGATCGGCAAAATGCCCGGTTGATGGGGATGAACCCAACCGGCAATGGCAGGCGGCAATCCTATGCGCACGAACCGATGCCGCGCATGACCAATACTTACATGCTTGCGGGAAACCATGATCCGGCGGAAATCCTTGCCTCGGTGAAAGAAGGCATCTATGCGGTGTCGTTTGGCGGCGGCCAGGTGGACATCACCTCGGGCAAGTTCGTGTTCAACTGCACTGAGGCCTACCGCATCCGCGATGGCAAGAAGGCCGAGGCCTTGAAGGGCGCCAATCTGATCGGTTCAGGACCCCAGGCAATGCAGCGGGTGACCATGGTCGGGAACGACCTTGAACTTGACAAGGGTGTGGGCAATTGCGGCAAGGCAGGCCAGTCGGTGCCCGTGGGCGTTGGCCAGCCGACTTTGCGGATGAATGCCGTTACGGTAGGCGGAACAGCCGCATAGTTCGCAAATTGTCGCTAAGTGCCTTTACAACGCCTTTTTTGCACCCGCTTATGCAGCCGGGGCGCAACATTGAATCGTTGGAGTGGTGGCTTGGGCTGTCAACCTGCACCGTTCGAATACAGTAACGTGCGCTTGAAACTGTTTGGCGCGCTGGCAATTGCTGCGGTTAGCTTGATGGTCATGCCGTCGACAATCCGAGCGCAGCAATCAAAGAGCGTTCCGGCACAAAAAGCATCAACCCAACGCGAAACGGTCGGCAAGGCCAACCAGATCCGCAACAGCGTTACCGCGTCACTGGATGCGCGCAAACTGGCTATATCCGATCCGGTGTACGGCTCTGAAATCATCAGTGCATCGGAGCGTTCGCATGGTGAGATCATCCTCAACGACAATTCCAAGGTGATTGTTGGCGAGAACTCGGAGATTTCGCTCGATGATTTCGTAATCGGAGATGCCGGCTTTGAGAGCGCAACCCTCAACGTGGCCAAAGGCGCATTCCGGTTCATCAGTGGCAACTCACCCAAGGGCACGTTCAAGATCAAGACGCCGCTTTCCACAATCGGCGTTCGTGGCACCGTGTTCGACGTCTATGTCGGAGAAGGCGGGGTGACCAATGTGGTGTTGTTGCAAGGTGCGGTTCAGGTATGCACCACGGCCAACCGTTGCCTGATCGCCGACAGATCGTGCGACATCATCCAGGTTCGGTCCCCCGAAGAAATCGACGAGCAGCCTTTCCTGAAGGCTGCAGGTCGCTCGGCTCAACAGGAACGCTCGCTATTTGGGCTGCTGGTGGACCAGAACCGGTTCGACCGGCGCTTTCGGGCCACCACGGCAACCTGTAACGCACGCACTGCCCAGCAATTGCAGGACAATGGTGGCCGGACCGGCAGCGATGGGTCAAAAGGCGAGAGTCAACCGGATTTTGGCAATGACAAAGATCGTGGCCAGTCGCCAGGCTCCACGAACTGAGCCAGCCCTGTCTTCATTCCCGTTCTGGACTCAGGGGTAAAGATGCGATGTCACCCATGCATCTGCCAGATCATTGCGATCAAACCGCAACCGGTCATGCAGGCGGAACATGCCATCGCTCCAGAACTCTATTGACAATGGCTTGATGCGAAAGCCGGACCAATGCGGCGGGCGGGGAACCTTACCCGTGCCGAATTTGGCTGCGTGGACAGCGACTTCCTTTTCCAGCGCAAACCTGCCTTCGAGCGGGCGCGACTGCTTTGAAGCCCAGGCGCCGATACGGCTGCCACGCGGGCGCGAATAGAAATATTCATCTGCCTCTTCTTCGGAAACCGTTTCGACGGTGCCGCGAAAGCGGACGGATTTGCGCAGCGATTTCCAGTGAAAGCAGGCGGCCGCCTTGCCGGAGCCAAGGATTTCCTGCCCCTTCTGGCTTTCGAAATTGGTGAAAAACACGATGCCTTGCGCATCGTGGCGGCGCATCAGCACCATGCGGCAATTGGGCATGCCCTGCGCATCAACCGTTGCCAGCGACATGGCACTTGGGTCGTTGGGCTCTGACTTTTCAGCCATTTGCAGCCACTCGCCGAAAATTTTCATCGGTTCTGTTGCCGTTTGGTCACCGAATGTTAACGCCGAAATCGGATTGTTCATCTCAATGGCCATCCCGTGTATTGTTTGGGGCTTAAAATGCGCGATGCAAACATGCATCCAAACCGGCATATCCGCCGGAATCCGTCACAAATGCAAGGCGCGGAACATTCGCAGCCAAGTCACGCTCCATTTGCGCATGCTTGTGGTGCAAAAAATTCGCCCCGCTTTGCAACGTTGCTGAAACTAGCGGCCATCGGCCTTGTTTCAACCCAGATTTCGGCCTGCTCGCTTTCGCGCACTGCTGCGCTCGAGAGCGAACCGGCGTTGATTACCAGTTCGATCACCAAGCCGGTGGCTGCCGAGGGCATTGACAGCACTGATGCGGAAGTCATCAAGAGCCTTGTGGCGCAAGCCGAGCAGGCGCCCGCAGGCAACAACGAACTTGCATGGTCCAACCCGGACACCGGCAATCGCGGAACCATCATGGCAATCGACAAATTTGTCGGCAGCCACGGACAGAAGTGCAAAAAATTCCAGACCACCGTCGACAATTTCATGGGAATTTCGCTCTACAACGGCGAAACCTGCGAACTGCGCGCCGGCTTCTGGGTTCTTTCCTGGTTCCTGCGCAACGACGGCTGAGCGCGACACCAGAGCCTGTACCCGGCTTGATACGCAACATTAAGATGTATCGGTTAACCTTGGCGAATGCCAAATCTTCATCCAGACCAGGAACTCAAAACCGCCTGCGAGCAGGAACTTCCCATGTCGTCGGACACCGGGGTTCGGCTTGCTGCCCTGCTTGGCGGCCTTGGACACGCACTGGACCTTACTGAAGGTCAGCCTGCAGGGCATTGTGTGCGGTGTTGCTGGATCGGTACGCATATCGGTCGGCAGATTGGTCTCGACGACAAAGCGCTGAGCGACCTTTACTACACGCTTCTCCTCAAGGATCTGGGCTGCAGCAGCAATGCTGCACGGATCTGCGAATTGTATCTAACGGACGATTTGAGCTTCAAGCGCGATTTCAAGCTTTACGACGGCAGCCTGCCACAAGCCTTGTGGTTTTTGCTCGAGAACACCGGTTTGAAGGCTGGAATGCTGACGCGACTGCGCACGCTTATCCATGTTGCGCAGCACGGCGCGAAGATTTCGCAGGAGACAATTGAAACGCGATGCCAACGCGGTGCTGAAATTGCCCGCAAGATGCGTTTCAATCAGAGCGTTGCAGCTGGAATACAAAGTCTTGACGAGCACTGGAATGGCAGCGGCAAGCCTTCAGGCCTGATTGGGGAAGCAATACCCCTGCCCTCGCGCATCGCGCTGATGGCGCAGGTTGTTGACGTTTTCAATATGAGCAACGGGGCCATGGCAGCAATTGCGGAAATCAAATCCCGGTCCGGTACCTGGTTTGACCCGCATCTGGTGCAAGCCTTTGAACAGGTGGCCAGTAACAGCGATTTCTGGGCACAGCTTGGTTCCCAAACGCTTGATCAAGAAATTTATGCGCTGGAACCCGCCACAATGACAATCAATGTGGATGAGGATTATCTCGACGACATAGCGGCTGCCTTCGCCGAAGTAATCGACTCCAAGAGCCCCTTTACGAGCGGACACAGCGACCGTGTAACCCTTTACACCGACATGATTGCAAGGGAACTCGGGGTTCCCTCAGAGCGACGCCGATGGTTGCGCCGCGCAGCGCTGTTACATGACATCGGCAAGCTGGGCGTCAGCAACACCATTCTCGACAAGCCGGGAAAGCTGGATGGCGAAGAGTGGAAAGCCATGCAAAAACACGCCGAATATTCTGAATCGATATTGGCTCGAACTGCCATATTCGCAGATTTGGCGCCCATTGCCGGCGCACATCACGAAAAGCTTGACGGCAGCGGGTATCCCAAAGGGTTTAGCGGTGAGCAAATTCCATTTGAGGCACGCATCATTACCGTTGCCGACATCTTCGATGCACTGACCGCAGACCGGCCTTATCGCGCAGCCATGCCGGCTGACAAGGCGTTCAAGATCATGCGGGAAACCATGGCGGGCGAAATCGACCTTGGCTGCTTAGATGCCTTGCACACCGCAGTGTCTCGTCTGGAAGTCATTGCTGCCTGAGGGAGGGCATTTTCCCCAAAAACAGGCTTGGAAAAGCTGAAAAATCCTCCCCATATGTGTGGTAACAACCGGCAGTGAGAAACCGGCACAGCTTTGGCGCCGCAAATACACTGCATTCCCGGCTTTAACAGCAGCATTGTGAGGGGCATCCATGCGTGATCCGTATACGGTGCTCGGCGTCGCCCGGACGGCGAGCGAAAAGGAAATCAAGACCGCATTCCGGTCGATGGCCAAGATTTTGCATCCTGACAGCTCCAAGGGCGGTCCGGCATCCAAGGACAAATTTGCCGAAATTTCGCGCGCCTATGAAATCCTCGGCGACAAGGAAAAACGCGGACAGTTTGACCGCGGCGAGATCGACGCCGAAGGCAAGCCGAAATTCCAGGGTTTTGAGGGCAATCCGCATTCTGGCGGCAGCCCGTTCGAGGGGTTCGAGTTTCGCGGCAATCGCGGCGGCTCGCCATTCGGTCAGCGCGGATTTTCCGGTGCCGAAGACATCTTGAGCGAAATGCTTGGCGGAGCGTTTGGCGCCAGCGCCAAGGGCGCGCGCACCGGAGCACGATCGGCTCGGTTCGGCGAAGATTTGTCAGCGCTCGACATTCGAGCCACTGCGGAAGTCTCAATCGAAGACCTGGCGCGCGGCAAAGCACAGGTGCAATTGCCGGGCGGCAAGCAATTGTCGTTCGCCATTCCGGTTGGAGCCAAGGATGGGCAAACCATCAAACTTTCCGGGCAGGGCTACAAACAGCCCGGAGCAAAAAGCGGCGACGCGCTGGTTACGCTCAAATTCATGCGGCATCCGGTTTATTCAGCCGAAGGCGGGGATTTGCGCATGAATGCAGACCTGCCGCTGGAGACGGCGGTGCGCGGCGGGAAGATTCCGGTAGAGACGCTGGACGGGAAAATCGCGTTGAGCGTGCCGGCCTGGACGGATTCTGGCAAGGTGTTCCGCTTGAAGGGCAAAGGCTTGCCGCTGAAATCCGGCGGCCATGGCGATCTACTGGTTACCGTCATGATCCGGCTTCCCGATACGCACCGTGATGCGCTTGAAGCGGTGCTCGGCAAGGCCTGATTTTCCGGCAACCGCGATTTTCGTTCGCCTTGCGGCTGCGCCGTGCCTGTGTCATATGCCCAAGCGGGGGCTGTACGAAGTGTGGGCGGGCAGCAAATTCACAACCGGAGCGTTCAGCATGGGTGGCATTCTCAGTGGCAAGCGCGGGCTCATCATGGGGCTTGCCAACAACCGGTCGATCGCCTGGGGGATTGCCAAGGCCTGCGCGACGCAGGGCGCTGAAATTGCCCTCACCTACCAGGGCGACGCCTTGAAAAAGCGCGTGGAGCCACTGGCCAAGGAACTGGGCGCGGTGGTTGTCGGCCATTGCGATGTGACAGAACCTTCAACCATGGATGCCATCTTTGCCGATCTGGAAAAGCGCTGGGGCAGCATCGATTTCATGGTTCATGCCATCGCGTTTTCCGACAAGGACGAGTTGACAGGGCGTTATGTCGACACCAGCGCCCTCAATTTCCAGCGCACCATGGACATTTCGGTGTACTCGTTCACGGCGCTTGCGCAGCGCGCGGAGAAGCTGATGCCAAATGGCGGGGCGATGCTGACACTGACCTATTACGGCGCTGAAAAGGTTATGCCGCATTACAATGTCATGGGCGTGGCGAAAGCGGCGCTTGAAGCATCGGTGCAGTATCTTGCGGTTGATCTTGGCAAGGGCCAGATCCGCGTGAACGCCATTTCGGCAGGCCCGATCAAGACGCTTGCTGCTTCCGGCATTGGCGATTTTCGCTACATCCTCAAATGGAATGAATACAATTCGCCGCTCAAGCGCACGACGACCATCGAAGAAGTCGGCGATACCGCAGCGTTCCTGGTTTCCGATATGGGACGCGGCATTACCGGCGAAGTGCTGCATGTCGATAGCGGCTATCATGTCGTCGGCATGAAAGCGGTGGACGCCCCGGACATTTCCGTGGTCAAGGAAGACTAAACCCCAAACCTTTCTCCAGCGCGGGCCGGCCATGCTCAATCCGACCCTTTACTATGTCCGCCATGGCCAGACAGACTGGAACGCGCAGATGCGTTTTCAGGGACGCAAGGACATTGCGCTCAACGAAAAGGGGCGCAGCCAGGCGAAGGCAAACGGCCGAACGCTGGCGGAACTGCTGAAAGACCCGCAGGCACTGGATTTTGTTTCTAGCCCGCTTGGCAGGGCGCGCGAGACGATGGAAATCATCCGCGCGCAAATGGGGCTGGACCCATTGGCCTATCGCATCGACGACCGGCTGATCGAGGCTTCCTACGGCGATCTGGAAGGGACGACACTGGCCGAATTCAAGATCGCGGACCCGGCATCCCACCGGCTGCGAAAGCAAACCCGCTGGACTTTCACACCGCCAAACGGCGAAAGCCACGCCATGGTGCACAAGCGGATTTCGGCCTGGTATGCCAGCGTTACCCGCGATTGCGTGGTGGTGGGCCATGGCGTTGTTGGCCGGGTGCTGCGCTATCACATGCTCAATCTCGACCCGGATATCGCCGCTGACTACACCTTTGCACAAGACAAGGTGTTTATCTGGGACGGCGTCTCGGAAAAACTGGTTTGACCGCAAGGGGCGGCTTTCCTATACCATCGCACCGCAATCATGCGGCAGTTCATCCGGTCCAGCCATGTCCTACAACAGTTTCGGCCACCTCCTGCGCGTGACAACCTTCGGCGAAAGCCACGGTGTGGCACTTGGCTGCGTTGTTGACGGCTGCCCGCCAGGCATTGCCTTCAGCACAGCTGACATTCAAGCCGATCTTGACCGGCGCAAGCCGGGACAATCCAAATTCACCACACAACGCCGCGAAGACGATGCGGTGGAAATCCTTTCGGGCGTAATGCCGGTGGACGGCACTGAAGGCGCCTTCATCACCACCGGAACCCCGATTGCGATGCTGGTGCGCAACACCGATCAGCGTTCGAAAGATTACTCGGAAATCGCCGATCGCTACCGGCCGGGCCATGCAGATTTCACCTATGACGCCAAATACGGCATCCGCGACTATCGCGGCGGCGGGCGTTCTTCGGCGCGCGAAACGCTGGCCCGGGTTGCAGCTGGCGCTCTGGCCCGCAAGATCATGCCGAATGTCAGCGTGCGCGGCGCCATGGTTCAGATGGGTGGCATCAAAATTGACCGCTCCCGCTGGGACTGGGCGCAAGTGCGCAACAATGATTTCTTCTGCCCGGACGCGGTGACAGCACAGATCTGGGCCGAAGAGCTGGCGAAAATCCGCAAGGCAGGGTCTTCCATCGGGGCAGTGATAGAGATTGTCGCCGAAGGTGTTCCGGCGGGGCTTGGCGCGCCGATCTATGCCAAGCTCGACCAGGACATTGCGGGCCATCTGATGAGCATCAACGCCGTGAAGAGTGTTGAAATCGGTGACGGAATTGGTGTGGCGGAACTTTCCGGCGAAGAAAACGCCGATGAAATCCGCATGGGCAATGATGGCAGGCCTGTATTCCTGTCCAACCATGCGGGCGGCATTCTGGGTGGCATTTCGACCGGCCAGGCGGTCATTGCAAGGTTTGCAGTCAAGCCGACATCTTCCATCCTGACGCCGCGCCAATCCATCAACGCCAAGGGCGAGGAAGTCGAAGTTTCGACCAAAGGCCGGCACGACCCATGCGTCGGGATACGTGCGGTACCAATCGGGGAAGCGATGGTGGCCTGCGCCATTGCCGACCACTATCTTTTGCATCGTGGCCAGACAGGCAGGGGCTGACCATGACCGGCAGACAGGAAAGGGTTGCGGAAGCCATCCGCGCGTTCGAGGCAGGCGAGATAATTGTCGTGACCGATGATGATGACCGCGAGAACGAAGGCGATCTCATCGTTGCTGCCGTGCATTGCACCGGCGAGAAAATGGCCTTCATCATCCGCCACACCAGCGGCATTGTGTGCGCGCCAATGACCGCATCCGAAGCCAAACGGCTGAACCTTGGTCCGATGGTTTCGGAAAACGACGCGCCACATTCGACCGCGTTCACAGTATCCATCGACTATCGCCACGGAACCACGACCGGGATTTCCGCCGACGACCGGACCGCAACGGTGCGCGGCCTTGCAAACCCGAATGCTGGCGCTGTCGACTTTGTTCGGCCTGGCCATGTGTTTCCGCTGGTTGCCCGCGAAGGTGGCGTGCTGATGCGATCTGGCCACACGGAAGCGGCGGTGGATCTTTGCAAGCTCGCCAGCCTGCCGCCGGTGGGGGTGATTTCCGAACTGATGAACGATGACGGCTCGGTGATGCGCGGTCCGCAGGTATCCGCCTTCGCCGAGAAGCATGGCCTCAAAAGCATATCGGTTGCCGAGCTGATTTCATGGCGACAACGCCGTGAAAGCCTCGTTGAACGCATCAGCGTTGCCGAAGTGCATACTTCCGCCGGACCGGCCACTGCAATCACCTACAAAACGCCATGGGATCCGATGCACCATCTCGCCGTTGTCTATGGCGACATCCGCGACGGGCGCGACATTCCGGTGCGATTGCAGATCGAAAACGTACTGGAAGACGTGTTTGGAACCGGCGATGGATTGCAGCGGGCCTTGGCCCGATTGGGCAAGGCAGGGCGCGGCGTGGTGGTTTACCTGCGCGAAGGCTCGGTTGGTGTTGGACAGGTCGAAAAGCGCACCGCAGTGCAACCAACCATGAGCACCGACGAGCGCGAGCAGCATTCATCTGTTCGGTCACGCGAAAATGAGTGGCTGGAGATCGGTCTTGGTGCGCAAATCCTGCGCGATCTCGGCATCGAATCAATTGAACTTCTGGCGTCCCGCGAACGACACTATGTCGGGTTGGACGGCTTCGGCATCGAGATCACCCGAACCATCATCCTGGAATGATCCCCATGAAAAGCGAAGTGTTCCACAAGGCAGCATGGAAGCAATGCCTTGCGCTGATTGCCATGATGGCCATGCCCGGAGCGGCTGTTGCTGCCGATGGCTGGACGGCTGAAAAGATTGAAAAGCCGAAAGTGCCACAGGAAATAGTCAAGGAAGAGCGCGCCCCCGCGCCCTCCGGCATTCCCTTCATGCTGACGGCTCCCGCCTCGCCTTCGGGTGATATTCTAGCAGCCTGGTATTCGCAGCCAACCGGTCGCTACAGGCATGGCGTGCTGGGAGATGCCATCGAGGGCGGCTCACTGAGCGCGACTTTGAAAGGCGGGCGCACGGTCAATTTCCGACTGCCCGAAACCGAGGTTTTCGAGGATATCGCACCGCGGGTCATCGACCTTGACGGCGATGGACGCAGCGAAATCGTCACCATCGTTTCTTCGCTGCGCGGCGGAGCATCGGTGGCTGTTTTCGGCATGTCAGGCGACGGCCTCGCCAAAAAAGCGGCAACGCCACACCTGGGCCAGCCCAATCGCTGGATCAACATCGCCGGGATCGCGCGCTACAATGCCGACCGCTTGCAAACGATTGCCTTTGTGGCAACGCCGCACATTGGCGGCAAGCTTGGCTTCCTGCGCTATGTGCAGGGCAGCCTGTTCGTGATCAGCGCCGAAACCGGGTTTTCGAACCATGTCATCGGCTCACCGGAGTTGCGATTGTCTGCCAGCGCCGACATCGACGGTGATGGCACGATGGAACTCGCCCTGCCCTCACAAGACCGAAAGACCTTGCGCATCATGGGTTTTGACCGGAGCGGCCTCAAGCAGCAAGGCGCTGCCGAGCTTCCCTCCCCCATCGACAAGGCCATTGGTGTGGATGGCAAGGATTTCATTGTCGGCCTGGAAGACGGAACGGTATGGCGGGTGAAGAAGTAATCCCGTCTTCACGCCTTCAATACCCAAGCCTGCTGGTGTCTGCCTTGCCATGGCAAATGACTGCATAAACGCAAGCGCGCTTGTCGAGCGTTGCCGCCGATACCCTGTCGATCGTGTAGTTGTTTGGACCGCATTGCAGGCCTTGGGTTTTGCGTATCGGAATGCCGCCGCGCAACGTGGTCGGCTTGCCGTGAACAAGTTTCGTAACGGATTTTGTTTGTTCAAAACTCGTGACAAGTTCCTCGCAGGTCATTTGTTCGGCAAGCTTTCCGGCGAAAGCAGTTGTCGGAGCTGCTACCGCCAAAAGGGCAAGGGAAAGAACAATTCGCTTCATGACCATCCTCCTGATGCAAAGGGGTTACGCCGGGATGGGCGAAGCGGTTCATGGCCTAACCGGATGAAATAGTCGCATTCCCGAAATTGTGATCTGCACAGGGGCGCGCAGTCATCTGCTTGACGACAGCACTCCTGCCGGTCCAATACACCGGTCAAGGAGCCGCAATTTGACCACCCGCTGCTACACTCACCCTGTCTGCCTTGAACATTTGACGCCGCCAGGCCACCCCGAGCGACCTGAACGGTTGCGCGCGGTTGACGAAGCTTTGTGCGATGAGCGTTTTCATCTGCTGGAACGCATGCTTGCACCCGAGGCAGACATTGCGTCTTTCATGCTTGTGCATCCGCAAGAACACATCTTGCGGATGGAAAAGCTTATCCCGCCACTTCCCGATGAAGGTGCGACCGAGACGCGACTGGTGCGCATCGATGCCGACACAACCGCCAGCCCCAGAACATGGGATGCGGTGAAGCGCTCTGTGGGAGGTGCACTGGCGGGCGTTGATGCGGTATTTGCAGGTGAGGCCAGCAATGTTTTCTGCGCGATGCGCCCGCCAGGTCACCATGCGGAAAAAAATGTCGCCATGGGCTTTTGCCTTGTGAATTCGATTGCCGTGGCAGCGCGCCATGCGCAAAAACGCCATGGCGCCGAGCGAATTGCCATCGTCGATTTTGATGTGCACCATGGCAATGGAACGCAGGACATTTTTCAGGATGACCCTTCCGTCCTGTTTGCCTCAACCCACCAGATGCCGCTTTATCCAGGAACCGGCGCCCTTTCCGAAACCGGCGTCGGCAACATCTTCAATGCGCCGCTGCGCGAAGGTGATGGCTCTGCCGCCTTTCGCGAGGCCATGACCAGCCGGATCCTGCCAGCCGTCTCAGCGTTTCGTCCAGACCTCATTTTGGTGTCGGCAGGGTTTGATGCGCACTGGCGTGACCCATTGGCCGGACTTGAGCTGACCGCGGGCGATTTTGACTGGATAACCGGCAAGTTGATGGAACTGGCAGGCAAGCACTGCAACAACCGTCTCGTCAGCCTGCTTGAAGGTGGCTACGATCTCCAAGGTCTTGCGGAATCGTCAGGCGCACATGTAAACCGGCTGATGGCTGGATGAACGGATCAAAAACATGGCCGAAACTGCAAAGAACCTCGAAATTGGAGCGATGAGCTTCGAAGCTGCCCTTGCCGAGCTGGAAAAGATCGTGGAACGGCTTGAGCAGGGGAACGTGGCGCTGGAAGAATCAATCACCCAGTATGAGCGCGGGGAAAAACTGCGCGACCATTGCCAACGGCTGCTGGGTGCTGCTGAGGCGAAGGTCGAGAAAATCCGTCTGACGCAAGACGGCAAGCCTGCAGGTGTGGAACCGCTCGACCCGCAATAAATGCGTTTCGCTTTGCCGCATATGCGCATCCTGGGTGCGGGTATAGAATGGACGCAAATGAAGCGTTCCGGGAGTTGAATTCAGATGAAGGTCATTCGCTACGCTGCTTGGGCGATGGTGGCTATGGTAGCTGTCGGCATCGGCTTGGCCTGGTTCTCGCAGCAGCAAGGCGTTAACTTGTCGAGCATTGCTCGCATCAGTGTGGGTGGCCCGTTCGAGCTGACCCGCGCCGACGGCCAGCCGATCTCCGACAAGGACATTGCCGGTGCGCCGCATGCCATGTTCTTCGGCTTTACCCATTGCCCGGAAGTCTGCCCTACGACCTTGTCGGAGGCAGCCGGCTGGCTACAACAGCTTGGACCTGAAGGTGACCGCTTCAAGGTGTATTTCGTTTCGGTGGATCCGCAGCGCGACACCCCGGCCGTGCTCAAGGACTACATCGCCTCGTTTGACCCGCGTATCGTGGGAATAACCGGCGATCCCGACAAGATCGCCAAGGTGCTTGCCGACTACCGGGTCTATTCCAAGCGTGTGGAACTTGAAGGCGGCGATTACACCATGGACCACACCGCCACCATTTACCTGATGCGGGCTGATGGCAGCTTTGCGGGCACCATCGCCTGGGGCGAGAATCCCGACATTGCGCTTGAAAAAATCCGCAATCTGCTCAAAAGTGGCTGATATGCAGGAATTGAAGCATCCCTTGCAGGGCCATTGGCCGCTGCTGGCATTTGCACTTGGCACCATCGCTGCCGGGGCGATCGCTTGGCTTTGGGCGAAATACGGGATCGACGTGTTCCTGATGCAGGCTGCCAATTTCGCAATGACCTGTTTCTGATTGCAGCCACTGCATCTGTTTACCCTTCGTTAACCAGCCTTCTTGCCGCTTCACTAAACTTGTTCTGTCAGAATTGCTTCAATTCGGGACAAACGAGTCTGGTTGGCGGGGGATTGTCATGCGCATTGGCAGAACAGCATTTCTGGCGGCTTTTGGCGGAATTATTGCCACAGCGGCATACGCAGATGACATCGTGAAGCATGATCGCAAGGTGGAGCGCGCCGCAGCAGAGCGGATCGCGGGCAAACTTGGTGACATGCGCGGCGGTGTTTCACACGATGCCGACCTTGCAACGCTTATCGAGATGAAGCGCAAGAAACTGCCGCGTCCGATGCAAACCAGCAATGGCGCGCTGCCGCCAATGGTGATGAATGAGGTGCCAGAAGGCGTCGATATCATGATCACCGGCTCCAACAAGCCGGTCAAATAGCATCGCAGGCTTGCCTTTTGGCGTCTGCCGTCGCATGACGCGGCATGAGCGGAAAAATCAGACTTGATCAGGCGTTGGTGGAACGCGGCTTTTACCCGTCCCGCTCGCGGGCACGCGATGCCGTTTTGCGCGGTTCAGTCACTGTTGGCGGCGTACCGGTTCTCAAGCCAGCCATGGTGCTGCATCCATCAGCCGACATTCGTGTTGAAGATGCAGCCGGCGGCTATGTTTCGCGAGCGGCGCTGAAACTCATTGCCGGACTTGAAGCCAGCGGCTTTGATCCGAAAGGCATGGTGGCGCTGGATATTGGCGCATCCACCGGCGGCTTTACGCAAGTTCTTTTGCAGCGCGGGGCAGAAAAAGTCTTTGCCATCGATGTTGGCCATGGCCAATTGCACGACAGCCTTCGAAACGATCTGCGGGTGGTGTGCATCGAAGGGCTCAATGCACGCGAAATGACCGCTGAAGACATCAATGATGAACAGCCGCAATTTCTGGTCTGCGATGTGTCATTCATATCAGTGACACTTGCCCTGCCACCCGCCCTTTCGCTTGCAAAAGACGGCGCCAAGGCAATCCTGCTGATCAAGCCCCAGTTTGAAGTCGGGCGCGACAATGTCGGCAAGGGCGGTGTTGTGCGCGATGATGAGAAAGCGGCCGCATCGGGCAGCGAACTTTCCGCATGGCTGGACACCCAGCCTGGCTGGCGGTCCACCGGCGTTTATCCCTCGCCCATCGAAGGCGGCGACGGCAACCGGGAATTCCTGCTTTGCGCGGTTAAAGACCGATGACCCAGACCTTGAATATCGATCATCTGGGACGACAGGGTGATGGCATTGCGCAGACAGCTGCTGGCCTTGCTTTTGTCCCCTTCGGCCTGCCCGGTGAAACCATTGTGGTTTCCGGAGCGAATGACAAACTTGCGGTGGAACGCATCGAAGTGGCATCGCCCGCGCGAAGCGAGCCCATCTGCCGGCATTTTGGAACCTGCGGCGGCTGCCAGATGCAGCATCTGGCGCAAACGGCGTATCTCGAATGGAAGCAGGGGCTTTTGGTCGAAGCGCTGGCCCGCGAAGGCATCGAGATGCCGCTGATGCCAGTAATTTCATTTGGCGCACATCTGCGCCGCCGGGTGGTGTTTACCGCAATGCGCGGGCCCAAAAGCGGCCTGTTGGGGTTTTCGCAGCGTGGCAGCATCACGCTGGTGGACCTTTCCCAATGCCCGGTTTTGCTGCCGCAGATAGAGGCGGCCTTCAGCGCGTTGCGCCAGCTTGGTGCACTGCTTTCACCAAAGAAGGGCACGATGAAACTGTCGGTCGTTGCCTGTGAAAACGGTCTTGATGTTGCGGCAGCCAATGGCGGCTTCACGCCGGAGCCTTCGCGCCAGCAGGCAATAAGCATTGCTGCACAGCATGGCTTTGCCCGGCTTTCGCTCAACGGCGAGACGCTGATCGAACTTTCCCGCCCAATTATCGCCTGCGGGCGGGCGAAAGTGACACCGCCACCCGAGGCGTTTGTCCAGGCCGTGGCTGGTGCAGAAGATGCCATGGCTTCACTGGTGACGCAGCATCTGGCTCCGGCAAAATCGGTTGCGGACCTGTTCAGCGGCTTTGGAACCTTTGCGCTGCGGTTGGCGGAAAATTCGACCGTGCTTGCAGTCGAATCCAGTGGTGCTGCGCTCGATGCACTTGACCGGGCGTGGCGCGAAACCGGGGGCGGCCTGAAAGCGACCACGACCTTGAAGCGCGACCTCTATCGAAATCCGTTGACCGCTGAAGAAATGAAAAAGACCGGCGGTGTGGTGTTTGATCCGCCGCGTGCCGGTGCCCTTGAGCAAGCTGCAGAATTGGCAAAAAGCAAGGTGCCGCTGGTTGCGGCTGTTTCCTGCAACCCGGTCAGCCTGGCGCGCGATTTGCGCGTGCTGTTGGATGGCGGCTACCGGCTGAAAAGCATCACGCCGGTAGACCAGTTCGTGTTCACGCCGCATCTGGAAGCGGTTGCGCTGCTTGAGCGGTAAGGGCGCTATTTTGCCCTGTTCATGAATGCCATGAACGCCTGGCGCGCCTCGTCAGATTTGAGGCGGGCTTCCCACAGCTTTGCTTCTTCGCGCATGCGCTGGAGAACATCTGAACGGTCGCCGCGAATGAGATCGCGACTGATGGCCATTGCCTCGGCTGGCTTGGAAGCAATCGATTGAGCTGCAGCGAGTGCAGCAACCTCCAGATCTTGTGACTCCACCACCTTGTTGACGAGGCCTGCTTCGCGCGCTTCCTGGCCTGAGAACTTCTCCCCCATTGCCAGCATGGCAAAGGCGCGGTGATGGCCCATGATGCGCGGGCCTATGAGTGATGAACCGGCCTCCGGCAACAGGCCAAGATCAACAAACGGCGTCTTGAAGCTGGAAGTGGTGGAAGCAACCACATAGTCACAGTGCATCAGCATGGTCACACCAACGCCGATGGCAAGGCCATCCACGCCCGCAACCACGGGCTTTTTCGCCATTATGATGCGTTCGAGGAACTCGAACACCGCCATGCTGTCGCGCGCGCCCGACATTGCCACCCGCATGAAATCGCCGATGTCATTGCCGGCGGTAAAACTGCCCGGCACGCCCAATATCAGGCTGGCGCGCACATCTGCCGCCGATGCGGCAAGGTCAAGTGCGTCGGCCAGCGACTGGTACATCTGCGCGGTCAGCGCGTTCTTCTTGTCAGACCGGTTCATGCGTATGACCAGCACACCACCGTCGCGATTTGTTTCGACCAGATTGCCCATGGTGTTCATCCTTCAGGCGGTCAGCAATGAGCGGGCGGCAGAAAGGCTTGCCGCGCCGGTGGTGACCCGTGATTTCAGCGCGCCGCATTCGGCCAGATGATTTTCGGCAAAGAAGCGGGCAAGCGGTGCGCGTGCTTCTTGCGCTAGACCGGCTTTTGCAAGGTAACTGCCGCCAGCAGCAAGACCGCAAAGCCGCAGATACGGCGTCGCCCCGGCAAGCGCTTCTTCCATGCGTCCGGCGGCAACTGCCTCCAGGAGCCATTCGCCTGCTTCCAGCATGTCGTCGAGTGCGGTTTCCATCAACCTTGCTGTTTCACCGAATGCTGGATGGTTTGCGCCGCGCACTTCGTGGGCAATTGCCCGCAATTCACCGACATAGGCCCGGAACGCTTCTCCGCCCGAAAGCGGCAGCTTGCGAACCACCAGATCTATCGACTGGATGCCGTTGGTGCCCTCGTAGATCGGGTTGATCCTTGCATCGCGCCAATATTGGGCTGCGCCGGTCTCTTCGATGAACCCCATGCCGCCATGGATCTGGACGCCCAGCGAAGCCACATCGACACCGACATCGGTGGAGAAAGCCTTGGCAATGGGCGTCAGCAGGCTGGCGCGCTCGGCCCATGTTTTGGCATCCGCGCTGCCCTGATGGCTCATGTCGATGGCATGGGCGCAAGCATAGCAAATGGCCCTTGCCGCCTGCACATGCGACTTCATTCCCAACAAATTGCGCTGCACGTCCGGATGATCGATGATCGGGCTCATGGCATCGCCGGATGCGCCAGGGGCCTTGCCTTGACGGCGATCCTTGGCATAGGCCAAAGCGTGCTGGTATGCGGCCTCGGCAACGGCGACGCCCTGAATGCCGACATTGAGGCGGGCATTGTTCATCATCGTGAACATGCAGGCGAGGCCCTTGTTTTCCTCGCCAATCAGCCAGCCAATGGCTCCCTTCTCACTGCGACCGCCAAAGCCGTCGCCATAGACCATGACGCAGGTTGGCGAGCCATGAATGCCGAGCTTGTGCTCAACCGACTGGCAGAACACGTCATTGCGTTCGCCAATCGATCCATCGTCGTTGACAAGGAATTTGGGGACCAGAAAAAGCGATATGCCTCTGGTGCCAGCGGGGGCATCCGGCAGCCGCGCCAACACCAGATGACAGATGTTCTCCGTCATGTCGTGCTCGCCATAGGTGATGAATATCTTGGTGCCGAAAATGCGGTATGTGCCGTCGGACGCGCGTTCCGCCTTTGCCCGCAATGCGGCAAGGTCCGAACCGGCCTGCGGCTCGGTCAGGTTCATCGTGCCGGTCCATTCGCCCGAAACAAGCTTGGGCAAATATTTTGCCTTGAGGGCATCCGAACCATGCTTGTGGAGGGCTTCGACAGCGCCAATGGTCAACAGCGGACCGAGCCCGAATGCCATGGAAGCGGAGTTCCACATCTCCGCGGCGGCAACGGCCATCATCACCGGCAAGCCCTGCCCGCCATGTTCCACCGGCGCAGAAATGGCGTTCCACCCACCTTCAGCCCAGGCCTTGTAGGTATCCTTCCAACCGGGCGGAGTTGTAACATTAGCATCCTTGAGAGGCGTGCCGTGACGGTCACCGATTTTGTTGAGCGGAGCAATTACCTCGCTGGCGAAGCGGCCAGCCTCTTCCAGAACCGCGTCGACGAGTTCTTCGGACAAATCGCCAAGGCGACCTTGCGCAAGCGCTTCGTCGAGACCTGCAATTCTCTTGAGGGCAAATGCAATTTCGCTGACCGGTGCGCGGTACATGGACGACCTCCCTGCGGTAAACTCGACCTGACCGGGGCATTGGCCATGTCTTTGAGTGGGACATAATGCCTTATTACGTAAACGTCAATTGAAGCTGCACTTGCGGGCGCAGCCCCTGCCCGGCTATAGGCGTTTCATGGCGCGTATCATGAAGATGCAAGACGGGAACAAGGCAAGTGAAATCGCGTTGGCAGCGCTGGGCGAAGGCATGTGCGTCGCCATTCCGACCGAGACGGTTTACGGGCTGGCTGGCGATGCCACCAACGGGATTGCGGTTGCGCGCATTTTCGAAATGAAGGGGCGGCCGCGTTTCAATCCACTGATCTGCCATGTGGACGGCACTGAAATGGCCTCGCGGTTTGGCGAAATGAATGCAACGGCCATGCTACTGGCAAAGGCATTCTGGCCAGGCCCCCTGTCGCTGGTGGTAAATGCCATTCCAGCAAACGGGATCAGCGAGCTCGCGACAGCAGGTCTTTCGACCATCGCCCTTCGCTGCCCGGATGGAATGGCGCGCAATCTGATAACCAGCTTCGGCAGGCCGCTTGCAGCGCCGAGCGCCAACCGCTCGGGGCGAGTGTCGCCGTCCAAGGCGATGCATGTCGCGCAGGAATTTGAAGGCACGGATCTGCTTGTGCTGGATGGCGGCGACTGCCGCGAAGGCATTGAATCAACCATCGTCAAGGTCAGCGGCGACCGGCTTGAATTGCTGCGCCCCGGCACCGTGACTGCGGAACAATTGCAGCAGGCAACCGGCATTGCTGTTTCCCGCCACGAAGGCGAGGGAATTTCGGCACCTGGCATGATGGCAAGCCATTATGCCCCGGATGCAAGGCTGCAAACGGAAGCATCCCGTTGCCCGAACCATGCCGCGCTTCTGGCATTTGGCAATGGCGAAGGCCGTGACAGAAGCCATGCCATTGCCGTTCGAAATCTGAGCGCCACAGGCAATTTGCGCGAGGCGGCGGCCAATCTGTATGCAATGCTCAAGGAACTTGACCAGTTGCAGCCAAGGCTGATTTCGGTCGAACCTGTGCCGCATGAGGGGCTTGGAATCGCGATCAACGATCGCCTGTCGCGGGCAGCGGCGCCACGCGAGGCCACATGATCAGCGCTGAACTGCTCGAGCGCTTCGCTGCAATCACCGGCCCCGGCAATGCACTGCGGCCAGACACCCACGACCTTTCCCGCTATACGCACGAGAACCGCAACATCATTGTGGGAAAAACGCCGCTGGTGTTGCGACCGGCTTCCACCGCGCAAGTGTCTCAAATTGTCCGGCTGGCGCATGAAACTGGCACAGCACTGGTGCCGCAAGGTGGCCATACCGGCCATGCCGGTGGCGCAGTACCCGATGAGAGCGGCAACCAAGTTGTTGTTTCGCTGGAACGCATGAATGCCATTCGCGACATCGACCTTGCAGGCAACACCATCGTTGCGGAAGCAGGCGTGATCCTGCAGGTTTTGCGCGAAAAGGCTCAAGCTGCCGGCCGGCTTTTCCCGGTGGCAATCAGCAGCCAGGGCAGTTGCCAGATCGGTGGGGCGATTTCCACCAATGCCGGCGGCACCGGCGTGATAGCCTATGGAAATTTGCGCGAGCAGGTTCTGGGCCTCGAAGTGGTGTTGCCAAATGGCGATATCTGGAACGGGCTGCGTCGCCTGAAAAAAGACAATACCGGCTACGCGATGAAGCAGCTTTTCATTGGCGCTGAAGGAACGCTGGGCATTGTCACTGCGGCGGTTCTGCGGTTGTTGCCATTGCCGAAGGGCCGCGAAGTCGCGTGGATTGGTGTCCCCTCGCCGATGGCCGCGCTGGACCTGCTCAATCTGGCGCTCGGGGCCGCTGGTGCAGGGGTTACCGCGTTTGAACTCATGCACCGCACGCCGCTGGAATATGTGCTCAGAAACATGCCGGGGTCTCGCGATCCGCTGGGTGCAAGGCATGACTGGCAGGTCTTGCTGGAGATTTCTTCAGGGCGCTCGGAGGAAGATGCGGGCGCGATGATCAACGGAATTCTTGAGGCGGGATTTGATAATGCCGTCATCATTGATGCCACGCTGGCGCAAAGCGTTTCGCAGCGCGAGGCCTTGTGGAAGTTGCGCGACGACATGGGTCCGGCACAAGGCCCAGAAGGCTTGTCACTGAAACACGATGTTTCCGTACCGGTTCATCTGGTGCCGCATTTTCTGGAGCGAGGGTTTGCGGCAGTTCATGAAACTTGTGCGGATGCCCGCGTCTGCGCCTTTGGCCACATGGGCGATGGCAATATTCACTTCAACGTGACGCAACCTGTAGGTTCGAAAAAGGAAGAGTTCCAGCGCTATCAGGCGGCTGTCCATGAAGCAGTGCATGCGCTTGTGCTGGAGTTGGGCGGCTCGATCTCTGCCGAACACGGGATCGGCCGGCTGAAACGCGAATTGATGCATGCCACGAAAAGCCCGGTGGAACTGGCAATGATGCGTGCGGTGAAAAAGGCGTTGGACCCGGCGGGGATCATGAACCCCGGCAAGGTCGTTTGATTTGATCAGACGAGACTCACAAACAAGGTTCGACAACGGCCATTTGAAAACACTTGAACCTTCGTCCGGAATACGTCCGACACTGTATTCGTTCGAGCCGCTCCTTCAGCTCATTCGAGACTGATCGCGCAAAAACCATTCAATAACCAAGTCTTGGTGCAAGAAAGGATTCACCGTTCTTCTTAGGGGAATCGGGACTCCCGCACGCTATTGTCCTTCGTGTCACGGCAAGAAAAAAACAACAAAAACAACATCAAGAAAAAGCCGGGCAAATCAGGTCACCGCACACAGAATGCGGGCTCTGAAGAGAACAGGAAGGCTACCATGACCAGCGGTTCGACAGCCGAAAACCGTTTGCCCCATTCGGGCAACAATTTGCCAGTTTGGGCCAGCGAGCAAATGCGGCTCGACCCTTACAAGCTACCGCACCGATTGGCGCTGCACCGCCAGCACGCAAGCTATTCCATCGATCGCCAAGGTGTGGTGGTCAAGAAAATGCTGGGCTGCGGTCTGCCCCTGTCGATTGCCCTACCCGTCAAATGCTTCATCGGCGTTGCGGCACGGGCGATTGAAACCACGGATGGCAGCATGACTGCCACGCTCGAATTGATGCACCACGATCCCGAACTCAGCGTGCCGCTGCTGGTTGCTTGCGACCTCGACGACATTGCCGCCGACTGGCACTCATGGAGCCGGCTGATGCAATTGCCAATGCTGGTGGTTGGTGCCGAAGGCTCTGCTTCGCCGGTGCAGAAGCTGCTTGGCAAGATCATGATTGACCCGGCTTTCAACCGCCGCAAGCGGTTCGGATCGCTCAAGCATCGCCCATGGTTCCTGCGCAGGCGCAAGCCGGGCGTCATTGGTCCGGTAGTTCGCATCAGCGGTGAAGAGCTTATTGCGCGGGACTGAGCATCAACGAGAACAGCAGCCCCAAAAACAACAGCAGCCCAAAGCGGCTGTTTGACTTGAACAACAAAAGGCACTTTGCCGGGTCAGCGCGATCCAGCGAAAGCACCTGCCATGCAAGATGAATCCCCGCCAGCAGCAGCCCTACCCGCGCCGGCCAGAAGGCTCCTGCCAGCCAGAACGAAAAAACGAAAAGCACAATTGCAGCGCCGTAAAGGGCGGCCAGCGCCTGCGGAGCATTCTCTCCAAACAGCCGCGCTGTTGATTTGACGCCAACCAGGGCGTCGTCTTCAAGGTCCTGCATCGCGTAAATGGTGTCATACGCGATGACCCAACAGATGGACCCGGCATAGAGCAGCAAGGCGGCAATGCCGATGCTGCCTGAAACCGCACTCCAGCCAACCAGTGCGCCCCAGGAGAAGGCCAGCCCCAAAAACAGCTGCGGCCACCAGGTGATGCGCTTCATGAAGGGGTAGGTGAACACCAGCAGCAGCGACAAGGTGCCGAGCGCAATGCTTGTCCAGTTGAACTGCAGCAGGATGATGAGGCCCACAACCAATTGCGCAAGCAGGAACAGCCGGGCATTGCTTTGCGAAACGCGCCCCGAGGGCAGCGGCCTTGACCTTGTGCGTGCTACCTTCTCGTCGATGTCCTGGTCCATCAGATCGTTGAAGGTACAGCCAGCGCCCCGCATCACGATGGATCCGGCGGCAAACAGCGCCAGAAACCAGACAAGCTGACCTGTGGATATCTGCGAAGAATGCGCTGCAAGCAATGCTGCCCACCAGCACGGCCACATCAGCAATTGCCAGCCAATGGGCCTTTCCCAACGTGCAAGCTGGGCAAAGGGCCAAAATGCGGGCGGAAGGCGGTAAACCCAGCTTCCCTTCACCCCATCGGCGACGGTTTGTTGCGGCGCAGCTTCCATTGCACCAGTTTCCCAGTTTTCAACAGCCGGTCAAGTGCGAACACATCTGCTAGTTTGCCGCACGCTTGGCCTTGTCCGCCGAACCCGCTATGGCAGGCTGAACCTGGAGTGGACATGAACATACTCATCATCGGATCTGGCGGGCGCGAACATGCGCTTGCATGGAAAATCCGCCAGTCGCCGCTTTGCGACATGCTTTGGTGCGCGCCGGGAAATCCTGGCATTTCGCGGCTGGCGTCACTGGCCGCTATCGACATTGGCGACCATGCCGCGATTGTCCGCTTTTGCAGCGAGGCCTCCATCGGCCTCGTCGTGGTAGGCCCGGAACAGCCGCTGGTGGCTGGACTCGTCGATGCGCTTGAGGCTGCCGGCATCAAGGCTTTCGGGCCATCTGCAAAAGCTGCCCAGCTGGAAGGCTCCAAGGGCTTCACCAAGGATTTGTGTGCACAGTTTGCAATTCCGACCGCCGCCTACCAGCGGTTCAACAACGCGCCCAAGGCCAAGGCCTATGTGCGGGCGCAAGGCGCGCCAATCGTCGTGAAGGCCGACGGGCTCGCGGCCGGCAAAGGCGTGACGGTAGCCATGAGCATCAATGAAGCTTGTGCAGCGATCGACGATTGCTTTGAAGGCTCGTTCGGTGCTGCGGGCGCAGAAGTGGTTGTCGAGGAATTTCTCATTGGCGAAGAAGCCAGCCTGTTTGCGCTGTGCGATGGGCAGACCGCCTTGCTGCTCGGCACTGCGCAAGACCACAAGCGGGTGGGCGATGGCGACACCGGACCAAACACCGGCGGCATGGGTGCCTATTCGCCAGCGCCCCTGTTGACGCCTGAAATCATCAGCGAAGTGATGGGCGAGATCATCGTGCCCACGCTGGCAGCCATGCACCATCGCGGCATGCCCTTTCACGGCATTCTATACGCCGGACTGATGCTGACCAGCGATGGTCCCAGCCTCATTGAATACAATGTGCGGTTTGGCGATCCGGAATGCCAGGTGTTGATGCCCCGGCTCAAGACAGACCTTGTCGAATTGCTGCTGGCATCCATCGACGGCGATCTGCTTTCCATGGATGCCCAATGGAGTGATGACGCTGCGCTTTGTGTGGTGATGGCGGCAAAGGGCTATCCCGCAGAGCCGGCGCGCGGCGGGCATATCGGCGGCATCGAGACCGCCGAGGCAGGAGGCGCAATGGTCTTTCATGCGGGCACCGCAATCAAGGACGGCAGGCTGGTTGCCAATGGCGGGCGGGTGCTGGGCGTTACTGCGACCGGCAAGGACATCGCATCGGCACAGAGCTCCGCCTATCACGCCGTGGATGCCATTGAGTTTCCCGACGGCTTTTGCCGCCGTGACATCGGCTGGCGGGCTATACCGGCCAGATAGTCGAATGTCCTTTACCCAAGGCGCATGGCGGCTATAGTCGCCGGTTCAAGAAACAGGCGGGCAGCAGCAAATGATCTTTTCAACCTTGAAGGCTGTTCACCTGCTGGCGCTGGTTTTGGGATCGGGAGCCAGCCTTGGAAACATTTACCTGATGCTGGCGCGCGGGCCGCACGATTTGCCCGCGCCCGACCTCGTCAATTCCCTGCGCAAATGGTACCGGCTGAGCGCGCTGCTCGCCATTCTCACGCTGTGGGTGACGGGGCTTTTGATGTCGGTGTCTGGTGATGGATGGATCGACAGTTCCGCCTTCACGCTCAAGCTGATTTTCGCCGCTGTCTTGCTGGCGATCATCGGATTCTTGAACCTGATGGCAGCGGGATGGTCGCGCAGTGGCGGGCCACCTGCATGGGTGCCCTCGCTGCATGTTACCGCAGCATTGTGCCTGATTGCTTCGGTGGTGGCAGCAGCCTACGCTTTTGCCTGACCCTTGCCGGGATTAGCGCTTGCCAGCCAGAAACTGCTGGTCGCGGTGCAATGCCCATGCTCCGGCAACACCTGCGAGAGCCGCGATCGTGTAAACGACGCACATCACCAGATTTAAAGCGAACAGCGAGTGCCACGAGCCATAAGCGCTGCCGATCACCACGAGGGTGAGAAAGGCAAACAGAACGCCGCGTGCAAACGGGCGGTTTTCATTTGGCGCTTGCGCCACAGGATTGGATTTCACCGACATTCAATGTCTCCCCAAGACGGACATGCGCGATCATTAGCCCGGATTGGGTAAAAAAATCGTGCCTTGGTTGTAGAATTATCCCGAGATTTTGGAAAAATCGGCAACCAGATGCACTGCCGCGCGAATAGAAGCCAGCAAGGCCAGCCGGTTCGCCCGGATTGCCGGATCATCGGCATTGACCATCACGCCCTCAAAGAACGCGTCAATCGGCGCGCGCAGCCCGGCAAGGGCCGACATGGCAACTTCAAAATCCTCGGCAGCAATGGCAGTTCCAGCTTTGGCCGAGACCTCGCCGACAGCAGCATGCAGCGCTGTTTCAAGCGGCGTTGCCAACAGCGATGGGTCAACAGGACCAAGGGACATGGCTCCCTTCTTTTCTTCCGCCGCAAGGATGTTCGCTGCCCGCTTGTAACCGGCAAGGAGGTTCGTGCCGTCTGCCGATTCGACCAGCGCCTGCAATGCGCGAACCTTGGTGACGATCAGGAGCAGATCATCAGCCTCCGGCGTCACCACCGCGTCGATCAGATCATGCCGAGCACCGCTATCGCGCAGATAGACCTTGAGCCGGTCGTGGAAGAAGGAGAGGAGGTCGCCGGTAACATCCGCCTGCGAGGCTGTAATGCCGCTCGTCTCAATCAGATTGTATCCGGCCGAAATAACCTTGCCCAAGCGGAGCCGCAAACCGTTTTCCAGCACCAGCCGGATGACGCCGAGCGCTGCCCTGCGCAGCGCATAGGGATCCTTGGATCCTGTGGGCTTCTCGTCAATGGTCCAGAAGCCAACCAGCATGTCGAGCTTGTCGGCAAGCGCCACGGCGATCGAGATCGGTGAAACCGGCACTTTGTCAGTTGGCCCGAGTGGCGAATAATGCTCCTCGATAGCGCGGGCGACATCCGGCTTTTGGCCCGCGGCCTCGGCATAGAGCCTGCCCATGCGGCCTTGCAGTTCGGGAAATTCGAACACCATCGCCGATTGCAGATCGGCCTTGGCAAAGTATGCTGCATTGCGTGCGTCGTCAGCCACGGCATCGGGGATGAAATCCAACAGGTCATCTATCCATGCTCTGAAGCGGGCAACTCTTTTTCCCTGGCTGCCCAGCTTGGCGTGGAAGGTGACGTTGTCGAGATTGCCGATCCATTTGTCGAAGCCGGCCGGCGAGCGGGCGATCTGCAGATCGCTTTCCCAAAAGAACTTGGCGTCGGACAGGCGGGCGCGCACCACCTTGCCATTGCCTCTGGCGATTTCCGCGCCGCCATCTGAAGGGATGATGTTGGAAACCAGCAAGAAGCGGTTGATGAGCTTGTCACCCTTGCGCAGCACGAAGCATTTCTGGTTTTCGCGAATGGTGAGCCGCGTCACTTCATCTGGCAGCTCCAGGAAATCCTCCTCGAACGCCCCCATGATGACGGTTGGCCACTCGACCAGATTGCCGGCCTCTTCCAGCAGTCCTTCGTCTTCCACCAAGTCGTACTCTTGCGCAAAAGCGAGGTTTTTTGCGTCGGCAAGGATGATTTCCTTGCGCCGTTCGGCATCCAGAATAACCTTTGCTGCATGCAGCTTGGCAACATAGTCGTCAAAGCGCCGCACAATGATCGGCTCGGGCGCCAGAAAGCGGTGGCCGAAGGTCACATTGCCGGCAACCAGGCCGCCGACCTCAAAGCGGATGACTTCCGGCTCTTCGGTTTCGGGGCCAAACAGGCAGAGCATGGATTTGAGCGGACGCACCCAGCGAAGCGATCCGGGTTCACGCGAGGCTTCGCCCCAGCGCATGGATTTGGGCCATGGAAAATCGCGGACAATTTGCGGCAATGCCTCCGATATGATTTCCTTGGCGTCGCGGCCGGGCTTGTTGATGTAGGCGACGTAAAACTCGCCTTTCTTGGGATCGGATATGGTCTGCGCATCGTCAATAGAGGACAGTCCCGCCGAGCGCAAAAAGCCGTCAATGGCCTGCTGCGGCGAGCCAACGCGCGGACCCTTCTTTTCTTCGCGAAGATCGGCTGAACGGGCGGTCAGGCCACGAATGTCGAGCGCAAGGCGGCGCGGTGTCCAGTATTCGCGCGCACCTTCATAGACAAGTCCGGCATTGACCAGCGCATCGGTAACCAGCTTGCGCAAATCTCCAGCCGCCTTGCGCTGCATGCGCGCGGGGATTTCTTCCGAAAACAATTCGATCAATAGGTCAGGCATTGCGAACTCCGCTGGTTGCAGGCGCAATAGCAAGCGGCAGTCCCAAAGTCACGACCAAGGTTGCAGACTGGCAAATGAAAAGGGCGCAGCCATGGCCGCGCCCTGCTCTGATCTTTCAGGCAGATCAGAATGTTGGCATCAAGACGCGGTCAATCACGTGAATGACACCGTTTGAAGCGTGAATGTCGGCCGTGACGACGTTTGCAAGGTCAACCTTGACGCCTTTGCTGAACTTTGTGGTGACAACAAACCTGTCGCCTTTGGGCTTGAGAGTTGCGACCTGCGCAACGCCGCTTGGAATGTCCTGCGCGCGAATGGTGCCGGGCACGACATGGTATTGCAGCAGGGCAACAAGCTTTTCCTTGTTTTCCGGCTTCAGGAGGCTCTCAACTGTGCCCTTTGGCAATTTGGCAAAAGCTGCGTCGGTCGGCGCGAACACGGTCAGCTTGGTGTGCCCGGAAAGGGCCGGCGCAAGACCGGCAGCCGTGGCAGCAGCAAGCAGTGTTTCGAACTGGCCAGCTGCCGCAGCAGTCTGGACGATGTTGGCGGCATTGGCAGTACCCGCCGCCAGGCCGAGCGCCAGGGCGCAAACCGTTGCTTTCAGAAACTTCATGATGATCTCCCTTCGTTGGCGACCCAATTGGTCGTTGGTCGCAATACGAGGGGCGTGGCATTCAGATTGCCGCACAGGCGGGCTGAACCCATCACATTGTTTTCATTGATCCGCTTGTGGCGTGAAAGCGTAGGGAACGAATCACACCGCGTTGTGGCTGCCGTCGCAGAAGGGCTGCTTGCCGGTCTGCTTGCAGGCACAGAACCATTTGGTGCCGTTCTCAGTGGCTTCCCATTTTACCGGTGAGAACTCGCTGCCCTTGTGCGAGCCATCGCAGAATGGCTGGTTCTTTGACTGCCCGCAGGCGCACCAGAAATACGCTTTTCCAGCCTCAACCTCGACCGGCATTGGCTGTGTGCCTGCGACGTGACCCTTGTTCATGCCATTCTCCAATTGTTTGAGATGCTTGTTGTTTGAAACCTAGCGGGCAATGCATTTGCTGCAAGGTGTTGTGGCCGAACTTGTTTCACCAGCCGCCGCCGCCGCCACCGCCACCACCGCCGCCCGAAAAGCCGCCACCACCGGAGCCTGAGCTGGACTTGGGTGCCGGCATTGATGATGCCATTGCCGCAGAAACCGCCGCAACAGATGCCCCGGTAGCTCGCGCTAGAGATCCCAAGTCAAAATCCCGGCCGCGGTACCATCCGGGATGGTAATTGCGATCACGAACCTGATCGGGCGCAACTCTGGCCAGATGGGCGGAAAACGCGTTTGACCAGGGTTCTTCAACGCCCAGACCGGCGGCATAGGGCAGATACCGCTCAAAAAGCTCCTCGTTCATCTGTGGCGCATCGCGCATGTTGAGGCGTTCAGTTTCGGCGGTGGTCAGATACAGCTTGAAGCCCTCAATACGGGAAAGGACTTTTGCCCCATTTAAAGTTGGTGCGCCCAGGAGATGGGCCATGGCGGCAAATGATGCCATTGCTATCATGACAAGATAGGCGCCGATCTGGAACAGCGGCCAAACCCCCGAGGCATTGATGCCCCATGCAGTTGCGGCGATAATTGCCATGCCACCCAGCATCATCAGGCCACCAAGCACCTGCAAAAGCGTTGACTGCGAAGGCGAAGACCAATTGCGCCAACCGAAAAATGCAAGTCCAAAACCAGCCAGCGAACTGATGAAGGTAGGCACGAGGGCCAAGACGCCTGCTTCCGGCGGGTCTTGCAGTATCAACCCGACAATTATTGCCAAAAGACCAACAATTGGCCCGACAGCCAGCAGGCCCCAATTGTGCTTGTAAAATTTGCCTGCGTATTCGGTACGAATACTGGATTGAAGCGCCTGATGTGCGCGCATCAAAAGAGGGCCGTTGGCCTTGTCGAGGGTGATCTTTTCATACCCTTGCAACAAATTGGCATAAAGCGTGCGCTCGGCGGCAGGCAGGCTGTTTAGTGGCACATCCTGCGCTTCGCCGCGCCGGAAGGTGACATTGCCCTTCTCGTCCTCGTCTATTACGAGCAATTTCCGCACCCCAAGCGCCAACAATGCGGCAATGAAGGAGAGGCTGGCACCGCGTCCGGCCTGGCGGAACGATTTGAAATGAACAAAAGACATGGCCGAAGGCGAAAGGTTTTCCGGCGGATGGAACAGCGGAATGATGGTCTCGCCGGGCGGGTCACGACCAACGCGCCACCACGCGATCAGGTAATAGATCGGGACGAAAGCCAAACCGAGCCCGAAGACCAATGCCCCGGCATTGGCCAGCAGATTGGTGAGAAAGCCGGATGATGCACCTTGCGCAACAACGCCTTTGGTAAAGCCGGCAGCCAGGGTGAACCCGTTTTCCGGCGCCAGCGGACCTAAGGTTTCGAAACTGATTTCGCGCGTGCCAAATCCGGAAGAAGAATATTTTCCAGGTCCCGTCGCTCCAAATTCACCGGTGTAGCCCGCCTCCTTGGTGACCACCGCACCCTGCGGCAAGCGCACTGTCGCCGAAGCTTTCATGATCCAGAGGGTCCAGAAATTCCCGGTCACGTTCCAGTAGAGTTCATCGTAGCTGTCGAAGAACCGCAATTGTCCGGTTGTGCTGTAGGTAATCTCGTAGGTGTGCTCGCCATGAGGGATGAAAACATCCGCATCGCCGATATAAATGCGAATGAAGTTTCCGTTCCATTCCGTTTGGTATTTGGCTTTGCTCCCATTGTGCTTGATCGAGCGGATGGTAAATCCGTTCTTGTCCCAAAGACCGGTCTGGGTGACCTGGCGCATTGGAATGTCCCGGAAAATGCCGCGCCGTATGACGCTGCCTTCGGCATTGACCCGGATTGTCTCGATCACGTCGAGACTGCCGTCCTCGTTCACCGTGATGTCGGAATTGAAATCGAGGACGCGTTCTTCGCCATGTGCTCCGGTGCCGAAAACGAGCACCACCAGCAGCACAAGGCTCTTCAAAAAGCTGCGCATCGCGCGATTCCTCAGCTGAAGGAAACTTTGGGAACCGCCCGGTCTGCCGGTTCGTCGATTTCGAAGAATTCTTCCTTGCCGAAACCGAACTGGTTGGCGATGAGGTTTGAGGGGAAGGATTCAACTGCGACGTTCATGTTGCGCACGGCACCATTGTAGTAGCGCCTCGAAAGCTGGATTTCGTCTTCGATGCCTTGCAATGCTTTTTGGAAATCGATGAAATTCTGGCTGGCCTTCAGATCAGGATAGGCCTCTGCCACCGCCATCAACCGCCCGAGCGCACCGGAGAGCGCGCCTTCAATCATGGCGCGTTCATGCGGAGGCGCGGAAGAAGCTGCCTGCGCCTGCGTCCTGAGCTTCGTCACTTCCTCAAGCACGCCCTTTTCATGGGACATGTAGCCTTTCACGGCTTCCATCAGGTTGGGAATGAGGTCCGAGCGGCGCTTGAGCTGCACATCAATGCCGCTCCAGCCTTCCTTCACCGCTTGACGCTTTGAGACGAGGCCGTTGTACAGACCAACGGCATAGAGACCGGCAACCACAATGACGGCCAGAACAATCAACGCTTCCATGGCAAGAATCCTGTTTTCGGCCCCGGCAAGAGCATCCTGCAAGCAGCGCAGGAGTCAAGGGGGCTACAGCGCTCCGCCGGCTTCCGTCTGCAAAAATGCTTCGCCGCAGGCCTTGGCCAAAGTGCGCACCCGCAGGATGTAGCTCTGACGCTCGGTCACCGAGATCACGCCGCGCGCATCGAGCAGGTTGAAGCAGTGGGAAGCCTTGATCGCCTGGTCATATGCAGGGTGCGCCATCACGATGGTCTTGCCGGTCTTGGGGTCGAGCGCGGGCTGATCGAGGATACGCCGGCACTCGGCTTCCGCGTCCTCGAAATGGCGCAGAAGGGTTGCCGTGTCGGCGATGTCGAAGTTCCAGCGAGAATATTCCCTCTCGGTCTGCTGGAAGACTTCGCCGTAATTGACCCGGTCATTGCCGTCGCGGCCATTGAAATTGAGGTCGTAGACATTGTCGACGTCCTGCACATCCATCGCCAGCCGCTCGAGGCCGTAAGTCAACTCACCGGCAACGGGGGAACATTCAAAGCCGCAAACCTGCTGGAAATAGGTAAACTGGCTGACCTCCATGCCGTCGCACCAGACTTCCCAGCCAAGGCCCCAGGCACCCAGCGTCGGGCTTTCCCAGTCGTCCTCGACGAAGCGGATGTCGTGCAGTTTGGGATCGATGCCGATGGCGTAGAGCGAGCCGAGATACAGCTCCTGCAAATCCGGCGGCGAGGGCTTCAACAGCACCTGATACTGGTAATAATGCTGTAG
Organism: Salaquimonas sp.; assembly: GCA_041739465.1. GTDB lineage: Bacteria > Pseudomonadota > Alphaproteobacteria > Rhizobiales > Rhizobiaceae > BOKV01. The sequence continues at coordinate 60,730 of JBGSNX010000081.1, forward strand.
CCGGTTGGGATTTTCGCCATAGCGCCCGTCGGTCGGACGGCGCGACGGTTGCACATAAGCAGCGTTCCAGCGCTTGGGACCCAGTGCCCGCAAGGTCGTTGCCGGGTGGAATGTGCCCGCGCCTACCTCCATGTCGTAGGGCTGCAAAATAAGACAGCCATACTGCGCCCAGTACTGGTGCAATGTCAGGATGAGCCCCTGAAAGGAGCGGGTCGGGTGCATGTGGGGCGGCAAAGCGTTCATGCTGTCGCCAATAGCAGAGGGCAGAGAATGGGGGAAGTCCTTCTCGGCGTCTCCCGCTCAACTGGTTTCCAACCACCCTTCACTCACTTTGACCGACGAACCGGAGATCCGCACGGCGGCGAGTTTTCCACCGGCGACATCGGCTTCAAGGCCGATGTTTGAAGGGCGGCCCATGTCATAACCTTGATGGAGAGCGAAGGAGTTCAGCCCTTCTGCCATCTCGCCGCTTGCCAACAATTGTGCGGCAAGCAACGCCGATGCCGACCCGGTGGCCGGATCCTCAGGGATGCCACCCGCCGGCGCAAACATGCGGGTATGCAATGCATGTGCAACACCGTCCGGGTCGCGCGTGTAGAGGAAAACATTGTCCGTGCCGGTGGCTGCGCTCATTGTTGACCATCCCGGTTCGCACGGTCGCGCTGCAGACAGGGCAGATCGGCTTGCAAGCGGGATGAACAGGAATGTGGGACCGCCCTGCCAAAGCCCGGCCTGATGGCCGGGCATGCCGATTTGCGCTGGTTCAAGGCCAAGCGCCTGAGCGGCCATGGCGACACCAGGTGCATTGCCAACTCCGGCAAACGGCACAATCGGCGCGGTCAATTGGGCGCGAATTGTGCCCGATTTGCGCACCACTTTCACCGGCACCAGACCTGCAACCTCTTCAAGCGTTATGGTGGTTTCAAAGTCGGCTTCACCGGGTAAAGCCTTCTGCGCCAAGTGAATTGCGCACCCGATGGTCGGGTGCCCGGCAAAGGGGATTTCGTCGGTTGGAAAGAAAATACGGACCTTGGCGGTGTTTGCCGGATCGGCAGGGGTTTGAACGAAAATCGTCTCGGAAAGGTTGAACTCCCGGGCCAGGGTCTGCATCTGCGCCGTGGAAAGACCGTCTGCGACTTCAACAATTGCCAACTGGTTTCCGGCAAACCGGCGTGTGGTGAAAACATCAACGGTGAAGAACGGCAGACGCATGGCATTTCCCCTAAATTTGCGCGGAAATGCGTATCAAAAGCATGCAGCGGCACACAACGCAAAAACCTGAACCCAGCGATCAGCCGCGTTTGTCATCTTTCGGGCGGTAAACGCCGTCCTTGCCCTTTTCGAGAACGGTCACATTGGCAGCTTCGCCCGGCTTGCGCTTCTTTTTTTCTTGCGTTTCAATGACTGCGGCAATGCGCGCCATCTCGCGCTTGAACGCGCGCCAAGCATACCAGACCAAGCCGCCGATCAGGGCAACCGCTATCAGTTGCGGCATTCTCAACCCCCTTCATGTCCGCCAATCCAGCGAACGAAACTTGCCTCAAAGGCCAAATCGCTGCCAATGCGCACGGTGCTCGATTGCGGCGATCGCCCCTGCCCCTGCCTCTGCTGCAATGCCTGCTGCCGATTGTGGGCGGCCGAAGAAATTGCGGCGAGCCTGCACCAGCTTCAGCACTGCCTTGTCACCATAGCGTGAGGCTATCACATCGGAAAGCAGTCCGCATGCATCGACCAGCCCAAGTTCCTTTGCCTTGATCCCGGTCCAGAACAGGCCGGTAAAAAGGTCCTTGTTGTCGACCAGTTTGCCTGCGCGGCCAGCCTTGACCATGTCGATGAAAATGGCGTGCATTTCCAGCTGCAAAGCCTTCAGATGCACAATGTCTTCCGGTTTCTCGGCCTGAAAAGGATCAAGGATGGATTTGTTCTCACCTGCCGTGTGGACACGCCGCTCGATACCGAGTTTGCTTATCGCTTCCTGAAAGCCGAAGCCCGCGGAAATGACGCCGATGGAGCCGACAATCGACGTTTCATCAGCAATGATCTCATCGCCTGCAAGCGCGATCATGTATCCGCCGGAAGCGGCAACATCTTCCACGAAAACCAGAACGCGTTTTTCATGCTTTTTTGCCAATTGGCGAATGCGGGCATGGATCAACCTTGATTGCACTGGCGATCCACCCGGTGAATTGATGACGATGGCAACTGCCGGCGCGGATTTGAACTCAAACGCCCGTTGCAGAACGCCCGCGCATCCAGCCAAGGACAGGTTCTGGCTGAGCGGCGTTCCGGACGCGGAAATGACGCCAGAAAGGCGCACAACCGGAATTATCGGCGTGTCCTTGCGAAAGCGAGCTGGCAACCAGGCGGTCAGTTTCATTGCGTCTCCTTCAGGGGCTTCTTGCAGGCTTGTTCTTTGGGACACATGGCGGCGAGACTGGCTTTTTGCAAGGGCGGGCTCGCCGGGCAACGCATTACACTGCGGTCTTGCCCGATGATTTGCCAGACACAAACGGCAACCGCGCCAAGCCATTGAGGGCCGCCTGCGCAATGGCAGTCGGCTGGTTGGCACCATCGTGCAGAACAACGCCGGGAAGCAATTCAAGGGGCGCTTTCGAACCACGTATCGCCCGAACGATGATGCGACCGGCGGAAGCATCGCCATGCGAATGCAGCGGCAAGATCTGCAACCCGCCAAATCGACCGTTGCAGGCCTCGAGCAGGTCGGACAGCTGCCGAGGTCGCCAGACGATGTGCAGCATGCCGCCGGGCCGCAGAATGGCTGCAGCGGTTCGCAACCAGGCAGCAATGCCACCATCCTCCATGGCATGCGCAAGCGCCCGGCGCAGATCGGGCGAAGCACGTTCATTGGACGCATGGTAAGGTGGATTGCAGATCACATGATCAAATGATGCGTTTGCCAGACCAGCCGCCTCACGCTTTTTTCCGGTGAGGGTGATGTCTGCTTCGACCACTTCCGCCCTTTGTGACAATGATGCATTTTGCGGCAATGCAAGGCTGTCGCGCGCGCACTGCGCCATTAACGGGTCGATTTCAACCAGAACTGCTTGCAAACCGGGGTTCATCGCCAGCGCCGCCATGCCAGCCACGCCAGCGCCCGCGCCCAGATCGGCGAGTGTGCCGGATGCACCAAGCAGCAATGAAGCCGCAAGCAGCAGCGCATCGGAACCGGCACGGTGTCCGGTATCGCGGGGCTGCACGGCATAAAACCCGCCCCGATGAAATGCATCCGTGGTGAAGGAGGAGTGGTTTTGCAGGTCGGCTTTGCCCATCATGGCTTGCCGTTGCCAGGCAATTCCAGTTCCCCACCTAGACCGGCAAGCCGCAGCAGACGGGCAGCTTTTTCGTGATCGTTATCCAGCACCATCACTCTGCGCGGCAGTATGCCAAGCGACCCGTCGAGGATGCTCATGTTCTGGTCCAGCACGAAATGGTCGATCTGCTCTGATTTCAAAAGCGCTTCCAGAAACGAAATGAGCACCGGATCGTTGGTGCGAATGAGTTCTCGCAAGTGAGTTCCTTTCGAATGGGCAAAGGCCAGAAAGCCCTCATCGTTCACGAAGTATCGATCAATCCGGCAGCAAATGCTGCGTCACGCGCCAATCTGTCGCTTTTCAATGCATCCAACAATCCGTAAAGTCGCGCAGTATCGAGTTGGGGAGTGATTTTCTTGACAAATGTGATTGCGATTGATTCCGGCAGCGGACGCGCCCCGCGCGCCAGCGTTGAACCGTTGGTGAAACTGGTGAACTCCGACATGAGCCGGGTTAACCGCATCATTCTCGACCGCTGCGGGTCGGATGTCGAAATGATCCCTGAAGTTGCCCGCCATCTCATTGATTCGGGTGGCAAAAGGCTTCGCCCGATGCTGACAATCGCTGCTGCGCAAATGTGCGGCTACACGGGCGAGCACCATATCCTTCTGGCAGCGTCGGTTGAATTCATGCACACGGCGACCCTGCTGCACGATGACGTGGTCGATGAAAGCAACATGCGGCGGGGCAAACAGTCAGCGCGCATGGTTTGGGGCAACCAGGCCAGCGTTCTGGTGGGAGATTTTCTGCTTGGCCAGGCATTCCGCATGATGGTGGAAGTTGGCTCGCTCGCAGCACTTGATGTCTTGTCCCATGCCGCAACCGTCATTGCCGAAGGGGAGGTTTTGCAGCTTTCAACGGCCAAGAACCTTGAAACCAACGAAGATGAATATCTGGCAGTCATTCGCGCCAAAACCGCAGCGCTGTTCGCGGCAGCAGCGGAGGTCGGCCCGATTGTTGCGGGCAGTGCAAAGCCGGTTGTCAGCGCGTTTCGCTCTTATGGAACCAATCTGGGCCTAGCATTCCAATTGGTTGACGACGCGCTGGACTATGGCGGCTCTACAGCCTTGTTGGGCAAGAATGTCGGTGACGATTTCCGCGAGGGCAAGGTGACCTTGCCGGTAGTGCTTGCCTATCGGCGTGGCAGTGACGTTGAGCGTGCCTTCTGGCAAGAGGCTATCGTCAATGGCAAGACGGGCGACGCCGAGCTGATGCATGCCATGGGCTTGTTGCGCAAATACGATGCCATTGGCGATACGGTGGCCCGAGCGCGCCACTATACCGAAATGGCACGTGACGCCCTTGCCCCGATGAAAGGGAGCGCGCACAAGGAAGCATTGGTTGAAGTGCTGGAATTCTGCCTTAGCCGCGCCAATTAGTTGCAAGGCGCAAATTCGCCAGCGCCGCTGAATGTGAATTGCTGCCTGAAAGCTGCCGTGCTTGGCTGGCAATACTGTGACATGGGGTCGAATCCAGATTGACCCCAGCCAACGAGGATCCCGACCGGATGACCACCAAACGCCGCCTACTCCCCGTTCTTGCGCTGTCACTGGCGCAGTTTTTGTCCATTGCCGCCAACGGCCATGCAAACACGGAGCCAACCAAGGTTCCCGATGTTCGTGAGCTCGTTGCCAGCACTTCGCTCGCAGGAAGCTTTCTTGCCGCGCAGATGGCCGCACGCGAGAATGATGACGAGACCGCAGTTGCCTATTATCAGCGCAGCCTTGAACTGGACCCGGACAATGGGGAGCTCAAGCGGCTTTATTTTCTTGCGCTGACAGCCAATGGCCGCATTGCCGATGCCGTCAAAGTTTCTGCTTCAATCCCGGCAAGCGATGAACAGGCCCCGATTGCGCGGCTGGTTTCTGCGGTTGACGCCATGAGCCGTGGTGACTGGAAGACGGCAAAGGAAGTTCTCAAGGATCCGGTGACCGGTGATCTTGACCAGATGGTCGAGAAACTGGTGATTGCCTGGGCAACCCTTGGCGAAGGTGATGCCAAAAAGGCAGTCGAGATGACTACCCAGATTGGCGGTCCAGACTGGGTCCAGGTTATTCGCAACTATCATGCCGGCCTGATCCTGAGCGCGAGCGGCGACGACAAGGGGGCTGTTGCGCTTCTGGCCAAGGCCATTGTCAACCGCGATGCGGCGGCAGTGCTTTCGGAAACCTACATGCATGCCGTCGAAGCGCTGGTGGGAGCTCACTCACGGCTGGGTGACAGCGAAAACGCAAAGGCCGTTCTTGCAGGCGGGCTTGATATCCTGCCAACCTATTCACCTTTCAAGCGCCTGCAAAAGTCGCTTGAAGCCAATGAGAAAATCCCCCTGATGATTGCCGATGCCAAGCAGGGCGGAACCGAAATCTTCTACAATGTCGGCACCGCGATCAGCCGTCAGGGCGGCACTCCATTCGGCCAGGGATATCTGCAACTTGCGGACCATATCACGCCGGGCCGCGATTATGTGGTGATGGCGCTTGCCAGCATTTTCGAGGTTCAACGCCAGCACGAGCGGGCCAATACCTTTTATGAGCGCATCGAGAAGACGTCTGACTTTCACCGCCGGGCCGAACTTGAGTATGCCTTGAACCTCAACGATCTGAAAAAGATCGATGAATCCAAGACCAAGCTTCGTGCGCTCATTGCCGAAGAACCGGATGATCTGCTGGCGTACTCAACGCTTGGCGGAGTGCTTTCGCAGCACGAGGAATATGCCGAGGCAGTCACTGTGTTCGAAACGGCTGTCAGCAAGATAGCCAAGCCCGAACGGCTGCACTGGAACCTCTATTACCGGCTGGCCATCGCCTATGAACGCACCAAGCAATGGCCAAAGGCCGAGACAGCTTTCAAGAAGGCGCTGGAACTTTCACCTGACCAGGCAGATGTACTCAACTACCTTGGTTACTCATGGATCGAACAGGGCATCAATCTAGAGGAAGGTCTTGCGATGATCCGCAAGGCGGTCGAGCTTTCGCCCCGCAAGGGCTACATCATCGACAGCCTCGGCTGGGCTTACTTCAAGCTCAAGCGTTATGATGATGCTGTGCGTGAATTGGAGCGCGCAGTGGAAATTCTCCCGCGCGATTCCGTACTCAACGATCATCTGGGAGATGCTTACTGGATGGCCGGGCGCAAGCTGGAAGCCACATTCCAGTGGAACCATGCGCTGGCATTCAAGCCGGAACCGGCAGAAGAAGCCCACATCAAGCAAAAACTTGAAAAAGGCTATTTCGAAAAGCCGACGGCAACCGCTGCGCAATGAAATCGGTGGCCGGAACCGAACCGGTCGTCGTGGATGCGCCAGCCAAGATCAATCTGGCGCTGCATGTTACCGGGCGGCGGCAGGATGGCTATCACCTGCTCGACACTGCGGTTGCGTTTGCGCACTTGGGCGATACGCTGACTGCAAGGCATGGGGAGGATTTCTCTTTGTCGCTGTCGGGCCGCTTTGCAACAGCGCTTGAACCGGGCGATGCAAACAATCTTGTTCTCAAGGCTGCGCGCCAGCTTCACCAGCATGCCATTGCGATGGGCTTTGCCATTTCCGGCGGTGCGCATTTCAACTTGAAGAAAGAGCTTCCTGTGGCCAGCGGCATTGGCGGAGGGTCCGCAGATGCGGCTGCGGCGCTTGTTGCCTTGCGAACCTTATGGTCGCTGCCGGATAGTTTTGACCTCATGAAGATTGCTGCGACGCTTGGCGCCGACGTGCCCATGTGCCTTGCTTCCACGCCGCTTCGGGCAAGCGGGGTGGGCGAAATTCTCGCCCCCGCGCCGCTGGCACAAGACTTTCACGTCGTGCTGGTGAATTGCGGCATTGAGACGCTCACCAAGAGTGTTTTCAACAAACTCGACGGCAAGTTTGGTGACCCCATGCATGCATTGCCCGCTGGCGGTATCGACTGGGGATGGCTCCACGGCCAGCGAAACGACCTCCAAAGTCCAGCGGTCGGAATGTTTCCAGAAATTGGTGAGACGATTGGCCTGCTGGAGCAATGCAGGGGCGTGCAGTTGGCACGCATGAGCGGCTCGGGTGCCACTTGCTTCGGCATCTTTGCGGATGCACAAACGGCGCAACAGGCGGCGCAGCAAATTGCCGGACTGCATCCGGAGTGGTGGTGCGTCGCAACGGTCTTGCCAGCCTCAGGAATGCGCCAGCGCGACTGGCCGAAATCAGTTGGAGGATCTTGAGTGGCGCGCATTGACGAGACCAGACCCTTCATTCCCGTGTCGATTGCCGTGCTGACGGTGTCGGACACCCGTATCCTTGAAGATGACAAATCCGGCACGACGCTGGCCGAGCGTGTTGAAAAAGCCGGACACCACCTGGTAGCGAGGGACATCGTCAAGGACGACATCGAGGCCATTCGCGACAAGGTTCGCGGCTGGATTGCCAACAAGGGAATTGACGTCATCATCACAACGGGGGGCACTGGATTTACCGGACGTGACGTAACGCCAGAGGCGCTCGAGCCACTCTTTGAAAAGCGCATGGACGGATTTTCGGAAGTCTTCCACCGCATCAGTTTCGACAAGATCGGCACTTCCACCATCCAGTCGCGCGCGACCGGCGGGGTTGCCGGAGCAACTTACATCTTCTGTCTGCCAGGGTCGCCGGGGGCCTGCCGTGATGCATGGGACGGCATACTTGAGCCGCAACTCGACTATCGGCACATGCCATGCAATTTCGTGGAGATCATGCCGCGGCTGGATGAGCACCTCAAGCGCGGCAAGGGCTGATCATTGCCCTGAACTACCCATGGATGCCGAACGCAGCACCGTGAAGCGGCCAACCGGTCGTGGCGGAAATTGCGTGTCGTTGCGCAAAGGTGGCACCATTTCGCGCCGGATGATCAATCCCTGCCTTGGCGAGGGGCGGCCAGCCATCTGGCGGAATGCAGCTGCCAGTCGTTCGCCAAAACGGGCAAAAGGTCCCGATGCTGTTGAACCATAGGCGAACACGGCCTGGCTTTCAGTAGCGTGCCGGCGCAGGTGATCTGAAACTTCCAGCCACCAGCCGGACTCAGGAACGGCGCCTGCCGGCAGTAGCAGCACGACATTCCCGCGCGCCTTGGCCAGCGCCGACGCGAGGGACGCCCGCAGCGAACCCACGTGCAGCTCACACCCGGCTGCATCAACCACCGCCTCCACTGGCGGCATCGCTTTGTCTGCCAAAACGTGACCATCGCCAACCAGCCCTTCGGCTATGGCTGGAACAAGCGCGGAAATGGTCCGCGCCAGAGGGGCGGCTTCGCCTTGGGAAAGAATGATCACACTGAGCATGTTTGCCTCATACATGAATGACGCCAAGCAAGCGAGGCTTGTGGAAAAAACATGAACGGTAAAAATAGTTCTTGTTTTGTTCTTTCTGTGTGGTAGGAATTTATTCAACGCTATTGCAGCCGAATGGGTTGCGGCGATTGGAGGTTTCGATGGCACGCTCATCCATTGCAGCATCAGCACACGCCGCCGTGCGCAGCGAGCGTGCAATTGTCGACCACGAGGCATTTCTGGCAGGCTCTGCGCTGGTGCGAAGCCAACCGGGCATGCGGGAGGGAATTGACGAACAACGGCGGCGCGGACGCGGTGCGACCCTCAACCCGCCAGGCAGGTTTGAACCGATCAGCCGGCACGTGTTCGACGACGGCTGGGAAACCATCGATGAATTGCCTGCGTTCAAGACCGAGGTGCAGGCCGAAAGACCGCGCACGATCATAACCCGCAATGAATCGCCCGACATCTCGTTCGATCGCTCGATCAATCCCTACAGGGGCTGTGAGCACGGCTGCATCTATTGCTTCGCGCGGCCCAGTCACGCCTATATGGGCTTATCCACCGGCCTTGATTTCGAGACAAAGCTGTTTGCAAAACCTGGTGCGGGCAAGATGCTTGAACGCGAACTTGCAAAGCCGGGATACCAGCCCAAGACCATCGCAATCGGCACCAACACCGATCCCTACCAGCCAATCGAACGGGAATGGCGGGTGACGCGGGAAATTCTGGAAGTGTTGGAAGCTGCAAACCACCCGGTCGCCATCGTGACAAAGTCTGCGCTGGTAATCCGGGACATCGATATCCTGTCACGCATGGCCGCAAAGGGGCTGGTGAAGGTGGCGCTGTCAATCACCACACTTGACCGGAAGCTGTCGCGGGCGATGGAGCCACGCGCATCAACGCCAAGCCTGCGGCTGAAAGCAATTTCCGACCTTTCGGAGGCTGGAATACCGGCCTCGGTCATGGTTGCACCCGTGATCCCGGCACTCAACGACCATGAGATCGAACGGATCCTTGATTCGGCGCGAGGGGCCGGTGCAACGGAAGCTGGCTATATCCTGTTGCGACTTCCCAGCGAAGTCAGCCCGTTGTTTCGCGACTGGTTGCTGAAGCATTATCCCGACCGCTACCGGCACGTGATGAACGTGCTGCGCTCGATGCGCGGCGGCAAGGATTATGATGCCGAGTGGGGCAAGCGGATGCGTGGAGCCGGGCCATACGCCTGGCAGATCTCGCGCCGGTTTGACCTCGCCGCCAAGCGTCTTGGTTTCAACGCCAGCCGCCGCAGGCTTGATACCGGTCTGTTCTCGCCGCCAGTTGGTGAAAGCCGGCAGTTGCAGCTTTTGTGAGCCAATTCCCTGCTTTGGTGCCGCCGCACTGTGCCATGGCAGGGTTGAAGAGAATCGGTGTCCGGGCGACATTGCCGCATGTCCCCCCTGCCCGGCACCGATTCTCTTTCTTTTTTCAGTTCAGGCGAAAGCGGTAAGCCCGATTTCTCGCATGAAACGATGCTGCATTCGCGCGGCAAGATGCTGGTTGCCGGCATCGATGAAGCAGGGCGCGGACCGCTGGCCGGACCGGTGGTGGCTGCGGCTGTCATCTTCGATCCTCAAGCCATTCCCGATGGTCTTGACGATTCAAAGAAGCTTTCAGCCAAAGCGCGCAATCGGCTTTTTGACCTGATCGCCAAGACAGCACAAATTTCCTGGTGCGCTGTTCCTGCAAACAAGATCGATGAAGTAAACATCCTGCAGGCGACATTCATTGCCATGTCCCAAGCCGTGGCGGGGCTGCCGGTTCCGCCGCACGCCTGCCTGATTGATGGCCGCGATGTGCCACCGGCCTTGCGATCCAACAGCCAGGCCTTGATCGGCGGCGACAGGCGCTGCGTCTCGATTGCTGCTGCGTCCATCGTTGCGAAAGTGGTGCGCGACGCCATGATGGCCAAGGCCGGATCGGCCTTTCCACACTATGGCTTCGACCAGAACTCGGGCTATGGAACGCGGTTTCACATGGAAGCGCTGGAACGGCACGGCCCCTGCCCGTTGCACCGCCGCAGCTATGCGCCGGTCGCCCAAGCCTGCACCAGGCATGGCGTGAAATGAAAAAGGCACCCGAAGGTGCCTTTGCATCTGCCGTGAGCAGGCTGCTCAGTTGAGACGTGATTTCACTTCGGAAATGGATTTTGCCAGAAGGTCCTGTGCAATCTTGCCAGTCGCCTTTGCAGTGATCAGTGTTTCAGCGGCAGCGATTGCCATGTCCACCGCAGACGATTTGACTTCCGCAACGGCCTGAGCCTCCGCCTGGGCAATTTTTTGTTCTGCCATGGTGGTGCGGCGGGCAACGAAATCAGCGGTTTTTACAGCGGCATCGCGCGAAATTTCTTCGGCTTCCTTGCGGGCTGCCGCAACGATGTCCTGAGCTTCCTTTTCGGCTTCCTTGCGCAGGCGCTTGTACTCATTCAGCAGCCCCGATGCTTCCTCGCGAAGGCGACGGGCTTCCTCAAGCTCACTGCGGATCTTTTCGGCCCTGGCATCCAGCGCCTTTGCAATCATGGCCGGCACTTTCTGCCAGACCATCAGGCCCAGGAATATGACCAGCGCGACCGTAGCCCAGAATGTTGCGTCGAACTCGAAGTGCATTGCCCTGACCCTTTTTGTGAAGCTAGCGCTTGCTGCCGATTGCAGTTGCTATCTCGGCGGCGCTGACTTCGCTGCCAAGCAATTCGCTAACGATCGTACCGGTTGTTTGCGCGGCAATCGTACCAACTTCCTGCAGCGCTTTCGCCTTGATTGAAGCAATGCGTGCTTCAGCATCGCTGAGTTTGGCTGCCAGTTCTGCTTCAACGCCCTTGCGTTCAGCTTCCACTTGGGCCTTGGCAGCATCACGCGCCTTGTTCCCAATTGCATTTGCCCGCGAACGCGCATCTGCCAGTTCATGTTCATAAGCGGCATGCGCAGCATCCGCCTCTCCCTTGAGCCGGTTGGCCTCGTCAATGTCCTGCGAGATACGATTCTTGCGGGATTCAACGATTTCAGCGAGGCGCGGAATGGCCATCCGCGACATCAACAAATAGAAGATGCCGAAGGTGATCGCCAGCCAAAGCAACTGGGATGCAAAGGTTGCAGGGTCAAATGGCGGAAAAGCTCCGCCGCCATGTCCTTCAGCAGCGCCGTGTCCGGCCTCCGTCGTGGCATGGGTTTCACCACTGGCACCAGCCACCGGCTCAGTGCCAGCTGCATGCGCCTCACCAATGACCGCAAATGCGATTTTCATCCAACCCTCCAGGGGGAAGAAGTGATGGCTGCCCTTCCGGGCAGCCACAATTCACGGTTTGCTCAGACTGCGAAAAGCAGCAGAAGCGCAACGAGCAGCGAGAAGATGCCCAGAGCTTCGGTAACGGCGAATCCGAAAATCAGGCGGCCGAACTGGCCGTCAGCGGCCGACGGGTTGCGAAGAGCGCCGGCGAGATAGTTGCCGAAAATGGTGCCGAGACCAATGCCTGCGCCACCCATGCCCAGGCACGCGATGCCTGCGCCGATGTACTTTGCTGCTTCAGCTTCCATGGTGATACTCCCTTTCGAGTTTCGTTGTCCTTGCGGTTTTCGGTTTGGCCAAATGGCCGGTTAAGTCAACCTCGCCTTCCGGATCAGTGTCCCGGATGCAGCGCGTCGTTGAGATACATGCAGGTCAGAACCGCAAACACGTATGCCTGCAGGAACGCGACCAGAAATTCGAGACCGGTAAGCGCCACGGTCATGGCCAGCGGCAGAATGGCGCCGCCGATGCCGACTGCTCCCATCGCCCCAAGGCTTGCAACAAATCCGGCAAAAACCTTCAAGGTGATGTGGCCAGCCAGCATGTTTGCGAAAAGACGAACCGACAGGCTGATCGGACGCGAAAGGAAGGAAATGACCTCGATCATTACCACCAGTGGCATCAGTACACCGGGCACCCCTTCGGGCACAAACAAGCCGAGGAATTTCAGTCCGTGCTTCCAGAAACCGTAGATCACGACCGTGCCAATGACGAGCATCGCAAGCGCGAAGGTGACGATGATGTGGCTGGTGACCGTGAAGAAGTACGGAAACATGCCGAACAGGTTTGCAAACAGCACAAACATGAAAAGCGAAAAGACCAGCGGAAAGAACTTCATGCCGGAGTTGCCGGCCGCGTCACGCAGGGTATTGGCGACAAATTCGTAGGACATCTCGGCGACCGACTGGGCGCGGCCGGGAACCAGCTTGCTGCCTGCCGTCGCCCAATAGAGGAAGCCGGTGGCAGCACAAACCGTTGCCACCATGAACAACGAGGAATTGGTGAAGGACAGATCGTATCCGTTCAGTTCGAACGGAAAGATCTTCGAAATCTGGAACTGGTGAATGGGATCGTTGGCCACCCTGTATTCCTCGTCACCGCCGGCTCAGCCGAACTGTCAGTCTTCGTCTTCGTCGTCCCCGGCAGGCACTGCCGGTCCTGGTTTTTTGCCGTGCGGATCTGAAATCCGTCCGGCTGTACGCAAAACATTCAACACACCGGCGCAGAAGCCGAGCATGAGGAAGAAAATCATTCCCCAAGGGGCAGTTCCGACCAGCTTGTCGATACCGAAACCAATTGCGGCCCCGACCAAAATCGCTGCAACAAAATCGGTAGACATTCTCAACGCGGCAGCCATGCCGGTGTTGTCAGGTCTTGGCCGTTCCTGTGCTTCGCGCAACTCGAGTTTGCGGTCAAGCCGCTGCTCAAGGGAACGCGAAATTGACGCCAGTTCATCTTCAGAGATCGGCTTGCCTATATTGGGGTCGCCAACTCTTGCAGGTCCGGATTTATCAGGATTGTCGGGCAAGGTTTTCTCCCTGAAACGCCTTGCTACAGCCCAGCCAAACGGCCCCCGAGGTCCCGCGCAACATAGTTTTGGGGCATCGGGCTGTCAAGCTTCCCGCTTGCAGTTCAAGTCATTGAAATGTAATGTGTTTTTTCATCACTGCGATGATGCGACAATGCGCCGTGGCCAATCTGCAACAGCTATTGCGACGTGAAGGCCGACTCATGGCTGGCGCCCTGAAATTCAGTTCCCATTGCTGGCACTGGTATCAGCTCCAGCCACCGCCGAATGTTCGATAGAAGATATGCAGGCCGATCCGCCCGACTTTCTGCATGGTCTTGGCCCATTTCGGCTTTACGTACGTCGCATGATAATGGGTGGATGAACCAACGTCTGCAAGCCAGATACGCCCTTCAGTGGTTTCGCGGGCAACATATTTGGCGGTCTCCCAGCGCTGCGGGTCCTTGATGTTGTCCTTGATCTTGTCGCAGGCGAAGGAAAACTGGCAACGGTTGCGCCATTCCTTGTTCTGGTAGACGACGCCGCAGATGCTGGCTGGATAGGCCGGATTCTTGACGCGGTTGAGGATGACCTGCGCCACCGCAGCCTGCCCGCGCACTGGTTCGCCACGGGCTTCAAAATAAATGCCCGCGGTCAGGCAATGCTGCTCGCGGTCTGAGAACGAAGATTTGGGCAGCGGTTCTGCTGCCCATGCATGGTCTTTCTCGCCAAGCCTGGGGATCAGATTTATCGGCGCGTCTTCGTTCAGTACCGCTGCAAATGGCGAGGGCCGGGCATCCGGTTCATCGCTGTAGGAAAGGATGTTCGGCACCGACTCGACCACCAGATTGGCAACCAGAACCGGAAGATCCTTTGCCGGCTCTATTTCAGGCGGCTTGTCGAGGGCAAATGCGGATGCGATTTCAATGGCGGTTTCATTGCCGACCGATTTGTAGAAGGCGAGGTCAAACGGCGATTTTGGTTCCACCGGCGAAAGCAGGCTCTGGCGCTGCAATACCGCACCGGCGTTGAAATTCTGCGGAGGGCGCACAAACGTGGATGTCACCACCCGGTCGCCCTTGCCAGCGCGATTGATGCGCTGCGGCTGGCGTGCCGGATCGGTCTTGATCTTCGGCATCGCCTGCGCTGAGCGGGACTCGACCGAGGCAGTGGTTTGCGGGTCAAGCACACTGGTTGGCATGCCGCCCATCGATGCGTGGAGCACCGTGTTGCCGGGCGCGGCTTCCATGTGGGCAAGCCAGCGTTCCTGTGACCGGATCGACCCGCTTTCTGCAAGCAGGGCCACATCCTGATACCCGGTAATTGATGGATAGGCGAGCAAGACAGCAAAGGCTGCAATGACGGGCCAGACACGACGCAAGGCACGACGCGAGGCCGCAGGAAACGCAAAACCGTACAAACGCAACACACCCACTCCGGAACTGACGCTACACACGAGTTTCACGAAGCTAGCCCGTTAACCTTGATGCCGGGTTAAGAGCAGGTTTCAATCTGGTAAACATGGCGTGGTCCCTCGCCGCCCTGGGAGTTCACCCCGGTATTGGCTGACCAACAGGGCGCAATTCCGACCCGATTGTGGCCAAACTTCAACGCTTTTTGCGCCGCTCGACGAACGGGTTGTCGGTCTTGCGAAACGACATGCGGATGGGTGTTGCCCACAGCTCGAAGGTCTCGCGCATGTTGTTCACGAGGTAACGCTCGTATGACGCCGGCAATCCTTCAGGCCGCGTGCAGGCCGCAACGAATGTCGGCGGGCGGGCTTTGACCTGTGTGATGTACTTGATCTTGATACGCCTTCCAGCCACTGCCGGCGGCGGATGGTGGTAGATCACCCCTTCCAGCCAACGGTTCAGCTTTGCGGTCGGTATCCGCCTGTTCCAGGCCTTGTGAACTTCGACCACGGCCTCCATCAGCCGGTCAATGCCCTGACCGCCCAGACCCGAGACAGTAACCACTTTCAAGCCCTTGATCTGCGGCAGCAACCGCACGGCCTTTTCCAATATCTCGTCGAGCGCTTCCTGCCGGTTCTCAATGAGATCCCACTTGTTGAGTGCGATGACCGGGGCGCGGCCCTCCCGGATGATCAGGTCGGCGATCTGCAGGTCCTGTTTTTCAAAAGGCATTGTTGCATCGAGAAGCACGATTACGACTTCCGCGAATTTTGCAGCGCGAAGTCCATCGGATACCGAGAGCTTTTCAAGCTTCTCCTGCACCCGCGCCTTGCGGCGCATGCCGGCAGTGTCGAAAAGGCGGATGGTGCGGCCTCGCCATTCCCAGTCCACCGAAATCGAATCGCGGGTAATGCCAGCTTCAGGACCGGTCAAAAGCCTTTCTTCGCCAACCATGCGGTTGATGAGCGTTGATTTTCCGGCATTGGGACGCCCGACAACGGCAATGCGCAAAGGCTTGCTGGTATCGTAGCTGGCTATTTCAACTTCATCTTCTTCTTCGTCATCGGCAAAGAATTCCTCGCCATCTTCCTCGCCCGGCTCATCGTCGTCAGGCTCGGGCGGGAAGGCCCGCTCTTCGCCAATGGCTGCAACCAGCGCTTCGAACAGATCGGCAAGACCAACGCCGTGTTCAGCTGAAAGCGGCACCGGATCGCCAAGTCCCAGCTCGAATGATTCGTAGTAGCCAACTTCGCCCGCCTTGCCCTCGAACTTGTTGGCAACCAGGATGACCGGCTTGTGCGAACGACGCACAATTTCAGCAAAAGTCCGGTCGGATGGAGTGATCCCGGTGCGGGCATCAATCAGGAAAAGCACGACATCGGCTTCGCCAACCGCCACCAGGGTTTGCGCACGCATACGGCCTTCGAGGCTTTCGACATCAGCCTCTTCAAGACCTGCTGTGTCGATGACTTCGAATTTCAGCTGGCCAATGGATGCGTCCGCCAGCCGCCGGTCACGGGTAACGCCGGGTGTATCGTCAACCAGCGCCAGCCGTTTGCCAACCAGCCGGTTGAAAAGCGTCGACTTGCCGACATTGGGTCGGCCAATGATGGCTACCTTAAAGGTCATTGTTGCTTTCTGCGCACGGTTCCAGCCCGCCCGCCTTTTCCTTGAAGCCGCCGTTGCGGCGGAAAATTACTCAGCCCTTGCTGGTAGCGCCTTTGCCAGCCAGCAGTTCGAGCATCACATTTGCCCGGTCACGGACGCTTCCAGTTGTGTTTGCGTCATCGGCAATCTGGCGGAACCATTTGACCGCGTCCTCAAGATTGCCGGATTTGTAAGCGGAAATCCCAATCAGTTCGCGCGCTAGCGACCGGAAGGACTGACCTGCCGCCGCCATCGGCTCCATGCGCGCTTTCACGCCATCATAGGTTTCCAGATCAACCGCCAGCATTCCGGCACGAATGCGCGCGACGGATCGCAGCGCTTCTTCAAACGAGGCATCATTGGCGATCGCATCGAAGGCAACCATTGCGCCCTGCTTGTCGCCGCGCGCCAGGGTTTCCCCGGCGATGCGCATGCGCGCAAGCGCTGGATACTGACCCGAGCCTGACTTGGTGATCGCCTCAAGTGCGGCAATCGCCTCATCCTGTTTGCCGGCCTTGGAAAGTTCGGTGGCGGCAAGAAACGCGTCGCCTGAACGGGCTGAAACGGTTTGACGCCAGTATTCACAACCGCGATAGCCAGCCGTGGCAACCACGATCAAAACCGCAATGCCAATGATGATGCGGCCATAGCTGGCCCAAAAACCGTGCATGCGGTCCTGGCGAAGCTCGTCGTCGACCTCGCGAATGAAACTGTCGTCAGACATGATGGCCTTTCCAAACCGGTCGCGGTCGCACCTTCGGCGACCGTTGGGCCTTGTAGCGGAAACCGGCTTGCAATTGCAATCTTTTGCGTTTCAGGGCGCAAATACCCTAAATTGCGATCGGAACGCCGGCGATCCAAACATGCAACTGCCAGATGAACAGGAACCAGATGACGAGGCCGGAAGCCACGGCAGCAAAGTCCCAGGTGACCGGACCGGCGACCGCAAGGGCAGCGCCGCGCCGTTTCAACGAAATCCGGTCAAGCACTCCCCATGCCAGAAAAGACCCAAAGAGCAGCACTGAAGCAAGGTCGCCATTGACCAGCAGATGCGCAAATGCCCAGATCTTGGTGGCAAGGAGCATCGGGTGCTTGAGCATCGGCTTGAGGCGGCCGGCCGGCAATTGCGAGACCATCAGGCTCATGAAGGCCATTGCCATCAAAACGATGGTCAAATGGGCCATCCATCCAGGTGTCTCGTAGAGGACGGGCGCATTTGGACGGGCGAGTGTGTAGCCCCAGACCAGAAGTACCAATCCAACCAGCGAAACCAACGAGTATGCGCCTTTCCAGGTTCCCTCGCCCATGGAAGAGAATTTTTGATCGCGCCATTGCGGGGCGAAAATCCGAACGGAATGCACTCCGAGGAAAAGAACCAGTCCAGCTATCAAAATGACCATCGCGAAATGCTCCTTGGAGGGTTCAGCGTATGGCTGCGATCTCTAGCATTGCCAGAGCCACGATGCCAATGGCGGCGAGCTTGCGGGATTTCAGGCTTTGGCCTGATTTTCGCCGACCTTGCGCACAATCCACGGCAGCAGCAGGACCAAGACGGCTGCCAGAAGGAAGAACGCCGAAATCGGATGGGTGACGAACACGCTGGCATCGCCCTGGCTGATCATCATTGCCCGGCGAAATTGCTGTTCAGCAAGCGGCCCCAGAATGAGGCCGATGATTGCCGGAGCCACCGGAAAGCCGTAGCGGCGCATGAAGAAGCCGACGATCCCCAAAACGAAAAGGGCGATGATGTCGGTCATCGAGCGATTGAGGCCATAAACGCCCAGGGTGGAGAAAACCAGAATGCCGCCATACAAAAGCGGCGCCGGGATTTGCAGCAGACGAACCCACAAGCCAACCAGTGGAAGGTTCAGCACCAGCAGCATGACGTTGCCGATGTAGAGGCTGGCGATCAACGTCCAGACAAGCGGAGCCGATGCGCTGAACAATTGCGGTCCCGGCTGCAGTCCGTATTGCTGAAATGCGACCAAGAGGATCGCCGCGGTGGCGGAGGTTGGAAGCCCCAGCGTCAGCAATGGCACCAGAACACCGGCAACGGCGGCGTTGTTGGCAGCTTCCGGACCCGCGACGCCTTCGATGGCTCCATGGCCGAATTCTTCCGGGTTCTTCGACAGTTTCTTTTCGAGAAAATAGGAAAGGAATGTCGGTATTTCGGTACCACCGGCGGGGAGGACGCCGAACGGGAAACCAAGCGCAGTTCCGCGCAGCCAGGGTTTCCACGAGCGCGACCATTCCTCGCGGTTCATGTAGATCGAGCCCTTGACCGCTTCGATCTTGGCTTCGCGCAAATCCTTTCGCGAAGCGATGTGAAGTGCCTCGCCGACGGCAAACAGGCCCACGGCAACAACCACGACATCAATTCCGTTGAACAGGCCGCGAACGCCAAAGGCCATGCGCACTTGCCCGGTCAACAGGTCGATCCCGACCATGCCGATGGCCAGCCCGGCAAACAGGCTGGTTACGCCTCTCGACCACGATGTGCCCAAAAGTGCTGACGCGGCCGTGAATGCGAAAACCATCAGCGCAAAATATTCGGCTGGTCCAAAGCGCAATGCCAGCTTGACGAACACAGGTGCCAGAAAACTCAAGGCAATGGTGCCAATGGTTCCCGCCACAAACGAGCCGATTGCGGCTGTGGCAAGGGCTGCAGCACCGCGCCCTTGACGGGCCATCACATTGCCTTCGATGGCAGTGACGATGGAACCCGATTCGCCCGGAGTGTTGAGAAGGATCGAAGTTGTCGACGAGCCGTACATGGCTCCGTAATAGATGCCAGCAAACAGGATGAAGGCGCCGGTCGGGTCAACTTTCGCTGTCACCGGCAGCAGCAGGGCAATGGTCAAGGCCGGGCCAATGCCGGGCAGAATGCCAATGGCAGTCCCGCACATCACGCCCACAAACGACCAAAGCAGGTTTATCGGGGTCAGCGCCGCAACAAACCCACCCATCAGCGCGCCGAACATTTCCATTGCAAATGAACCTTAGAGCAAGCCCTTCAGCAGGCCTGCGGGCAGCTGAAGGTTCAACAATCGGGTGAAAATCAGGAATGCGGCAACTGAGAGAATAACCGCTATTGCGACGTCGCGCAGGTAGCGGCGGCTGCCAAAGGCCCCGGTCACCGCGTAAAAAAGCAAAGCCGCGGTTATGACAAAGCCAACCGGCTTGAGCGCCAGAACCACAAATACAAATGACGCTGCAATGATGCCTATCGCGCGCCAATCGGTTTCGTCGGTATCGGCAAGAATGCGGTCAGGCGTTTGCATCCATGTGCTGGCCAGGAAATAGACCCCCATCAGCGCAACGGCAATTCCCGCCGCGTAGGGAAACACCTGCGGGCCGACACGCGCATATGCAGGTGCAACGTCCATGCCTGCGGTGCTGGCGATGATGCCCGCACCCATGGCCACGAGAACGGTCCCGACCACTAGGCCGGGACCGCGCTTGCCGGATTGAGTTCCGGACATTTTGTTACTGAACCAGGCCGATGGACTTCAGAACGTCGGTGATGCGTGCGTTCTCAGCCTTGATCAGCGCACCGAACTCGTCGCCCGGCATGTACAGATCGGTCCACTTCTTGTCGGCAAGGATCTTCTTCCAGCCATCGCTCTTGACTGTTGCGTCTACCGCATCGAGCAGCGCCTTCTTGGCGGCGTCATCAAGGCCCGGAGGTGCAACGATCGCGCGCCAGTTGGCCAACTCGACATCCACGCCCTGTTCTTTCAGGGTTGGGGCGTCAATGCCTTCGACGCGGGCTGGCGAGGAAATCGCCAGAATGCGAAGTTCGCCGGACTTGATCTGGCCTTCCCATTCGCCGTAACCGGAAATGCCGGCAGAGACGTGACCGCCAAGGATGGCTGCAAGTGCTTCGCCGCCGCCCGAAAACGGAATGTAGTTGAGCTTGGTGATGTCAGCGCCAACCGCCTTGGCAACGAGACCCGCCAGGATGTGGTCGGTGCCGCCGGCAGAACCACCGCCGAATGGAACCGAGCCTGCGTCGGCCTTCAGCTTGGTAACAAGGTCAGCAAGGGTTTTCAGTTCAGACGCTGCAGGAACAACAATGACTTCATACTCGCCGGTCAGGCGGGCGATTGGCGTTACCTGCTCCAGCGTGGCTGGCGACTTGTTGGTGAGAACTGCGCCAACCATGACGAGGCCGTTGACCAGAAGCACGTTGCCATTGCCTTTTTCAGCGTCAACTACCTGCGTCAGGCCGACAATGCCGCCAGCGCCTGGAACGTTTTCAACGGTCGCAGTCTTGACGACGCCAGCTGACTTCATGGTTTCTTCCAAGGCGCGGGCCGTCTGGTCCCAGCCGCCGCCCGGCTTGGCCGGTGCAATGATGCGAAGATCGTCGAGTGCGCTGGCCGGAGCTGCGCCAAAACCGGCTACACCGGCAATTGACAGCGCGAGCGCAAAGGCTGCCCGCGAAAGCAGTGACATTTTCATATTGGTATTCCTCCCGAAAGACCCGGATCCGCTCCGGGCGCGCTGGGACAAAATACCAACAGGGCACGCAATGCAAGTCTGACGCGAAGAATTAGTTTCAATAACTACTGCGCCGGCTCACCGCCCGCTTCTATGTATTCGCGGTCGATCTCGGGGAGAGCCTCGCCGTGCAGAGTAGCCTCGAACGCCTGCAGACGCTTGTAGATCGACAGCAGTTCGACGATCGTCGACCACGAATTCACCAGATACTGGAACGAATTCGATACCTGGCCGAAGGCGGTAAGGATTTGCTGCAGCAGGCCGAACGTGATTTTGCCCGCCGCTATTGTCGGTACCAAAATGAGGTAGGCAAAAATGTTGTCGGCCTGCAGGTAGAATGCGCGGGTCAGGTTGAAATACATGTAGTGGAAATAGAGGCGGAAATAATTGGTCCGCACATCGGAAAACAGTTCGCGAAGGGTTGGCGGCGCTGCACGATTGGCGTCATCCTCGCCATAAACCAGTTCCTTGCGGTAGGATGCTTCGACGCGCTGGTTGCGGAATTCCAGTCCCGGCAGCTTGATACCGACCGCAGCCAGCAGCACAGTCCCGAACAATGACCAGAAGATTGCAGCCTGCATGAGGGGGGCGGGAATGACACCCACCAATGGCAGTTCGGTAACATTGGACGACAACGCATAAAGTATCGGCAGGAACGCAATGAGCGTCATGACCGCATCGATCATGCTGACGCCAAGTCCCTCGACCGTTGAAGCAAAGCGCATTGTATCTTCCTGCACACGCTGCGAAGCGCCTTCAATGCCGCGCAGTTTTTGCCACTCGCTGGTGTAGTAGTCGTTCATCGCCGTGCGCCAGCGGAAGATGTAATGGCTGACAACAAAACGGGTGATCACGTAGACCCCGATCCACAGGAATGCGATCAGCGCAAAATCCAGCATCAGTTTGTAGAGGTCAGCCTGCGGTACCTTGCCGTCGGGCGTCAGCGCTTTTTGTACCAGATCGAAGAATGGGCGGCGCCAATTGTTGATGGCAACGGACACCTGAACCGAAAAATAGGTCGAAAACAGGATGAATGCGCTGCCGATCACCGACCACAAGAACCAGGGATGGGGCGAAAACCAGTACCAGAAGGCGCTGAATATGGCCGTGACCGCAAAGAAATAGAGATAGAACCAGATGAAATCGGGGCTCCAGAAATAGCCGACGCCAACAATCGGTTCTGCATCGGCGGGCAATTGCGGCATGCCGAACACCGCACCCAAGTCTGCTCCCCCTCCATACCAGGAACCAATGGCTATGGCGCACCAGAGCACGAACGAAGCAAAGAACAGCTTCGGCCTGGGAAAGAAGGAATGGAACAAGGGAGGGCTCCTCAAAGGGAATGCGAAGACGTTGTCTGATTGAAACCGGAATTGCGCCTGATTCAAGTCAATTCGGCGTGGTCCTTGGACGCAGCACCGGCAGTTGGTGGATCAGATCGGCAAATCAAGGGTCCGCACGCATTTGCCGATCACATGGTTGCGCCATGTGCATTCGCGCACAACAAATGCACATTACCCCTCCCATATCACCATCATGGAAGCGGGGTTGCTTCCACCTGCCTTCACAAAGGCCCTTGTGATCACCATCCGGGAGGCGGTTCGCCGTCATGCCGTGGCGTCTCGTCCGCATGCCCCCGCGGGCGGGACGCAGGAAAATCCTGCAAGTCTGCAGGCAAATGGGCACGGGTTTGCGGGTCTCCAACGCCCCTGGGATTTGCAAGCCTTGCGGGCCGACTTTGTGGAGACACGAAGGCGGCCTTTTTGTTGGCTGGCACACCTGTTGCACATGACTGCGTTAACGATTTGGCAACCAAGCCTTAACCGCGCACTTACCAAACCATCCGACAATCTGTGGAAAGACCAACGCGATTCGTACGGGGTACGCACGCATGCACATCATCAAGAACGACGGCATTTCTGCCTCCCGATTGAGCCCGCATGAAGCGGCACGCGAAGCCGACCGGCATGCGCGAATGCTGGAAGAAATCTACATTGATCTGGAAGATCTCGATTCACAGGCCTGTCCGCCGAACCGTCGCTTCTTTCGCGGCGGCAAGGAAGCCTGGGTCTATGACCATGGCAATGTGGTCGAACTGGTCTTCGTGCGCGGTGAAGAAGAATAGAGGCTTGCCTCTAGGATTTCACACGCAGGGATTTCGGGTCAAACAACGGTGCCATGGCTATGCTGGCTGACACCAGATCGCCTGCAACCACCAGCTCATAGCGCCCCGCAGCCAGGAAGGCATCGCTGACGCCCTCTGGATTTTTGACATAGCCAAAACCGATGTTCTTGCCGATGGTGTACCCATAACCGCCCGAGGTGAGATAACCCACCGGCTCGCCATTGCGCAGGATGGTTTCCCGCCCGACCAGGACCGTATCCCGGTCTTCGAGGGTGAATCCGGCAAACCGCTTTGTCAGCGGCGCGCCTGCCACAGTTTCCAGCGCTTTTCTTCCGACAAAGTCTGCCCCCGACTTCATTTTGACTGCCCAGCCGAGCCCCGCTTCGAAAGGTGTGTCGTTGGGCGTGATGTCCGAACCCCAGGCCCGGTAGGCCTTTTCGAGCCTGAGCGATTCGAGTGCGCGGTACCCCACCGGGCGGATCTGGTGTTTGCCGCCAGCGGCCATCAATGCATCGAAAACTTCGCCCATCCTGCCGATGGGCGCATGCAATTCCCAGCCAAGTTCGCCGACATAGGTGACCCTCAATGCTCGGACAGTCGTTGCGGCAATTTCAATTTCGCGCACATGGCCAAAGGGAAATGCTTCGTTGGAAACATCGCTACCGGTTGCCTCACCGAGCACTTGTCGCGACAACGGCCCCATCAGCGAGAGCGTGCCGAATTCCTCGGTGACATCGGCGACCGTAACATCCGCATTGGCCGCAATGTGGTCCTTGATCCAGGCAAGGTCGTGGGTTCGAAAGCCGGTGCCGGTAACGATGTAGAAGCGGTCTTCGGCCAGCCTTGCCACCGTCAGGTCGGCTTCAATGCCGCCGCGGGTGTTGAGCAGTTGGGTATAGGTCAAGCGACCTTGCGGCCTTGTGATGTCGTTTGCGCAAATCCTGTCGAGCGCTGCCAGCGCATCGCGGCCGGTCACCTCATACTTGGCAAAGGATGACTGGTCGAAAAGGCCGACCTTTTCGCGAACATGGGCATGTTCCTCGCCGACCGGACCAAACCAGTTCTGTCGGCCCATGGAGTAAATGTCCTTTGGCTTCATGCCACTTGGAGCAAACCAGTTTGGCCGCTCCCAGCCCAGTTTTGAGCCAAATACCGCATTGTGCCTTTGCAGCCGTTCATACAGCGGAGAGACAATTGCCGGGCGACCGGAGGCATATTCCTCGTGCGGGAACCCGATCGTGTAGTGTTTGCCATAGGCTTCAAGCGTGCGGTCGCAGACCCATTGCCGGTTTTCGTGCAGGCCGGAGAAGCGGCGAATGTCGACGACCCAAAGATCCAGCGGCGCTTCACCAGCCACGACCCATTGAGCCAGCACCCAGCCGGCACCACCGCCTGATGCAATGCCGAATGCGTTGAAGCCGGCACCCACATACATGTTGGCGCATTGCGGTGCGGCTCCCAAAATGAAATTACCGTCCGGCGTGAAGCTTTCAGGACCATTGATCATCTGCTTTATGCCAACCGTTCCCAGTGCCGGTACGCGGGCAATCGCCGCATCCATGTGCTGTTCGAAATGATCGTAATCATCGTCAAACAGCCGAAACTCCCAGTCATTGGGAACATCGCCCAGCGTCCATGGCTGCGGATTGGGTTCATAGCCGCCAAACACCAGACCGCCGACTTCCTCCTTGAAATAGGTTCTGCGGTCAGGGTCGCGGATGGTTGGCGCGTCGGTGGAAAGGCCTTCGATTTTCTCGGTGATGACGTATTGATGCTTCACTGGCTGCAACGGCACATTGATGCCGGCCATCGCTCCAAGCTGGCGCGCCCACTGGCCGGCGCAGTTGACGACTTTCTCGCAAGAAATGTCGCCCTGATCCGTCTTCACCTTGACGATGCGATCCCCCGACATTTCAAAGCCGGTAACCCGCACACCCTCGTGCAGCTTGGCGCCATGCATGCGTGCGCCTTTGGCCAGCGACTGGGTAATGTCGGATGGACTGGCCTGCCCATCTGTCGGCAACCAGCTTGCCCCAACAAGATCATCCACCTCCATCAGCGGCCACATCGCCTTGACCTCGGCAGGCGAAAGCAGGTGCATGTCCATGCCAAAAGACCGGGCGGTTGTGGCAAGGCGGCGAAACTCGGTCCAGCGATCGAGATTGGTGGCAAGGCGCAGGCAGCCCGACATTTTCCAGCCGGTGGCAAGGCCGGTTTCTTCGTCAAGACGCTTATAGAGATCGACCGAGTATTTGAGGACCCTGGTGATCGAGGCCGAGGAACGCAATTGCCCGACAAGTCCGGCAGCATGCCATGTAGACCCGGAAGTCAGCTTGCCTTGTTCCAACAGCACCACATCCGCCTTGTGGTCGCGGGCAAGGTGGTAGGCGGTGGAACAGCCAATGATGCCGCCGCCAATGACGACGATCTGTGCGTGGTTTGGCAGGCTCATGGAAGGATTTTCCCGTATTGGGTTTGATAGGTTTCGACAGAAGCTTCGAACCGTTCCAGATTCTCCTGCGTATATGCAGCATAGTCTGCGCCGGGGGCATCAAGGTAGAGCTCTGAAACGAGGCTCCACATGGTTTCACGCAAAAGCGAGGCGCATTGCATCGCCGCATGCGAGCGGACGAGGTCGGCATCAGGAACCTTGCCAAAATATGCGGCAAGCAATTCGGCTGATTGTTCCTTGTCCATGCCGGCGTTTGAGGAAAGACCGGCAAGGTCGAAAATCGCGGTCGAAAATCCGGCATATTCAAAATCGATCAGCCACAGTTTGCGGCCGTCGTCCAGAATATTGGCGGGTAAAAGATCATTGTGCCCGAAAACCACCGGCAACGGCGACTGCACCGCTTCCAGCGCTTCGCACAAGGCAAGCCATTGCGGCAGCATCCCGGCCAAGCGGCTTTTGCCCTCTGACAGGGTGCGCGCGTAATCGCGAATGACGTGGAACACCCAGAACATGAAACCGGGGCCGGACACCCTGGCTGGCATTTGCGTGTGGAAGTTTCGCACCAGTGCCGCGATGCGCTCGATATTGGCGCAGACATCGTCAGCGCCATAGGTTTTTGCGCCTAGAAACTGGCTGACCATGACCCCTGTTTGTGCAAACTCGATGCACGGCGCAAAGCCTGCTGCATGGGCGGCCTTGGCCACCATCAGTTCGCGGTCGCGAAAAACGTGGTGAAACGGGAAATCCTTGCCAAAGCGCACGACGTGCTCACCAGCGGAATCCGCTACCCGCCAGCTTTCATTGCTCAGCCCGCCTTTGAGGGAAGTGACTGAAATGGCGCCTTGCCAACAGGGAAGTGCACGAATTCGGGATTGGCTGTCGGACATCGTTACTTTGACTCATGTTTTCATTGAAAGCTGGCACATGCATGGCTGCCAACGCAATCGTCATCGGCTAAGAGCCGAGTGCTTGTTGAAAATATTTTCAAGAAAATTTCACCCGTTGTCGAAATCGGCCATCGACCGGCGTCCTCGGGCTGTAACAAACTCCAAACCAGAGGAAACTTTCAATGACCTTCGAAACAACCCCAATTTACGCTCTCGCGCTCTCTGCCATCTTCCTTGTCCTTTTCATCCGTGTTTCGGCAATGCGTTCAGCCACCGGCATTTCGTTTGGCGATGGTGGCAGTGCCGCACTGCTGCATCGGGTACGCCAACACGGGAATTTTGTCGAATGGGTGCCATTTGTCCTGGTTCTGATGATCCTGGCAGAAGGCATGGGTGCGCCCGCTCTCTACCTTCACATCTCCGGCGCATTGCTGTTGATTGGCCGCATTGCCCACCCGTTCGGCCTGGAGGCCGACAATGCCGGCCACCCCTTGCGTTATGTCGGCAACGGCTCGAACATTCTTGCCACGCTCAATGCCATGGTCTGCCTTGGCATGAACCTCTTCTTCAACTGACACCCCCACCCAGAAAAAGGAGTAACCAGCCATGAAATACATGCTGCTCATATACAATGATCCTGCCCGTGAACCTGCCTACGGAACTGCGGATTTCCAGGCCATGATGTCCGGCTTTTTTGCGCTCAACGAGAAAATGGTTGCCGACGGGGTTCTGCGCGGCGGTGAAGGCCTCCAGGGCGTGGAAACTGCGACCTCGCTGCGCATCAAAGGCGGCAAGGTAGAAACCATGGACGGGCCATTTGCCGAAACCCGCGAACACCTTGGCGGATATTACGTTATCGAGGTGCAAGATCTTGATGCCGCACTGAAATACGCGGCCATGGTTCCCGCGGCGGGTTTCGGTACCATCGAGGTTCGCCCGTTGATGGACTACAACCCGGCAGGATGAACGCGTGAACGGCATTGCATCGCAAGCCATCAGCGTATCAAGGGCGATCGATACCTTGATGCGGGAAGACCGGGGGCGGCTGCTGGCCGCCCTCGTTTCGCGATTGCGCAATCTCGACCTTGCCGAGGAAGCGCTTCAGGAAGCGGCAATATCTGCCATGCAGCATTGGGGACGGTCTGGCCTGCCCTCGTCGCCAAAAGCCTGGTTGCTGAAAGTGGCTTTTCGCAAAGCGCTCGACAAGATGCGCGGTGCCAAGCGGTCGCAACAGAACGCGCAAGCATTTTCACTGGTGATGCCGGACATGATCGAAGACGAGCCGGACGAAATTCCCGACGAGCGGCTGCGCCTGATTTTCACCTGTTGCCACCCGGCGCTCGATCCCAAAAGCCAGGTGGCGCTGACCCTTCGAACGATCTGCGGATTGACAACTGGTGAGATCGCCAACGCGTTTCTGGACACGGAAACCACCATGGGCCAGCGCATCAGCCGGGCAAAATCGAAAATCACAAATGCCGCAATTCCCTTTTCAGTACCTGATGCCGAGGAATGGGACAGCCGTTGTGACACTGTACTCACCACAGTCTACCTGATTTTCACGACAGGCTATGTTGCGGGCCGCAACGAGGAACGGGACCTGTGTGCAGAGGCCATATTCCTCGCGCGACTTCTGGATGTCCTGCGTTCAGGAAATCCGGAAATACAAGGTGCGCTGGCCCTGATGCTGCTGACCGATGCAAGGCGAAATGCACGAACAGGGCCTGATGGCGCAAGCGTTCCACCTGGTGAGCAGGACCGGAGCCTATGGAACCTGGAAAAGATTGCCGAAGGAAGGCAGCAACTGGACAAGGCAATGGCGCTGCGCGCACCGGGGCCATTCCAGATCAAGGCTGCCATCAGCGATTGCCACATGGCGGAAAATGGACCTGACTGGCCACAGATTGCGCTGCTTTACCGCTCCTTGTTCACCCGGGAACCGAACCCGGTTGTTGAGCTCAACCTTGCCGTTGCAACAGCGGAGGCAGGCTTTGCAAAAGCTGGCCTCATGCTGTGCGAACAGCTTGGCGCCGAGTTGGAAAAATACCAGCCCTTTCACGCCGCGAGAGCCGACCTTCTGGCGAAAAACGGCCGGGCAAAGGAAGCGCTTGCAGCCTATGACACAGCAATGGATATGATCGGCGAAGGACCGGAGCGCCTGTTTTTGGAAAAACGACGGGCCATGCTGGTCTCAAGCGGATTGCCGGGGGAATGAGAGGCAAAAATCACTCCCATTCGATTGTCTGAATCTCGCATAAGTGTTTGAAAACTCGATGGTAAGTACCCGGTCTGACGGTCATTCTCCGACTGTGAGGCCGTCAAAATGCTACGCTTTTGATTTCATTGAAAAAACTGCCAGAAAAAAT
>JBGSNX010000085.1:0-20339 GCA_041739465.1 Salaquimonas sp.
CAGGTGATTTTGAACCTGTTTTCATCCCTGCACGAAGCGGCCTGAGCGGCACTTTCAATCCGGCACTACAAAATACAAACCGCAGGCGGCAATGACCGACAAAAAGACATTCTACATTACAACTGCAATTTCATACCCAAACGGCGTCCCGCACATGGGGCATGCCTATGAATTGATTGCGACCGATGCTTTGGCCCGTTTCAAGCGGCTGGACGGATATGATGTTTTCTTCCTGACTGGCACCGATGAACACGGCCAGAAAATGCTGCAGACGGCACGTCGCGAAAACCTGTCGCCGCTCGAACTTGCTGACCGAAATTCCGCGCGCTTCCGGGCAATGGCTGAAGCATTGAACGCGTCGAATGATGACTTCATTCGCACCACCGAACCGCGCCACTATGCAACCGTTACCGAACTTTGGAAGCGCATGGAAGCCAATGGCGATCTGTACCGGGACAGCTATTCAGGCTGGTACTCAGTGCGCGACGAAGCCTATTACGACGAAGGCGAAACCACCGTCCGCGAAGATCAGGTGCGCTTCGGCCCGCAAGGCACACCCGTCGAATGGGTTGAGGAAGCAAGCTGGTTCTTCAGGCTCTCGGCATGGCAGGACAGGCTGCTTGAACTTTACGAAAACAATCCTGAATTCATAGGTCCGGACACCAGGCGCAACGAAGTTGTGAGCTTCGTCAAATCGGGCCTGCGCGATCTTTCAATGTCGCGCACCACCTTCGACTGGGGCATCCCGGTTCCGGGTGACCAGGGCCATGTGATGTATGTCTGGGTCGATGCGTTGACCAACTATGTCACTGCCACCGGCTGGCCGGAAGAAAACGAAAGAAACCGTTATTGGCCGGCCGATGTTCACATCATCGGCAAGGACATCGTGCGCTTTCACGCTGTCTACTGGCCAGCTTTCCTGATGAGCGCAGGATTGCCTTTGCCCAAGCGTGTCTACGGCCACGGCTTTTTATTCAACCGCGGCGAGAAGATGTCGAAATCGACCGGCAACGTGCTTGATCCCTTCAGCGTGGCGCAAACCTATGGCGTCGACCAGATGCGCTATTTCTTCCTGCGCGAAATCCCGTTCGGCCAGGATGGCTCCTACAGCCATGAAGGCATCGTTGCGCGCATCAATGCCGATCTTGCCAATGACCTTGGCAATCTGGCGCAGCGCTCGCTGTCGATGATCAACAAGAATTGCGAGGGCAGGGTGCCGCAAAAAGGCACGCTTGCCGCCGCCGATCTTGAAATTCTCGGCAGTGCCCATTTGCTGCTGGAAGAATGCCGTCAGCAGATGGACACCCAGCAGATATCCCGGGCATTGGACGCGATCTGGCGGGTCGTTGCCGATGCCAACCGTTATTTCGCGGCGCAAGAACCATGGGCGCTGAAGAAGACAGATCCGGCCCGGATGCAAACCGTGCTTTGGACCACAGCTGAAACCATCAGGATAATCGCCATCCTTGCACAGTTCGTGATGCCGCAGAGCGCACAAAAGCTGCTCGACCTCCTGGCGGTTTCGCCGGACGAGCGGACATTCGCCGCTTTGGCATATAGCCACGAGCTTGTGCCTGACGCCGAGCTGCCAGTGCCTACAGGCGTATTCCCGCGATTTGTCGAGGCGGACGCAACTTGACCGACAACGCATTGCCCATGCTTGTCGACTCCCACTGCCATCTCGATTTTCCCGATTTTGCGCAGGAACGTGATGCCGTTGTCGCACGGGCTGTTGATGCCGGTGTCGGCTGCATGGTCACGATATCTACACGGATCAGGAAATTCCCGCAAATTATTGAGATCGCAGAACAATATCCAAACGTGTTTTGTTCGGTCGGCACGCATCCTCACAATGCACATGAGGAATTGGACATAAGCACCAGTAATATTGTGGAAATAGCCAGTCACCCCAAAGTGGTGGCGATCGGTGAAGCGGGCCTTGACTATTTCTATGACAAGTCGCCGCGCGAGTCACAAAGACAGGGCTTTTTGAACCACATTGCCGCAGCACGTCAGACAGGCCTGCCTTTGGTCATTCACGCCAGGGACGCCGATGCTGACATGGAAGCGATCCTGCGCGAAGAAACCGCCAAGGGGGCCTTCCCATTTGTTCTGCACTGCTTTTCGTCGGGCAGGGGGCTAGCCATGGCCGGGGTGGAACTGGGTGGTTTTGTCTCTTTCTCCGGCATATTGACGTTTCGCAACAGCGAAGAAATCCGCGCCATTGCCCGCGATCTGCCGGCCGACAGGCTTCTGGTAGAGACGGACGCGCCATATCTTGCTCCGCCACCGCACCGGGGAAAGCGCAATGAACCTGCCTTTGTCGCCCACACCGCAGCCGTGCTGGCGCAAACAAGAGGCGTGAGTGAAGCGGATATTCGTGGGCAAACCACGCGGAATTTCTTCACGCTGTTCAGGAAGGTGCCAAAGGAAGCTTTCAAGTGAACCTGCGCCTGACCATCCTCGGCTGCGGTTCATCACCCGGCGTTCCGCGCATCAATGGCGAATGGGGCGAGTGTGACCCTTCCAATCCGAAAAATCGCCGTTTGCGCTGCTCCGCGCTCATCGAGCGGTTTGGCCAGGAAGGAACCACCAGCGTCGTCATCGACACCAGTCCTGATTTTCGCGAGCAGATGCTTTCGGCAAAAGTGACCTGGCTCGATGGTGTCGTTTACACGCATGCCCATGCCGACCACATCCACGGCATCGACGATCTGCGCCAATACGCGCTGATCCAGCGCAAGCGGATCGCGACCTATGCCGACGAAACAACGACTGCAAGGCTGAAGGAGGGGTTTGGTTATTGTTTTGAAACGCCTGTCGGCAGCATGTATCCGCCGATCCTTGACCACTCGGTCATCCGCGCCGGTGAGAGGCTGCGAATTGACGGGCAGGGAGGTCCTATCGACCTGTTGCCGGTTGCCCAGGAGCATGGCAACATTCGCTCGCTCGGCTTTCGCATTGGCGGCAATCTAGACAGCCTGACCGGCGGCCTGTGCTATTCGCCGGACATTTCCGGCATTCCCGATGAAAGCCTCGCGCTGCTACAACGGCTTGATACGTGGGTTCTTGACGCGCTTCAGTACCGGTCGCACGCCAGTCACTTTTCGTTGGAGGAAGCCCTTCATTGGATCGACCGGTTGCAGCCAGCGCGGGCGATCCTGACGCACATGCACACGCCCCTCGATTACGACAAGGTCTCCGCCATCACCCCTGACAACGTCGCTCCCGCGTTTGACGGGCTTCAAATTGCGCTTGACTGAGGCAATCTGCTCGGCTTTTTCCGCTGAACGGGTCGAGACGACGAAATCCGTGCTCCAACCGGTATAGGGTCCAAATCCGGTATCTGATGTAGCTATCGAAGAACCTGGCGTCAGCAGGCGGGCAATTTTCTCTTTCGTTTCCGGGGCAATCTGAACCCGGTCCAGCATGGCTTCGGCAGAAACAAAATCACTCGCCTCCGGATCAATGCCGTGCACTGCACGGGTGTACTTGCCAAGGCTGTTTTCCAGAGTAAGCACCTGCCAGCCGGTTTTGCCGGATGCCAGATCGGTTTCCCGCATGGTGAAAAGATGCGTTCCAAGCGGCTTTTCCACATCGTTGATGTGAATGGGCGCATCAAAC
Organism: Salaquimonas sp.; assembly: GCA_041739465.1. Lineage (GTDB taxonomy): Bacteria > Pseudomonadota > Alphaproteobacteria > Rhizobiales > Rhizobiaceae > BOKV01. The sequence continues at coordinate 3,625 of JBGSNX010000085.1, forward strand.
AGCGGCTCAAAACCTTGCCGCACATACAGCCGGCCGTTTGGCGGCAATTGCTTGCCAAGAACCTTGTAAAGCGCTGAAATTGTATCTGCGTTCAAGGTACCATTGGCCGGAAGGAGCTGCGCTTCCTGAAAGGCGCGCACTGCAGCAACCGTTGCACTGCCAACCAGTCCATCAACCTCATCAAAATAGTAGCCCAATTGCTTGAGGCCGGCTTGAACCTCAAACTTGAGGTTCGCGCTGTCGCTGCGTGAAATCAGGATGCGCAGCGGCTTTTCAGTTCGCGGTTCTTTCCAGAGCGATGACGCTTCCTCAACCGGATAGCCCATGGAGCGGTCAAGCGGCATAGAGGCCGGCACCGCAACAGGCTGTGGCAGAAATGCATGGGAGATGCTGCGCGGTGAAACGCTGTCTGGATTAACCACGACATGAACACCCGGCGCGCTCATGGAATAAAGGTTCTCAGCCACATCTTCGGGCAACCGGATGCACCCATGGGACGCAGGATATTGCGGGACGACACCTTGGTGCAGTGCAACGCCGGTCCAGGTGAGCCGTTGCATCCATGGCATCGGTGCATTGGAATACAGGTTGGAGCGATGAAACTTGGTCTTGTGCAGAACCGAGAAAATTCCGGTCGGCGTCGAGTTGCCAGGCTTGCCGGAGGATATTCTGGTTTCGGCAATCATGGCGCCACCGCGCCAAGCTTGCAAATTCTGTTCCTTTAGGGAAACCACGAACAGCAGCGGATCATTGCCGTGCGGTTCACCAGCGGAGCTTTGCGCAATCGGCAGCAGCGGCGCACATAAGAAAGCAGACAAGGCGAAAATCAGACGCATCAATGCCCAACCCTGAATCACATGCCCCAATTCAAGATAGCCAATTTTTGCATAAAATCAAACAAAGCAAGGCAATACCGCACTTTCGCTACCGTTTCAATTCCATAATATATCTTATGCAATCACGATATGAAGGCTGGGCACACTGTTCTGTGGATCAACGCCCCCACTGTCATGGCTGCTTGACACCTGCTCTGGTAGATAGAGCTGATGGAACCATCGCGCGAAATTTCCCGTCTGCTCGAGATCATGGCTGCGCTGCGCACGCCAGGTTCAGGCTGTTCGTGGGACCTTCAGCAGGATTTCAAAACCATCGCGCCTTACACCATCGAAGAAGCGTATGAAGTTGCTGACGCCATCGACCGTGGCGACATGGAAGAACTCAAGCTGGAACTGGGCGACTTGCTGTTGCAGTCGGTTTACCATGCGCGCATGGCCGAGGAAGCTGGCCATTTCAACTTTGCCGATGTTGTCGAAGCCATCACTCGCAAAATGATCCGCCGCCACCCGCATGTGTTCGGCGATGCGCAGGCGCGTTCGGCCGGTTCTGCCAAGGGCCAATGGGAAAGGATCAAGGCCGAGGAAAAATCCGAACTGGCTGCGGCAAAGGCAGCGCGTGGCCATGTTGACCCAGCCGGTACAAGCCTTCTAGATGACATTACAAACACCCTTCCAGGCTTGATGGTTGCAGTCAAGCTTCAGTCACGCGCCAGCACTGTCGGCTTTGATTGGAACGACCCGCGCGCCGTGATTGCCAAGATCCGGGAAGAACTCGATGAGGTGGAAGCTGCCATTGAAACTGGCTCGCAGCAGGAAAAAGCCGAGGAAGTCGGCGATCTGCTGTTCACCATTGCCAATCTTGCGCGCCATTTTCACCTTGATCCGGAAGGCGCTATCCGTTCGGCAAATGCCAAATTCGTCAAACGCTTCCGCTACATCGAGGAAAACATTGCCGAGCGTACCGGAAAATCCATCAAGCAAGCCAGCCTTGATGAAATGGAAGCGCTTTGGCAGGAAGCAAAACGCAGCTGATCGCGTGTCAGCGCTCACCGCGCAGGGATTGCCCCTTGCTGGACTGGGCCCGGACCTTCAAGACCACCGATCCGTCTTCAAGGTCTTCGCGAGAGATGACCTCACTGTTGCTGTAAATGGCTCCAAGCCGGCCCAGTTCATTTACCGCCAATACGATTTCGAATTCCTCGGCCGCGATCCCCAGACGCTTGTCGATTGCCGCTAGCAAGTCATCCATGCCCTCGCCCGTTTGCGCAGATACAAGGATGGGCGCACCCTCACCTTCAAGCCGGTTGGCGCGGATTGAAACCAAGGCTTCAGGTGCCAGCAGATCGGTCTTATTCCAGACCTCCAGGACGTTTGCATGGCCTTCCTGCTCGATGCCAAGCTGGGCCAGAACCGTGTAGACATCTGCTGATTGGGCTGCCGTGTCCAGATCGGAAATGTCACGAACGTGGATGATCAGTTCTGCCTCCAACACCTCTTCCAGAGTCGCCCTGAAAGCGGCCACCAGCATCGTTGGCAAGTTTGACACGAAACCCACGGTATCAGACAGGATGCATTCGCCGCCCTTTGGCAAGACGAGGCGGCGCAAGGTCGGATCAAGCGTCGCGAAAAGCAAATCCTTTGCGAAGACCTGCGACCCGGTAAGCCGGTTGAAAAGCGTTGATTTGCCGGCATTGGTATAGCCAGCAAGCGCTACAACCGGCGTAGGCACCTTGCGCCGTTTTGCCCGGTGGAGGCTGCGTGTCTGGCTGACTTTTTCAAGGTCGCGCTCGAGGCGCAAAATACGGTCCTGCAGCTGCCTGCGGTCAGCTTCGATCTGGGTTTCGCCGGGACCACCGGTTTTCCCAAGGCCGCCACGCTGGCGCTCAAGGTGGGTCCATTGCCGAACCAGCCGGCCTTTTTGGTAGTTGAGATGCGCCAATTCCACCTGAAGCCGCCCCTCTTTGGTGCGGGCGCGCTCGCCGAATATCTCAAGGATGATGCCGGTGCGATCCAGCACCTTGCAGTTCCACGCCTTTTCAAGATTGCGTTGCTGTACCGGCGTCAACGGATGGTCAACAATCGCCAGGCCAATTTCCTCGGCCTTGATGATACCGGCGATCTCTTCCGTCTTGCCTGAACCAAAAAGCGTGGAGGGCTTAGTCTCCTTCAGCGATACAAGGCCGGAGTGAACCACATCCAGGGAAATGGCCCTCGCCAGCCCCTCCGCCTCAGCCAGCCGGGACGCACCTGTGCGCTTGAGTGCTTTCCCTGAAGCGTTGATTGCGATGTCTGAGGCATCAGCCACACTTGCGCTGCGCCGACCAATTTCAGGAACTAGCACCAGGGCCCGTTCCGGCTTGCCAGCTTCTTCCGAAGACCATTGAAACCGGGATTTGCCGCCCCGTTCTGCTTCGCTCAATCGCTCGCCTCGTCACTGCCACTATCTCCGAAGCTCACCGGCCCGGAAGGCATGATGGTTGAAATGGCGTGTTTGTAAACAAGTTGCGCAATTCCGTCGCGCTTCAACAATACGCAAAAATTGTCGAACCAGGTCACGACCCCGTTCAGCTTGACACCGTTCACCAGAAAAATCGTGAGAGGTATTTTTTGTTTGCGAACCTGATTGAGGAATGCGTCCTGAAGGTTCTGCGGTTTTTCCGGCATTGCCAATGGTTGTCTCCGCTTGTTTTTGTCGCGGCTCCACACACACAAACGGAAGCGCACGCCTTGTTGTCGGCATTTTTCGCGGACCGTGACGCAGGGTTAATGTGAAACGGCTGTTCGTTTTATAGAAGGGTGTTCGCTGACTTATCAAGCGGAACTTTGGGTGCGGTCTGTCCTAATTCGTTCAAGCGGCGGTGTCTTCCTCCTTTTGCCGCCTGTCAAACAGCCCAAGCATTTTCAACTTTCTGTGAAGAGCCGACCGTTCCATGCCGACAAACTCTGCTGTGCGGGAAATGTTGCCGCCAAACCGTGCCACTTGTGCCGCCAGATAGTCGCGCTCAAAAGCCTCGCGGGCATCCTTCAGCGGCATTGACATCAAATGCTCGCCGCCATTGCCGGCAATCGAAGGCAGCATTTCGCCGATTTCCGCAGGAAGCATGTCAGCGGTGATCAAGGCACCTGCCTCAACCCTCGACAAGATCATCAACCGCTCGATGTTGTTGCGCAGTTGACGGATGTTGCCCGGCCAGTCATGCGCCTGCAAAACGGCCATGGCATCCGATCCCATCTTGCAATCACGAATGCCGGCATGCCGGGCAATCTGCTCCATGAAGGCTTCCACGAGCACCGGCACATCCTCCCGCCGCTCGCTGAGAGAGGGAACCCGCAACGGCACAACCGCAAGCCGGTGAAATAGGTCTTCGCGGAATTCGCCGCGTCGGATCATCTCTTCCAGGTTTCTGGCAGTGGAGGAAAGAATGCGCACGTCAACCTTGACCTTGGTCGCGCCCCCTACCCGTTCGAACTGCTGTTCGACGAGTACACGCAGGATCTTGTTCTGGGTTTCGCGCGGCATGTCGGCAACTTCATCAAGGTACAAGGTGCCGCCATGCGCTTCTTCAAGCGCGCCGACCTTGCGAGCGCCAGAGCCGCTGGCTTCTGTGCCAAACAGCTCAACCTCCATGCGATCCGGGGTGATCGCTGCTGCATTCAGCGCCACAAACGGCCCGTCAGCCCGGTTGGATGTCTTGTGAATGGTGCGTGCAACAAGTTCCTTGCCCGAGCCAGAACCGCCAATGATCATGATGCGGCTGTTGGTAGGTGCAATACGTTCAATGGTGACCCGCAAATGGTTCATGACCGGCGAGCTACCCAGCAATTCCGGCATGTCGGTGCTGCGATCCTGCAATTCGCGCACCTGCTTCTTGAGGTTCGAGGCCTCGATGGCCCGATCCGCAATCAGGATCAGCCGATCCGATTTGAACGGCTTTTCAATATAGTCATAAGCCCCCGACTTTATGGCCGAAACCGCCGTTTCAATGGTCCCGTGACCGGAGATCATCACTACCGGCAATTCTGGATGGTCTTTGCGAATCTCGGCCAGCAACTCAAGCCCGTCGAGGCGCGAACCTTGCAGCCAGATGTCGAGAAACACCATTGATGGGCGCCGCGCACGGATTGCTGCAATGGCCGAATCTGCATCGCCTGCTGTGCGTGTGCCATGGCCTTCATCTTCCAAAATGCCGGCAACCAGTTCGCGAATGTCCTGCTCGTCGTCAACAACCAGAATGTCAGTTGCCATGGCGCTCAGCTCCCAGATGTTTCGGTTGTCAAAATCGTCTTGTTTTGGCGAATGGCAGCCTTGCGTTCGATGACGGCCGATGCTGCCTTGTCGTCGGCAGGCAGCGTCATTCGCATCATGGCACCCTGCCCGCCTTCAGCCACACTTGGCGCATCCAGCAGTTCGATGCTGCCGCCATGGTCTTCCAGAACCTTGCGCACGATCGCCAGTCCAAGGCCGGTACCTTTTTCGCGGGTCGTCATGTAGGGCTCCAGCAATCTTTGCCGGTTTTCTTTCGGAAGGCCGCGCCCATTGTCGATGACGTCAATGATGTAATGGTCGCCGTGGCGGCCTGCACGGATCTCGATGCGCCCTTTATCCTTGGCGATGTTTTCTTTTGATTCAATTGCTTCAGCAGCATTCTTCAATACATTTATGAAGGCTTGGGACATCAAGCGTGTGTCAAAGAACCCATAAAGCGGTTCCTTCCCAAACTGGGTAGCAAACTCGATTTCCGGGAAACCGACCTTCTGCAGGAAAACTGCTTCCACAATCGTGTCGGCAAGGTTGGTTGGCTCCATCACCGGTTTTGGCATCCGGGCAAAGGAGGAAAACTCGTCGACCATTCGACCAATATCCCCTACCTGGCGGATGATCGTGTCGGTGCACTGGTCGAAAATTTCCTTGTCTTCCAGAATGTATTTTCCGTAGCGTCGCCGGATGCGCTCGGCAGAAAGCTGGATCGGTGTCAGCGGATTTTTGATCTCATGGGCGATGCGCCGGGCAATATCAGACCAGGCCGTGCTTCGCTGTGCCGACACCAGATCGGTAATGTCATCAACCGTAATGACAAAGGAATGGTCAGGTGTTTCCGGGTCGTCGTCTTCGCGTTCCAGCGTTACCTGGACATTGAGCGTCCGTTCGCTTCCCTGCCGCCACAGCGTGATCTGCTCGCGATGTTCCGGCTTGCGTGTCTGGCGCGCGCGCCTGAAGACACCGGACAATTCAGGGGCAAGTTTCTTCAGACTCTTGCCAGCATATGCAGTGCCGCCAAACAGCGGTTCTGCCGCCTTGTTTGCGATGGTGATCCGCCCTTCGCTGGAAACCCCGACAACCGCCGCGCTGACCCCAGACAGCACCGCCTCGGTAAACCGGGCGCGTTGATCGATATCGTCCTTGGCCTGCAGGATTTCATCGCGCTGGTTGCGAAGTTCAGAAATCATCACATTGAATGTGTCGGAAAGGCTCTTCAGATCGCCCTCCGTGTGCTGTGTCCCCACATGTACATCGAGATTGCCAAGACTGACGGCATCGGCCGCCGTGATGAGCCGCCGGATTGGCGCTACCACCCGGTCTGCAACCGATATTCCCATCCAGATTGCAGCGAGCAGGACAATGAGACAAACGCCAATGTACAGGATTGCGAAGGCCAGCTGCACCGGCAAGCGATTGCGTTCAAGGTCGGCATATTGCTCGGTGTTTTCCTCCATCAGCCGCAATTGCTGCAAAACCTCTGACCGCAGTGGCATGATTGCATAGAGGTAGGCATTGGGGATTTCGCGCAGCTTGAACATAGCGCCGATGAAATTGGTGTTGCCAGGAGGGATGGCAACCGGATCACCACTGTCTGCTGCCACAAAAAACTCGTCGCGCGCCTTGGGTATTTCTACCTTCTCGTCAATTCTTGCCTCCACGATGATGCTGCCGTCGCGGCGCAACAATTGGGAGGATATGAAACCCCTGCCCTTTGCCTGAAGTTTTACGAGGTTTTCAAATCCTGGCGGGTCAAGATTGTAGATCTGGCGGGCACGGTCGAGTTCGAATGCCATTGAAATGGCGTTACCTGTCAGGGTGCGGCGGCTTTCATCCATGTAGGCGCGGGCGATGTTGACCGAAGAGCCGACAATTTGCTTGGTCCGAAGCTCAAACCATCGGTCAAGTCCGACATCCAATGTGATGCTGGCTACAATTGCCACCAGAATGGCCGGTATCGCGGCAACCAGCGCAAACAGGCTGATGATGCGCACATGCAGACGCGCCGCAGCGCGCCCCTTCCGGCGACCCTGAAAGATAACCCAGATTTCGCGTCCGATCAGGAAAAGCAGCAAAGCTGCCAGCAACGAATTGATCGTTAGCGCGGTGATCACCACCGTACCGCTCGGCGAAATCGGAGTAAGGCCAATTAGTATCAGGAATGTCACACCGCCCGTGACCATCAGCGCGATGACCGCAGCAAGCCCAAGCAACCGCGAAAACACGCCGCGCTCGGCTTTCGAACCTACGGAAAGATCAAGCTTGCCAGATTTCCGGGTGCGTCCAGCGATCGTGCTGTTGATAGGCAGAGCATCCATTGTTGATCAGCCGTACCCGGTTCGCCAGGGCGTAAAAAGTGCCAAGGAATTCATGCCATGCCCCGTGACATTCTTGCAACTCAATTGTGGCAAAAATGAAACAAGGCGCCAGCGTGCTGCCAAAACCGGCAACTTTTCGTTCAGCGGATTGTGCGGATTACCTGGATATCCAATTCGCGGATTTTCTTGCGAAGTGTGTTGCGGTTGACACCCAGTAGCTCGGCTGCCTTGATCTGGTTGCCGCGGGTTGCCGCAAGCGTTGCAGCAATCAAAGGCTGTTCCAATTGGCGCAATACCCGGTGATAAAGACCCGGCGGCGGCAAATCAGCTCCAAATCCCGCAAAATAACCCGCAAGCCATGATTCAGATGCCGTTGCGATGTCGGTTGGACCACTCTGGCCATTGCGCATTACCGGGTCCGAATAGAAATCACCACCGCGCAGTTCGGCTTCGATAATCTCACCGGTAATCGTTTCCTGCGGGTAGAGCGCGGAAAGCCGGCGAACCATGTTTTCAAGTTCCCGAACATTGCCTGGCCAGCGATAACGCTTGAGGATTTCCACCGCGTCGCTGTCAATGTGCTTGGGCGCAAGCCCGTCTTTCTCTGCATTGGCCAGAAAATGTCTTGTAAGGCCGGCAACGTCCTCCGAGCGCTCGCGCAATGGCGGCAAACGCAATGGCACGACGTTCAAACGGTAGAACAGATCTTCGCGAAACAGTCCCTGGTTGATGAGTGTTCGCAAATCCTTGTTTGTCGCTGCCACGATGCGCACGTCGGTACGAATTGGGGTTCGCCCGCCAACCGTTGTGTACTCGCCTTGCTGCAACACCCGGAGCAACCGGGTTTGTGCGTCCATCGGCATGTCGCCGATTTCGTCCAGAAACAGTGTGCCGCCGTCAGCGCGTTCAAACTGCCCTGCGGACCTGTTCTGGGCTCCGGTGAATGCACCCTTTTCATGCCCGAACAATTCAGACTCAATCAGGTCCTTGGGGATCGCCGCCATGTTGATCGCAACGAACGGCCCGTTCCGCCGTTTGCCGTAGTCATGAAGCGCACGCGCAACCAGTTCCTTGCCGGTTCCTGATTCGCCAGTAATCATCAGCGTCAAATCGGTTTGCATCAAACGGGCGAGAACCCGGTAAACCTCTTGCATGGCAGCAGAGCGGCCGACCAGCGGCATCGAATCGCCGCTTTCATCAAACTTCGTCGTCGGCTTCTGTCGCTTGGGTTCCAGGATGGCTCTGCCCGCGATCGCGATCAGTTCCTGAAGATCGAAAGGCTTGGGAAGATATTCATAGGCGCCGCGTTCTGAAGCCTTAATGGCAGTCATGAAGGTGTTCTGGGCACTCATCACCACGACCGGCAATTCAGGCCTTGTGCGCTTGATGCGGGGCAACAATTCGAAGGCATCGCCATCGGGCATGATCACGTCAGAAATCACCAGATCGCCGTCACCAGCCGAAATCCATCGCCAAAGCGTTGCGATGTTGGACGTGACCCGCACTTCATAACCGGCGCGTGAAAGAGCCTGATTGAGGACAGTGCGAATTGCCCCGTCATCATCGGCAACGAGAACCAGGCCCTTGCTCATCGGTTATCCATTGAAAATTGTTCATCTTCGGAACCACGCCACGCCGGAAGTAGAATTCGAAAAACGGTCTTTCGCGGCTCGGAATCGCATTCGATCACACCGCCATGATCGCCAACGATCTTTGCGACCAATGCCAGCCCAAGGCCTGAGCCATTGGTTTTGGTGGTGACGAACGGATCAAAAATATGGGCACGGATGTCGTCCGGCACGCCGGGACCGTTGTCGCGGACGCAAAACTCAAGCGGCAGCGATATTCGTTCGCTGGAGCCCTGCACCGACAAGTGAATGCCGGGACGAAACGCCGTCGAGAAGACGATTTCGCCATCCGGCATGCCATCGATGGCCTCGGCAGCGTTTTTGGCAAGATTGAGAAAAATCTGGATCAGCTGGTCGCGATTGCCGAAAACCGGCGGCAATGACGGGTCGTATTCTTCCACCAGCCTGAAATTGCGGGCAAACCCGGAAATCGACAGACGTTTGACGTGCTCCAACACCGAATGAATGTTCACCGGTTGACGCTCGATAGGCCGCTCGTCCGAAAACACCTCCATCCGGTCAACCAGATGAACGATGCGGTCCGCTTCATCCATGATCAGCCGGGTCAGTTCGCGGTCGTCATCACTTGCCGACATTTCAAGCAATTGCGCAGCACCGCGAATTCCAGACAGCGGATTCTTGATTTCATGCGCAAGCATGGCAGCAAGTCCTGTCACAGTCCGCGCCGCGCCGCGATGCGTCAATTGCCGGTCGATCTTATCCGCCATCGTTCGCGGCTGGAACATCAGCACCACATGGCCCGGACGCTCGGGGACTGGAGACGCATAAACGTCGACAATCTTGTCGCGCCCGATCCTGGGCGATGAGATATCGACCTTGTATTCGTTGATGGGCGAATCCTCAGCGCGGACCTGATGGATCAGGGCCAGAACCGGGCTGCCAAACGGTATGAAATGGTCGATGATGTGGCGCGCCAAAAACACCGAGGATGACCGGAAAAAGGATTCAGCTGCAAGATTGGAATAGCAGATCTGACGCGTTGACGTGACCATGACTACCGGGTGCGGCAGCGCATCCAGCACGGAATTGCCTTCCGGCATGTTGGCAGGTGAATGCGACAATGAACTTGAAGCGTGCTGCAATGTACCCTGTGTCATGCTGCCACCGCCGAAATTGTATATGGGTCCGGATGTGTTTGTGCCCCGCCCATCTGACCAGCCCGCTGCATTGCCGATACCACTTCATCGGGATTGCCCGACGTCAGGATGAACTGCCGAAGTGGCGCAGTTGCCGCGATCCCCATGCCATCCAGGTACCAGCCAAGATGCTTGCGCGCCTGGCGCAACCCTGACTGCTTCCCGTACAGGCTCAAAAGCTCGAGGTAGTGTTCAACCGCGATCCGCGCGATGAACTCTGGATCAATCAACGAGGGCGCCATGTGCGAGCTGCCAATGATACCGGCAAGCCAAGGAGCACCATAACTGGCACGGCCGGTCATGACGGCATCGGCGCGCGATGCCGCAACAGCCTTCGCTGCGGTGTGCTTGTCAACAATGTCGCCATTCACCACCAGCGGAATGTCGATTGCCTCGCGCACCGCGCTGATTGCAGGCCAGTTGGCCTTGCCATTGTAAAACTGGCAACGGGTGCGCCCATGAACCGTAATCATCCGCGCACCGGCATTTTGCGCTGAGCGCGCAAGGAAGGCCGCGTTGTGGCTTTGATCATCCCAGCCAAGCCGCATTTCCACGCTCACCGGAACGCTGACCGCCACGACCACTGCTTCAATCAATTGAAGCGCTAGATCCGGTTCGCGCATCAGCGCTGAACCAGACATGCCGGTAGTAACCCGCTTTGCCGGGCATCCCATGTTGATGTCAATGAGATCTGCCCCGTTCGCCTCTGCCATTTGCGCGGCAAGACGCATCCATTTGGGTTCGCGGCCAGCCAGTTGCACTGCATGGATCGGCCCGTAGCCGGGCAACGCCTTGAGCGCCATTTCGGCCTCGCCGCCAACCAGCGCTTCGCTGGCGACCATTTCGCTGAAAACAAGGCCAGCACCAAAGCGCCAGGCAAGATTGCGAAACGCCTTGTCCGTCACACCGGACATGGGTGCGAGGAAAGACCTGTTGGCTATTTTCAACCCGCCTACTTCAATGGGGCCGCCCAAATTTGTCGGGGAAGACAAACCGGCATCCCCGCCCTGCACTTCATTCTTGACCATTATTTGTGCAATTCCGTTTCTGCCAATAAACTAACCAATGTTTGTGCATTGCACAAGAACCTTTTGCAATTCAATTGCGCTGGCAATTGCCTGTTGCAAAGGCTGTGATTAGACCGATTGTGTGGCAAACAACCAGTCGGAGTGAAAAATTGCAGCGCAATGCGGTGGTGATAGTTGCGGCAGGGCGCGGCGAACGGATGGGCGGCAGCGAAGGCCCAAAACAATATCGCGACCTTTCAGGCCACAGTGTGCTTGCACGGGCGGCAGAGCCGTTTCTCACCCACCCTGACATTCACGATGTCATCATTGTCGTGCACGCTGATGACCTCTCATTGTACGAAGCGGCAACAACGCCCCATGAACGCCTGCTACCTGCTGCAATCGGTGGCAGCATACGCCAGCAGAGCGTGCTGAACGGACTTGAAAAACTGTCCGCGCACCAACCGCAAAAGGTTTTGATTCACGACGCGGCAAGGCCCTTTGTTTCGCAGGAAACAATATCCGCGGTACTGGCAGCAATTGCGCCCGGCAGCGGAGCCATTGCCGCGCACCCGGTGGCAGACACACTCAAACGCGCAGATGCATCGGGCAAGATCGTTGAAACAGTCCCGCGCGAAAGCCTGTTTGCTGCGCAAACGCCGCAGGGGTTCATGTTTGCGGACATCTATTCTGCCCACCTCATGGCTGCAAAGAACGGCACAATTGGCTTGACCGACGATGCATCAGTAGCTGAAGCTGCGGGAATGCCGGTCAGGTTGGTTCATTCCCCTTCCAGCAACTTCAAGATCACCCTGGAGCCGGATTTGCAAATTGCCCGCCTGATGTTGGGAAATTCAGTTCCGGATGTGCGGACCGGCAATGGGTATGACGTCCACCAGTTGGAGGCTGGCGATCACGTTACCTTGTGTGGCGTGAAAATCGCCCATGACCAGCGCCTCAAGGGCCATTCCGACGCAGATGTCGGCTTGCACGCTCTCACCGACGCAGTGCTCGGAACAATTGGCGATGGCGATATCGGCTCGCATTTCCCGCCTTCCGACATGCAATGGAAGGGCGCCTCGTCCGACCGGTTTTTAGCCCATGCCATCGCGCTTGTTCGTGCAAAAAATGGCGTGATCACCCACCTCGACGTGTCTTTGATTTGCGAAGCGCCTCGCATCGGGCCGCACCGAGACGCGATGCGTGAGAAAATTGCGCAAATCGCGGCAATTTCGGTTGAGCGCGTGGCGGTAAAGGCCACCACAAACGAAAAGATCGGGTTTGTCGGTCGTGGTGAGGGAATTGCTGCAATTGCAACGGCGACAGTGGTGTTCGCTTCCAACGGAGGCTGACATGGAATTGGACCCGGAGCTTTCGACAATTTCGGCCTTCACACTCGAAGAATTCCGCAAGGCAGGCCTGAAGATCGCCACAGCCGAATCGTGCACCGGCGGTCTGATTGCCGCTTTGTTGACTTCACATCCCGGATCATCGGACGTCTTTGAACGCGGGTTTGTCACCTACTCCAACGAAGCAAAATCAGAGCTTTTAGGCGTGGATACAGCCATCCTCAAAGCCGAAGGCGCGGTCTCCGCACCAGTGGCAGCTGCAATGGCTGAAGGCGCACTCGCAAACGCACGTGCAGATGCGGCAGTCTCGGTAACCGGAATAGCCGGCCCGGGCGGCGGCAGCGCGCATAAGCCGGTTGGTCTGGTTTTCATTGCCGTGGCAACAAAAAGCGAAGAAGGCGCGTTTGTTGAAGAGTTTCGCTTCGAAGACAAGGGCCGCGACTTTATTCGCAACGAAACTGCGAAGATGGCCTTCGAGATGTTGGTGGCTTACGCGATCGCCGGCGATGAGGACTGACATCCATAAAAACGGCCGAACTGACTGTCCCGGCAAAACAATTTCCAATATCGCAACTTTTATGATTGAATGATGGTCAAGGGGCACATAACCACCGGATTCGCATGCCCGCTGCCGGTGCATCCATCAGGAGAATTTGTATGTCTTTCCTCAAACGAAACATCGTCTTGGCAGCTGCCGCAGCGCTGATCGCAGTTTCTGCGCCGCAACCTGCCAATGCCACACATGAAATCGGTCACGCCATCGCCGGCGGCATCATCGGCGGCATCATTGGCGGCGCAATCGTCAACAACCAGCGCCGTTATCAGCAGCAGCCAGTTTACCAGCAGCCTGTCTATCAGCAGCCTGTATATGTTCAGCCAGCGTGTGGCTGGCAGAAAACAAAGATCTGGGACCCATATATTGGTGCCTGGGTGTTTCAAAAGCAGTGGGTTTGCAGCTGAGTTGGCCTGAAAAGCCATTTCATTGAACAGGCGGGCGGGATTTTCCTGCCCGTTTTTTTTGGCCAGTTTTTTGAGCGACATGTGACGAAATGCACTTACAATCCGGCTATGAGTTCATATGTTTGGATGGTCAGGACATGAACCACCCTGACAAACCTGACCTCCCCGATGAACTACCCAGTACCCAAAAAGAACAACCCGGTCCTCCAGCCGGGTTTTCTTTTTTATGGCGTCCCGTAGACGATCTTTGCCCGTTCCTCAAAAGCCGAGGTGAACCTGCGGAAAGCGATGTCGAACATCGAGCCCATCAAGATACCCAGCGTCCGGCTGGCAAATTCATAGTCGATGTCGAATTGGACATGGCAGGAATTGGGTCCGGTTGGTTCAAACCGCCAGACGTTTTCAAGGCGGCGAAACGGCCCGTCCAGATATTGCACATCAATGCGCAGTTTCTCGCGATTGAGCATGACCTGCGACGTGAAGCGCTGACGGATAGCCTTGTAGCCCACTCCCATTTCAGCAACCAGAAACTCGCGCCCATCCCGCTCGCGCCGGGATTTGACAGCGAGGCTTTCGCACATCGGCAAGAATTCAGGGTAGCGTTCGACGTCAGCCACAAGGTCGAACATCTGCTCAGCACTGAAGGAAACCGGATGGGTCTTTGAAAAGCTTGGCACTGTGGTTTCCGGTCAGCCCGCATGCCTTGCAACGCGCGCCGCCTGAAGGCGGGCAAAATCCTCGCCCGCATGGTGGGACGAGCGCGTCAGCGGGCTGGAAGATACCAGCAGAAAACCCTTGGCGTAGGCGATGGTTTCATACGCCTTGAACTCATCCGGCGTCACGAAGGATTTGACCGGATGGTGCTTGCGGGTGGGTTGCAGATATTGGCCAATGGTGAGGAAATCGACATCAGCGCTTCGCAGATCATCCATCAATTGCAGTACTTCGTTTCGTTCTTCGCCAAGCCCGACCATTATCCCCGACTTGGTGAACATCATCGGGTCAAGTTCCTTCACCCGCTGCAAAAGCCGGATGGAATGGAAATACCGCGCACCAGGGCGCACCGTCAGGTAATTCGAAGGAACGGTTTCCAGATTGTGATTGAACACGTCCGGCCGCGCAGCCACCACCTTTTCCAATGCGCCCTCCTTGCGAAGGAAGTCTGGCGTAAGGATCTCGATTGTAGTTGCGGGCGAGCGCTTGCGAATGGCGCTGATCGTTTCGACAAAGTGTTGCGCCCCGCCATCTGCAAGGTCGTCGCGGTCCACGGACGTTATCACGACATGCTGAAGACCCAGCTTTGCGACGGCAATGGCCACATTTTCAGGCTCGGCCGTATCAAGTGGCCCTGGCATGCCGGTTCGTACATTGCAAAAAGCGCAAGCCCTTGTGCAGGTGTCGCCCATGATCATCATGGTTGCGTGCTTTTTTGACCAGCACTCCCCGATATTCGGGCAACCGGCCTCTTCGCAAACCGTGACGAGGCCGTTTTCCTTTACGATTTTGCGGGTCTGCTCATAGACTGGTGAACCGCCGGCCCGCACCCGGATCCAATCGGGTTTGCGCAGCACATCACTGTCGGGCCGATGCGCCTTTTCAGGGTGACGCGGCTGCTTGCCCTGTGTGGTGTCGAGTACGGTGACCATTCAGCCTATGCCTCAATCAAGCGATCAAACGGGCCAGAATCACAACAAGGATCGCGCCGACCGCCGAGGTAATGATCTGGTTCACGATCGGATTTCCAGTGCCAATCTTGATCCCGAGTGCGGAGAAAAGCATGCCGCCGACGAATGCACCAACTACACCAATGATGAGATAGTAAAACAGGCCACCGCCGCCAACGACGAGACTTGCGATAAAGCCTGCAATCAGACCGATGACCAGAAACACGCCTATTGCTTTTGCGTCCATGTTCATTTGATTACCCCTTTTGCAACGGTCACAGCGCTCGACAAGACCGAGGCCAACCAACCACTCCACTGAACATAATGCTTTTGCTGGCACTTTGCGACGTTTTTGCAATGCCAATCAGGCATTCAACACCTTTCCATAGGCATCAAGCACGCTTTCCTTCATCATTTCCGACAAGGTGGGATGCGGGAAGATGGTGTGCATGAGTTCTTCCTCGGTTGTTTCGAGGTTCATCGCCACCACGAATCCCTGGATAAGTTCAGTCACCTCATGACCGACCATGTGCGCGCCAAGCAATTGGCCGGTCTTCTTGTCGAAGATTGTCTTGATGAGGCCATTGTCTTCACCCAGCGCAATTGCCTTGCCATTGGCTGCAAAAGAGAAGCGCCCGACACGCAGTTCGTGACCCGCTTCCTTTGCCTTGGCTTCGGTAAGGCCGACACTGGCCACTTGCGGATGGCAATAGGTGCAGCCCGGCACCTTCGCCTTGTCCATCGGATGGACATTGGGAACACCAGCGATCTTTTCAACGCAGATCACGCCCTCATGCTCGGCCTTGTGTGCCAGCATCGGAGGCCCGGCAACATCGCCGATTGCATAGACGCCCGGCACGTTGGTGCGGCCATAGCCGTCAATGACGATGCAGCCCCGATCTGTCTTGATGTTCAACGTTTCAAGGCCAAGATTTTCGACGTTGCCCACAACGCCAACTGCGGAAATCAGCCGATCAGCCTCCAGAACAGCCACCTTGCCATCCTTGGTCTCGACGGATGCCTTGAGAGAATTGGCCGACTTCTCGACTTTGGTGACCCTGGCTTCCGTGATGATTTTCATGCCCGATTTTTCAAGTGCCTTGCGGGCGATGGCAGAAATTTCAGCATCTTCCACCGGCATGATGTTTGGCATCAATTCAACCACAGTTACATCGCAACCCATTGAATTGTAGAAGGAAGCAAACTCGATGCCGATGGCACCGGAACCCATCACCAGCAGTTTTTTCGGCAGTTCGGCCGGCACCATTGCCTCAAAATACGTCCAGATCAGCTTGCCGTCCGGCTCAATACCGGGCAGCGACCGCGGCCTTGCGCCAGTGGCAATGATGATGTGCTTGGCGGTGTAAGTCCCCTCGCCCTTGGTGCCTTTTGGAGCCGGATGTTGCGGCTGCATGGCTGGCTTGGTGGTTTTGCCAACGATGATTTCACCCGGCTTTGACAGCTTGGCTTCGCCCCAGATCACATCGACTTTGTTCTTCTTCATCAGGAAGCCGACGCCGCCATTGAGGCGCGCCGAA
>JBGSNX010000082.1:0-22810 GCA_041739465.1 Salaquimonas sp.
GAACGAACCCGCCGCCGGTTACCCGGTCCAGTTCTGCAATGCCGCTGGCAATGCGCGGCGCTTCCTCAAGCTCGCCCGAAAGCGAAACCAGCGCCACCGGCGTTCCCTTGCGCACCGTGCGCGCCACCGGCGCAGCGCCGATGCCGGTTGAAAAACTCTCTTCAACCAGCGTGTTCCACTCGCCGCAGGCATCGCAACGCCCGGACCAGCGGGGCGATGACGCGCCGCAATTCTGGCAGACAAAGGAGGAGCGGGCGGCTTTGGCCAACGGCAGGTTCCGGCAATGAATGTTCGCTAAATGTTCTAGAGGATAAAGGGGGAAAGGGCAAGGGCGAAAGGGACGGGAGGAGGAGGGGGGAGAAGCGGTCGGGAGGGTCGCGCATCAGCCTGCTGAAAGGCGCGCACCGCTGAGGGTGATCTTGTGCGGTGTCCGGGTCTTCCGCGATGGGCCGGCAAGGGAGCCAATCTTCCGACCACCAATACGTCGCGGAAAACCCGGCAGCCCGCTTCCTCTGGGGGCACCATCGACAAACACTTGCCCCCACCGCTTGGTGTGCGGACCTTTCCATCGTTAGGTCGGCGGAATCGAAGGGCGTCGACGCCGGTGCAGGTCAGACGGCTCCCGTATATTCGCCGCGGGCCGGGTAGCTGTTCTTGATCGCGAAATCCAAAGCCCCGACAAGTTCAGCGAAATGCGGTCGCACGAAGGGCATTGTCTGGACAGAGCCATAGTAGAGCGACTGCTCGGGTGTGACCATGAAAAGGCCGGGTTCGGAGAACAGCGGCGGCTCTTCGATGCCAATCGAGGTCTTGCCCCGGGAAGTCGAGATGTACAACCCCCACTCGCGCGCCTTGGCCAAGGACAGGTCATAGCCAAAGCGTAGCGTGTCAGCCCCGATCTTCTTGGCCATCTCGCGGGCGCGCTCCTCGCCGTCCGAGCTCACGGCTATGGTACCTACTCCGCGCTCAGCGAAATCGGCGACCCGCTTCTGGATCTCGGTCAGGTAGGTGGCGCAGATCGGGCAATGCAGCCCGCGGTAGAAGCAAATGACGGTGCCGCGATCAGACGTTTCGGTCGATAGGTCGAAAGCGCCGTGATCGAGGGTGGGAAGCTGCAGATTCGGGGTTTTCTGGCGGGGAACAAGCATGGGAGATCTCTCGTTTGGTTGTTGTGTAGCGACAGTATCAGGGTTATGATCACCAAAATCCGAAAAGTCTGACCAAAACACCCAAATGGAACGATACGACCGGCTCACCACTCTGATTGACAGGTTCAAGTTGTCCGTTGCGCCAGCAATGCCGGAAGATGCGAATCTGGTCGCCTTTGCAGCGCAGTCTGGTACACCCCACCGCGCGCTTTTTTGCGCGCGCGGTGCGGACTTCCGAGCGGCTGCCGGACAAGTTCTGTTTTGCGCTCGCGTTGATTGGAGCGGAACGGAGAACCCGCTTCTGACTGCGCTCCCCGATACAGTTGACATCGATCTGTCCGGCGATCCCGACAGCATGGGCGTCGTGCGGATGATGCTGACCGAGATCACCGCGCGACGGTGCGGGGTGGATTCGGTGCTGAGCCGTCTTGGCGAGGTGTTGATCGTGCGGATGATGCGTACGCTGATCGAGGCCGGTTCTACGCAGCCGGGCTTGTTGGCCGGACTTTCCGATCAGCGTCTCAGCCGAGCAATTGTCGCAATACACGATCGCCCGGGACATGCATGGCGCAACGAGGACTTGGCGCATCTCGCCGGGATGTCCCTGAGCCGTTTCGCCGAAACGTTTCTCGTCGAGGTCGGCGAGACACCCGCCGCCTATCTGCGCCGCTGGAGGCTGACGCTGGCCCGACAGGACATCGCGAAAGGTCACCGGGTGGATGCGGTCGCGCGCCGCTACGGTTTTTCTTCGCCCGAAGGGTTCACGCGGGCATTTAAGAAACACCACGGGGACACGCCGATCGCACTGCGGCATGGGCAAGACTTTGTTTTTTGAGCGGCCCCTTGAAACTGGTGGTGCAGTTCCGTGACCGTTGTTCCCTCTGTCCTCGGAAATCCGTCAGTAGACATGTTGAGGCGTCTTTCGCTTCTAAGTTGTATCCCCGACCCACACCCGTCCCGCCCGATTGCCCATTCCCGTCAGTACTTCGTAGCTGATGGTTCCGGCGGTGGCTGCGAAGTCGTCGAGCGCGATGTTTTTGCCGAAAAACTCGACCCATCGCGCCTTCTCAAGCGCCTGGCTGGGCACATCGGTCACGTCGAAGGCGGTGAGGTCCATCGATACCCGGCCAAGGATCGGCGCTCTGTTGCCGGCGACCCAGCCAAAACCGCCGCCGCCCGCTCTGCCCGAAGCGCCGCGTGCAATGCCGTCAGCATAGCCCGCCCCGGCAATTGCAATGCGGCTGTCGCGGCTGAGCGTTGCGCTCGCGCCATAGCCGACGGTCTCACCTTTTGCAGCTGAGCGGATTTGCAGGATTTTTGCCTCGTATGTGGCAACCGGCGACATCGGGTTGGCTTCATTGGCCACCGGCGTGCCGCCATAGATCGCAATGCCCGGCCGGGTCAGGTCAAAATGATAATCCCCGCCCAGAAAAACCCCACCCGAATTGGCAAGCGATTTGCGGGCCGCCGGAAATTGGCTGGCGATGGAGCGGAACCTGGCAAGCTGGATGGAATTCATCGCATGGCTACGCAGTTCGCTGCAGGCCAGATGGCTCATCACCAGCGAAATGTTGAAGCCGGATGCTGCTTCGATCACCTTATGCGTATCGCCCTGTTCAAAGCCGAGCCGATTCATGCCCGAATCGAAATGCAGTGCACAGGGAAAAGCGGCATATGCCCGCCATCGTTCCAAATCATCCAAATGGTTGAGCACGGGAATGAGGCCATGCTTTGCGAAATCACCGGCAATTTCGCCGACCACCCCGCCCAGCACGAAGATGTGTGCATCTGTGGCCATTTTGCGAATGGCAATGCCTTCACCGGCCTGCGCCACAAAGAAATCGCGGCAGCCTGCTTCGTACAGCGTAGGGACAATATTTTGGGCACCAAGTCCGTAGGCGTCGGCCTTCACCGCTGCGCCGGTGGCAGCAGTTGGAGTCAAGGCAGCCAGCTTGCGCCAATTGGCGGCAAGGGCTGCAAGGTCAATGGTCAGGCGGGAGAGGGCGGAACTCACGTGTGCCTATTCATGCCGGTCCGGCACGTAGTCATCCTCGGCCAGATCGGAGAAGCGGGTGAACATCGCTTGGAACCCGAGCCGCGCCGTGCCGGTCGGTCCGTGGCGTTGCTTGGCAATGATAACTTCCGCCTTGCCGCGCACTTTCTCGAATTTTTCGAGCCATTCCACATATTTGGGATCGGTTTCGTCCGGCTGTTTGCCAAGGTGGTAGTATTCCTCGCGGAACACGAAAAGCACGACGTCGGCGTCCTGTTCGATTGAACCTGATTCGCGAAGGTCTGAAAGCTGCGGGCGCTTGTCGTCGCGGCTTTCCACCTGACGTGACAGCTGCGACAGCGCGATGATCGGGATGTTGAGTTCCTTCGCCAGCGCCTTGAGCCCGGTGGTGATCTCGGTCACTTCCTGCACCCGGTTTTCATTGGCGCGCTTGGAGCCTTGCATCAGCTGGATATAGTCGATGATCAGCACATCAAGCCCGCGCTGGCGCTTCAAACGCCGCGCGCGCGCTGAAAGCTGGGCAATCGAAATGCCGCCCGTTTCGTCAATGAACAGCGGAATGCGGCTCATTTCCTGCGCGCAGGCCGCCAGCCCCTCGAATTCGCTCTCATTGATTTCGCCGCGCCGAATCTTGGACGAAGAAATTTCGGCCTGCTCCGAGATGATGCGGGTAGCCAGCTGCTCGGCACTCATTTCAAGGCTGAAAAAGCCGACAACGCCGCCATCAATGGCTTTTGGCGTTCCATCGGTTTCGGTTCCCGCGACATGGCTATGGGCAATGTTGAAGGCGATGTTGGTGGCAAGGGAGGTCTTGCCCATGCCAGGGCGTCCGGCGAGGATGATAAGGTCGGATTTCTGCAAACCGCCCATGCGCTGGTCGAGCGCGTGGATGTTGGTGGCAATGCCGGACAGCCCGCCATCGCGCTTGTAGGCTTCGCTGGCATTGTCGATTGCCGTGTTCAATGCCGATGCAAAATCATGGAAACCGCCATCATACTGGCCGGTTTCGGCAAGCTCGAACAGGCGACGTTCCGCGTCCTCGATTTGCGAAGCGGGCGGCATTTCCACCGGCGCGTCATAAGCAATATTGACCATGTCCTCGCCAATGGTGATCAACTGGCGGCGGATGTTGAGATCATAGACCGAACGGCCGTAATCCTCGGCATTGATGATGGTTGTGGCTTCGGCAGCAAGGCGTGCGAGATATTGCGCAACCGTGAGGTCGCCCACCTTCTCCTCGGCTGGCAGAAATGTCTTGATGGTGACAGGATTTGCGCGTTTTGCAGCGCGGATCATGTCGGAGGCAACCTTGTAGATCTGCCGGTGCAGCGGTTCGAAGAAGTGCTCAGCCTTCAGGAAATCCGAAACGCGGTAATAGGCGTCGTTGTTGACGAGGATCGCCCCCAGCAGCGCCTGTTCTGCTTCAATGTTGTTTGGCGCTGTCCGCCAGGCCTGATCGTTGGGTTCGTATTTTCTGGCCGGTTGCGCCATATCTGTCTTCCAATGCTGTGTGTTCCTCGATCCCACCTCGCCAAGGCCTTTGCAAGACGAAAATGCGGCGCCGCCGGACAGGCGTTGAAATGTCAGGCGACCCGCCCGATATCCAAGCCCTGTGGAAAAGTAAATTCAATAAACCGCTTGCAATGCAATTGACCGCCGCTGGCGAGTCGGTGCCAGCCAAGGAGCGATCATGAAGGTCGTTGCAGTGTTCAATCGCGACGGCGGCACCTTCAGGACCGCCGACATGCAAAACTTCTGCGCCTTGGCGCGCGGGGCATTCGAAGCCAATGGTCACGTGATCGATATACGTGTCTCGGAAGGCAAGAGCATTGTCGGTACGTTGAAATCGGCGGTGGGTGAACAACCGGATGTTCTGGTTGCAGGCGGCGGCGACGGAACCATTTCCGCTGCGGCCGCCCATTGCTGGCGTTCGGGCGTGGCACTCGGCATCGTTCCGGCCGGAACCATGAACCTGTTCGCACGCACGCTCGCAATTCCCGCCAATGCAGAAGCGTCGCTGCCGGCGCTGGCGTCAGGCGAAATCCGCGCTGTCGACATCGCCACCGCCAATGGCATTCCCTTTGTCCACCAGTTTTCGGTCGGCCTGCATGCGCGGATGGTGCGCATGCGCGAAGCCATGCAATACCGCTCGCGCGCCGGAAAAATTGCCGCCAGCACCAGGGCGCTGATCAACACCTTGCTCGATCCGCCGCAGTTCCCGGTGACTTACCGCCTTGGCGAGGAAAAGGGCATGATGTTCACTGCTTCGACAATTTCGATCTCCAACAACCCGTTCGGCGAGGGACACCTTCCCTATGCCGATGATCCGGCGCAGGGCGTGCTTGGCGTTTATCTGCATCCGGCAATGAGCGTTGGCGAAAGCTTTTCCTTTGCCCTCAATGCGGCGCGCGGGCGGCTTGGCGAAATCCCCAATCTGGAGGCTTCGACCAGCCGCACGGTTCGGCTGGAATTTCCGATGCGCCGCAAATCGTCGCTGGCGATCATCGATGGCGAGCAGCACCCTTTGGACAGAATTGTCGAGATCGAATCGAAGCCCGGCCAACTCAGGGTCCTGGCACCGCTGCCTGCAGAACAGCCGGCGCCATCCAAATGAAAAAAGCGCAGCTTTCGCTGCGCTTTTCCAGTTCGTGTGCCAGTGGCTGAACGAAGGCTCAGTCGTCTGATTCTTCAGTTTCAAACGCGTTTGGAAGGTTTTCATCTTCCTCTTCCGGCAGTTCTTCAAATTCGAACTGCGAACGCTTGGTCAGGTCTTCACCCTTCGACTGGCGGGTTGCTTCGTCGGCAGAACGTGCCACGTTGATCGAGACTTTCGCCTGCACTTCCGGGTGCAGCTGAACAGTCACTTCATGCAGGCCGATGGTCTTGATCGGCGCATTGAGGTTGACCTGGGTGCGGTTCACCTTGAAGCCGGCTTCGCCCAGTGCTTCGGCAATATCGCGGGTTGAAACAGATCCGTACAGCTGGCCGGTTTCACCGGCCGAGCGGATGACGATGTAGCTGGTGCCGTTGAGCTTGTCGTTGACAGACGAAGCTTCGTTGCGGCGTTCAAGGTTGCGTGCTTCCAGTTCAACGCGCTGGCCTTCAAACTTTGCCTTGTTGGCATCGTTGGCGCGCAGCGCCTTGCCCTGCGGCAGCAGGAAGTTGCGGGCAAAACCGTCGCGAACCTTGACGACATCGCCCATCTGGCCGAGGCGCGCGATGCGCTCGAGAAGAATGACTTGCATGGTAGTTTCCTTTCTGTGTTCTCTTGTATGTGAATGCCAGTTTCAGTGAATGCTTGGCCGGTTGCCCGGCCCCGCCGCGCCATCGCGCGGCGGCATGGTTGATGATCGTCGCAGTGAACGGGTCATGCCCATCAATGCGAAGACCAGGATTGGAAAGCCGAAAAGGATGAGCGCCACATATGCTGCGGCAAGCAGCACGCGGCGGCCTGGCCGTCCGCGCGTGCTCACGTGCATTTCGGCAAGTCCGGTGAGGCAAAATCCGGCAAAGCCAAGACCGGTTGCAACGGCTGCGATTTCATATCCGGGCGATGGCAGGAAAAGCATTGCTGCAATTCCGACAACTGGCAGGGCTATGGCCGCAGCCGGCAGCATGGCGGTCATGGCGATGTCTTCCGGCGGCCGGGCCAGCTGCCCCGAACGCGCCGCAACGACCGCAGAAAAATGCATCACCAGCACATGCGCCAAGAGCCACATCCCGGGAATGACTGCAGGCAGTAGTGCAGCATAGGTGGCGGCACTTTGCGCAATGACTTCTTCGCTGAGTGGCGTACCATCCGGATTGGCTGCAAGGATCTCGCGGAACAGTTCGCGGAAAGCCGCGTTCACGGTTTCAGCGTCATATCCCATTGCAATGCCGGCCAACACGAAACCAACGCCTAGCGCAGCCATCAGGCGAAGCAACACCTTCGACAGGGGGTACCACAAAAGACCGGGACCGTTGGGGTCGGGCTGTGCAAGATTTGCAAGGTGGCCGGCAAATGCGGCCGGCGCGAACAACAAACCGGCAACAATGACCATGGCCTGCGGGCCGTGCCAGAGGCTCAAGGCGGAAGCAACGACTGCTGATATGATACCCGCGAGCGTGCCCCAGCCAAGCGAGGCGATGTACACGGCAACGGGCGCGGCAACCAGAAGCGGCAAGGCAAAGGGGGTTGGGCGCAGACCGGCAAGCGCCATCAGGCCCGATGCGAGCCCTGCTGCAATTGCAATGCCGATGGCGGCCTGTCTGCTCATGATGCTCGCTGTCCTGTCATTCGACAGTTAGGGGCGATGCCCCAACTTGGTTTCGTTATGTGCTCGCTCCAGGAGCCACCCGCAGGGAAGTTTTTTGCGGGAAATGGCGGCGGGGCATTCCCCGCCGCCAAAATCATGTTTGTCAGATCAACCGAGCAAATAAGGCAGCAGGCCGAGGAAACGGGCGCGCTTGATCGCCTGGGCGAGTTCGCGCTGCTTCTTCTGGCTTACAGCGGTGATGCGGGATGGAACGATCTTGCCGCGCTCTGAAACATAGCGCTGCAGGAGGCGTACATCCTTGTAGTCGATCTTTGGCGCGTTCGGCCCGGTGAAGGGGCACGACTTGCGACGACGGTGAAACGGGCGGCGGGCAGCTGCTTGAATGGCCATGGTGATTTCTCCTATACAGCGTCGTTGCGCGCGGATGGTTCAAAACGGCGGGGTGGGCGATCATCGCGGTCGCGACGAGGACCACGGTCACCACGATCTCCACGATCTGGGCGATCACCCCTGTCGCCGCGTTCGCCGCGATCATCACGATCGGACTTGCGCAGGATTGCCGACGGGCCTTCTTCGTGTTCTTCAACGCGAAGCGTGATGTAGCGCAGAACGTCGTCATGGAGACGCATCTGGCGTTCCATTTCCGAAACCGCGGCGGATTCGGCATCGATGTTCATCAGAACATAATGCGCTTTGCGGTTTTTGTTGATGCGGTAAGCGGTGTTGCGAAGGCCCCAGTTCTCGACCTTTGCGACCTTGCCGCCATTGCTTTCAACTACACCCTTGAATTGCTCTGCAAGGGCTTCTGCCTGCTGGCCGGAAATATCCTGCCGCGCAAGGAATACGTGTTCATAAAGGGCCATTAAGCCGGTACCTTTCCATGTGTCAGACAGGGCCGCGCGGAGCCTCCAAGCCGCTTTTCTGTCCAGCAAAGCTGCAGGACGCGGAAAGGCGCAAGGGAAACGGTTGAGAGCGGAGACACTGGAGGACAATTGGTTGCTTTGCCAATCTTCGAATTCAACACTTTGGTGAAAGGTTGAAGTCGACCTCCGTTCAGCCCCCGGCGGCCATGCCTGAAGCTCCAAACGCCGCCTGAATACAGGCTTTGGCCGTTTTTGCAAGTGCGAAGAGTCAAACTCGGCCCCGGCGCGGCATTAGACGGGGTGCATGCGCGCAAGCAAACTGGTATAGGCCCTGATCTTTGGTTGATGCGGGTTGTTTGATGATTGACCGGTTCAAGCGCGCTCATGCGTTCATTTTGGCGGCCCTGCTGCTTGCTGGCTGCCAGGCCGACGAGCCAACCAGCGTGCTGGTGTTGGGCAAGGAAGGCGTTCCGCCCGCAACATGGGCCGGACCGCAAAGCGGCGTCCTGCCAGCATTCAAGGAATCGGCCTTCAAATACCGCAAGCCATTGGAAATTTCCGATGATGGCCGCTTTATGAAGCTGCCTTACAACGAGTTGGTGGACATCAACCAGCGCGACGAGGTGCCGGTCCGCAAAGTTCGCTCTTTTTACATTCAGCCACTTCCCAAGGGCATCGAGAAGGAACTCGAATATGAGGCGGGTGGCACCAAACACCTTTACCGGGCCATGGGCGCGCTCGACGGCGGCTCCAAACTCACCATGATCTACATTCACGGGCGCGGCGGCAATCGCGACTGGGGCTTTGATGACGAGCGTTTCGGTGGCAATTTCAACCGTCTGAAAAACATGATGCTCAAAGCCGGCGGCGCCTATGTCGCGCCGGATTTTTCAGATTTTGAAGGCAAGGGGCTGGCCGAAATAAAGGCGCTGGTCGCCAAATACCGCACTTTGACGACCGGCAAGCTCGTGGTCTCGTGCGGTTCGCTGGGCAATGCGCATTGCTGGGCCTTGGCTTCCGATCCGCAGGCCTCAAAGCAGATTGACGGCTTCATTGTGTTGGCCGGTTTTCCCGACACCAGGTTTCTTTCCTCCCCGATACTCAAATCGGGCGGCCGGAAAGTTCCGCTGGTCATCGCGCACGGTTCATGGGACCCGGACTTTGACTACAAGCCGATGGTCGATTTCTACCAGCAGGTGAGGGCAAAAGCGCCAAATTACCCCATCCGTTTCCTGTTGTTCGATACCGGCCGCCATGGCGCCCCGGTGCGCATGATCGATTGGCGCGACACACTCAACTGGATCGCCTCGCTCTAGCCGCATGACACCTTCACAGTGCAACCCTGCCGCCGTCAGGCGACTTGTTGCAACAACACCGGTTCGGTACCGCCGATGAATTGCTTTGCCCAGGCAATGCGCGAGCGGTCCGCCTGCGCCGACCACAATCCGCAACAGATGTCGGTGCCATTTTCATCGATCTTGCGCGAAATGATCTCGGCGTCACCGGCATAGGCATTGGTCATGTCGAAAAACTTGGCTTCGCATACCGCGATGATGTGCAAGATCCCGTTTGCCTGCGCAAAATCAATCACCGCCAATGTCAGCGCCAGCGTCGCCCGGTTGGCCAGGCTGGATTTTCGGGTGTTAGCCGCTGGTTCCACGCAAAAGCGGGTTGCCTCCCAGATGGTGGGCGCCCGGAAATCGTCAGGATCGGGCAGCAAGTCCTTCCATACGCTGTGCATCAGTGTTGGACCGGTGGTCGGCATCAACCGGACGCCCCCGGTTACCAGACCGGTTTCGTCGTCGATGTTCAGCACGTATAGATTGTATGACTGGTCAAACTCGTCATGCTCAAGCCCGTCAGCCTGTGGCTGGACCCACTGAAGTTGGTCGCAGAATATTCGCTTCCGCAAAGTATAGTACTGATTTATGGCAATAGAATACTGCAGCCGCTGATGCGGCTCAATGTAAACAATAATGATCCACCCCCATGAAATCATCAAGGATGGAAACAAGATCAATTTTTGATTATAAAACGCAATCACCTAGAATTTGGGGATTGTATGTTTGCCAATTCGGTAGTTTGTGAATTTATCTTGAGTGCAATCAAACCACTTGAGATTGCTTGAACCACTGCGGCCGTACGATTGGAGCAGCCGAGCTTGTATTTGGCGCTCTGGAGATGGCTGACGACGGTCCATTTGCCAATCCCAAGTTGCAACGCAATTTGTTCATCGGTCTTGCCCAATGCCGCATTGCGAAGAACGTCCAGCTCCCGCGCCGTAAGCCGAATTGGCTTGGTTGCGCGCTTGGCATTGAGGTCGGCATACGCTTCTGCCAACCGGTTGGCTTCCCAGCGATATAAGTCCATGTTGCTTCTTTTTTGTTTTCCCCAGTATTTGTCGCTGGTACGAAAAACGAAAGAGACAACACAGTAAACTTCATCGCCAGTATGTATGGTAATCGAGATGCCGTTCCGGCCCATTCCGCTGTCAATGAACATTTTCAGTATTTCCGCAGGAACTCCGTCGGAATAGAGATCGCGCCAGTCGACATGGCCGATGCGCCGAAAATCATTTGTCTGGAACGGGTCATCTCCAGCAAAATTGCGTCCGACATATTTTGTGAGCCACTCAATTGGATAGGTCAAATAGTGAATATTCGGGACCGCTTCACTTCCGTAGTTGAAGACAGACAACTTTATAAAAGAAGCTCCCGTATTTTTTCGCATACTTTTCAGCAATTCTAGAATAACTTTATCTGAATGGTTTGCTGTCGCTGCTGGTTCAAAGTCTGGGAAAACAACTAATTTCATGGAACGGGTCTCTTGGCCGACATTATATTGCAAGATGGAAGATTAACATTTTCAGATCAATCCGTATTCCCTAAAACTTAAGTTTCGGTTGCGTTCAACAATTACATGATCAGTGATTTTGATTGCGAATGGACGGGCGGCGGTTTCAATCCGTCGCGTTAGGTCGATATCTGAAGTGCTGGGTCGATGACCGCCACTTGGATTGTTCCTCACAAGTATAAGTGCAGAAGCAGACAACCGGATGGCTGCTGCTACCACTTCTCGTGGATAGACGGTGACATGGTCCACCGTGCCGGTTTGAAGGCATTTATCGGCAATCAGGTGCATTGCATTATCGAGAAACAAAACGCGAAAGACTTCCTTGCCGGCACCGGAAAGTGCTACGCGGCAGTACCTCAAGACAGCCTCAAAATTGTCAAGCACCGGTTTCCTGTTGATATCTGAACGGGCGACCGCGCTGACCAGCGAGCGCTGAAAGACGATTTCATCTGCCGATCTGGCACTCACCCCGCGTATGCGCACAAGGTCTTCGTGGTTTGTCCGCAACACGCCGCCAATGCTTTCAAACTGGCGCAACAGGCGCCTGGCAATCTGGAACTGGCCAGGTCCTGGACTTCCTTTCCCGATGATTTTCGCCAGCAAGGCAACATCATCAAGGCGCAAGTGCTCAATTGTCGAGTAGACACGATCCATGGCATTTCCCCCGAAAGCCCATTCCCATGGGTAAAGAGTAGCAGGTCGGGCTGCGGTGCCATGCCCCAACAAAGTGGGAGAAAAACCCCAATTTATTGGAATTGGTGATGAGAATTACCCAATGGGTTGTTGATCTTGGTCAAGGTTCAAAATCTGCGCGGGTGGTTCTCTGGTCGTGGCAAGGAGAACTGATATGACCCTCAAACACATTCGCCTCGAACTGGCTCGCGACCGTGAAAACCCCAATGGCAATGCCCGCTGTGGCTATGATTTCTTTGCACCGCTCAATGCGGCAGGCCAGCTTGTGCCGTCTGAATGGAAAGAGCTTCGCAAGCAGTGCAAGGTGACGCGCTTCTGGGAAGGGGCAAAGCCGGAAATAGGCCATCTGATCCGCAAGCCCGGCGGCTCATGGGCATTTCATTATGATGTCTTCGGCGATGAAGACGACGATGAAACCGGCTACCGGTTTGGCGATGAAAAATTCGTCATCGGCGAATATGTGTCCATCAAGGAGCATGACGACAAGCTGCGCACCTTCAAGGTGGTCTCGGTGGCTTGATCCTGAAAAGATAGGGCACAAAACCGGCAACCCGCTGTCTGCGGCGGGGCGCAGCCTTGACTTGCCCGCCATCTGGCCGCACTAGAGCCCGCATTTCGCGGCTGGCATCGCGCCAGCCGTCATCAATGGGCAAATGGGTGGTTGGCATGGCATTGGCGGTCACATTCCCCGGACAGGGAAGTCAGCAGGTCGGCATGGGCAAGGCCTTGGCCGAAGCGTATCCGCAGGCACAGGCCGTTTTCGACGAGGTCGACGAAGCGCTTGGCGAGACCTTGTCGCGAACCATTTTCGAAGGTCCCGAAGACCAGTTGACATTGACTGCAAACGCCCAGCCAGCACTGATGGCAGTCTCGATTGCAGCTTTTCGGGTACTGGAAAGTCGCGGCTTTTCGCTTGCTGCCCATGCCAAATTCGTTGCCGGCCACTCGCTTGGCGAATATTCAGCGCTTTGTGCTGCGGGTACGTTGACCCTTTCCGACACCGCACGTTTGCTGCGAATTCGCGGCAATGCCATGCAGGCAGCTGTTGCGCCCGGAGAAGGCGCCATGGCAGCCATTATCGGGCTGGAATACGAAGCCGTTCAGCAAATATGTTCCGATGTCGCCGCAAATGCCGGACCGGTCCAGATTGCCAATGACAATGGCGGTGGCCAGATCGTCATCTCCGGAGCAAAGGCCCCGGTGGAAATTGCCATGGCAAAGCTTCAGGAAGCGGGCGCAAAGCGCGCCATCCCCTTGCCGGTGTCTGCGCCTTTCCATTCGGCTTTGATGAAGCCTGCAGCCGAGGCAATGGCAACGGCATTGGCTGAGGTAAAGTTTGCATCGCCGGTGGTGCCAGTTGTTGCAAATGTCCTTGCCGCACCTGTCAGCGATCCGGACCAATTGAGGCAATTGCTGGTTGAACAGGTAACGGGCCAGGTTCGCTGGCGTCAAAGCGTTGAATGGATGGCGGCAAACGGCATCACCCAGCAGCTGGAACTGGGTTCGGGCAAGGTGTTGAGCGGCCTCGTCAAACGCATTGCCAAAGAAGTTTCGGCCATTTCATGCGGTTCGCCGCAAGACATCGATACGGTCATGGCCGCATTGGCCTGATCTTAAAAGCAAGGAGACTGAGATGTTCGACCTGACCGGCAAAAAGGCGTTGGTG
Source organism: Salaquimonas sp. (assembly GCA_041739465.1). GTDB lineage: Bacteria > Pseudomonadota > Alphaproteobacteria > Rhizobiales > Rhizobiaceae > BOKV01. The sequence goes on from JBGSNX010000082.1 coordinate 13,497, forward strand.
ACTGGCGCAAGCGGCGGTATCGGCGAGGAAATCGCAAGGGCGCTGCACGCCTGCGGTGCAACGCTGGCCATTCACGGCACCCGCGAGGAAAAGCTGAAGGAACTGGCTGAAGCGCTGGGCGAGCGGGTGTCGATTTTCCCGGCCAATCTGTCAGACCGCGATGCGGTCAAGGCATTGGGCGAAACAGTCGAGGCGCAAATGGGCGGCATCGACATCCTCGTCAACAATGCCGGCATTACCCGTGACGGCTTGTTCGTGCGCATGTCGGACAAGGACTGGGACGACGTGCTGGAAGTGAACCTCACCTCCGTGTTCCGTCTGACACGCGAAATCGCTTATCCGATGATGCGGCGCAAACAAGGGCGCATCATCAACATCACTTCAATTGTCGGCGTGACCGGCAATCCGGGCCAGGCCAATTACTGCGCTTCCAAAGCTGGCATGATCGGCATGACCAAGAGTCTTGCCCAGGAAATCGCATCGCGAAACGTAACCGTGAATTGCGTGGCTCCCGGCTTCATTGCTTCTGCCATGACAGAAAAGCTCAATGACAAGCAGAAGGAAGCGATCATGGGCGCCATTCCGATGAAACGGATGGGTTCAGGCGCAGAAATCGCCGCAGCGGTGGTATTCCTCGCCAGCAACGAAGCGGCCTATGTCACAGGCCAGACCATTCACGTGAATGGCGGCATGGCGATGATCTGATGGCGGGCGGCGCAACGCGACCGGTGGTTTCACCGGCCCTTCGCGCCGCACTTGCCGGCCTCCTCGTCATGGCTGCCGCCATGGGTGTCGGCCGCTTTGTGTACACACCGATCCTGCCCATGATGATCGAAGGCGAGGCGCTGGACCGTGCGCAGGCGGGGGTGGTCGCAGGCGCCAACTTTCTGGGTTACCTTGTCGGCGCGCTTGCAGCCTCAGCCAGTTATTTTCAGTCAAGACAACGGTTTTGGTGCTTCGCTGGTCTGGCCGCCAGCATTTCAACCACTGCCGCAATGGCGCTTGAAACCGGGCTCTATGCCAGCATGGCAATCCGGTTCGGCTCCGGTGTTGCCAGCGCCTTTGCAATGATCTTCATCACCGCCATGGTTATCCGCCAATTGGCGATTGCCGCAAAACCGGGCTACATCGCCTTTCATTTCGGGGGCGTGGGGCTTGGCATTGCCACATCGGCAGCGCTGGTTTCGACGCTTGGCGCTGCTGGATTTGGCTGGCCTTCGATATGGCTGGTGGCTGCGATAATGGCCGCCCTTGCGGCACTGGCGGCTTACATCCTGCTGCCCAATGTTCCGTTGCCGGTCGTCGACAGCCGGTCCGGCAAGGCTGAGGGCTTCGGGATGCCACTGGCCATCCTGACATTTGGCTACGGATTTTTCGGCTTTGGCTATGTCATTACCGCAACTTTCATCAATACCATGGCAAAGGCTGATCCGCTGCTTGCACCGGTTGAGCCCTGGGTCTGGATGGTGGTGGGGCTGGCCGGTCTTCCATCGTTATGGCTGTGGAATAGGCTTGCCCAGGCTTTCAATCTGACTTTTGCCTATACGTTTGCCTGTCTGGTCGAAGCCCTGGGTGTCTTGTTGTCCGTGGCGGTGGCAAATCCTGTGGTGCTGCTGATTTCCGCCGCGATGCTGGGTGGAACCTTCATGGCGATCACGTCGCTTGGATTTGCCCGTGCCCGTGGCATGCGTGGCGGCCATGATGCCCGCGCCATTGCCGTGATGACGGCCTCGTTCGGACTTGGCCAGATGGTCGGGCCGGTTGTCGCCGGTTTTCTCTATGAAGGGCAGGGAAGCCTGTATTGGCCTTCGATATTGGCCGTTCTGGCGCTGGTGTTGGCGGCAATCATGGCTGTGATTGCCGAAATCGTCCACAGGCGTGAAATTCCGATTTGACGGGAACCGCTTGGCAAAGTCGCTGGAAACGCACCAAACTATATGCTAACGCCACATTGTTTTTCCGATCCGCCATCGGCATTCGGAGCTTCCCATTCTCGTCGGGGCGGCATTTGCGCCACGGCTTGATCTTCCTGCATGGGCCGGTTAACAACGGGCCGGATTGAAACACACTGTCGAGGAACGCCAGATGAGCACCATCGCCGAACGCATCAAGAAAATCGTCATCGAGCATCTCGATGTCGAAGCAGAAAAAGTCACGGAAGGCGCAAGCTTCATCGATGATCTGGGAGCGGACTCCCTCGACAACGTCGAACTGGTCATGGCCTTCGAAGAAGAATTCAGCGTTGAAATCCCCGACGACGCGGCGGAACACATCCAGACTGTTGGCGATGCCATCAAGTTTGTTGAAAAGGCAACCGCCTGAGCCGCATGACATCAGGCAGCGGTCTGCGCATTTCGTGCGGGTTCTGCTTTTGAGGGCAAGTTCAACAGGCGGTCGAGAGACCGCCTGTTTTCGTTATTGACAAATGCTGGCGCATCCGTCGGCATGGGATCAACAGTTGATGGGTGGTAGAAGCATGAGACGGGTTGTCGTAACGGGTCTTGGCATGGTTTCGCCTCTGGCGTGCGGCGTGGAAGAGACCTGGAGCAAATTGCTTGAAGGCAAAAGTGCTGCAGCGCGCATTTCCAAGTTCGAAGTCGAAGATCTCGCTGCAAAGATTGCCTGCGAAATTCCGCTCGGCGATGGCAGCAACGGCACCTTCAACCCGGACAACTGGATGGAGCCCAAGGAACAACGCAAGGTCGATCCATTCATTGTCTACGCCATGGCGGCAGCCCAACAGGCGCTGGACGATGCGGACTGGCACCCTTCCACCTATGAAGACCAATGCGCGACCGGCACACTGATCGGCTCGGGCATTGGCGGCATTGAAGGCATTGCCGAAACCGCGTTGATCCTGCACGAACGCGGACCGCGCCGGGTCAGCCCGTTTTTCATTCCCGGTCGGTTGATTAACCTTGCTTCCGGCCATGTATCCATCCGGCACGGCCTCAAAGGCCCCAATCACTCCGTGGTGACGGCCTGCTCAACCGGCGCACATGCCATTGGCGACGCGGCACGACTGATCATGCTTGGCGATGCCGATGTGATGGTGGCCGGTGGCACCGAATCGCCGGTTTCCCGCATTTCGCTGGCCGGTTTTGCAGCCTGCAGGGCGCTTTCGACCCAATTCAATGATACGCCGCAAAAGGCTTCGCGCCCTTATGACAACGACCGCGACGGCTTTGTGATGGGCGAGGGCGCAGGAATTGTGATGCTTGAAGAATACGAGCACGCGATGGCGCGCGGCGCAAAGATTTACGCGGAAATTTCCGGCTACGGCTTGTCGGGCGACGCGCACCATATAACAGCTCCCGCCGAAGACGGCGATGGCGCGTTCCGCTGCATGCAGATGGCACTGAAGCGTGCCGGCATTGGCGCTGGCGACCTCGACTACGTCAACGCGCACGGTACGTCGACAATGGCCGATACCATCGAACTGGGTGCAGTGGAGCGTTTGCTCGGCAATTCAGCTGCCCGCATTTCAATGTCTTCGACAAAATCATCCATAGGCCATCTGCTTGGCGCAGCCGGGGCGGTGGAAGCAATTTTCTGCATCTTGGCACTGCGTGATCAGATTGTGCCGCCTACACTCAATCTGGACAATCCGGAACGCGAAACAGCGATCGACCTGGTTCCGCTGCAAGCGCGTCGCCGGGAAGTCAAAACGGTTCTTTCAAATTCTTTCGGATTTGGCGGAACCAATGCATCGCTTGTGATGCGGGCGGTGTAGCAGGTTTGGTCAGGTTCGCCTGATTCGTTTGCCCGATGCCTTATTGCAGCCCGTTTGACCTATAAAGTTGCAATTCATAACACCCGGTTGACCGGATGGATCAATGGAGCGGTTTGCGGACATGGATGATAACCTGCGCAACACTGGCGAAACGCAACGTGAAGCTGTTCGCGAAACCGTGCGCCCACGCTCGCCGCAAGACGCTCTCCAGCCGTCCGATCCTCCTCCTCCGCCAAAGCGCTCGAGACAGGCCCGCAACAGCCTGGTGGTGTTTTCAAATTTCCTGATGACCCTGTTGGTATTCGTGGCGGTCGCAGGCTTTGCCTCGGTTTATTTCGGCAAGTTGCGCTTTGAAGAGCCCGGCCCGCTTCAGGCACCGCGCACCATTGTTGTCAAGGAAGGTTCAAGCCTGGCACGAATTGCCGACCAGTTGCAGGATGGCGGCGTTATCAACAGCGAATGGCTGTTCAGGCTCGGTGTTCAAAGCTATCGGGTTGCCGGCGAAATGAAGGCCGGTGAGTACGCCTTCACGCCGGGAATGAGCATGCGCGAGGTCATGGACACGCTGCGTTCGGGCAAGGGGATCGTCTACAAGATCACGTTTCCGGAAGGCCTGACATCCTTCCAGATCATGCAGAAGCTTCGGGAAGACACGACATTGACCGGGGATATTCCCGCCGAAGTGCCGCCGGAAGGCGCACTGCTTCCTGACACCTATCCATTCCAGCGTGGCACAACCCGGCTGCAGGTACTGGAACAAATGCGCCGAGCTCAGGAAAAGCTGGTTGCAGACACATGGGCAAAGCGCATCAGCGGCCTGCCACTGAAAACACCTGAGGAAATGGTCACCCTTGCTTCAATCGTTGAAAAGGAGACCGGCAAGGCGGATGAGCGCCCAAGGGTTGCCTCAGTCTTCATCAACCGTCTCAACAAAGGCATGCGGCTGCAATCAGACCCGACGATCCTTTATGGGATATTCGGCGGACAGGGGCGCCCGGCGGACAGGACCATCCTGCGCTCGGACATCGAGAAGCCAACCCCGTACAACACCTACCAGATAGACGGACTTCCGCCCGGACCGATTGCAAATCCGGGACGCGCTGCGCTGGAAGCAGTTGCAAACCCATCGCGCACCAAGGAGTTCTATTTTGTTGCCGACGGCACTGGTGGCCACGTGTTTGCCGAAACGCTGGAAGAGCACAACGACAATGTGAAGCGTTGGCGCGAGATTGAGAAGCGTCTGCGCGAGGAACAAGCGAAGCGCGACGCTTCGGCCAGCGCTCCTGCTGCACCTGCCGACGCCACAAAAGTCCAGCAGTGAGCGCGTACGCGATGGGGTTGCAGAGCATGACCGGTTTTGGCCGGTCGCAAGGCAGGGCCGACAGCGGCGCTGCCTCCGGCGCTTTCGTCTGGGAACTGCGCTCGGTAAACTCCAAGGGCCTGGAAATCCGCTTCCGCTTTCCGACCGGCTTTGAAATGCTGGAAACCGAATGCCGCAAACTACTTGGCGCCCGCCTTTCACGCGGCAATGTTCAGGCAACATTGAATTTTGAACGCGAAACCGGCGGCAGCATTCCCGTTGTCAACGAGGCAGCACTGAACGCGGTGCTGGGCGCCATCGAGCGCATCCGCGCTCGTCTGGGGTCGCCTCCGCCCCGGGCAGAAGCAATCCTGCAAATCAAGGGCATCCTTGAAAACGGCGAAGACGAAATTTCACCAAAAGATATCGAAGCGCGAAACCTTGCCGTGCTTGCAGGGCTTGATGCTGCGGCAACCATGCTTGAACAGGCTCGCAGCGGTGAAGGAAAAGCGGTTGCAGCGGCACTGTTGCGGCAAACGGATGCGATTGCTGGCCTGGTTGCGGGCATCGAGGCCGATCCATCGCGGTCTGCCGATGCAATTGCCGTCAAACTCAAGAACCAGTTGGCGCAGTTGATGGATTCAGCCGCCAGCCTCGACCCGCAGCGGCTGCACCAGGAGGCAGCAATTCTTGCAACCAAGTCTGACTTGCGCGAGGAGCTGGACCGCCTGCACGCCCATGTCGCGTCAGCGCGCGAATTGATTGGTGGACAAGGACCGGCAGGGCGCAAACTTGATTTCCTGTCACAGGAATTCAACCGTGAATGCAATACGATCTGTTCCAAATCGAACGCCACTGCGGTAACGGCAATGGGGCTTGAGATGAAAGTGATCATCGACCAGTTCCGCGAACAGGTCCAAAACATTGAATAGGGAATGGCTGTGAGCGATCTGGCGGGGGGTGGCCTTGGTTCAAGCGTCGATCGGCGCGGCATCATGCTGGTGCTGTCATCGCCGTCTGGTGCGGGCAAATCGACAATCGCCAGGAACATGCTTGCCGACGATACCAATCTGGCACTTTCAGTTTCGGTAACGACCCGTCCGCGCCGCAGCAGCGAGATTGAAGGCACCCACTACCATTTCATTTCCGTGCGCGAGTTTGAGCGGTTGCGCGATACAAATGCCTTGCTGGAGTGGGCGCAGGTTCACGACAATTACTATGGTTCGCCGCGCGATCCGGTAGAAAAGGCATTGGCGGAAGGGCGCGACATGCTGTTCGACATCGACTGGCAAGGCGGGCTTCAGGTGACGGAAAAAGCCCGTGCCGACGTTGTCAGTGTTTTCATCCTCCCCCCTTCCATGGAGGAACTGAAACAAAGGCTGCTGCGCCGGGCGGAGGACAAGCCGGAGGTAATCGAGCGGCGTCTGAAGAATGCGCTCGTTGAAATCCCCCATTGGCGCGAATACGACTACGTCGTCATCAATGATGATCTTGAACGCGCCTACGCACAGGTTCGGGCGATCCTCTCGGCAGAACGGCTTCGTCGCGACCGCCGCCCCGGGCTTTTCGATTTTGAAGAGAAATTGCTAAAGTAGCCGCGCCAGCGCCACGAATTCTTCGATTTCCAGCGTTTCCGCGCGCCTTGCTCCGTCGATGCCCGCCTTTTCCAGCAATGCCGCACCGCCAACGCTTTTGAGGCTTTGTCGCAGCATTTTGCGCCGTTGGCCGAAAGCGGCAGCAGTAATGCGTTCCAGTGCTTCCAGATCGCAGGGCAGGGGTTCTGCCCGTGGCACAAGGTTCACAACTGAAGATGTCACCTTCGGTGCCGGCGTAAATGCCTTGGGGGAGATGTCGAAGGCAATTTCGGTATGGCAGCGCCAATTGGCCAGAATGCCCAATCGACCATATGCGTCGTCAGCCGGCCCCGCCACGATGCGTTCGGCAACTTCACGCTGGAACATCAGGGTCATCGACGCATAGAAAGGTGGCCACTGCTCACTCAGCCAGCCGGTCAGCAGTGGCGTCGCAATGTTGTAGGGCAGGTTGGCAACGATCTTGGCACCTGTTTGCACCAATGATGCCGTATCGATCTTGAGCGCATCGCCGGAAATGACTTCCAGCCGCCCCGGATAATGCGCGGCAATTTCCGCAAGCGCTGGCAGACAACGTTCATCCCGCTCAACGGCTACAACGCGGCTTGCTCCCTCTGACAGCAATGCCCGGGTCAGGCCGCCAGGACCCGGCCCGATCTCCAGGATTTCCATGCCCTCCAGCTTTCCTGCCTGCCGGGCAATGCGGGCCGTCAGATTGAGATCAAGCAGAAAGTTTTGCCCCAAGGCTTTCTTTGCAGCCAGCCCGTGGCGCTCGATCACATCGCGCAGAGGCGGCAAGCCGTCGATCTGGCCAGCAGGAACAGGCGCGCTCATCGTTGGCGTTTCAGCGCAAAACGGTGAGCCATTTCCAAGGCTGCGACAAAACTTGATGGATCAGCCTTTCCGGTTCCTGCAATGGCAAAGGCAGTGCCATGATCGGGCGATGTCCGGATGAACGGGAGGCCGAGCGTGACGTTGACACCCTCGTCAAAGGCCAAGGTTTTGGCGGGGATCAAGGCTTGGTCGTGATACATGCAAAGCGCTGCATCATATCCTGCCCGTGCCTTGGCATGGAACATCGTGTCGGCGGGCAGCGGGCCAAAGACGTTGATACCTTCTGCCTGCAATGTAGCAATGGCTGGCGCAATGATTTCGCGATCCTCAAGACCCATGGCTCCACCTTCGCCCGCATGTGGGTTGAGGCCTGACACCGCAATGCGCGGCTTTTCAATGCCAAACCGGGATGACAGATCGCTGGCAACGATGCGGCCGGTTTCAACTATCAGCTGACTGGTCAGGCTTTTGGGCACATCCTTGAGAGGTATGTGAATGGTGACCGGCACCGTGCGCAGCAATTCACTGGCAATCATCATCACCGGGTGAACCGGTACCCCGGTATGGCTTTGCGCCAGTTCTGCCAGAAACTCGGTGTGTCCTGGATGGCGAAACCCGGCCGCGTAGAGTGCTTCCTTGGAAATGGGGCAGGTGACAATGCCGCTTGCACCTTCGGCAAATACCATGTCGACCGCCGATGTGATCGCTTCGATCACCAGTTGGGCGTCATTGTGGGAAGGCTCCCCCGGTATCCCGTCCATGGCCCGCGACAAGGGGCGTACCGGCAAGCTGTCAGGTTCTGGTGCTTCATCAACCTGCAAGTTCCTGATGTTGACTTTGAGGCCCAGCATGACCGCGCGCCGCGCCAGCATTTTGGGATCACCAAGCACCATGAATGCGGGCAGGGGCCTTGCGGCCTTGTTTGCCCAAGCCGTCAGGATGATGTCCGGACCGATCCCTGCCGGTTCTCCAATAGTCACGCACAGGGGACTTGGACCGGGCATTTTGGCTTTCACCGGTAGACGACGGTAGCGCTCTTGCGCAATTCCTCAAGGAACTCGTCGGCTGCATTTTCGCCCTTGTTTTCAAGGTTCTCGAAAATCTTGGCCTGCGTCACGATCTGTGCAGCCCGGTCGTCCGAGGTCACTTTCGCCCGGCAGATGCCGATCATCTCAACGCCTTTTTCAGTGGTTTGCGGCTCGGTTATCCCACCCTCCTTGGTCGCAATCACTTTTTCCTTCCAGACAGGAGGCAATTCAGGTTCCAGCATCCGGCCAAGCTGCTTGACCGCCACATCCTTGTATCCCTTGGCTTGGATAATCGCGTTGTCGCAGCCTTGGTATGCGGCACGAAAGGCAAGTGCCTCGGCTGTACGGGCTTTCGCCCCGACTTTCGCTTTTTCCGCTGGGATCACGAAAATGACCTGCTGGAGAAGATACTCGGTTGTCTGTGGCTTCTGCTGGCCGGATTTGCGCAATTCGGCGATAGAATCGCTCTGGCTCTTTCGCTGTGTCTGGGACTGAAGCCGCGATCCTGCCATCCGACTCCAGGTGATCTGGCCGCGAATGTACTCTTTGAAATGCGATGCGCCGATACCGATGCGGTCAAGCTCGCCTGCCATTTGGGTTGGCGTGGCGCGGTTGCCTTTGGCGAAATTGACAAACGCCTCTTCAACCTGCAGGTCGGTTGCGACCGCATTGCGCTCTTTGGCAGCAGACATCTTGATGCGTTCGTCGACCAGTTCCTTGATGGTGTCTTCCTGATTGGAACTGAGCCTGCGCAACTGCCTGAACTTGGCCCGCCGCTGAATGTCGTAATTGGTAATCGGATCACCATTCACCAGGACGCGAATGAA
>JBGSNX010000053.1:0-33856 GCA_041739465.1 Salaquimonas sp.
GCGCACCGCATGGCTGCCGCAGGCCGGACAGGTTTTCGGGAAGACGTAAGGTACCGAATCTTTTGGCCGCCGTTCCAGATCAACATCCAGCACCTGCGGGATGACATCGCCCGCCCGCTGGATCATCACCGTGTCGCCGATCCGCAAATCCTTGCCGCCGCGGATTTCCTCACCATCCTTGCCAAGGCCCTTGATGTAATCCTCATTGTGCAGCGTCGCATTGGTGACCACAACGCCGCCTACTGTCACCGGCTCCAGCCGGGCAACAGGGGTAAGTGCGCCGGTGCGACCAATCTGGATGTCTATGTCTTTGAGGATCGTCCAGGCTTTTTCGGCGGAGAATTTGTGGGCAATGGCCCAACGCGGAGAGTTGGAACGAAGCCCCATCCGTTCTTGCAGCGCAAGATCGTTGACCTTGTACACAACGCCGTCAATGTCATAGCCCAGCGCCGCGCGCTCTTCCTCGATGGCATGATAATGCGCCAGCAGCGCTTCGATATCGGTGAACAGCTTCATCAGCGGATTGGTGACAAACCCCCACTGCGCCAGCTTTGCAACCATGCCAGATTGGGTCGCGGCTGGCATCTCGCTCATTTCGCCCCAGGCATAGGCGAAGAATTTCAATGGCCGTTGGGCGGTAATATTGGCATCAAGCTGGCGCAACGAACCTGCTGCCGTGTTGCGCGGATTGACATAGGCAGGCTTTCCTTCCGCCTCCATGCGGGCATTCAACGCGCGGAAATCGGCATTGGTCATGTAGACCTCGCCCCGCACCTCGGCGACTGCCGGAATGCCCGCACCCACAAGAAGTACCGGTATGTCAGCAATCGTGCGGGCATTGCCGGTCACATCCTCGCCCACCGCTCCATCACCGCGGGTCGCTGCGCTGACCAGCCGCCCATTCTCATAACGCAGCGAGAGCGAAAGCCCGTCGATCTTCGGCTCCGCCGTGATTTCCAGTGCCGCGTCTTGCGGCAGCCTGAGGAATTTTCGGTTTCGCTCGGCAAAATCGCGCACATCCTCGTCGGTGAATGCGTTTTCAAGGCTCAGCATGGGCCGCGAATGCCTGACCTTTGAAAACTTGGCAGACACCCCGCCACCCACCCGCAGCGAGGGTGAATCAGGGCGAACCAGATGCGGGAAACGCTGTTCGATTTCAAGGTTTCTGCGCCTCAGCGCGTCATACTGCGCATCGGAAATTTCCGGCTTGTCCTTGACGTGGTAAAGCGCATCATGACGGGCAATTTCAGCGCCCAGCCGTTCAAGCTCGCTGGCGGCTTCGCTCTCGTTGAGCGTTTCAACGGATTTGCTGATGGTGGACATGAAGCTGGCTGCCTTGCAATCGGAATTGCCCGTTGGCGCAAGCAATAGCCGCCGGTTGCGCCTTGCTCAAGCAGTCAATCGCCCAGGCTGGAATACCTATTTCGATTTCAACAGCGCAATTTGCAGCTTGGTGATCTTGCTGTTTTTTTGGTTCTGTCTTGCGACGTTGGCGGCATGGCGCCTATTCCATTCCCTAGCGAGACTCTCAAAATGGCCAGTATATGGCCCAGCTATGCCTCGGCAGGCTTCGGAAGCAGGTCCGCTCAATTTCTTCAACTCCGTTTCCAATTCCTTTGCGCCCTGCCTGGCGATTAAGACATGGTTACGGTGCAGAATTAGCAACTCCGCCATAAATGCATCCCAAGCTGCCCGCGTCCCCATGCTCGCCAACGCGTTGCCCTGCCATTGCGGTGCAATCAAGCGTACTGTTATAATTATCTCGAGTTCCTTAATGGTGCAGCGTCCATTCTTGATCACATGCTCATATTTTCCGATATCATATTTGACTGATGTGCCGGCAAGTTGCTTGGAATTGGAAATTCCTGCCTTCCGAGCGGTAGCCATAGCCTTGACGATTTCTTCACCGTTCTTTCCTCTTACTAAATAAAATTCAGTTTTTTCAACGACTGTAATCTTAGCTAGCGCAGGTGACGCGGCGATAAACGAAGCAACAGCCAACAACGCAAACAACGAGAATTTGTGAATCAATCCCAAGCGCATAACATAGTTCAACCGGTTTTCCCTGTATCCCAACTCTAATCACAAGCCAATCACAAAACCAATATAATACGTCAATGAAATTGAATATTTATTTGTTAGCAAACTGGGATTAGAATCGTAAATTGGTGAGCGTCAATACTAGCGTTTCTCCGAAAATCTCCGGCGCATCCTTGACGTTGTAGAGCGCGTCATGCCGCGCGATCTCGCCGCCAAGCGCCTCAAGCTCGCTGGCGGCTTCGCCCTCGTTGAGCGTTTCCACGGATTTGCTGATGGTGGACATGAAGCTGGCTGCCTTGCAATCGGAATTGCCCGTTGGCGCAAGCATTAGCTGCCGGTTGCGCCTTGCTCAAGCAGTCAATCGCCCAGGCTGGTATACCTATTTCGATTTCAACAGCGCAATTTGCAGCTTGGTGATCTTGCTGTTTTTCTGGTTTTCCTTGGCGTCAAAAGCAAGCTGCCGGTTCTTGAGGTTTGCTGCCACTGCATTCAGGCGCGGGGCTGAAAACCTTCCAAAATCACGGCATCCAGACGCTACAGTGCCAGAAATCCGCTTGAGTTCCTTCTCAAGCTGCTTGGCGCCATCCTTTGCTATCGAGGCATGCGTGCGCTCATGTTTTTCCAACTCGGCATGAAACGCATTCCAGGCTTTTTGGGTTTGGGCACTTGCACCCTTTTTGCCTGGCCATGTTGGATAGTAGAAAGTGATGTCGAGCTTGACCACGACATCATTGACAACGCAGCGCCCGTTTTTCACCACGACATCGGCCTTGCCGACATCAAAACGTGTGGCCGTTGCTGCAATCGCATGGCGCATGTTGATGTTGCGGGCACCGCCCGACAGCATCGCCTTGCTGACTTCAAGGCCGTTTTTGCCCTTGATGGAATAGTATTTGGTTGCCTCGGAAACGACGACTTTCGCGTTTGCAGTCATTGGTGCTGAGACTGTTGCCACCGCAATGGCTCCGGCCAGCACAATCCCTTTAAAAACTGAATACCGCATCCAAAGCTCCGGCACGATTTCCTTCCGGAAATTAAACCACACCTCAAAGGTCCAGGGAAACCGAAATTTTTGCAACGGTCTGCAATTGCGCGTGAGCGGGTTTTTGCTGGCGTCCCTCAGGCTGCGGTCTGGCTGATCAGCTTTTCTGCGGCCGCCCTTGCTTCTTCCGTGATGGTGGCACCGGCCAGCATCCGGGCGATTTCCTCGCGCCTATCATTGCCTTCGATGCGGCTGACATCCGTGGCCACGCGGTCGCCAGCACCCGCGATGGCGGATTTGGCAATCAGGTAATGCCCGCCGGCGCGCGCTGCAATCTGCGGGGCGTGCGTGACAGAAAGCACTTGAACCCTTGCTGCAAGCCGCGAAAGCCGGCGGCCAATTGCATCGGCAACCGCGCCGCCAACGCCTGAATCGATCTCGTCAAACACCAGCGTCGGTGCCGAGCCCTTTTCGGCAAGTGAAACTTTCAGTGCCAAGAGGAACCGTGCCAGCTCGCCCCCTGAGGCAACTTTCATCATCGGCCCTGCCCGCGTGCCCGGATTGGTCTGCACCCAGAATTCGACTGCATCAACGCCGCTGGGGCCAACCTCAGCCGGGGTGATTTCCACCATGAACAGTGCCCGCTCAAGTTTGAGCGAGGGCAATTCGCCTGCAACTGCAGCATTGAGTGCCTCGCCTGCCTGCTTGCGGCGTTTTGTCAGATTATCCGCAAGGCGGCGATATTCGCCTTCAAGGGCGCTCACGCGCGCCTTCAGCGCCGCCAGCCGTTCTTCCCCCGCATCAATGGTTGCAAGAGTGTCGGCAAACCGCACAGCCAGTGCTGGCAGATCACCAACCGGTGTCGAGAACTTGCGCGCCGCTGCACGCAGCGCAAAAAGCCGCTCTTCAGACTTTTCAAGCTGACGTGGATCAAATTCAGTTTCTCGCAACGCCCTTTCAAGCTCTTGCGAGGCAATCAGCAATGAATTGACACCCTGCTCTAGCGCATCCACTGCGCCGCCCAGAACGTCGCGCAAATCAGCCGCCTTGCGCTCAAGCCGTCTCAACAAGCTGGAAAGGCCCGGAATGGGAGATGCAGACCCAGAAAGCTGCTCGCTGGCGTCGCTGAGTTCAGTGGCGATCTTCTCCACCTTCATCATCCGCGTGCGAAGTTCGTGCAACTGGTCTTCCTCGCCGGGTTCGGGCGCAAGCAGCGTCAACTCATTGACCGCTGCTCGCAGGTAATCGCTCTCCCGCGCCCCCGCCGCCACCTTGTCTTCAAGATCGGAAAGTTCCTTCAGGGTCTTGCGCCAGGCGGTCCACGCAGCAGCGACCAAACCAAGATCGGCTTCGAGCATGCCATAGGCGTCGAGCAACTGCCTGTGCGCTGAAACGTCCACCAATGCCCGGTCGTCATGCTGGCCGTGGATTTCAACGAGATTTCTGCCAATTTCCCGCAACAATGTCGCAGAAACCGGCTGATCATTGACAAAGGCTCGCGTGCGTCCGTCCGCTCCTTGCGAACGCCGCAGGATCAGCTGCCCCTCATCCGAAATACCGTTTTCCTGAAGGATTGCCGCCACAGGGTGCCCCGGCCCCGGTTCAAACACCGCGATCACTTGCCCCTGCGGTTGTCCGCTGCGAACAAGCGCGCCGTCACCTCGCGACCCCAATGCCAAGGACAAGGCATCCAGCAGAATGGATTTGCCCGCACCAGTTTCCCCGGTCAGGACGCAAAGTCCGGACGGAAAATCGAGGTCCAGTTTCTCAATGAGAACAATGTCACGAATGGAGAGACGGCAAAGCATGGCGGACGGAGCCCCTCCGCAATCAGCTCTTGGCTGCCTGACTGCCGGAGAACACCTTGGAAATCCATGATCCTGAATTTTCGCGCGGTTCAGCCCCGCCGGTGCTGAGCAGTTTCACGCTGTCCTTGTACCATTGGCTTTCAGGAAAATTGTGGCCAAGCACGGCGGCGGCGGTCTGCGCTTCGTCGACGACGCCAAGCGCAAAATAGGCCTCGGTCAAGCGGGCCAACGCCTCTTCCACATGTCTGGTGGTCTGGAATTCCTCGACAACCTGGCGAAACCGGTTGATCGCTGCCAGAAACTCACGCCGTTCCAGATAATATCGGCCGGTCAGCATGTCCTTGCCGGCCAGTTGGTCCAGCGCGATGCGAATTTTCGTCTTGGAATCTTCGACATATTCGCTCTCAGGATACCGATCGACAACTTCCTTGAACGCCAGATATGAGCGTTGTGTGATGGTCTGATCGCGGCTGACATCGGGCATTTGCCTGAAATAGGACATGCCAACAAGATATTGCGCGTAGGCAGCTTCAGCATCGCCCGGATACAGCGCCACATAGCGCTTTCCGGTGTTCACAGCGTCCTCATACTCACCCTTGCGGTAGTGAAGGAAAGTCTGCAACACCAAGGAGCGCCGCGAAAACTCCGAGTACGGGTGCTGTTTATCGATTTCTTCCAGCTTTTTCTTGGCATTGCGAACATCGCCGCCATCCAGATCGGCCAGTGCCTGATTGTAAAGACGGTCCACTGGCTGAATATCGTCGACAAAATCATTGCTGGTGGTTTCACTGGACGTACACGCACCAAGAACGGTCAAGGCGGCAAGCGGCACAACGCGCAGCCAGAACGCAGCCGCGCCCTTGTACAAATCCGGTTTGGCAGATTGCCTAAGCATGCAATTTCCCATGGCTCTTGGCCCAGATGGTGAAAATCTCACCGTCGCTATTCGCCCTTATTGCGCAAAATGCTGCCTGTTTCCAGTGCCGTTTGTGCCACAGGCTTTTTGCGCCGCATTGGTGCAAAACTATGGCGGCCGTCAGGGCAATCTTGTCAGTTCAGCTGAGCCGCATAGGCTGGTGCATTCACGGCAACCAGTTCGGCATGGCGAACCCTGGGCTGTGAGGAAGCAGGCTCTACAAAATCAAAAGCGCTGCGGTCTGCCAGCAGCGCCTTCAAAACCAGTGAATTAAGCTTGTGGCCGCCACGATATGAGCGATAGCAGCCAATAAACGGCGCGCCAGCCAGTGCAAGGTCACCAATGGCATCAAGTGCCTTGTGGCGGACGAACTCGTCGCGATAGCGCAGGCCCTCAGGATTGATGATGCGATTGTCGTCACCAATGACGACTGAATTTTCAAGGCTTGAACCCAGCGCAAAGCCGGCTGCCCAAAGCCGTTCGACATCCTTCATGAAGCCGAAAGTGCGTGCGCGGGACAGATCGCGCTGGAAAACTTCGGAAGTCAGATCGGAACGGAAGGTCTGACGGCCGATTGCTGCCGAATCAAAATCGATTTCGATCTCGTAACGCGTGCCAGCATAAGGAACGAACTCACCCCATGATGCACCCATGTCGACACGCACAGGCTTGTTGATGCGGATATAGCAGCGCATTGCCGCAAGTGATGTCAGTCCGACTGACTGGATAGCTTCGACATAGTCCGCTGAACTGCCGTCCATGACCGGCACTTCATTGCTGTCGACTTCCACGATGACGTTATCGACATTGAGCGCGCGCAGCGCAGCCATGAGATGTTCGACAGTTGCTATGTGGATGGAGGCCGGATTGCCAAGGACCGTACAAAGGTCGGTCGCGCCTACGGAATTTACGGTAGCGCAGATGTCCTGGGAACGCCCGGTGCTCGGGCAGGTAACATTGAAAACAATACCGGTATTGGCGTCTGTCGGATTTAGGACCATCGAAACCGGCTTGCCGGAGTGCACTCCGATGCCGTTGAACTCGATGCGTTCGCGAATGGTAGTCTGGTAACCCAGCACATTAATCCCCATCGTACCCGCCCTGCATTCTTGTACGCACCCTTGATTTTGCGTCACGGATCTTTGTTTTGTCCGTTGCCGTAAAATCTGCGCTCATCTTCGAAAGTGCGATTTTCATCGCTGAACCGAGTTGAACCATACAAACTGGGGCCACAATGGCCAAATCACGGTTTCTTACCTTCTGTTACCTTTGCAAAGCGGCACGCGCTTCATTAATTCTTTTATTTCAATGACATGCGGGACAATTGCCCGCATGTCAGATTTGTAACATTCGACCCTGAAGTCGCTTTTTCGACCCATTTCAGCTTGTTTGACGACGCAGGAAAGCCGGAATCTCCAACTGGTCATCATCTATCGCCGATTTCTCTGCGGGGTTGATTCGCCCGTTTCGATCAAGCGCGGTACGCTTGGGCGCGAACGGATTGTCATCCACCCTTGTCTGGGTAACCGTGGGCTGTGGTGCCGGTGCCGCGCGTGCCACAGGCGCTTGCGGCTCGACGCGCTGCGGCGGACGGACCGCTGCTTGACGCTGCACTGGCTCCTCGACTTCTTCTTCGCGGGAAGAAAACCCATGGGCAAGCTTCTTGAGAAGGCCGATCGGGCCCCTGTCCTCATGCGCTGGTGCGCGGCTTGCCGAGCGGTTTTCGATTTCCGCCTGAACCATTGGCGGGAAATCCTGTACGTCCGGCATGCGCTGTGTGGCAAAAGGCATGTCCGGCAGCTCAGGCGCTGGCGGAACATAGGCTTCGCCGACCGGTGCAAGCTCTTCTTCAAGCGCTGCCCGGAAATCGTCTTCCAACATGGCGTCATTGAAAATTGACGCCGGATGCAAAGGCTCGATGCTCACCCCGTTCTTTTCGACACGGGCAGCAGGCGCAAGCGATGCTGTACCAACTGAAGGCACAGAAACAGACGGGCGCGCAGCGATTGGCTGGACCTGTGCCGCAGCCTGCATCGCGGCGGTCATCGCCGGGCGAAGGTTTTGCGGGGCGGTTGGGCGTGGAATGGCTACCGGAGCCGAACCCGAGCGCGACACTGCCGACGTGCGGCTTGAATCAAACCGCTCAGACTCTTGTTGCGCCGCCCGGTCGATGCCGGTGGCAACAACGGAGACGCGGATGATGCCTTCAAGTGATTCCTCGAAAGTTGCGCCCAAGATGATGTTCGCGTCCGAATCGACTTCCTCGCGAATGCGGGTTGCCGCTTCATCAACTTCAAACAGCGTAAGGTCGCGTCCGCCGGTGATGGAGATCAGCAGTCCGCGTGCACCGCGCATTGAGGTTTCATCGAGCAACGGATTGGAAATGGCAGCTTCTGCAGCGGCCATCGCGCGGCCTTCGCCCGAAGCTTCGCCCGTACCCATCATTGCCTTGCCCATTTCGCGCATGACCGAGCGCACATCGGCGAAGTCGAGGTTGATGAGCCCTTCCTTGACCATCAGGTCGGTAATGCAGGCAACGCCCGAGTAGAGCACCTGGTCAGCCATGCCGAAGGCATCGGTGAAAGTGGTCTTGTCATTGGCGATACGGAAAAGGTTCTGGTTCGGAATGACGATCAGCGTATCGACGTTCTTTTGAAGTTCCGAAATGCCGGCATCGGCTGTCTTCATCCGGCGGCCGCCTTCAAAATGGAATGGCTTGGTCACCACGCCGACAGTGAGAATGCCCAGCTCGCGGGCCGCTCTTGCAATCACTGGCGCAGCACCTGTTCCGGTTCCACCGCCCATGCCGGCAGTTACAAACGCCATGTGCGTGCCCTGTAGGTGGTCGGCGATCTCGTTGAGGCATTCCTCAGCCGCCGCGCGCCCCACTTCCGGTTCTGATCCAGCACCGAGCCCCTGGGTGACATCAACGCCAAGCTGGATGACCCGCTGCGCCTTTGACATGATCAGCGCCTGCGCATCGGTGTTCGCAACCACGAACTCGACGCCTTGAAGCCCGCCATTGATCATGTTGTTGACGGCATTGCCGCCGCCGCCGCCGACGCCAAAAACGGTGATCTTGGGCTTCAGTTCCCGGATGTCGGGCTTCTGCAGGTTTATGGTCATTTTCTCGTCTCCATTTGCCGGTCGAAGGAGGCTTTTGCCGATTTCGAACCGCGTGTCCCTTTGCTCCTGTCCTTGACGGGCAGGAGGCATTGCCGCCTAAAAACTGTCTCGCAGCCAATTCCCGAACCGGGAAAATGCTCCGCCAGTACCTGTCAGACGCAATACCGGAGGTACCGCGCCATGCATTGCGTAATTTTCAAGATGCGCCATCTGCGGATAGATCAGCAGGCCAACAGCCGCTGAAAACGCTGGCCCCTTGCCTGCTTCCGGCATGCCGGAAACACCCATCGGGCGGCCAAGCCGCACATTGCGCGCAAGGATGCGCCGGGCGAGTTCGCCAAGCCCATTGAGCTGGCTGGCCCCGCCGGTAAGCACGATGCGCTTGCCGACAACTCCGGCAAACCCCGAACGGTTCAGCCGGTCACGAATGAGTTCAAGCGTTTCTTCGACCCTTGGACGGATGATCCGCGTCAATTGCGAACGCTGCACCTGGTTTGGCAGATCCCGTTCGTCTTCGCCGATTGGCTGGACACTGAGAACATCGTCTTCGCCATTGCCTCCGCCAAGCGCCGAGCCGTGGAGGATTTTGAGTTTTTCCGCATCATCAAGCCGGGTCGAAAGTCCGCGGGCGATGTCCATCGTCACATGGTTGCCGCCAATGGCTATCGCGTCGGCAAATACAAAGCGGCCTTCTGCGAAAACCGAAAGTGTTGTCGTGCCGCCGCCCATGTCGATGCAGGCGCAGCCCATTTCGGTTTCATCATCCACCAGCGCGGACAATCCGGCGGCGTACGGCGTTGCAACCACTGCCTCTACGGAAAGATGGGCGCGGTTGACGCAAAGTTCCAGATTGCGGATCGGCGCGTTTTCCGCCGTCACGACATGCATGTTGACGCCAAGTTTCTCACCCACCATGCCGCGCGGATCGCTAACACCGGTTTCACCGTCCAGTGAGAACCCGATTGGGATGGAATGTACTACCGAGCGTTCCACAGCCAGCGCGTGTTCAGCACCGGCGCGCAGCACTTTGGCAATGTCACTGTCGGCAACCGCGTGGCCGCCAAGGCTGATGTCTGCGGTGAATGCTTCGGATACCAGCCGTCCAGCCGAAATGCTGACAATCAGCGATTCCACTGTCAGGCCAGCCATTCGTTCGGCTGAATCAACCGCCGCCCGAACTGCCTGCTCGGCTGCTTCAAGATCCACCACCACGCCCGACTTGATCCCGCGCGAACGCTGATGGCCAATTCCCAGCACTTCGATGGTGTGGGTACGGCCAGGCAGCACTGCACTTTCTTCGCGCGGCTTCAACCGGGCAATCAGGCACGTTGTCTTAGAACTGCCAATGTCCAGAACGGAAACAATCGTCGGACGTTTTGCCGACGGTGCTTTCATGCGTGGAAGGAAACCATTGTGCGAAAGAAGGCTCATGTGTCCTTCCCCGGCTTCTTCTCAGAAGCCTCCACCGGTTTCAGCCGCGCTGCGGCATCTGCCGAAAGCCGCATCACGACCCTGTCGCCCATGCGCATGTCGACTTCGGCAATATCGCGCGAAAGAAGGCTGTTTTCTGCTTCAAGCTTCGCCAATTGGGCAAGTTCGATCTCCTCGCGCCCTTCGGGCAAAAGGACAGTCACGCCGTTCTGCAGAACAAGATTCCACCGGCGTTCACCGATGCGCACATGCGCCTTGACCTGCGAAGCAATCACAGGATGGCGCGCAACCATTGAAACGAACTTTGCAGCGTCTCCCGCAGCGCCTGAACCAACCACAAGCGGCAGACCGGCAAAGCGGTCATCGAAAGGAGCAATCTTTGCGCCGTCGCGCTCGACAAGCCACAACTCGCCATTGTTCTGCCAGATGGCAAACGGCGTGCGCTCGACAATGTCGATCAATACCTTGTCCGGGTATGCCTTGGAAACACGCGCTTCATACACCCACGGCAATTTGCGCAACGCCTCGCGGGCACCATGCACGTCAAAGGAAAACAGCGAGCGCTCAGCGCCCAGATCGATATTGGTGAGAACATCAATGCGCGAGACTTCCTTCACACCGGAAATCTTGACATCGGCAATCTTGAAACCGGCAAGCGCTGTGCCGTGCGCAACAAGCCGCTCGCCATGACCGCTTTCAATGGCGTAGGCAATGCCAACGCCCACCGTGAGCAAGCCGACAAGCGTCACGATAACCTTTGGGCGAAAAATGATCCCGTGATTGAACAGTCGCGTCATGTGCCGGACCGGCTTGCGCATGAAACGCGGCAGCACGATGCCTCCAGCGTCTGCAATTGCAGCTGCTTCCTTGGCTTTTCCAGCTTTACCTGTGCGGCCTTGACGGCCTATCTGCAACAAGATGCGTCCTCCACCATCCAGGAGACCAGTTCTTCAAACGAGTGGCCGGCATGCAGCGCAAGTTCAGGTACGAGGGAGGTGGGTGTCATGCCGGGCTGGGTGTTGATTTCCAGCCAGACGAGTTCGCCTGATCCCATCGGCCCATCGTCCAGCCTGAAGTCAGACCGGCTAACGCCGCGGCACCCGACCGCTTGGTGTGCCTTGAGGGACAGTGTCATTACTTTTTGGTAAATATTTCGTTTAAGATTTGCTGGACATTCGTGTTTTGAGCCACCCGGAAGGTATTTTGCATCGAAGTCGTAGAAGCCCGGACCCGTGGCAATGATCTCGGTTACACCCAGTGCCACATTGCCCATTACGGCACAGGTAAGCTCCCGGCCGGGGATGTACCGCTCGACCATCACCATGTCGCCATATGGCCAGTCTTTGGAGTAGAGTTGCTGCGGCGGTTTGGACATGTCTGTACGCACGATCAGCACCCCGAACGACGATCCTTCCGCCACCGGCTTGATCACATAGGGCGGCGTCATCACGTGTTTTTCAGCCGCTTCCAGCCTGTGCATCACCAGGGATTGTGCCACCGGAATCCCCGATGCCTTGGCCAAAACCTTGGCTTTTTCCTTGTTCATAGCCAGTGCGGAGGCCATTACGCCCGAATGCGTGTAGGGAATTTGCAGGATTTCAAGAACACCCTGGATGGTGCCGTCTTCGCCATACGGCCCGTGCAGCGCGTTGAAGGCAACATCGGGTTTCAACGCCTGCAAGACCGTGGCGATGTCGCGCTGGACATCGACCCTTGTCACCTTGTAACCGGCGCACTCCAAACCGTCCGCACAAGGGTTTCCCGATGCAATTGAAACCGGGCGTTCGGATGACCAACCACCCATCAAAACTGCAACATGCTTGCCGGTCATGGCACATTCCCTTCTGTCACGCAGGTGTTGGAGCTTGATGCAGAATATTTGGGCGACAACGCCCGAAACTGCATTTGAAGCCGACTCAATTCTGGAAATACGCCCAAAGCGACAGAATCAGAGCAGTGATTCGCTGACAAGGGGGGATGGGGAAACTTGGGTCTTTTAGGGCCTGGTGCGCAGGGCAAACCGCCAGTTCAGCAAGATTGCGGCAACACCAAGCCCCAGCGCAAGGCCTGCCCAAACGCCCGGACCGCCAAATCCGCCGAGCCAGCCTTTTCCAAAACCGAGCCACCAGGCAACGGGAAAACCAACTCCCCAATACGACACAACTGCAATCAGCGCCGGACGAGCGGTGTCTTTCAATCCGCGGAGAATACCCGCACCAATGGCCTGCAAGCCGTCAACGAGCTGAAAACTGGCAGCCATAGCCATCAATACAATCCCGTATGCCAAAACCTCCTTCGCATCCGGGTTGGAATAATCGAGGAAAAGACTGACAAGAACTTCGGGGAAAATGAGAAAGGCGGCAGCGCTGAGGGTCGACACAATGATCGACATCACAACCACCACCAATGCAGCGCGCCTGACATTGCCGGTCTGGCCGAGCGCATGGGCTTCGCCTACCCGCACAGCTGCCGCACTTGAAAGCCCGAGCGGGATCATAAAAACAAGCGATGCCAGTTGAAGGGCGATCCCGTGCGCTGCAAGCGGTACCGCACCCAGCCAACCCATCATGGTGGATGCAGCCGCAAACAAGCCGACTTCTGCAACAATGGTCAGTGAAATCGGCAAGCCGTGCCGCAACAATTCACGCAGAGCCGGAACATCCGGCCTGTGCAGCCCCGCAAACAGCCGAAACCGCCGAAGACCGGCAATGCTCTCGATACGCACGCACAAAACCAGCAGGGACAGCAAAGTGCTTGCCAGCGAGGCAATGGCAGCCCCTTGCAATTCGAGCCTTGGCATCCCGAAATTTCCGAAAATCAGCGCATAATTGACAAGCGCATTGATCAACGCTGCTGTAATGGTTGCAAAAAGCACCACCCTGGGCTTCTGTAGGCCTGAGAAAAACGAACGCAGCACCATCACGAACAGTGCAGGAAAAAGCGACCACTGCATGATGCGCACATAAGATGCAGTCATCGCGGCAATATCGGCATCCTGCCCGCCAAACAGCAGGATGGGTTCAATGAACCACAGTGGCACCATCATCAGTGCTGAATAGAGCGCAGTGATCCATAAACCGGTGCGGGTTGCCCTGCTCACTGTCTCGACATCATTGGTCGCCGCGCCCTGCGAGACCATCGGGATAACCGCGAAGGCAAAGCCCGATCCAAACATCAGCACGACGAAAAAGGCAGTTGCGCCGAGCGTGCTGGCAGCCAGTTCTCGCGCGCCGAGCCATCCGATCATCACCGCATCGGTGGCGCCGATGGACACCTGCGCCATTTGCGCACCGACCAGCGGAAGCCCAAGCGAGAGCGTCGCTGCAACATGGCTGCGCCACGAATTTGTCTGATCCGTATTTTCTGTTGAATGCATCATGGCGGTGCAGTCGCAAGGCTGCGAGCTTGCGTCAAGCGGCTTGGGGCGAAAATGCTTGGACGGCCTTGCCAGCCGCAAACCGGCCAATCCGCTTGATTTCCCATTCCAGCAATATGCCAGTTTTGGCGAAAACTTCGCGCCGAACGGTCTCTCCAAGCGTTTCCAGGTCAAAGCCGGTTGCCACTCCGGTGTTGATCATGAAGTTGCAATGCATCTGGCTCATCTGCGCGCCTCCCACTTCAAAGCCACGCAATCCTGCTGCATCCACCAGTTTCCAGGCTGAATGACCCTGCGGGTTCTTGAAGGTGGAGCCGCCAGTCTTTTCCTTCACCGGCTGCGCCGTTTCCCGATGATGCTGAACTTCATCCATCGCTTCGCGGATGGCCCCGCGGTCTGCGGGAATGCCCTCGAACAAGGCGGATGTGAAAATCAGTTCTTCCGCTGCGCCGCTGTGCCGGTAGGTATAGCCCATCTCGGCATGGCTGAGCGTTTTGATCTCCCCCGCCCTCGTCACAGCTTCGACGGATACAACCCGGTTGGTTGTCTCTGTGCCGTTTGCCCCGGCATTCATGCGCAATGCTCCGCCAATGCCACCGGGAATGCCATGGTAGAATTCAAACCCGCCAAGCCCCGCTTCCAGCGCCGCCGCAGCAAGCTGTTTGTCCGGCAAAGCCGCCCCGGCGCGAAGCTGGGTATTTCCAACCGCCTCGACACTGCCAAAGCCTTTGGCCGACAGGCGGATGACAACCCCTTCAATGCCACCGTCGCGCACCAGCAGGTTTGAGCCCACCCCGACGATCATGACTGGAACATCCTTAGGCAGCGCTTTCATGAACGCGGCAAGGTCTTGCGTATCTGCGGGCTGGAAAAGGATGTCGGCGAGTCCGCCAACCTGAAACCAGGTCAACTTTGCCATCGGTTGATCAATCGCGAGACGGCCGCGAAGGCTGCCAAGCAGCGGCTTCAACCGTTCGTGCAATATCTGGCCGGGCGTTGCCAATGGATCAGGCCTTCGGCCCGGAAAGCGTGGACAGTTCGGCCGGCAGGGCATAGGCCCAGCTTGTAATGTTGCCAGCTCCCAGGAACACCACGAAATCACCCGGCTTTGCAGCCTCGGCCACCAGCGGCGCAATGTCCTGAGGCCCGGAAATGAACCGCGCGTTGCGATGCCCGCCAGCCTTCAATCCGGAGACCAGCGCTTCGGAATTGATACCCGCGATCGGGTTTTCGCCAGCTGCATAAACCGGCGCAATCAACACCATGTCGGCATCGTTGAAGCAGGCACAGAACTCGCTGAAAAGATCATTGAGGCGGCTGTAGCGGTGCGGCTGCTTGATGGCGATCACCCGGCCCTTGGCGGATTCACGCGCTGCTTTCAGCACAGCGGCAATCTCAACAGGATGGTGACCGTAATCGTCGAATATCTCAACGCCGTTCCAGGTTCCGGTGTGGGTGAAGCGGCGCTTTACCCCGCCAAATCCGGCAAGTCCGGCACGAATGGCATCGGCTCCGATGCCAAGCTCATAAGCCACGGCAATGGCTGCAGTGGCATTTGAAACATTGTGCCGACCCGGCATCGGCAGCACCAGATTGTCGATGATTTCGCTTTTGCCGCCTTTGCGGTCGCGGATTTCAACGCTGAAACGGTTCTTGCTGCCTTCGGGCACAACATCAAAGAACCGAACATCGGCCTGCGGGTTTGCACCGTAGCTCACCACCTTGCGGTCGGTGATACGCGAAACCAGCGCCTGCACTTCGGGATGGTCGAGGCACATGACACCGAAGCCGTAAAAAGGCACGTTTTCGACAAAGCTGCGGAAGGCTTTGCGGACCTCGTCAAAATTGCCGTAGTGGTCAAGATGTTCGGGGTCGATGTTGGTGACGATCGCAACATCGGCCGGCAGCTTCAGGAAAGTGCCATCGCTCTCGTCGGCCTCCACCACCAACCAGTCGCCAGCGCCCATGCGGGCATTGGTGCCGTAGGCATTGATGATGCCACCATTGATAACGGTCGGGTCCATGCCGCCGGCATCCAGCAAAGTGCCGACCATCGAGGTCGTGGTGGTTTTGCCATGGGTGCCGCCAACTGCGATTGCCTTTCGGAAACGCATCAGTTCAGCCAACATTTCAGCGCGCCGCACGATGGGCAGATGGCGCTCGCGCGCCTCAACCAGTTCGGGGTTTTCGGCCTTGATCGCGGTGGAAACCACCATCACTTCGGCAGCGCCCAGATTCTCCGCCCTGTGACCGATGGCGACAGGAATGCCCTTGGCCCGCAAGCGCTGCACATTGGCGCTGTCAGCCTGGTCGGATCCCTGGACGTTGTAGCCAAGGTTGTGCAGCACTTCGGCAATTCCGCTCATGCCGATGCCGCCGATACCGACAAAATGAACGAGGCCAATCTTTTCCGGCATTTTCATGGATGGTTTTTTCCTTGGCTTGGGTCAGGCAAAAGACGCGCTTCAGGCCGCAATTGCCTGTTCGACACAATCGGCCAATCGCGCCGCCGCATCAGGTTTGCCGCTTCTTTTGGCTTTTTCCGCTGTTTCTGCAAGCCCCCCCGGCCCGGCAAGTGCCTTGCCCAGAATGGAGGCCAGCCGCGCTTCGGTAAGTTCCCCTTGCGCAATGATGCGCGCACCACCGCCTTCCGCCAATGTTTTCGCATTCATTGCCTGATCGTGATCGAGCGCATGCGGATAGGGTACCAGCAGGCTTGGCCGGCCAATCGCTGCAAGCTCTGATACGGTCGAGGCCCCCGCCCTGCTGATCACGAAATGTGCCTGCGCAATGCGCTCGGCCATGTTGGAAAAGAAAGGGGCAATATCAGCGGCGATGCCAATACCGACATAGGCATTGCGCAATTGCGCTTCATCTTCCGGCCTTGCCTGCTGGACAATGCGAAACAGTTTTCGCTGCGCAAGGGAAAGTTGGCCAATTGCTGCGGGCAATGCTTGCGAAAAGAATTGCGCGCCCTGACTGCCCCCGAAAACGAGAAGGTTGAAAGGCTCGTCCGGTTGACGGACCGGATAGTCCATTCTGGCCGCAGCCAACACCGCCGGGCGCACCGGATTGCCGGTGACGATGACCCGCTCCCCTTTGGCAGCCCCGCCAAAACCCATGGCAATGGTTCGCGCCCGCCTCGACAGCAGCCGGTTCGCGCGGCCCATGACAGCGTTGGCATCATGAATGATTGTCGGGATGCCAAGCCTGTTTGCCGCCCACATTGGCGGCAGCGTCGGGTAGCCCCCAAAACCGACAACAACCTTGGGCGAAAGTGACTCCACCAGCTTGCGCGCGTCGCCATAGCCGCGCCACAAGGTGAGTGACGCCTTGGCCAGCGTTACTGGATTTCGGAAATTGGGCGTTGCAGATTTGACGATGTGAATTTTCTTTGCGGGAAACGCGGCGGCAAAACGCTGCGCCCTGTCGTCTGTTGCCAAATGTACCTCGAACCCACGCGCAACAAGTTCATGTGCAAGCGATTCAGCCGGGAAGAGATGCCCGCCTGTTCCGCCTGCACAAAGCAGGATCGTGCCCCGGCTCATGCAGGTTTTCCATCTGCTGGCCGATACTGCCGCAAAGCAAAGCCATAGGGCGCACTTGCCCGTCCTTCAGGCCGGATGCGGGTAAGTGCCACAACAAACCCCATGGCTATCGCCATCGAAAGCAGCGACGAACCGCCATAGGAAATGAAAGGCAGTGTCATCCCCTTTGCCGGCATCAGTTGCAGATTGACCATCATGTTGATCATCGACTGGATGGCAAACAAGGTCACTAACCCGGACGTGGCAAGCCGGATGTACGGGTCTTTTTCCTTGAGGGCGTGGTTGAGGCCGCGCAGCACGACAAAGGCAAAAAGCGACACCAGCAGCAGGCAGGCGATGATGCCGAATTCTTCTGCCGCTACCGCAAACGGAAAGTCGGCATGGCTGTCCGGGATGATCTTCTTGACCGTGCCTTCGCCAGGGCCTTGCCCCAGCCAGCCGCCATTGATGATCGCCTCCCGGGCGGTATCGACCTGAAAATTGTCACCTTCACCGGTCACAAACCGGTTTATGCGCCCGGCCACATGCGGGAAAAACGTATAGGCCGCACCAAGGCCGGTAACTGCAAACACGCTCAGCGCCGCGATCCACACCCATGACATTCCGGCCATGAAAAACAGGGCAGCCCAGACAATGGCCACGAGCATGGTCTGGCCGAAATCCGGCTGAGCCAGAAGAAGTGCTGCTACAATGCCAAACAGGATGATGGCAAAAAGGTTTCCTGGAATTTCCGGGCGGCGCGAATTTTCGGCGAAAAGCCATGCGCTAATGACAACGAAGCCCGGCTTCATCAATTCCGACGGTTGCAGCGACACGCCAAGAAAGTTGATCCAGCGGCGCGAACCCTTGACTTCAGCGCCAACGAAAAGCGTTGCAATCATCAAAAGGATGGCGACCCCGAACAAGACGAAACTTGCGCGGCGGACCTGCTTGGGACTGAGCAGCGATGCCCCCAGAAACAGGACGATGGCGGGAGCCAGAAACATCGCATGCCGCTTGATGAAGTGAAAGGTTTCAGCATCGATGCGGTCGGCAACAGCGGGGCTGGCCGCAAAGGAAAGCAGCACTCCGCAAAGCATGAGAAACAACACCGAACCAACCATGGCACGGTCAACGGTGCGCCACCATTCGGCCATCAGCGACCGGTCGACACGACTAACCATTTTTCGCTCCCTTGCCTTTTGTCTGCATGTTCATTTTGCGGCCCCCATCGCACTGATATTGCCCAGCGCCAGCACGGCACTGCGGAAGGCGTCACCGCGTTTTTCAAAGTTCTGGAACTGGTCGAAGCTTGCACAAGCCGGTGACAACAGCACCACCGGCTCAGCGGCACTGTCGGTTGCAGCATCCTGCGCCGCGTGCCGGACCGCCGCCTCTATTGTTTGCGATATGACAAAAGGCGCCTTGTCGCCGATGGTGGCAGCAAAGGAAGGCGCCGCTTCGCCAACCAGATAGGCTTTGGCGATCTTTGGAAAAAACCGGGCCAGCGGCTGGATGCCGCCATCCTTGGCGAGGCCTCCGGCAATCCAGTAGATGCGGTCAAAACTGGCCAGCGCCTTCTCGGTCGCATCAGCATTTGTCGCCTTGGAATCATTGACGAACAGCACCTTGCCAGCATGTCCGACCTGTTCCATACGGTGCGCAAGGCCAGGGAAGCTGGCAAATCCAGCCATGATTTCCTTCTCGCTCAAACCGGCTGAAGAGCAGGCTGCAAACGCTGCCGCAGCATTCTGGCCGTTGTGTGCGCCGCGCAAGGCCGAAGCCTGCGAAAGGTCGGCGACCGTCGAGATCACCCCGCTGCGCGAATAGACCAGCTTTCGCCCGTCGAGCCAGATGCCCTCATCCAGCTTTGATGAGACTGAAATGCGCAGGACATGGCGCGACTTTGCTTGCAGGAATGAGGCAATGGACGCCGAGTAATCATCATCCACACCAATGATTGCGGTCTGGCTGTTTGCCACCAGCCGCTCCTTGATCGCCGCGTAGTGAACCATGTCACCATGCCGGTCGAGATGGTCCGGGGTGAGATTGAGGAGGATGCCGATGGTCGGATCAAGCGTTAGAGACAAGTCGATCTGGTAGGACGAGCATTCGATGACATAGTGCCGGTGCGCTTCTGGCGGCTCCAGCGACAATATAGCCGTGCCAATATTGCCGCCCATCTGAACGTCGCGTCCTGCACTTTTGAGCACATGGGCAATCAGTGCCGTCGTGGTGGATTTGCCGTTGGTCCCGGTGATCGCAATGAACGGCGCAGCTTGTGCATGTTCGCGCCGCTCGCGGGCAAATATCTCGATGTCGCCGATCACCGGCACACCAGCGGACCTTGCAAGTTCCGCCGACCAGTGCGGGCGCGGATGCGTCAGCGGCACACCTGGAGAAAGCACCAGCGCTGCATGGTGCGCCAAGCCCTGTTCACGGAAATCACCGGTGCGAATGCCGGCTTCCTGCGCATTCGACACCCGCTCGGGATTGTCATCGAAAGCAATAAGGTCAGCACCGCCCGCCTGCAGCGAATGCGCGGTTGCCATCCCCGAGCCACCGAGCCCGAAAAGTGCAACGCGTTTTCCCTTGAAGCTGTATGCGGGGATCAATTCTGCCTCCGGTTAACGCAGCTTGAGGGTTGAAAGACCGGCCAGCGCCAGCATCACGGCAATGATCCAGAACCGGATGACCACCTGGCTCTCGGTCCAGCCTTTCTTCTCGAAATGATGGTGGATCGGCGCCATGCGAAAGACCCGCTTACCGGTCATCTTGAACGAGGCCACCTGAATGATCACCGACAAGGCTTCCATCACGAACAGGCCGCCGATGATGCCAAGAACAATCTCATGCTTGGTGGCAACGGCAGCGGTACCAATCATGCCGCCCAGCGCAAGGCTGCCGGTATCGCCCATGAAGATCGCGGCCGGCGGTGCGTTGAACCACAGAAAGCCAAGCCCTGCCCCGATCACGGCGCCGCAAACGACTGCGATTTCGCCGCTGCCCTGAACGAAATGGATTTGCAGATATTCCGAGAAGACATAATTGCCGGCGAGATAGGCAATCAACCCGAAGGACGCAGCGGCGATCATCACCGGGACGATGGCCAGACCATCAAGACCGTCGGTAAGGTTCACCGCATTGCCCGCCCCCACAATGATGAATGCCCCGAATGGCACAAAGAACCAGCCAAGATTGAGCAGCAGATCCTTGAAGAAGGGGAAGGCAAGCGACGAGGAAAACGGCTCAGCCCCTGCACGCATGATCGCGTAGCAGGCGATGCCGGCAATCACGAATTCAAGCGTCAGCCGGATACGACCCGAAAAGCCCTTGTGGGTTGCCCGGGTCACCTTGAGGTAATCGTCGTAAAATCCGATCGCGCCAAAACCCACGGTCACCAGAAGCACGATCCATACATATGCGCTGGAAAGATTTGCCCAAAGCATCGCCGAAACCAGAACGCCCGACAGAATCATCAGGCCACCCATAGTCGGGGTTCCGGCCTTGGCAAAATGGGTTTCCGGGCCATCCGCGCGTATCGGTTGGCCTTTGCCCTGGCGGATGCGCAAAGCGGCAATCATCGGCTTTCCGAAAAGGAAAACAAAGAATGCGGCAGTAACCAGTGCTGCCGCCGTTCGGAAAGTGGTGTAGCGAAACAGGTTGAAGAACGAGATGTCGCCGGACAGTTGCTGGGAGAGGTAAAAAAGCATGTGTCTCCTACTGTGCAGCGGTTTCAATTACCGGGTGCACGTCAATAAGGGTTTGGACAACACCGGCGAATCGGGTGCCCTTCGAAGCTTTGAGCATGATTACATCGCCGTCAGCGAGCATTGCTGCAAGCAGTTCAGCAAGTCCTGTTACATCGGCAAAATGACCACCGAGAATTTGCGCAGGCAAATCTGCCGCAAGACCAGCCATGTCCTTGCCGATCAGATACACAAGGTCCAGCTTTGCCTCGGCAATCGGCCTGGCAATTGCCCTGTGCAGCTTGGGGGAGGTATCGCCAAGTTCAAGCATGTCGCCAAGCACGGCGATGCGCCGCCCACGCGTATTGATGTCACCCAGCACTTTTAGCGCTGCTTCCATGGAGCCCGGATTGGCATTGTAGCTTTCGTCAATCAGCAGCGCGGTTCCGTTCTTCAGCGTCAAGGCGTGCCTGCGCCCACGGCCGGCCTCTGGAACAACATTGCGCAAAGCGCTGGCCGCAGCATCGACATCAACACCGCAAAGCACCGCAGCGCCCAGAACTGCCAGCGAGTTCATTGCCTGGTGCTCACCGGCCATTGGCAGTTCATATTCCAGCTTTCTACGGTCAAGGACCGCACTGACCTGAGACCCCGCCTGCGATGGTTCAACAGCTACGAGCCGGTAGTCGCACCCCTTTTTCGCGCCGAACCCCTTCAGGGTTTCAACGCCGGCAACTTCCGCCATTTTCTTGAGGATGGGAAACTGCTTGACGTCTCGGTTCACGATCGCCGTGCCACCGGCAACAAGGCCGCTGAAAATCTCGCCCTTTGCCCGTGCAATGTCATCAACCGAGGCAAAACTGCCAAGATGCGCCGGGGCAATGGTGGTGATGAGGGCAACATGCGGGCGCACCATGCCAACCAGTGGCGTGATTTCCCCGGGATGGTTCATGCCGATCTCGAAGACCCCAAAGTCAGTGTCAGACGGCATGCGCGCCAATGTAAGTGGCACGCCCCAATGGTTGTTGAACGAAGCTGCAGAGGCGTGAACCTTGCCAAATTGCGAAAGCACCGTGCGCAGCATTTCCTTCGTGGTGGTTTTTCCTGCGCTGCCGGTCACTGCGATGATATCGCCCTTGCAGCGTTCACGCGCGGCGATGCCAAGCTTTTCCATCGCCACCAGAACATCGGCAACCACCAGCAACGGCATGCGCAGCGCGCCGAACATCACCAGTCTAGACTCGGCCACCACAGCAACTGCCGCGCCGGATTTCATCGCCTGGTTTACGAAGTCATGGCCGTCATTGGTTTCACCCTTGATCGCAAAAAAAGCCTCGCCTGCCTTCACGGTTCGGGTGTCGATTGAAATGCCGGTTATTTCCAGCGGCATGGGGCCAAACGGCCTTGCATCCATGGCCGCCGCCATTTCCTCCAGCTGCCAAAGCGCGCTCATGTCCGCCCGCCCTGACGACGAAGTGCCTCGCGTGCAACTTCATGGTCGGAAAACGGCAAGGTGACGTCCCCGACAATCTGGCCTTCCTCATGGCCCTTGCCGGCAATCACCAGCGCATCACCAGCCTTCAGGCTGTTTATTGCTGTTTCGATTGCTTCGCGCCTGTCGCCGATCTCACTTGCATTGGGACAACCTGCCATGATCGCTGCACGAATTTCCTGCGGCTGCTCTGAGCGGGGATTGTCGTCGGTGACGATGACACCATCGGCAAGCCGTTGCGCCACTTCGCCCATGATCGGCCGCTTGCCGGGATCGCGGTCGCCGCCGCATCCAAATACGATGACAAGCTTGCCTGTCGTGAACGGGCGCAGCGATTTGAGCACCTGTCCCATGGCATCGGGCTTGTGTGCGTAATCGACGTAAACTGGCGACCCGTCTCTGGTCGCGCCCACCAGTTCCAGCCTGCCCTTTGCACCCTTGATGTGCTGAAGCGCGGGAATGGCCGAAGACGCGGCGCTGCCGGTTGCAATCGCCATGCCTGCGGCAACCAGCGCATTGGCGATCTGGAAGTCGCCGGCAAGCGGAAACTCGATACGGAATATTTCATCGCCAAACTGCATTTCAGCCGACTGCCTGAAGCGCTCGTGTTCGACGCGCTTTAGCGCAATGTAACTGCCGTGCCTGCCGACCGTCAGCGCCTGCCGGCCTGCCGCCGTGGTTGCTGCGACTGCCTTTGCCGACCATTCATCATCGGCGAAGATGATTGCCTGCCCGCCAGCGGGAACCAGTTCTGTCAAGAGCCGCATCTTGGCTTCAAAATAGTGCTCAACCGTCGGATGGTAGTCCATGTGGTCACGGCCAAGATTGGTGAAAGCTCCCACCGAAAGCTTCACGCCATCAAGCCGAAACTGATCCAGACCATGCGATGAAGCCTCCATCGCCGCGTGACTCACCCCCTCTTGCGCAAGTTCATCAAGCAGCCGGTGCAGTTCGACCGGATCGGGCGTGGTCAAACTGCCATATTCCTCGCGACCCGGTGCAGTGATGCCGGTCGTGCCGATGGAAGCTGCCGCCTTGCTTTCCTGCTCCCATATCTGTCGCAGAAACGAGGCAACCGAGGTTTTGCCAGCCGTGCCGGTTACCGCCGCGATGATCTGGGGTTGGCGCGGGTAAAACCGTGCCGCCATTCTGGCCAGCGCCAACCGTGGTTCAGGAGCCAAGACATGCACAACGCCCTGTGGCAGGGAAGCGTCATCGGACGCCAAAATGGCAACCGCCCCGCGCCGAACCGCATCCTCGGCATATTTGCTTCCGACCGCCCTGGACCCGTGCAACGCCGCAAACAGGTATCCCGGTCCGGTTTGGCGCGAATCGGCGGTAATCCCGGCAATGGCCATTCCAGCGGCATTGGCCGGAAAGGATGCAACATTGCCGACAAGTTTGCCCAGTTCAATCAAAGCCGCGTTCCCAAATGTCCCGAATCAGCCAGCAGCAGCAGATTCCAGCTCTAGAGCATGTTTGGGCTGAACGGAATCCGCTCAGCGCGAAACCAGAACCGGTTCGCCTTCTTCTGCAAAGGTTGGCTGCACACCCAGAACAGCTGCTGATCTGCGAATGATATTGCTGACCATTGGTGCAGCATTGAGGCCGGCCGTTGCTGCGGCCTTGCCTTCTTCCGGTTTTGGCTCGTCAACAATGACCAGCACGACATATTGTGGATCATCGATCGGAAATGCTGCCAGAAATGCGTTGAACCGCTTGTCCGACGAATACCGCTTGCCGACCACTTTTTCCGCAGTTCCGGTCTTGCCGCCGACATTGTAGCCCTCAACGGCTGCGCGCTTGCCGGACCCGGTTTCCACATTCATCTGCATCAGCAAACGCATTGAATCGCTTGTTTCCTTGCTGACCACCTGGCTTGCAATGGCGTCTGCCTGTGCCTGGGTGCGCGGGAACAAGGTCGGTGAAATCAGCTTACCACCATTGAGCAGCGCAGCAGCAGCTACCGCTGTTTGCAGCGGTGTTGTCGTCACGCCATGTCCATAGGAAATGGTGACGGAATTGATCTTCTTCCATTCTGTCGGCTCGACCGGAGTTGCCACTTCGGGCAACTCGAAGTCCATCTTGTCGAGCAGCCCGACGCGATGGAGAAACTCCTTGTGCCCCTCCACACCAACCGTATCAGCCATCTTGGCCGTGCCGATGTTGGATGAATATATGAACACCTCGGGAACCGTCAGGACGCGCTTCTTGCCGTGAAAGTCATTGATGGTGAAACCGGCAATCCTCAGCGGTTTCGATGCATCAAATGAATCGCGAATGCTGACCTTGCCGCTGTCGAGCGCCATCGCCGTGGTGAATATCTTGAAGGTCGACCCCATTTCGAACAAACCGGCTGACATGCGGTTGAGCCGGTCTTTCTTCAACGCATCCACCGGATGGTTGGGGTCGTAGTCAGGCAGCGACACCATGGAAATGATTTCGCCGGTTCGCGCGTTCAGCACCACCGCGCCGGCCGCAATTGCCTGATATCGCTCCATGCCTTTTTCAAGTTCGTCGCGAACAAAATGCTGGATCCGCAGATCAATGGATAGCTTCACCGGCTCCAGCGCTTTTTGCGTTGTCAGTCCGGCATTGCGCAATTCGCGCAAGCCCCGGTCGTCCACATACCGTTCGATGCCGGCGATCCCGGCATTGTCGATATTGACGTGACCAATGATGTGCGAGGTGATTTCGCCCTTGGGATAGAACCGCCGCGTTTCGCGGCGGAAGCCGATGCCAGGAATGCCCAGAGCCAGAATCTGGCTTTGCTGCGATGGAGTCAGTTCCCGCTTCAGCCAGACAAAACCCGCCTTTGAGCTCAGTCGCTTGTGCGCGCCTTCCGCATCGAAGTCCGGCAGCACCGTTGCAAGCTGTTCGACGGCTTCATCAACGTCGACAATGCGCCGTGGCTCTGCAAACAGCGAAGCCGTGTTGATGTCGGTTGCAAGGGTGACGCCATTGCGGTCAACCAGATCGGGACGCCGGGCCGCGATCGTTGCGTCAGCCTGCAACTGCCATGCTGCGGCACCGGGCTCCAGAATGCCAAACCAGACAAGCCTGCCCGCGATCAGCAGATAGACGCCACAAACCACGATCATGGCGAGGGTGATGCGTGAGCGGGCTTGCGAAACGGCTGTGACGCCCGCGCCCTGGAACCGCAACCGGCTAGCCATGTAGCCGCTGTCTTCGCCTGCTGTTGTATCGCTCATTCGATTTCTTCGCCCGCCTGTTCATCTTGCTGCCGTTTTACCGAACCAGTGACATTTGCCGGATCGCTGGCAACTGCCGCGCTGTCCTCATCGATTGCCGGAAGGATGTCAGGCAGCTTGTGCGGCACCTTGTCGATGGTGGTGATCTGCCTAGGCTGCAAAGGCCCAAGCCCCAGTTCCTGGCTGTGCCGAATCACCAGCTTTTCAAGCCGATCCGGGCTTGTCAGCAGACCCCAATCGGCCTTGAGAATGTCGATTGCCTCGCGCTCAAGCCGGATTTGCGTTTCCAGTGCCTCAACCCGGGACACGGACTTTTCCGCGTCATGCTTTACCTTGAAGGTCCAGCCTGCGGTGGCGATCAACGCGGCCACCATGACAATATCAAGCGTTCTGACCATGCCTGCCCCCTGATCCCAGCGATGCCAGCGAAACGAGATTGGGCAGCTTGTATGCCGCCCAGTCTTCCTTGAATGCAGGCGCCGCCGTACGTGTTCCCTGCCGCAGCTTGGCCGAACGTGCACGCGGATTTTCCCGCGCCTCGCCATCGGATGCAGCAATCGCGCCGCGCTTTTCACTTTTAAAACTTGGCTCGATGTGCAGCGCCGCAGGAAGGTGGCGCGAGCCGGAAGAGCCGCCGAACCTGTCGGCAAGGAACCGCTTGACGATGCGGTCTTCAAGCGAATGAAAGGTCACCACCACCAGCCGCCCACCTTCGCGCAGCAATCTTTCTGCTGCCGAAAGTGCTGCCGCCAGTTCTTCAAGTTCACGGTTGACGAAAATGCGAAGGCCTTGAAACGTTCGCGTCGCAGGATGAATGCGATCACCCGGCGCACGGCCTACGATTTTTTCAATCACTTGCGCCAGATCGAGCGTTCCTTCGAAAGGCCGCTCAGCGCGCCGCTCGACAATGGCCCTGGCAACGCGCGGTGCGTGGTTTTCTTCGCCCAAAATTCCGATGATACGGAGCAGGTCGTTCTGCCCTGCACGGTTCACCACATCAGCGGCGGTTGGCCCCTCGCTGCCCATGCGCATGTCCAGAGGCCCGTCGCGGCGAAACGAAAACCCGCGCTGCGCCTCGTCCAGTTGCATCGAGGAAACACCAATGTCGAGCACCACCCCGTCACAGGCTTCAATGCCGGCGGCGTGCGCCAGCGCGTCCAGTTCGCTGAACCGCCCGTGCACCAGTGTCAGCCTGCCGCCGCAGGCAGCAACCAGCGGCTGGCCACCGGCAATGGCCGATGGATCACGGTCGATGCCAAGCACATTTGCGCCGCGTTGGAGGATCGCCGCACTGTAGCCGCCCGCGCCGAAAGTTCCATCAAGCATCTGCTTGCCGGTCCAGTCCCCATCCTGCGGGGCGAGCGCCACCAGAACTTCTTCCAGCATGACCGGGACATGCCGGGCATCCGATTGCGGCGTGGTATCGCCTTTATCTGCAATGCGCCCGGTCATGACTGTGCCACCGGCTTTGCGGCTGTGCCAATAGGCGCAGCAGAACCCAGCGACCGCCGCATTTGCGCAACACGCGCCCTGGCTTCGGTTCGGTACGCTTCATATCTGGATGGCTCCCACATCCAGAACGAATTGCCCCGTCCCTCAAAAAGCACCTGCTCGCCAATACCGGTATGCTCGCGCAAGCGGTCGGATATCTGGATGCGCCCCTCGCCGTCCAGTTTGAGCTCCAGCGCGTCTCCCAAGATATAGTGCGACCAGTCCTCATAGGCCTGGCTGAACGGGTCCAGAGCATCAAGCCGCGCCTCGTATTGGCGCATCATCGCCTTGCCACCGCATTCGATTACCGGATGGTCGATGGACATCAGCCCGCGCAAAGCGCTTTCGCCACCCAACGCCGAACGGAAAGTAGCCGGGATGGAGACCCGCCCCTTCTTGTCGACATTGTTGATGGTGTTTGAGGCGAAGCGATCCATTTTCCCTGGCTTTTGCTGCAAATCGAAGCAAACCGGACGCGCCATTGCAGCAATTTGCGGATTTTCAAACAATTGGTGGCAATTCCCGCCCGAATAATCAGGCACCGCAAACGCCGACCACACCCCGCAAACACCGAACGGAATATCCCTTCAATTTGGGATAACATGGGAAAATTTGGTTATCAACCAGATGATTTGGGAAAATGGCACACTTTGTCGATCACGGTAAAGATGCACGCCAAAACGCAATCGGTGTAGCGCGCCGCTTGTTTTTAGAATTTTGCCTTTCATTTTTAGAGCAAAAACGTTTCCAATTATTGCCACTAAGGTTGCCTTGGGCTGCTCTTATTTCGGCTTCGCCCGTTAGGCGTGATCAGCACCTCCTTCACAGCCTTGCCCTTGCCGCCAGCGATTGAGTAGGTGCAGTCGACGCTCTCGAAGGCAAATGCCTTGAAGCACTGGCGCACTTCCTCCCGGTCGTTCAACGACAGAATGAAGCTGCCTTTAAGCCGCTTCAACACGCCCGCAAGGGCGGTGAAATCATCCCTTGAATACACACTGGAGCCGTAGTCACCCTCGTTGCCCCAATAGGGCGGATCGAGGTAAAACAGCATGCCCGCGCGGTCGTAGCGCTCGATGAATTGTGCCCACGGCAGGCACTCGATTACGACGCCGGCCATCCGTTCGTGAACTTCCTCCAGCACCGGTCCGAGCCGCAGGATGTTGAACCTGCCACCACCACTGTTGTCGACACCGAAATTGCGCCCGGAAACCTTGCCGCCAAAGGCCGTTTTCTGCAGGTACAAAAACCGCGCAGCGCGTTCCAGATCGGTCAACGTCGCCGAGTTGCTGGCCGCCAGCCGCTCGAATTCCCGGCGCGAGGTAATCTGGAATTTGAGCGTGTCCATGAATTGCGGATAGTGCCGCTGCAAGATCCGGAATAGATTGATCAGATCGCCGGAAATGTCGTTGATGACTTCGTGTTTTGGCTTGACGCTGCGGCGCAGAAAAACACCGCCCATGCCAACAAATGCCTCGCCATAGCCGTCATGCGGGGTTGCGTTGATCCGCTCGATGATCAGTTTCGAAAGCACCCGCTTACCGCCCAGCCAGGCTGCCGGCGGGCGGGTTGGTGTCACAGCTTCAAGCTGTTCATGCAATTCCTTCATGGTTCGTAAACCTTGGCTCGCCACACTCGGTTTTGGTGCGGCAGGAAGCCCCTGCTCTGTCGGAGCGGGTCCAGACGCCAATCTTTGGCCCGCCTGCCCGGAAATGACCGGGCCACCTTGCGCTCGCGCGCGTCCCCTTGCGCTTGCCCGCACGGTTGTGCTTTGCTGCACCCTGCAACGGGAAACGGGGGCTTTCCATGAAACGCATGATTGTGATCGCAGCGGCTTTTGCCGTGCTCGCCGGGTGTTCCAAAGCTCCATCGGCCATCAAGGCCACCACGGCCGTCGGCCAGCCTTTTGCCACCTATGACTGCCCGGCGCTGGTGGCCGAGCGGGTGGCCTATGTCGACCGGCTCGAACAGTCGAAGAAAATTCAGGGCCAACGTGCGGCAGGCGACGTGATCCTTGCCGTCGGCTTCGGTGCCATTGGCCTTGTGGCCGGCAAGGCGGTTGCCGGGCAGGACGAAGAGGTCAATATCGGCAGCTATCGTGGCGCGATCATCGAGATCGACAATGAAAGCCGGCGCAAGGCTTGTGTCGAGCCGGGCTTCTTTGTTCCCGAACCAGCCCCGCCCAAGACTGCGACCAGCAGTTCGACGCCAAGCTGACCTCATCGCCGCTTGCCAGAGGTATCCACCCACCCTGTCGCATCGGTGTTTACCTTGCGCGAGGAAAACGTGCGCGCCGCATAGGTCTTGCGCATTTCGGCCGGATCGACCCCGACCGGCGCAATGCCGAGATACTCGAACACAGTCGGCATTTCATCAGGCAGTGCTTCGTACTGCACCGGCTGATGCGGCAGGTCGGCTATTTCGACGTCCTCCATTGCGGCCATCGCGTCGAACGTCGCGCGGTCCAGTACGTGGTTTTGCATCGCGAGCATTTGCTCTGCCTTGGAAGCAAACTGCGCATCACGGTCGCGGCGGCTGTGGAGGATTTTTGCGTTGGGAAAAATTCGGTGGATGAAGCCAATCACCCCGATTTCGTGGATCTTGATGCCGATGGCTTTGGTGGGGTCGAGCCGGTAAGCCTCAATCGCCAAGCGGAAAAACGCTTCAACCGGCTCGCGGCGCAAATAGTATTCCTGCTCTTTTTTGTTCATCGTGGTGAAGGTCTTAACCATCGCTCCGAACAAGTAGGTGCGCTCCTGCGCATTGCCCCCGACGTCCGGACTTCTTTCTGTCCACGCGGTCAACAGCGTCGACCCTGTCCGCCCTATCGGTGAATAGATGAAAAAGGGCGGGATGGTCTTCGGCATCTATTTCGTCTCCAGTTTCTGCCACCCATGCCCGGTCAACATATTCTCGCGGGAGGCCTTGAATGTCGCGGAACTGCGCCACCGTGTAATTGACGCGCGCCAGCTTTCCGGCGACTTCGATTTTAATGGCTCGCAAGTCTCGATTGTCCGGTTCCTCTGATGACATTTCTTGCACCTTCCACACCCGATGGGACCGTGAAGGCAGCTTTCTGTGATGCCCCAAAGCGGCCCCAGAAAATCCCGCACGACCTGCTTCGCCGCAAAAACCGGCGCGGTGAACATTTCCAGTCCTTGGCTGTAGATCGCGCGCGCACAAGCAGACAGCGCCGCATCGACACGCATCCAGTGGTTGGTGTCGTCGTCCTGCGAGGTGCCATCCACCAGCAAGCGGCAACCGTGCTTTTTGGCAAAGGCAACGATCGCCGGGGCGGCGGAAATGATCGGGTCAACACCGGCAATCGGCAGGACATGAACCATGTGAAACGGCACGGTATATCCGAGCCACGCCAGCGTTTCGATCTGTTCGAGCACTGCGTTCTGGCTTGGCGTTGGTGCGATATAAAGCGCATCAACCGGCTCCATTGGTCTTTCGTCCAGCCAGAACACAAGTTCTGCAAGTGCGTCCGGTCCGCCCGATATGAGGATCAAATTGCGCGGCGTCATGATGGGGTGAACTTCGCAATGATACCAACAATCTTCGAGTAGTTTGTGACGCTTGAGCCGAACACGGTCGTCGTGTCTGTCCACGCCGCCGCACCACCCTGCTTCATGGCGTATCCGAATGCGGTGGTGCCGCTTGTGAGTGTTGTCAGCGAGTAACCATCCGAGGTTGTTACGCTAATGTCATTTGTCCCGTTTTCATCATCCGCGAAGCCGATTGCCACGCCGCCGATGTTGCCACCGGTCACGCCAGCGGCAGAAATTGTAATATCGGGTGTTGCACCGGTTACCGCCACTCTGCAATCAACAGCGGGGATGCTCCAAGTACCAGCTTTGTCAGCTTGAAACACTGCGATTGCATTTACGTCTGCACCACTGTTGCCAGTATACATATTGAAGGTTTCGGTTGTGGCTGTTGCCACCTTCCAGCAAACGTCAATTGCCGCCCGTCGGGCAACACCTTCACCGACTTCCTGGCTAAATGCACCATCCAGCAATGTCCAACCGCTTGGTGTGGCGGGTGCGGGATCAGCCGAAGCCGAAACACTTTCGTTCGATCCAAACGCCACCAGCAGATCACCAACATTGCACGAAACGCTGGCAGCACCTTCAAGGGCGCGGTTCCAGGTGACGTAGGAAATCGTGACGTTGCTGGCGGAAATTGTAGCCGTCGATGCCGCGGTGAGCGTTCCAAGGGCGTTGGAAGCCGCCGCCTTGATTGCCAGAGCAGAGGCCAATGTTGCGGAAAGCGCGGCGAGTGTATTTGAAGCGGCCGCCTTGATTGCCAGGGCGGAGGCCGATGTTGACGCAAGCGTTCCAAGGGTGTTGGAGGCCGCTGCCTTGATTGCCAGGGCAGAGGATGCTGGCGTGGTCAAGGCGGCAAGGGTGCTGGAAGCGGCCGCCTTGATTGCCAGGGCAGAGGCCGCTGTTGCGGTAAGCGGGGCGAGTGTGTTGGAAGCTGCGGTCTTGATTGCCA
This sequence comes from Salaquimonas sp., assembly GCA_041739465.1. Taxonomy (GTDB): domain Bacteria; phylum Pseudomonadota; class Alphaproteobacteria; order Rhizobiales; family Rhizobiaceae; genus BOKV01. The sequence continues at coordinate 31,591 of JBGSNX010000053.1, forward strand.
AGGCAGAGGCCGATGTTGCGGAAAGCGCGGCGAGTGTTGCGCTCACGCTACCAGTCAACACAATTGTCTCGCCACCAGAACTCGACACCTGCAACTGTTCAAGCGCCGAAGCAGATGACGCTTTGATTGCCAGTGCAGAGGCTGATGTTGCGGTAAGCGCTCCAAGGGTGCTGGAAGCGGCCGCCTTGATTGCCACGGCGGAGGCCGACGCCGCAGTAAGCGTTCCAAGGGTGTTGGAGGCTGCCGCCTTGATTGCCAGGGCGGAGGATGCAGGCGTGGTCAAGGCAGCGAGCGTATTGGAAGCCGCCGCTTTGATTGCCAGGGCAGATGCCGATGTTGCAGCAAGCGCGCCAAGCGTATTTGAGGAGGCGGCCTTGATTGCCACCTTTGAGGCCGATGTTATGGCAAGCGTTCCAAGGGTGTTGGAAGCTGCCGCCTTGATTGCCAGGGTGGAGGCCGCCGGCGTGACGGTCAATGCTGCAAGAGTGTTCACCGAAGATGCCTTGATTGGCAAAACAGCGGTCGCTGTCATCACCAAAGAAGCAAGAATGCTGGCAACAGTCGGACCTTCGGGCCAGACCAGGATGTCGCCGTAATACATGGCAGATGCGGGAGATGATCCCGCAAACATGCCCAGTATTGACGATGATCCGACCCGAGTGGCTGGCATTGTTATGCGTTGCCGTCAGTCAGTGAAAAAGTGGTGACACTGAAAGCCTGCGCTACCGCAAACACGACGTTGTCAACGGTCATGTCACCGCCGCCGCCCGTTGCCGTGACGGTTCCCTGAAGATGACAGGTTGTGCCATCAGATGCATAAATGCGGAAGTGGGCAGCGGTGCCGGCAGCGTCTGCCGCTGTGTCTTCCCATGTTCCGGACTTGGCTTTTGCGCCGGAAGCCGCGGCGGCAAGCCAGTCAGATGGCAAAGTCGCTGTTGCCAGAACCGTGCCGCTGTCGGCGGTTGCACAGTTTGCTGGCGCGGCGCCAGTCCTGATCTTCAGGACCGCCCCTGTCCCAATTGCGGTTTCAATTGCGTCGAGCCGGGCGTTTCGCACTGCTGTTGAAAGCTGAATAGACATCGTAGGTCTCCTTGGTTAAACGATGAAGTAAATGGTGGTCGGGTCTTTGACGCCGATGGCGTCATAAGCTGCCTGGGACATGGCTCTCATGTCCGAAACTGAATTGTCGCTGGATATGTCTCCAGTCGCGCCCTTGAGGTTGCCAACAGCCGCGCCCCAGCTGCCGGCAGCTTTCAGGTAGACGTCCCCATTGGCCACGTTGAAATAGGTCTGCCCGTCACTGCCAAGCCCGCTCGATGGCGCGCCGCTGCCATAATGGTTGAACAGCGAGGTCACCGCCACACCCGAGCGGCGGGCAAACAGATTGCCGCTGGCGTCCGTGATCAGGCTGGTGCCGTTGGCCGGGCCAGTGGCGCTGGCGTCCAGTTCGAAAAAATCACGCTGCGTGCCGACAAGCAGCCAGCGGTGGCCCGAAAGCTCCAGCCCGGCCGCTTCGGTGGCGCTGGTCAGGACAAAAGGCATCCGCCCCTTCAGCAGGTCTACCACTTCGCCGCGACTGCCATTGCCGCTGGCCGGAAAGGCGGCGTCGATCGGGTTGGTCATGGCTCAAGCTCCACAATACGGCAGGATGAATGTGCAAGTATGTCGATTTGTGCGACAGAAGAACCGAGCGGATAGGCCTTCACGTGTACGATGCGCGAAACAAGATCGGTCGGGTTGAATTCCAGCCACTCCAGTGGACAACTGACCGTTTCGTTTGCAGCTGACAACCCGGCAACAATGCTGACCCGTGGTAAAAGTTCGCTGTCTACAAACAGGCCAACCTCCAAATTGCCAGATGACCACGCGGACAGTGTCTTGACCTCGACAGCACCAAAAGCGGTTATCACGTTGGCAAGCGAGGCCGGGGCAAATGCCGGAATGCTCATCACCGTCGTCCAGGCCGAAGAGCTTAAGGTAAACCGCGTTGCAGCCTTTGTCTTGACGTGCCGCACCAGCTTGTTTGAGCTGCCCAGCCGGGCCCACGCAGAACCGCCAAATTGTTTCTGGTAGCCAGCCGCCACGTCATAGAGAATGTTGCCCGGCTGCGGTGTGTGAAACACCCAGGCAGCAGCTGCGCTGTCCCATTCGGCCACCTTGTTCTCCTGCCCTGCCCATGCGCCGCTGGCCGTCGCAATGACCAGCCAGCAGGCCCTGTCGGCCGGGCTTGCGGGCGGTGCGGCCTGCGCCGCTGTCACCACCATGC
>JBGSNX010000001.1:0-30594 GCA_041739465.1 Salaquimonas sp.
AGCGCGCGCCGGCAAGCGTCTTGCCTGCACCGCGCCCGCCCAGCATCAGCCATGTGCGCCAGTCATTGGACGGTGGGCGCTGCTTATCTCCGGCAAAAGGTGGCCAATCGGCCTCAACCCGCCGAAGTTCAGGCAGCGTCAGCCGCGACAGGAACAGGCTGAGGTGCCCCGCCATCGACAAGCGCCGATATGCGCTCCTCAAGGAGAGCGCGGAATTCCACAATGTCGAGCGCATCGGAGGTGTCGGCATCTGTGGCCTTTCCAGGTTTGGGCTCCGCCACCTCCATGGCCTGCAAAGTCTTTGCGAGCAGCAGCAGCGCCTTTACGCGCTCCTCGCTGAACCCTTCCACCGGCTCGTTTTCCAGCGCCTTCAACTGCCTCTTCAACATGGTTTGCAACCGGCCGGCCATGCGGGCGCGGTCGGCGGCAGGCCCGGTTGAACGGGCCGCAACAGCTTTTTTCATTTGGGGATTTTCCAAAAAAGGAGAATTTAGCGGGGGAGAAGCGCGTCAGCCGCACTTCTTCGACCATGACGCAAAGATGCCAGATCACCGGTGCGGTGTCAAGGACTATTTTCCTATTTCTTCCCTCTCCACTTCTTCGGCACTTCGCCCGGCCATTTGACCACGTAGTCCTCAAAATCCTCCGGAGCGATGCCGGTGTCCGGGATGGTGCGCCCGCGTGAAGATACGCCGGCCGTGTGGACGGTTTGCGGATCGCCCGAGATCAGCGGGTGCCAAGGGTAAAGGTCCTTGCCCTCTTTCACCAGGCGGTAGCCGCAAGTGGGCGGCAGCCATTCCAGTTCGTTGATCTGTTTGACGTCGAGCTGGATGCAATCGGGCACATGGTCGAGCCGGTTTGCATAGTCCTTGCAACGGCAGGTTTCGCCGTCGAGCATGTGGCAGGCGACATTGGTCCAGTAGAGTTCGCCGGTGTCCCAGTCCTCCAGCTTGTTGAGGCAGCAGCGGCCGCAGCCATCGCAAAGCGATTCCCATTCGGCGGGCGTCATCTGTTGCAGGGTCTTGGTCTTCCAGAACGGCTCGTCCATGCTTTTCAATTCCCTGCCAATTGCCGCCTGCCGATGCATTTCATGCTGTTTTTGCACGTTTTTACCACACATCAACTGTTTGCTTGTTGCGCCGCAAATTTCTCCAAATTGCAAGACAAATGGTATATGGAGTCTGTCAGCCCAAAAACAGGAAGAACACGCTCTTGCGCAATCCGTTCGACAATTCGGGACGCGGCAAATTCCGCAACTGGATGCTTGGCTTCGATTCGTGGATCGACGATTCGATGTTCAAGATGTTCAACAGCGCGGGCGACCGCTGGGAATCAGTTGTCATATATTTCCGCAGGTTCCGCGTTTCGGGCTTTCGCAGGGCCGTTGTCGAAGTTGTGGACGAGAGCCTGACCATTGGCCTTGGCGGCATGGTGGTGCTGGTGACGCTGGCCATTCCGGCCTTTGATGAAACCAGTAAGGACTGGCGCAACACCGCAGATTTTGCCGTGACCTTCCTTGACCGCTACGGCAAGGAAATCGGGCGTCGCGGCATCCGGCAGACCGATTCGGAAGAAATAGACAAGCTGCCCGACCATTTCATCAAGGCGGTTCTGGCGACCGAAGACCGGCGTTTCTTCGACCATTTCGGCATCGATTTCCTCGGCCTTTCGCGCGCCATGTTTGAGAACGTCAAGGCCAACTCGGTTGTCCAGGGCGGCTCGACGATCACCCAGCAATTGGCCAAGAACCTGTTCCTCACAAATGAGCGCACCGTCGACCGCAAGGTGAAGGAGGCGTTTCTTTCGCTGTGGCTGGAATGCAACCTTTCCAAAAAAGACATTTTGAAACTCTACCTTGACCGCGCCTACATGGGCGGCGGCAATTTCGGCGTTACCGCAGCGGCGCAGTATTATTTCGACAAGCCGGTGAAAGATCTGACCCTTGCCGAAGCATCCATGCTGGCAGGGCTTTACAAGGCGCCCACCAAATATGCGCCGCACATCAACCTGCCTGCAGCGCGCGCCCGGGCAAATGACGTGCTCACCAACATGGTCCAGTCCGGTTTCATGACCGAAGGTCAGGTCATCGGCGCGCGCCGCAAGCCTGCATCGATTATCGAGCGCGCGGATTCCGAAGGTCCGAACCACTTCATGGACTATGCCTTCGAAGAGATCAAAAGGATTGCTGCAGGCTTCCCGACCCGCACCTTTGTTGCAAAAACCAGCGTTGATCTCGACCTGCAAAAGGTTGCCGAAGAGGCCATCGAAAGCAACCTTCGCCAGTTTGGCAAACAATATGATGCCAGCGAAGCGGCCATGGTAGTGATTGACCATGAAGGCGCGGTGCGCGCCATGGTTGGCGGGCTCGACTATGGCATCTCCCAGTTCAACCGGGCCACCTCGTCCCGCCGCCAGCCAGGTTCATCGTTCAAGCCGTTCGTCTATGCAGCAGCGGTGGAAACATTCGGGTATGACGAGGAAACCAAGGTCACTGACGGGTTTGTAACCACCGGCAAGTGGACGCCGAAGAACTATTCGGGCGGCTATGCCGGACGGATGAACCTCACCACGGCCATCGTCAAATCCTACAATACCATTCCGGCGAAGATTTACCTGGGCCGGGACGGGATGGAGCCGCTTGGTGGCAAACGCATTGACGAGATCGCCCGAAAGATGGGTGTCACCTCGCCCATGGTGCTGAACCCGCCGATGGTGCTTGGCTCCAACGGCCTCACCGTCATCGAAATGGCAACGGGCTATGGTTCGTTCATGACCGGCGGCATGAAACTCGATACCCATGCGATCCTTCAGGTGACCGATTCCAGCGGCACCATTCTTTACGACTACCGCAAGGACAAGTCCGAGCCGGTGCGTGCGCTGGAAGAGCGGACTGCAGGTGTCATGAACCGGATGATGGCTCAAATTCCCGAATGGGGCACCGCGCGCCGTGCTGCACTTGAAGGCATCCGTGCGGCGGGCAAGACCGGCACGACTTCCAGCTACCGCGATGCGTGGTTCGTTGGTTACACCGGCAATTATGTCGGGGCGGTATGGTTCGGGAATGATGACTACACATCAATGAACAACATGACCGGCGGCACCGTGCCAGCGATGACTTGGCAAAAAGTGATGACCTACGCTCACCAGAACATCGACCTGTTGCCGGTCCCGTTCATCGAAAATCCGTTTACAGGCGTGGTTGCGGCAAAGCCTGCAGAAACAAAGGCCGCCGAAACACAAGAAGCTCCGCCGCCACCAACAGCCCGGCCAAAGCTGCTTTCCAACGCTGCACAAGGCATGTTGCTTGAACTTGAACGCAAGTTGCGCGAAGCCAAGCCGGTGGCGGTCAACCAGATTGTGGCGGGCGGTCAAAAACCCTCTTCCAGCCAGTAGGGCAGGTTCGCTTGCGCCTGATGTTTCAAATCACCTTGATTGCGCTTCTCGGCATCGTCCTTGGTGCAGGCAGCGCGTGGTATTCCGTCCAGCAATCGCACCGGATCGGTGCGATCAATATTGGCCCGTGGACTGCCTTTCCCCATGCCGGCGCCGAGGAAATCGACCCTTACACCATTGCCCGTGCAGTGGCGGAGGGTTCGGTGCCTTTGGGCTCAACTGAGGGCCTTGCATTCGAGGCGGTAACGGATTCGCAAGGCGGCTTGTTGCAGCGCAATTGCAGCTACCGGATCGAGGGAACAACCCCGCCGGCCAAGCTGTGGACGCTCGTCAGCTATGGCGAGGATGGAAAACCGGTTGCGCCTGCCCCCGGTGGCAAGTCATCGACCTATTCGAGTGCATTGCTCCATTTTCCCGACGGATCGTTCCTGGTTTCGGTTTCTTCAAAGCCAACATCTGGAAACTGGATCGCCACCAGCGGTGAGGGAACGATGCGGCTGGTCCTGCGCCTTTACGATACGCCGATAACTTCCAGCGCCGGCGGAGAACCTCCGGTGATGCCGCAGATCAGCGCAGGAGAGTGCAACTGATGTGGCTGCGCGCATTCTATTTTTTCCTTTGCACCCTGGTGGTTGCTGGCCTTGTGCACATCGCCATCGTCCTGCTGATCCCGCTGTATGGAACCAGGGACGCCTATGCGCGCCTGTCTTCAGACACGCAGATGCTGGATTTCAGGATGCTGCCAGATGGTGTTACCGGCGGCCCGATCTCCGATGTCGACCCGTACTTTGCCTATGGCGTTTGCCGCTTTGACATCAGGCAGGAAGGCGTTGCGATCAGCGCACCAAAGACGGACGCTTTCTGGTCGGCAACCATCGTCAACGAAGACGGATCGGTGGTTTACAGCCTGAACAACCGCACGGCGATTGACGGAAAACTCGACCTGTTGCTGCTCAATCCGGTGCTGGTGCTCCGGCTTCGCGAATTGCAGCCGCCGGAGATTGAAAACGCCATCGTGGTTGAGTCGGAAATGAAATCAGGGTTTGCGGTGGTTCGCATCCTGCGGCCAGATGACAGCTGGGAGCAGCAGGCCAAGGCGTTTCTTGAAGGAACCAAATGCAAGGCCTATGTGCCCACCGTACCGGCGGATTCCGGCCAGCCAACCGTTAGCCAGTAGATATTGTTGTCAGGAAGCTTTGGCGCGGCGTTTGCGCTTGCCGCCGGTGCTGGCACCATTGCCCGCATGGTTGTCGTCTTCGTTGCGCGAGTAGCGCACTCCAGTGAAAATGACGATCTCGCCGGTTTGTCCGGCAGTTCTGCCACCAACAAGACGTGCCTGCCTGCGCAACATCGCGGCTTCTGCCGGAAATCGAATGATGTTGGCCATTGCCCGCTCCACCGTGGTGACCCCCGCTTCATTGCCGAATCACGTGCGCAGTTGGCGCCATTCAAACCAGCCGTGGTTAATGAAACATGAAGCTTCGCGGCGGTGGCTTCCCAGGCGTAATTTCAATCCTTCCACACGGTTAACAGGGCATTAACATTTTGGGGTGGAGTATCGGGCTTGCCCTGATTCGATCCCACACCCGGTGTATGCCATGCCCGCAACTGCCAAGCCGATGCCATCGACACCAAGCGTTGCAACACCAAATGCAGGCCTGTCGCTTGGTGGGGAAGCCATCCGCCGTGCCAATGCCAGGGCCCGCAAATCCGGCCTGCTGATTGATGCAGCGCGGCAGTTCTGCTCGATATCGCGCCCCACCCGCAATGATCTGGTTGTTTTCAAAGAGCTTTTTTACCAATTGCTTGACGGGGCTGACAAAAGCGAGCGGCGGCTGCTTTCAGCAACCCTCGCCCGCAATCCCTACACACCGCGAACCATCCTTTACTGTCTAGCACTCGACGAGCCCGACATTGCGGCGCCTGTTCTCATGTTCTGCGAGGCCATCAACGAATTCGACATTGTGCAACTCGCAAAACGACTGCCGCTGTTGTCGCTGGAAATCATGTGCCGACGCACTGTGCTGACACCCACCGCGGTTCGTGCGCTGATCAAGCATGGCGGCGAAAGCTGCCGCACCTTGATCGCCAGAAATCCGGCATTCTTTGAGGATACGACCATTCAGGCGATCATCGCCGGCCTTGAAGTTCAGCAGGAAGAACCCGTTGTCGTCCTTCCCGTTCGCATGACGAACCGTACCGCTCCAGTGATCGCGGCCCAGCAGGCTGCACCTTTGGAACCAAGTTTGCCGGTTGACCAATTGCTGGCAAACGCCTCACGCGGCGGTCGGCTTGGTCGCCAGCAAAGCCCACAAAGCCAGCAAAGCCAGCAAAGCCAACAGGCCCGCACTGTCCCGGCCTTCGACCCGATGCGCCCTATCGAGCCGCAACTGATCCGCGCCATCCGTATTCGCGACACGATATCCCTCGCCACAAGGCTAGAGGAATGGTGTGGCATCAAGCCATTCGCCAGCCTTGCAATCCTGGAAAAAGGCGGGATCAGCGAGCGGATCGTGCTGTTCAAGGGGCTTGGCCTCAGCCATCTTGGAACCATGCAATGTCTGATGCAGCTGGTCCCCGGCCTGGGGCGGGATGCTCACGCCTATGGCGAAGCCCGGCGCCTGCTGAAGGAACTTGACGAAAACCAGTGTCGCGCCATCGTTAGAACCCTTGGTGCCAATTTTGACATCGCTGCGCGCAAGCCTGTCGGCAAGGAACAGCTTGCCCAGGCCATCACCCAGGCGGCGGCCATGCGGCGGCGGGAAATCAACCAGGTGGCGACGGCCAAACCGGCCCCTGCAGCTTCGGAAAGCCCACGGCGTACTGCCGGCCTGCTTTCGATTTTGTGACGCTCAAACCATCAGTTTTGGCAGGCCAACCCGCCGCTCGGTTCCGATGATCCAGCAATCGGCGTCAAAACGCACCTGATTGTCCAACCAATCCAGCGCTGTTTGCGGATCGGCATGGTCCAACACCAGCTCGAACGCACGCGAAAGTCCGGTGTCTTCGCCATAGCTGGCCTGGGGAGCGGGCGCATGGATGCTGATTGTACCGTCCGGGTGGTCATGGCGGATGAAAATTGCACCCGCTTCCGCTGCGCCACGGCGGATCACTGCTGGATAGCCGCCTTCAGCTGCTTCGACCCGCAGGAAGGCTGAAACGAAAACATGGCTTTGCAGCCGCATGGTTTCAGCTCTTCTTGAGCTTGCCGACTTCTTCCATCTTGCGCAGCAAATCCTCGCCCGGAACCCCGTCAACGACAAGGCCGTAACGATCCTGGAACAGGCGGATTGCGCTGATGGTTTCTTCGTTCAACGTCCCGTCCGGAACAAGATCGAAGGCACCGGCATTGATCAGGCCGATCTGGACACGGGCAATGACTGCCGCGTTGCGATTGTCCACGATTTCAACGGTCGTTTGCGAAGCAGGCTGCGTTTCGAGCGTTTGGGGCTCTTGCGATTTTGCAACCGTGTTGGTGATCTGCGGAGCTGTCTCCTCGCGCACCACACGCTGTTTTGCCGGTGCCGGTTTTTCGGCCTGTGCCTTTCCGGGCAATTGTCCAACCAGGTCGGCGGTGATCAGGCCGGTCGGTTCGATCCCCAATTCTCTCTCAAACCGCATGACGGCTTCGCGGGTCTTGGGGCCGTAGAGGCCGTCAATTTCGCCTGAGTAGACACCCAGATCGTGAAGCCCGGCCTGCATTTGGCGAACCAGCGATGCTTCTGTGGTCTCAGCAACTTTCGGGCGGGCTTTTGGCACCGGGATCTGTGCAATTTCGCCGGATTTTGCCTTTGTGCTTTGCTTTTCGCGAGCATCGCTTTTTGGCACGGACTTTGTGGTGATCGCGTCGCGGGTTGCAAACAACGGTACCGGATGGCCACCATTCTGTCCGTAGAACGCATTGCCAGCAACCAGCGAGAACGCGACCGCGAAGGCGCAGAGCCCTGCCGCCACGGATGGATTGTCCTGGATTCCGTCCACTACCAAACCGGCAATTCCGCGCATGGCCTACCTCTTTTGTGTTGCTGCCGCAGCTTTTGCGGCAATGGAAAACGCGTCGCCCAAGCGCTCTTCGAACGGACGAATGCGAACAATCTCGATGTCTTCGTGGGCAGGTACTGGCCCCATTTCCTGCGCCTGAACCGGCAATGTCACCGTGACGGCGGTCCCCAGGCCCTTGCGGCTGGAGAAGGAAAGCTTGCCGCGATGCAATTCGACAAGGCCGCGAACCACGGAAAGGCCAAGGCCGGTTCCCTGATATTTGCGATCATACTTGCTGTCTGCCTGATAGAACGGGATGCCCAGCTTGCCGATGTGTTCATCGGAGATGCCGATCCCGTTGTCGCGAACGACGATGCGCACGTTTCGGCCAATCCGTTCGGCTTCGACGCAGACCTTGCCGCCTTCCGGGGTGAATTTAACCGCATTGGAGAGCAGGTTGATCATGATCTGGCGCACGGCGCGCTCGTCGGCAGTTATTTCCGGCAAGGTCGCAAAGCCGATGGTCTCGATTTCAATCTGCTTGCCTTCCGCCTGCCCGCGCATCATCGAGCAGCAGGTCTGCAAAGCATCGCCAATCTTGAACGGCTCGGTGACAATGTCGTATTTGCCAGCCTCGATCTTCGACATGTCGAGGATCTCGGTCAGAACCTGAAGCAGATGGTTTGCCGAACTGTGGATCAGGCCGACATATTCCTGATGCCGCTCAACCGGCATTTTCTTCATGACGTCCGATTGCAGCAATTCGGAAAAGCCAAGGATGGCATTCAACGGGGTGCGTAGTTCATGACTCATGTTGGCCAGAAACAGGCTCTTGGCCACATTGGCGCTTTCGGCTTTTTCGCGCGAGAGGCGCAATTCTTCTTCCATCCGCCGGTGTTCTGAAATGTCGCGGGTTATGGCAAGGGCGAGAGGGCCTTCTTTGGCAAGGATGCCTTCGGGTGCCAACTCGCAGGCAATTTCGAGCCAGCGATCGCGCATGGCCCGGTTCGACAGCGGACGGAACTGGGCTTTCTGCGGTTTGCCCCAAGCGATGCAATCTGCGATCGCCTTGCGCACTGCCACACGGTCCTGAACGTGAACGAGTTCCAGAAATCCGCTGTTGGCCAGCAATTCAGGTGATTTGCCAAAAACGCGCATTGCGTTGTCGCCAGAGTAGACCACGTCTCCCGAAAGGCGATGCAAGGTATATAGGTCCGGACCCATGGAGGCCAGGTCCATGCGGACTGTGCCGTTTTTCTCGGTCGCGGACATGAAACGCATAACTCTTTTCCCTCGGCGGCTCTCAACACTCCACCGGTACGCAAAAACTGGCGGCCAATGCGCAAAGGCGTGGCCTGACCACACGAAAGTGCCATGACGGATTTAATGGAACACTAAGGTTGACGGCCTGCCGACACCGGAAACGACCGGAGCGCACCGTAAATGGTTAATCCTGCCAACATGGTAAACGCGCGCTTTACAGATCTTGAACTGCCCGCCAATTGAGCCCCAAAATCGCCTTCCCTGCATTCAATTTGGCCATCGGACTGCCATGAATTGTGCCGAAAACAACGATGCTCGCAATTTGAATCAATTTGCGACGCCGGTCCAAACAGCGGTTTAAGTGCCGCATGGTAGGCAAGGGGCGGACAAACGTGAGGGTACTATGTTTCTAATTCGCGCTGCCTTCTGGCTGACGCTGGTCGTGGCTTTCATCCCCGTCAATGCGGAGGATCTCAAGCAGGGCCAACGCGTCGTTTCGACTGGCGAGACCATCCTGGCCGCTCAGGCTGTGTTGGCCGATCTTTCAGGTTTTTGCGAACGCAACGCACAAACCTGCGGGACCGGACAGGAGCTGTTTTCGCAACTGGGCGCCAAGGCAACCAACGGCGCGCGCTACGTCTATCTGTTCCTGGAAGAACACACGCAGGACGGCGAACTTGCCAGCGACGAGAGCATCAAAACCGGGTCCGTATCCAAGCCAGCGTTAGCCAACTGACAAAGGCAACAGGCTTGCCACAACCCTGCCAGGGGGCAAATCAGCGTATTCATCAGGCTGGCTGGTGCGGTTGATCCAAATGGTTTGAAATCCGAATGCGGCTGCGCCGGCTATGTCCCAGCGGTTCGATGAGTGGAACGCCACATCGCCCGCATTGCATCCAAACCGGCTGCAGACCATCGCGTAGGTTTTCGGGCCGGTTTTGTAGGTCTTCAGGTCATTAACCGAAAGAACCGCATCAAACAGGCCTTCAAGTCCTGCCGATGCCACGGCTTGCGACAACATTTGCGGTGTGCCGTTTGACAGGATTGCCAGCTTTTGCCCCAGAGCCTTCATGGTGGAAAGGACCGGTTTCACTTCGCTATAAGCATCAAGCGTGCGGTAAGCATCGAGCAATTCTTCACGCGCCAAAGGGTTTGCGCCGGGAACCGCTGCCAGCGCAAAATCCAGCGAAATTTGCGTGAGTTCCCAAAAATCGCGGTATTTGTGCATCAAGCTGCGAGTCCAGGTGTATTCAAGCTGCTTTTGCCGCCAAATCTGCGAGACCTCTCCCGCCCGTTCACCAACCAGCTTTGCATGGCGGGCTACAGCCGAGTGGACGTCGAACAGCGTGCCATAGGCATCGAACACCATGATCTGCTGCATGACGACCACATTCCTTCCATGCTTGCCGACAAACCGGACGACTGTAACAAAACGGTTTGCAAACCATTGTACAAGATCGGCGCAGGCTCTAAATTCCGCCCGAATGCGGCGCTATGCAAGACCATTGCCGACGAACAATTTTCACTATCAGGAGACGTTCATGACTTTCACCCTTCCAAAACTCCCTTATGCATATGATGCACTGGCGCCGTTCATGTCGGCTGAAACCCTTGAATTCCACCATGACAAGCATCACCAAGCCTATGTCGACATGGGCAACAAGCTTGCGGCCGAAAACGGCATGGAAGGAAAGTCCGTCGAGGAAGTGGTAGTTGCCTCGCATGGCAAGATTCCAGGCCTCTTCAACAACGCAGCGCAGCACTACAACCATGTGCATTTCTGGCACTGGATGAAAAAAGGCGGCGGTGGAAACAAGCTGCCGGGCAGCCTGCAAAAGGCTTTTGATGCCGATCTTGGCGGCTATGACAAATTCCGCGTTGATTTCATGGAAGCAGGCAAGACACAGTTCGGGTCTGGTTGGTGCTGGGTGGCAGTCAAGGACGGCAAGCTTGCCATCATGAAAACCCCCAATGGCGAAAACCCGCTGGTCCACGGTGCCAAGCCAATTCTTGGCTGCGATGTATGGGAGCACTCCTATTACATCGACTATCGCAACGCGCGGCCAAAGTATCTTGAAGCCTTTGTCGACAGCCTGATCAACTGGGAATACGTCGAAGAATGCTTCACCAAGGCACATGCCTGATACTGAAACAGGTCCCGTGGGCGCCAAATCGTTGACAGTATGTTTATCGGTTTTGATGCCGCAACGGCATCACGCCACTCGAATTTGTCATGATGCAATGCCATGCTCAAAAACGGCGACCACGGACTGAACCGGTTTTTAAACCTTGGAGGGAATGATGAATAAACTTTTTCTGGGCGTAGCAGCAGCGGCAATCCTGTTTTCGGGCTTTGCCCATGCCGATGCGATTTCTGATCGCAAGGCAATGATGAAGGAAAAGAACGGCGCACAAATGGGCGCGCTTGCAAAGTTTGCCAAGGGCGAAACCCCATATGACGCAGCAGCAGTTCTTGCAGCCCTGACCACAATGAAGGAAGGAACTGCGACGTTTGCCGATCTGTTCCCGGCCGGCTCTGAAACTGGTGGCGAAACCACTGCTTCCCCGAAGATCTGGGAAGACATGGCTGGCTTCAAGGCAGCACTCGCCAAGTTCCATGGCGACCTTGATGCGGCAATCGCGGCAGCTCCTGCAGATCAGGCAGCACTCGGCGCGGTACTGGGTTCGGTTGGTGGCAATTGCAAGAGCTGCCATGAATCCTTCCGCGTGATGAAGAACTGACACGCCAACGGAGCGTTGTTCGATGAAGAAATTGGCGGCCGCAGCGGTTTTTCTGGCTTTTGCGGCCGCTCTCGTTTTCTACGTACTGACCATTCCCTCGCGCCTAGACCAAAGTGCACTTGCGGCCATTGATTCTGGCGATCCTGCAAAAGGTGAGCGGATATTTTGGGCGGGCGGCTGCGCTTCCTGCCATGCTGCCAAAGGCTCAGAAGGCGAGGCGCAATTGGCGTTGGGCGGTGGCTTGGCGCTTGCCACACCTTTTGGCACCTTCCATGCGCCAAACATTTCGTCCGATCAGATCACCGGCATTGGCAACTGGAGTGGGGCGGATTTCGCCAACGCCATGCTGAAGGGCGTTTCGCCCGATGGCTCGCACTATTATCCGGCATTTCCATTCACCTCCTATGCCCGCATGGAGGTCGCAGACATTGCGGATCTGTGGGCCTACATGAAAACGCTGCCTGCGGTTTCCAAAGAGAACATCGCTCACGAACTGCCGCTGCCGTTCCGTTTGCGGCGGGGCCTGGGGCTTTGGAAACTGCTGTTCCTGTCCGACAGTGACGTTGCCAGCATTGACAAATCCAATCCGCAACTTGCGCTTGGGCAGTATCTGGTTGAGGGCCCTGGCCATTGCGGCGAATGCCACACTCCCCGCAACCTGATCGGAGGCGCCGACAAGGCGCGCTGGCTAGGCGGCGGTCCTGCGCCCGAGGGCAATGGCCGTATCCCCAACCTCACCCCAGCGGGGAAAAACACCGGTGCGTGGAGCGCAGCAGACATTGCCACTTACCTCGAAACCGGGTTCACCCCGGACTTCGACGCAGTCGGCGGTTCAATGGTCGAAGTTCAGGAAAACATGGCCCGCTTGACCAGCCAAGACCGCGAAGCGATTGCCGCATATCTCAAGGCGCTGCCAGCCATCCGCTGAAACCCTATCAGGCAGTGGTCGGCGAGCCCGTGGACTGGATCGCGAAAGCATAGCTTACCGCAATTTCATCGAGACGGGCGAAGCGGCCCGATGCCCCACCATGGCCTGCCCCCATGTTGACCTTGAGCATGACCGGATTTGTGCCCGTATTGTTGGCACGCAGCTTGGCCACCCATTTGGTCGCTTCCCAATAGGTCACACGCGGATCAGTGAGGCCGGCTGTGGCAAGGATCGGTGGCTTTACCCCCGGCCGAATGTTTTCATATGGGCACCAGCCGGCGATCTGCCGGAAGTCGGCCTCCGATGCCAGTGGGTTGCCCCATTCAGGCCATTCAGGTGGCGTCAGCGGCAAGGTGTCGTCGAGCATGGTGTTGAGGACGTCAACAACCGGCACCTCGGCTATGGCTCCGGCAAACAACTCTGGAGCCATGTTCACCACTGCCCCGATCAGCGAGCCGCCAGCGCTGCCACCTTGCGCCACGATACGGCCGGAAGAGGTGAACTTTTCTGCCGCCAGATGGCGTGCAACGGCGATGAAATCGGTGAAGGTGTTGGTCTTGTGCTCGCGCTTGCCCGCTTCATACCAGGCAAAGCCCTTGTCCTTGCCGCCGCGCACATGGGCAATCGCATAGATGAAGCCGCGATCAACTAGGCTGAGGCAATTGGTGTTGAAGCTGGCCGGCATGGACATGCCGTAGCTGCCATAGCCATAGAGCAGGCAGGGGGCAGAACCGTCCAGCGGTGTCGTCTTGCGATACAGCAACGAGACCGGCACCAGTTCGCCATCTGCCGCAGGTGCCATCACACGGCGGGTGACGTAGTGCGAGGGTTCGTGGCCGCTCGGCACCTCCTGCTTCTTGAGCAGGGTCCGCTGGCGCGTCTGCATATTGTAGTCATAGGTTTCGGTCGGCGTCGTCATCGACGAATAGGTGAAGCGGATGGTGTCGGTATCGAACTCGTATGCGCCGCCAATTCCCAGTGAATAGGCCTCTTCGTCAAACGCGATTGCATGAGTGTCGCCGTCTGCAATTCGCCGCACCATGATGCGCGGCAGCCCGTTTTCACGTTCCAGCCAGACCAGATGCCGCTTGAAGGCCGAGTGGGACAAAATGAGCCGACCCGCCTTGTGGGCAATCAGGTCGCGCCAGTTTTCAGGCTCGGGCGAATGCGCATCGGCGGTGACGATCTTGAAATCCTTGGCACCGTCGCGGTTGGTGAGGATGTAAAGAACGCCCTCGCCTTCATCAATCGAATACTCGACACCAGTCTGGCGGCCGGCAACCAGTACCGGTTTTGCCAGCGGATCGCTGGATGGCAGCAGCCAGGCCTGCGATGTCTCGTGATCATGCGCGTCGATCACGATCCACTGCCGCGACTGGGTGACCCCAGCACCCAGGAACAGGCCGGGATCCATTTCTTCATGGATCAGCATATCTGGCTTGCTTGACCCCATTTCATGCACGAACAGCTTTGAAGGGCGGTGGTTGTCGTCCAGCATGGTGTAAAGAAAATAGCGACCGTCGATGTTGAAATTGCCGCCGCCAGCTGTGTTTTCGATGCGCTCGTCACGGTCTATGCCGGTGCCCAGATCGCGGAAATGCACCGTGAAATATTCAGAACCCTTGTCGTCATAAGACCATGCCAGCACAGAGTGGTCGCTGGAGTGTTCGGTTCCTCCAAGGCGAAAATACTCCTTGCCTGCAGCTTCCTTGTCCCCGTCCAGCAATACGTGTTGAGCCCCGCCCTTTTCCGGCTGGCGGAAGAATACCGGGTGTTCGGCACCTTCCACAAACCGCATGCCATAGGCATAGGGTCCATCGCGCATGGGCACGGACGAATCATCTTCCTTGATGCGGCCGCGCATTTCGGCGACCAACTGTTTCTGCAATCCGGCGGTCTCGCCCATGACAAGGCGCTGATAGGCATTTTCAGCGTCCAGATGAGCACGAATTTCCGGCAACAGCACCGATGGGTCGCGCATCACCTGCTGCCAGTTGTCATCGCGCAGCCATGCATAGTCGTCGTTGCGCGCAATGCCGTGAAAAACGGTTTCATGCGGGCGAACCGGCGCTACCGGTGCTGTTGGTGCATCAGACAGTTTGGTCATGAACGGGTGGTTCCAGTGCGGGTTCTGCAGAAAAGGTTGCTGCCGTGCGGTGTACCGAATTGGCAGGCGCTTGCAAGGCGTGTCCCTGCATTGCGCTGCTTGTTGCTTACTTGCCTTCCGGCTTGAAGCTCAATGCATGGCCGTTCATGCAATAGCGAAGGCCGGTAGGTTGCGGTCCGTCGCGAAAGACATGGCCAAGATGTGCGTCGCAATCTGAACAACGAACTTCCGTTCGCCGCATGAAAAACGAACGATCATCTATTTCGGCAACTGCCTCGCCATCAACCGGCTTGAAAAAGCTTGGCCAGCCGGTTCCGCTTTCAAATTTTGCATCCGTTGCAAACAACGCTTTTCCGCAACAAACGCATTCAAAAACACCGGGACGTTTTTCGTGCTGGTGCGGCCCGGAAAACGCCCGCTCGGTCCCATGTTCGCGTGTGACATGGTATTGCTCGGGTGTCAGTTGTTCCTGCCATTCAGACTTGGTCTTGACGATTTTCTGCATCGGATTCTCCCTTCGGGTCTTCTTTAGATAGGCTTGTTGAGGAAGACTTCCATTCAAAAACAGGTGACAAAGCACCAACCCTGCGCAGTTGCATGGCTGTGCGAACAGACATCATGACGCATCGCGTGAATACCATTCAGGATGCAGGGATGCCACTGGTTGAAAAGGAAATCGGGCACCAAATTGCGCTGCCGGCAAATCGCCCGGCGCGTCGGCAGATCTTTACTGCGTGGCTGTTTTTGTTTTTTTGTTAAACTACGTCACTTTGTATTCAATATGGAAAAAGACAATTTTAAGTATTCCAACATTTGATTCCATACCCATTTTGAACACAATTTTGAAGCATTTCGGTTGACAGCGCTTCTCAACGATAGTTATCAGGGAAGTGTTGATCTGATTTGTGTGGGACAGATTTGGGGATGATCGGATCATCAAATCCATTAATCGCCTCGATACTTTGAGGCGCAAACAAAAAGAGAATGAAATGGACGATACAACCTATGAAATGAACGGGCATGACACCGTGCTCGTAGAACTGGCCGCTGAAATCGTTTCTGCCTATGTCAGCAACAATTCGGTCTCCACAGTTGAGTTGCCAAAGCTGATCGTTGAAGTGCATGCGGCGCTGTCGCAAATAGGCGGACCTGTCGAAGAAGCCCCGGTTGAAAAGCAGAAACCAGCAGTCAACCCGAAGAAATCTGTCTTCAATGACTACATCATCTGCCTTGAAGACGGGAAGCATTTCAAGTCGCTGAAGCGCCACCTGCGTACCCATTACGACCTTTCGCCGGAAGAATACCGCGAAAAGTGGGATCTGGCACCGGACTACCCAATGGTCGCGCCAAGCTATGCAGAGGCACGCTCCAATCTCGCCCGCAAGATGGGCCTTGGCCGCAAGCGCGGTACAAGAATGTCTCGCTGAACCCCACTTCAGTTTTTGACAAAGCCGGCGCTTGCGCCGGCTTTGTGCGTTTCAGGCATTGGGACTTGAATCTGGGCATTCAATTCCTTGATCGCCTGATGCATTGCCAGGTGACGACTGAAATCGTATCCGGGATGCCCTGCCCTAGCCTTCTTGCGCTCCCGCCGCAGGGTATCGCGCAAACGTGCCATTGCTCTTTCCACAACAGCTTTGTCGTTGAATTCGGCATCGGCAAAAGCCATCACGCCGGTAAGTGCGGCGATGACCGCAGCAATTTCACCCCGCCGCAGTGGCTGGCTGAAGTGCCTTGCGGCAAAGGCTTTTGCATCACGCCGGATTGCCGCGCCAATTTCCCGAACGGTCGCATTTGAAGAATTCTCGAACATCGATCACCTGCCTCCTGATGCTGCATGGTGGCAAGTTGACTGCCCAGGTGGATTGGTTGGCATCAGGTTTCATTGCCTGAACCGGCCAAGGGATTGATTCTTCGATGAATTCTTTAGAAGGAAAATATTCCTTTCATTCAAGTTGTCCCCTGTTGCCTTGCAACGCTTGATATAGGATCATATTCCCAATTATATACGTGACAAAAGTGGATGATTCGGGTAGCACAGCAGGCGACAGGCCGGCAGACGAGAAACACTTAATCGAAATCAATCAGGAAATGATTGATGCAGGTACGCGTGTATTCTGGGAGCACTTTAGTGAAAGGGTGCCAGTCACATTTGACCCTAAAATCTTCATATCTGAACTTTTCTCTGTGATGCGTATTCAACAATCTCATTAGTAATTTTGTAAACAGCCTCATATGTGTCGGTAATGTTAGCTACAAGTTTCTCCCCTTGCTCCGTGACGTTCTGACTATTTAGTCGGTGGTGCTTTGGAAAAGTTCGGTCAGCAGCGACCCCCTCAATTGGGCCGTAGCACCAAATTGTGTGTATAAATGCATTTCTCTCTCCTGAAATTTTGTTCACGTCAGAAATGACTTTTTGGTATCGTACGAAAATGTCGTGGCCTGGCTCGTCGCGAAATACGTAATTGACAATGGCGGTTAGAATATCTCTTTGCCCTGCATCGGACTTTATCGAAAAGAAAATTGCTTGGGCCAATGCTTCGTCTATTTTAGATATTCTCATGAGCGCGCTGAATATGAATATTTGGGTACTGTTCATGGCCCAACTAATTTGACCTATAAGTTTCATATGCGAGGCGATTGGATCGGGTGGTTTAGCCATGTCAGACACCGATAAGAAAACAGATGAAAACAAATTCAACGAGACGCTAAAGCGGATGCTAGACGCGCCGCCGAAGCCGCACGTTAAGAAACCATTAACCGAATCAGAACAAGAGATAAAACCGGGCGGCACTCCTGGAAAGAAACACCGCCCGGAACAAGAAGGCTAGTTAAGCCACCTTATTTTTTGATGGTCTCAACGACGTGAGTTTTCGGGTTGTCTTTGGCGGTTTTAACCGTTGTAAACTGCCCGTTCTCAGCATTGCGACCAATTTTGGTCTTGGACATGCGTATCACCTCCTTTCCCGGGCAGCTGCCCGGGGCTAAAGGCTTTGCCTTGGGAAAAGAGGAATCACGCCAAAACCGCGCGGATTGTGCCCCGATTCACTCCTTCGAGTCGAATCTGGCTTTCTTTCGCATGTTGATAATGCGCCTAGCCTTCTGTTTAGGCGTACGCGGCTTCACCAATCCGCCGATAGGTTAGGCGCTTGCCACCGATACGTGACAGCAGATCGTCATGGCGTTCGGTATCTGTAACCTTGAGCGCCGTGCGGCGGTTGAACCTAAAATCGAACTCGGCAAGATAACGATGCAAATGGGCTTCGCCACAATGCTGGTAAATGCCCTTCATGCCCTTTTTGAACACACCGAAAAAGCCTTCGATATTGTTGGTATGGACAATGCCGCGAACGTACTCCCCGGCAGAATGTTTGACTGCTTCATGTGAAGCGAACTCCTTGCCGGTTTCTGGATAAAGGCGGCTTTCGTCGGTGTACAGGATGGTATCTCGCGTCACGTTGCGAACCAGAATTTCGCGGACTGTTTGCTTGTCGGCGTGTTCAACATGGAATGAGCGAACCGAACCGCCACGCTCAACCAGCGAGACAACCGAACGCTTTCCGACTGACTTTTTCTTGAACTTGAAGGGGCGACCCTTGCGTTGTGGCGACACATAGCCGTCCTCACGCTTGCCGAAATAGGTTTCATCGGCTTCGACGGTCTTGCCGGAGCCGCCAAGTGGGCCGGACGATTTCACGTCCTCTTTCATGGCTTCGCGGATGCGATGCGTCATGAACCAAGCGGTCTTGTAGGTGACACCAAGCATACGGTGAAGCTGGTGCGAGGACATGCCCTTCTTTGACGATGAAAGCAGGAACGTAGCAAGAAGCCACTTGTTAAGCGGTATCTTGGAGCGCTCAAACACGGTGCCAACGGTAACGGTGAACTGGCCCTTGCATTCGTTGCAATAGTACAGGCCCGCACGGTGTGTGTGCTTCTTGCCTTCAACCAACGCAATCTTGTCCTGGTCGGCATTGCCGCAATGCGGGCAGAACGGCCCATGCGGCCAACGCTGCGCTTCAAGGTGAGCGCGGGCCGCGTCTTTGTCGGTGAAAATAAGGCTGTCTAACTTCATGGCTGTAACTCCTTGAGGCCAAACTATGAAATCGCGCCGCTTTTGTCAAGTATATAATTAGGATCATATTCCTACAAGAAGGGTGCAGGCATGACGCGTGGTTTTGGGGAAATGGGGCTGGCATACCGGGCATGTGACAATGCATTGCACGAACCGTCAGCAGCTTGGATGCCGGAGGTGCCGTTGACCGGCGGCCGGGCACAATTGGCGGCAAGGTTTGTTGTCCGGCTTTTGGGAATGCTGGAAGGCGTTGGCGAAGAAGAGTTGTTGTCGCCCACCAGAGGGCCGGAAAGCACTGCCCGGTTGCGGCAGATCGCCATGTATCTGCTGCACACATCCCTGTCGGTTCCTTACGGTGAAGTTGCCCGTGCCTTTGGGCGAGACCGCACCACAGTCTCGCATGCCTGCCGTTTGGTCGAGGACCTGCGGGACGATCCGGCGGCTGACAGCATGGTTGAAAAACTGGAAGTCCTGCTTTCGATGGTTAGCCCTTTGTTTGCTCCGGTTCGTGGAGCATGACGATGGCAACAACAGAACTGAACCAGCGGGCTGCAACCATCCGCCTGTTGCGGTTGCTTGAGGCAAACGCCAACAATCAAACCCGCGAAGGCGATGACCTCCTGATAGTCCACAAGGGCGTGCAGCACCGGTTTGCCAGCCATTTGCTGCAACTTTGCCAATCGCAAGGCCTTGTCGAAATCAAGGGCATCGCGGTCTTGCTGCGCAGTGAGGGCAAGGCTTTCCTGCGGCGGGCATTGCACCCTGAAGCTGGCTATGCCGCGCAGCACGGTCCCATCGGGCTCAAGGAACTGGAGCCATCCGGCCCGCCAGTGCTGGAGAACCTGGGCGAGTCACCTTTGACGAGGCTTTTTTTGCGCAGAGACGCCAAAGGAAAGAGCTTCATCAGCGCAACGGCCCTTGCAGCGGGCGAACGCTACCGTGCCGATTTTGAGAAGGCAGGATTGCAGCCCCGCGTTTCTGCAAACTGGGAAGCCAGCGTGGCCTCCCGCGGGCGCGGTGGCGGCGACAGCGGCATTTCCGATTTCGCCATGGATGCCCGCAAGCGTTTTGACCGGGCGCTGGGCCTGCTTGGCCGCGACCTTTCAGGTGTAACCACTGACGTTTGCTGCTTTCTCAAGGGCCTTGAAACCGTTGAACGCGAGCGTGGGTGGCCACCACGCTCAGCAAAGCTGATGCTGCGCACCGCGCTCGATTTGCTGGCGGTGCATTATGGCATCGCAGGCACCCAACCGTCTCGCGCGGGCATGCAGCACTGGGGAACAGCCGATTTCCGGCCCGGTCTTGGCAACCGCGCCTGACCTAGGGGTCAGTTCGACAGTGCCGCTCGCGCTTCGTTCTTGATGCGCATCACCATGGAGCGCAGCCCGTTGGAGCGCTGGGGGGTGATGTGTTCGGCAAGGCGCAGCTTTTCAAAGATTTCCGCCTCATTGGTCGCCGATATCTGTGAAGCATGCTTGCCGGAAAAAATCGCCAAAACCACTGCAACAAGGCCGCGAACGATGTGGGCGTCGGAATCGCCCTTGAACTCCAGCACGGGGTCGGAACCGCCCGATCCCCTGGAAACAATCCAGACCTGGCTGGCGCAACCTTGCACCTTGTTGCCAGCGGTGCGTTCGGCCTCGTTGAGCGGTTCAAGTGCCGCGCCAAGCTCGATCAGATAGCGGTAGCGGTCGTCCCAATCGTCAAGGAAACTGAAATTGGCAACGATTTCTTCAACGTCCGGCAAGGCAGCCTGCTTTTGTGTGGCCAAACTCAAAACCCTTTCTTGATGCTGCCAAGGATGCCGCGAACCAGCGCCCGGCCGAGCGAAGACGCCACCGTGCGTGTAACGGTTTTGATGGCGGCTTCAGCTACTGTCTGGCGGCCGGTCGTGCGGCGCGGTGCAGCAGGCGTCCGGGTGCGTGGGCGGGTGTAGCCGTCATCCTGCCTTGTGCCGCCGGAGCCAAAATCAGGCAACTGGAAACCGGTGCGAGAGCGGGTGACTTGTCCCTGCTCTTCGCGAACCTGTTCGCGTTCTTCTGCCGCTGAAGCTTCGGCTGCCCGCTTCTTCAAGACTTCAAACGCCGATTCGCGGTCGATGGTCTGGGTATATTGCTGAGCGACCGGGCTGACATCCATCAGTTTTGTGCGCTCGGCTTCGGTTATCGGGCCAAGGCGCGAAGATGGCGGGCGCATCAGGGTGCGCTCCACAATGGACGGGATGCCCTTGTTTTCCAGTGTCGAGACCAGAGCTTCGCCAACGCCCAACATTGTAATGGCAGCTTCAACATCGAGATCAGGATTAGGGCGGAAGGTTTCGGCAGCGGTTTTCACTGCCTTTTGCTCGCGCGGCGTATAGGCCCGAAGTGCGTGCTGCACCCGGTTGCCAAGCTGCGACAAAACAATGTCGGGCACATCCAGAGGGTTCTGGGTCACGAAGTAAACGCCAACTCCTTTGGAGCGGATGAGCCGCACTACCTGCTCCACCTTGTCGACCAGCGCTTTGGGTGCTTCGTCGAACAACAGGTGGGCTTCGTCAAAAAAGAACACCAGCTTGGGTTTTTCGGGGTCCCCCACTTCGGGCAATTCCTCGAACAACTCCGAGAGCAGCCACAACAGGAATGTCGAATACAGCCTTGGCGAATTCATCAGCTTGTCGGCAGCCAGCACCGAGATTGCGCCGCGCCCGTCGCGGGTGGTGCGCATCAGGTCGGCAATCTGCAATGCCGGTTCGCCAAAGAAGCTGTCGCCGCCTTGCTGTTCAAGTACCAGCAATTGCCGCTGGATCGCGCCAATAGACTGGGTCGAGACAAGTCCGTAGCTGCCGGCAATTTCCTTGGAGCGGTCGTTGACGTTGGACAAAAGCGCGCGCAAATCCTTCAGATCCAGCAGCAGCAGGCCTTCATCATCGGCAAGCTTGAAGGCTATGTTGAGTGCGCCTTCCTGTGCTTCGGAAAGTCCCATCAGTCGCGAAAGCAGCAACGGCCCCATTTCGGAAATGGTCGCTCGCACCGGATGGCCGGACTTGCCGAAAAGATCCCAGAAAATGACCGGAAATTCCTGAAACTCATAATCGTCAAAGCCGATTGCCGTAGCCCTGGCAGTGAGAAAGTCCTTGGCTTCACCCTTTGCGGCAATGCCCGAAAGGTCGCCCTTCACATCGGCGCAAAACACTGGAACGCCGGCATTGGAAAAGCCTTCCGCCATGATCTGCAGGGAAACAGTTTTGCCGGTGCCGGTGGCGCCTGTCACAAGGCCGTGCCGGTTTGCCAGTTTCAGGCTCAAATATTCGCCTTTGTTGAAGCTGTCGTCTTTTTTACGGCTGGAGCCCAGGTAAATTGCGTCGTCCCTCAGCATGGATCACTCCGTTGGTGTCGTACCCCGCAAGCAAAATGCGGCCATTCGCGCCCTTATAGGCATCCCCCACATATGGCGCAAATGGTTCGCCCATCCAAATGGTCGTTTCACCATGACGCAGGCTGCTCGACCGGAACAGCGGCATGAAAGCTGCATATCCAAGGTCAATTGGTGCAAATTGGCAGGAGTTGACCAGCAATGGCACACAAAGTTTCCGGTCTGACACGCAGGTCCCTGATCGGGGCAATGGCCGCCATTCCTGCAATTGCCATTGCAAGGCCAGCAGGCGCAACCGAGGCATTCAGCATTGCTGATTTGCGCGGTTCGCTCAGCGCCTCTGATCTTGGGCTCATTCCCGGTGCCATCGATGACCAGAGCCGCAAGCTGCAGGCAATCCTTGATGCGGCATCGTCCAGTGACCAGCCGATTTTCCTGCCGCCAGGCATCTACCACGTGTCCAACATCAATCTTCCTTCGAAGGTCCGGTTGACAGGTGTTCCGGGGGCTTCTCGCCTTGTTTATTCCGGCAACGGGCACTTTCTCCTGGGCGAGAACGGCCAACACATCGAGATCTCCGGCATTGTGCTGGACGGGGCGAACCGCGGGATTGACTCATACGCCGGGGCGGCAATGCGCATTGCGAACGCGCGCCATCTCGTCATCGACAATTGCCAGGTCCTTGGCAGCCTTGAGAACGGTCTCCAGATTGAACGTTCAGGTGGGCGGATCGAGCGTTGCCTGATTTCGGGTGCAGCCGGCGAATGCGGCATCTATGCTGTCGAGAACCGCAATTTCTCCATTACCGGCAATGAGGTGTCGGCCTGTTCGAACGGCGGCATTCTGGTGCACCGCTGGCAGGAAGGTGAAGATGGCACGATTGTTACCGGCAACCGGGTTTACAACATTGCCAACCGAAATGGCGGCACCGGGCAATGGGGCAATGGCATCAATGTGTTTCGTGCCCATTCGGTGATGATTGCCAACAATCAGGTGTCTGATTGTGCCTTGTCGGCAATCCGTTCCAACTCCGGCACCAATGTGCAGATTATCGGCAACAATTGCCTGCGGTCCGGCGAGACGGCAATCTACTCCGAATTCGAGTTCAACGGCGCAGTGGTCGCGAACAATGTGGTGGATGGCGCTGCCATTGGCGTTTCAATTGCCAATTTCATGCAAGGCGGGCGCATGGCAACGATCAGTGGAAACCTGATCCGAAATCTCAAGAACAAGTCGCCTTACGAAAACAGTGACCAGTTCTACGGCATCGGCATATCAGCCGAGGCGGACACTGCAATCACCGGCAATGTGATCGAAAATTCGGAAGCATTCGGCATGAACCTTGGCTGGGGTCCGTACCTGCGCAATGTGGTTGCCAGCAACAATGTCATTAGACAGGTTCAGACCGGCATAGCCGTGACAGTTGTCGAGGGAGCAGGTCGCGCCATCATTTCCGAAAACGTCATTTCAGACTTCGCCAAAGGCGCAATTGTCGGTCACCGCTGGAAGGAAGCCGTCACCGGCGATCTGGCCAGCAGGGGCGCTGCTGCACACGCCCATTTGTCTATCGAAAGAAACAGCATCGGCTGAGTAGAAAGATGCAGGCTTGCCCCGGTTTAACGACCGCTGCCAAGGTCCGTGCCAGACAGGCTCATGAAGCTCATGAAACTCATGAAGCCGTAAAAGGGTCCGGCGTTTGCGGTTCCAATTGCAGTGAACGAAAGTGAAGCTGCCAAAGTTGCGGCTGCCAATGTTCTGGTAAGGGTACGGTTGGTCATTTTCATGTTCCTTCTGGGTTTGGTCTGTTTCGATGACCAATAGATGCACCGTGCCGGCGACAAAGCATGTGCGAATGCGCACAATGCGAAATTGGCATATTTGCAGATACTTCTGTTAAGCTGAGCCGACATCCTGAAGGGATGGTTGCAGGGAGCTTTGATTTTGACCGGCTTGCCAACGGGTTTTCGTTCCATCTTCAGCGATTGCGGCGAAGTACGCCTGCATGTGGTTCACAATGCACGGGCAACCAACAGTGATGGTTCGCTTGACGACCCGCGCCAGCCGATCGTTTTCCTGCACGGTTTTCCTGAATACTGGGCCGGTTGGGAACCGGTGCTGCGCGAACTTGCCGACAAATATTTGCTCATTGCGCCAGACCAGCGCGGCTACAATCTTTCCGACGCGCCGCAGCGTGAAGCAGACCACGCACCCAGGAAACTGGTCTCCGATCTGTTGGCGATGACATCGAACCTCATCGGCAACCGCAAGTTCGTGCTTGCAGGTCATGACTGGGGGGCAGCTGTCGCCTATGCTGCAGCAATCGGCGTGCCTGAGCGGCTTTGCGGCCTTGTCATTGTCAACGGAGTTCATCCGATCCCGTTCCAGAAGGCGCTGATTGAAGTGCCTTCTCAAGCGGCGGCGAGCCAGTATTTCCACTACCTGCGCAATGCCGATGCTGAAAAGCAGATGTCAGCCAACAGCTTTCGGCGCACTTTCGGGATGTTTGAAAAATTCTCACCCGCGCCGTGGCTGACCGACGAAATCCGGGAAGGCTACAGGAAGGCCTGGTCGCAGCCAGGTCGGCTCAATGCCATGCTCAACTGGTACCGCGCTTCGCCGGTTGTGGTTCCGGTTCCAGGCGAACCAATTCCCGACGCCCCGCTTCTGGCTGCCGACCCGCAGCGTTTTCACGTCAAGGCACCGCATTTGCTGGTCTGGGGGATGAAAGACATTGCCTTGCAGCCGGCAAGCCGCGCCGGACTGGAGCAGTTTGCACCTGGATACCGTCTGGTTGAAATTGCTGATGGTGACCACTGGGTGATTCACACCCATGGAAAACAGATCGCCATGGAGATCGACCAGTTCATTGATGGCCTTGCTGGCTAGTCTTCCAACCGAACCAGGCCTTTTTGAAACCGGCGCCAGTTTGCGACATAGTGGGTTGCGGAATACTGCAGCCTTGCCGCCACCGTTGCATCCAGGCTTTTGATGGCTCTGGCCGGTGCGCCGACAATGAGTGAATTGTCGGGGAATTCCTTGCCTTCGGTTACCAGTGAATTGGCCCCGATCAGGCAGTTCTGGCCGATGCGCGCACCGTTCAGGATGGTTGCGCCCATGCCGACAAGGGTGTTGTCGCCAAGGATTGCACCATGAATGATTGCATGGTGACCAATGGTGCAGCCTTCACCAATGGAGATGGCAAAGCCGGGATCGGTGTGCAGCATTGCCCCTTCCTGGATGTTGGTGCGCGCGCCAATCGTGATCTTTTCATTGTCACCGCGAATGACCGAACCGAACCAAACGCCGACATCATCCCCGAGCACCACATTGCCGATGACATGGGCATCGGGAGCGATCCAATACCTGCCCTTGGCTGGCAGTTGCGGTCCAATGCCGTCAATGCTGTAAACAGGCATTCGAGCCTCCTTGTTTCGAATCGAGCATTCGGTTCAACAGGGGGCCAGTCAAGCCATCATTCGCCAGGGAGCGTTGAATTGGACGTCAAGTTTGGAACCAGCGGCTTGCGCGGACTTGCGGTTGATCTTGTCTCTGGCTCCGCCCGCAGCCATGTCGCAGCCTTTGCCCAGCATCTGCTTGCAACGGGGCATGCAAAGCCGGGAGACAAGGTCTTTGTCGCGCGCGACAAGCGGGCTTCAAGTCCGGAACTGTTCAAGATCAGTGCCAGTGCTGTTTGCGATGCCGGTCTTGATCCGGTGGATTGTGGCGAGATCCCAACACCGGCACTGGCCTGCCATGCATTTGCAATGAATAGCGCTGCAATCATGATCACCGGGTCGCACATTCCCGCAGACCGCAACGGCATCAAGTTCTACTTGCCGGGCGCTGAAATCACCAAATCCGACGAGGCGGCGATTGTTGCGCTGGCGTCGGCGCCACTGAAAGATTTGGGCATCTGGGTGCCGGCGACATCTGCAAACGCAGAAGCAGTGACACGCTGGCACGAGCGCCATTCAATGCTGTTGGCAGCCGATGGCTTGTCAGGGTTGAAGATAGGCGTTCACGAACATTCTTCGGTTGCCGCTGATTTTCTGGCCGATCTGCTTTCAGGCTTTGGTGCAGTGATTCAAAAATTCGGGCGTACCGCGCAATTCACGCCGGTTGATACCGAAGCGGTGGCACCGGAATTTGTGGCGCAGTACCGGCAGGAGGCAGCTGAGCACCGGCTTGATGCGATTGTAACAACCGATGCCGACGGCGACAGGCCGCTCGTTGCCGATGAAAACGGGACACCGCTGCCGGGCGATCTTCTGGGATGGCTTGCATGCCTATGGATCAAGGCCGATCATGTGGCAACGCCGGTCACTTCAAACTCTGCAATATCCACGGATGACACCTGCAATGTCAGTCGAACGCGTGTCGGCTCGCCCTATGTCATTGTCGACATGGAAGCAGCAAAAGCTTCCGGTGCAGCGAGAGTGGCAGGATTTGAAGCCAATGGCGGCTTTCTTCTGGGGAGTTCAGTTGCACTTGAAGGCATCCCCGTTCGCGAGCTGCCAACCCGCGACAGCACTATGCCGATACTGGCGGCATTACGCGTGATGAAGGCCAAGCATCTGCGGGGTAGCCAGCTTTCCGCCTTCGCAGGATTCCGGGCCACCGCCAGCAACCGCTTGCAGGACTACGCGCCTGAACGCTCAGCAAGGCTGTTGGCGGAACTGGCGTCAAACGTGGCGTTCAGGAGCAAATTTGTTGGCACGTCCGGCATGGTCGAGAATGTCGACCTGACCGACGGCGTACGGCTATCGCTTGCCGGAGGCGAGATCATGCACTTTCGCGCCTCAGGCAATGCGCCGGAAATGCGCTGTTATGTAGAAGCGACAAGCAGCATCCGGGCCAGCGTTTTGCTGGAGCACGGAATGATGGCGCTCCAAATGTTTGAAAAGAACAAGGCTTAGCAGAAACAAACGCGCTTGATCGCTTCGTAGGTTTCGGTATTGACCTCAAACCGCCGCGTCAGGACGCCGAACGGCCCGGCCACAACCTTTACGCGGCCTTTGCCAAAGGAATTGCGACGCAAAAGTACCCTGGCACCAGACTTTTGCCATTTCACGATCTTGTCGATGAAATCATTGTCCATTTCAGTCGTTCCCGCCAAACGATTTCAGACGAACCCACGAAGACACAACTAACGAACATATGGTTAACCGACGGTTAAGAATCGTCTTTTTTCCGTCAATTCGGAAATTCCCCCTTGCTATCGCGACCGGAAAGAAAACTCAGTCGTGGATAAACGTTTTTTAGGGTTGAAGCCCCGCGAATCACCCATTCACTTTACCTTCCAAGGCGAAAGTTCCGCAATCCGAATTTGTTTGATTTCGCAATGACTTGTCTATGTTTTTGACACGGCGCAGCAATTTCGCCATATAGCTGTGAAATGAACGCTCAGGTTCTGGTGGTAGGCGGCAGCATGAGATCAAGAGCAATGGTTATTTTGATCATTTGCGCCGTCCTTTCGGGCTGTGTGAGTGAATCCACGTCCAGTGCGATGCCAGGTTCGCCGGACAATGAATTTGCCGCAAAGGGGTCCGTTGCCAACAGTGATGATCTCGACATCGTCGCTAATTTGCCTGCTCCTCCACAAACCAATTCAGGCACCGACGACATCGTTGCTGAAAACGACTTGCTGGAAGTTGATGTGTTTCAAGTCAACGATCTTGACCGGACGGTCAGAGTTGACAGCAAAGGGCGCATTTCGCTCGCGCTGATTGGTGAAGTTCAGGCGAAGGGAAAGACAATCCCGCAGATTGAATCTGAAATCGAGAGCAAATACGGCGCCAAGTATTTGCAGTCGCCCGATGTATCGGTGTTCATGAAAGAATCGGCGGGCCAGCGCGTAACGGTCGATGGCGCGGTCATCAAGCCGGGAATTTATCCTGTTTCCAGCACAACAACGCTGCTGCAAGTTCTGGCGCTTGCCGGTGGACTGCAGGAAATAGCGGACGAGACGAAACTTTATGTGTTCCGCCAGATCGGCGAACGCAAACTGGTCGCCAACTACAGCATCAAGGATATCCGTGCCGGCAAGAAGGGCGACCCGCGCATTTTCGGAAGCGATGTGATCGTGTCTTTCCAGTCTGGTGCGAAAGTTGCAGGCAAGAACCTTCGCGATGCACTGGGAATTGCATCCGGGGCGGCTCGACTGGCTGTTCCATTGTAGTTTGAAGAGCAAGGCTCCTGCAGAGCACGAAGGCATGGGAAAACAGATGCTTCGCTTGCAGCAGTCATCATTTGTTTCATAAGGGGCATGCGCAGTGTTTGAACCCAAAAGGCAGCAATACGGATTGCCCGTTTCTCCACGGGATTTCGTGCCAGCGCATATACAGCCCTATTCCGGGTCGCGTGCGTCGGAGCATGGCTATTTTGATGAACCGGAAATCTCGGAAGGTTTCGATCCGCTAAAACTGCTTTGGTACGCGGTTCACTATCGCTGGCTTATACTGGCTGCCCTGGCCACAGCCGTGGTTTGCGGCTTTGTTTACACTTGGGTGCAGACACCGCTTTACCGTGGAACGGCCAATTTGGAGATCGTCACCTCCGGTGCAAGGGTCTTCCAGGACCTCGAGGTAACTTCGCAATCAACCGACTTCAGGATCTTTGAAACCGCCAAGCTCAAGATGCAGAGCCGCGAGTTGGCGCGCCGCGTTGTGTTTGAACTCAACCTTGGCGAAGATGAGAAATTTCTGACCCCGGTCGCCAGTTTCTCTGTCAGGAACCTGTTTGCCAGGGCGTTTCAAACTTCCGGCCAAAACCAGACAACGGAGCTTGATGCACAAAAGCGGGCCGAGATTGCCACTTCAATCATTCGTGCGGACCTTTCGGTGAACCTTGTCAGAAACACAAGCATTCTTGCCGTGTCATTCGTGCATCCAGACCCCAAATATTCAGCCGATGTCGCAAACCAGATCGCACTGAGCTTCATAGATCAAGGCGTTGACCGCAAAGGCGAAACTTCTGAGCTGGCGCGTCAGTTCATTGAAGAACAAGTTCGGGAGACAAAGGAAAAACTCCAATCATCCGAAAAGGAACTTGTTGCCTATGCCAAGGGTGCGGGCATCACGGTTACGGGGACCGACTCGTCCCTGATCTCGCAAAACATAAATGAAATCAACAAGGCACTTGCAGATGCCATTCAAGAGCGGCTGGGTGCAGAGCGGTATTTGCAGCAAGTGAAAGAAGGCAATGCGGCAACTTTGCCGGAAGTTTTCGAGAGCAAGTCAATTCAGGACAGCAAGCAGAAAATCGCTGAACTCAAGGCATCCTATTCCGAGAAGCTTTCAACGCTCAAGCCAGGTTTCCCGGAAATGCAGCGGCTGCAAGCACAGATCCGGGAGCTTGAAAAACAGGTCAATCTGGAAATCAAATCCATCGCCCGGTCCATCGAAATCAAGCATGAACAAACTGTCCAGAAGGTTGCCGCGTTACAAACCGAATTGACCGCCTTGGAAGTTCGGCAGTCCGAATATCAGGACAAAAACATTCAGTACACAATTCTGAAGCGTGAAGTTGACAGCAACCGCGCCCAATATGACAGCCTCATCTCCAAGTTCAACGATATCGGTGTGGGGTCGGAACTCAAAACAGCAAATGCGCAGGTTATTGATGCTGCTGTCCCGCCTGGAGCGCCCTATTCTCCTCGCCTTGTTGCCAACTTGGCAGTTTCGCTGGCCTTGTTCAGCTTGCTGGCCGTTGCATTGATGTACATCCTTGAAATGATGAACAACACGTTCGCGGTGCCGGACCAGATTGAAAGCACCCTGAAGCTGCCGGTTCTGGGCATTATTCCGCATTCGGAAAACGCAGACTTCACGGAAATATTCAACGATACCAAATCGCCGATTTCGGAAGCGTACCGGTCACTGCGAACCTCCCTGCAATTTGCAGGGGCTGAAACTTCGATGCGCACGCTGGCTGTGACGTCGTCGGTGCCTTCCGAAGGCAAATCCACCACCGCATTCAAACTCGCGCAAGATTTCGCGGCGCTGGGTCGAAAAGTGTTGATCATCGACGCTGACCTGCGAAGGCCGCGGCTACACCGCCTCTTCAACACCGACAATTCGATCGGACTTTCCAATCTGCTTTCAAATGTGGTGCGGCAAGGCGAAGTGGCATCGATCTTCCGTTCGACGTCTGACGCAAACATCACCTTCATGGCAGCAGGCACCATTCCGCCAAACCCGGTTGATCTGCTCACGTCGCAGAAAATGGCCATGACGCTTCACTATTGCACAAAGCGTTTTGATCTGGTGGTCGTTGATTGTCCGCCGGTAATGGGCCTTTCTGATGCGCCCATCTTGAGCCGGCAGGTTGACGCGACGCTGCTTGTGGTCTCGTCCAAACACGTAACCCGCAAAGCCGCCCAGACAGCCATGACAAGGCTACGTTCTGTTGGCGGCAACGTGGTAGGTGCTGCGCTGACCAAGTTCCAAGTGAGCAAACTTGATTACAACTATGCGTACAAGTACATGCAGTACAATTATTATTCGTATGACAGCGACACCGCAGAGATAGAAAACTATGCCAAAGGCGGAAAACAGGCTGAGGGGACCAAGACCCAGGGCGGGGCTGGCGGTATCATGGCTGCTTTCTTCGATCGTGTGCGCGGTTTTGGTGCTTAATGCTGCCAGTTCGCTGCTGGAAGAATTGTCGCCGAAACTGGCGTTGACGCTCAATCCACTGAACACCTCCGCCCGTATAACCCTTGCTTCGGCACTGCTTTCGGAGACAAACGGG